>NZ_JBHOQV010000080.1:0-1001 GCF_042408735.1 Thermogemmatispora sp.
AACTGATCAACCTGGTTGGCCAGCGTCCCAGCCGAATGCGCATCCCAGCGCTCGAAGTTCGACCCGGAGACCGACTTCCCGATCGGGCCAGAGTTGCTGCTGCTGAGCATATCGCGATATGGATAGTAGGGGGTGGGACCCTTATCCTTCCAGCCGATCGCCACCTCGTAGTTGCCGCCATAGATGGCGCTGAAGTAGGTATTGGCGTCGGCCACGCCGTTCATCGTGGCCTTGATGCCGGCCGTGTTGGGGTCGTTGACGATGAACTGGACGTCCTGAGCCCAGTCAGACCAGCTGCTGGGGACGATGATGGAGAAGCCGAGGACCTTGCCGCTGGAGTCGTAGAAGTAGCCATCGCTGTGCTGAGTGTAGCCGGCCTGCTTGAGATAGGCCTGCGCCTGGGAGACGCTGTACTGGAAGGCCGCGTTCTGATACTCCGGCGCAATCCAATCCTTACGGGCCGGGATAATCCCGGTCGGATGAGCCGGCTTGGCATAGACCGCCACCCCCTGGGGGAGGTTGTCGCGGTTGATCGCGGCGCTGATGGCCTTGCGGACGAGGACGTTGTTGAAGGGGGCCTTGTAGAGGTTGAGATAGAGCATGACGGTATTGCTGGGGAAGAACCAGGTCTTGTTATGCTGGGGGTCCTTGGACTTGAACTGCTTGTCAAAGTCCGGCGTCCAACCCGTACCCATCCAGTCATACTTGCCCTGGATCATGTTGGTGACGGCGGTGGTGTTGTCCTTGGCGGAGTAGACGTAGACGTGCTTGACGGCGGGTTGGCCGCCCCAGTAGGAGGGATTGACGTCGTAGATGATCAGGTCGGCGGAGAAGCTGCGGAGCTTGTAGGGGCCGGTGCCGACGGGGTTCTTGTCGTTGGTGAACTTGGCGGGGTCGCCGCTGATGGTAGACCAGACGTGCTGAGGCACGATGTAGGTCTGGCCGAGGTAGAACAGAGCGGTGCTGTTGGGACCGGTCAGTGTGAAGGTCACCGTCTGGTC
>NZ_JBHOQV010000086.1:0-1701 GCF_042408735.1 Thermogemmatispora sp.
GTGCTGGTGGTCTCACGGTCTCACCGTGAACCGGTGACGCAATCGGCTGCGCTTCCTGCTGCGGAGAGAAAGCGGAGCATTTCCTGCAGCCGCTGCTGCCATTTGGAGGGACACGGGAAATGACGGGCAAGGTTTCGCCCCCAAGCGACTTTCCCGGGGTATTGACGAGCTGCTGCTTGCTCGGCAGAAGGCAGCTCAGCCTGTAGCGCCTCTTCGAAGCCATCCGTGGCTTGCCGGGCGAAGGTGAAGATCCCATGAGCAGCGAGCTGATCGCTCCAGCGCTTGAATGCCTCCACGGACTGACCTGGATCGCTCGTCGGGTGAAGCTCATTCTTCCCCGCAGCTTGCAAGACACGATTCACCAGCATATCCCTTTCCCTCTTGTTCCAGAAAAAGTCCCCATCTGCCAGGATGGCCCAGGGGAGCCCAAAGAGGCGCAGAAACCGAACCCAGGGCGTAAAGTTGTACTTTCCGCCGACAGAGCAGAGCAGGATATCCTGCAAGGCCAGGTCGGGACACCATAGCGGCAAGACCCCAAGCTCCGTCTCTCCCTCCACGAGCAGAACCGCCCGGCTGAACAGGGCCTCTCGCGCCAGTGTCCCGGGCCCGCGAAGCCACTGTTCCCGCTCATGCTCCTCTTCTGGGAAGGCCAGCGCACCGGGTCCCAAGGCCCATCGACGTGTCCCATCTGGTCCGGCAGCGAAGCGACTCACCCGCGCAAGGTGCTCAGTGGGGACCAGGTGAGGAGCATGGGTAATCAACAGAATCTGGCAGCGTCCCCCCTCTTGGGTATCGTGCTGTTGTTGCTGGCATGGCTTCTGCAGGGCCTGCAGCAGGCTGGTCTGCAGTGATGGGTGCAGGTGGCGTGCTGGTTCATCGAACAGCAACACTCGTCCCCGCTCTCCGATGAGTGCAGCCGTCACAAGGAGCACTTCCGCCAGGCCGGCAGCACACCATTTGAGAGGGAGCTCCCCCCACGGCTCTTCGAGCACGATCTCGACGGCTGGTCTGGGCATGTGGGTCCCCTCAGTGGTCGCGGCCTCCTGTTTCCCCTGCGCGCTCGCCTCAGCAGGAGCCGAGACCAGCCGTAGGTCGAATCGCTTGCCAGTGATCTCGGAAAAAGATTCCTGAATGTGCAGATACTGCCGGCGCTCGGTCGCAGACCCATTCTTCTTGAAGAAGAGGAAAGAGGCGAGCTGTTCTCCAGTGGTCAACGCTGGTCGCTGCTGGCTGTCGGAAGCCTCGAGCGGAGCAATGCCTGCAGGACGGCGGGTCTCGTCGAGAAAAAGGAACGCTCGCTCCACCAGCTGCTGGAAGAGCAGGTGCGCGCTGCAGTGCTGATGCGATGCCTTGAGCAAGGGCAGCGCTGCCTCAAGAGCGCGGTACGTCGAGAGATCTGTCAGATGAATACCAGCAGCTGGCTGGCCCAGCAGAAGTGGTACCCCCGGATTCTGGGGAAGCCAGGTTGGAGCAGTGGCAAGGTCCGGCTCAGGCAACGGAGGATCAGCTGCTGGTGCCTGCGCTCCTCCAAGGACAGCAAAGAGGCGCTCTTGTTCTTCGGCTGCGAGCTGGGAGACCCAACACGTGAAGAGGGAATTTCCTGTGACTCCTCCTGGAGGAGCCTGGCCACACAAGAAACTTCCCTGGCTCAAATTCAGAGAAAAGCTCAGCGAAGCGTCTGGCAAGGATCGATAGCAGCAC
>NZ_JBHOQV010000088.1:0-35305 GCF_042408735.1 Thermogemmatispora sp.
TCTACGACGGGTCCCTGCCGCCGGGGGAGCATAGCAGAGAGAATCAGCTCACTCATGACAGCTCCTTAGACTAAACTCAACAACCCCTGGAGGAACAACCTCTATATCCACTATAACCACGCCAGAAATGGCACCCCTGGTCCTCTCGCGTGTCGTGCTCGACCGATCATCGCCTGAGCCGAGCGAGCGGTATGCCTGGCGGCATCCTTCCACGCTTGCTCTGACGTGGTTCCCCGCCGGGAATGACATGACGCAGTCCCCAGCAAGGCGCAATACGGGGAGAGTCCTTTCTCTGCCAGAGAGAATGGTACCATAAACCGCTCCCTTGTTTCAACCAGCAATTCGATGGCCATTTTCTCCTATCCGATGAAGAAGGTAGGGCCTTATGGTTACCATTTTGACAGGACGGCCTGAGCACGATATTCTCTGGAGACAGAGCAAGTCAGGAGCAGCAGAGTAGCCAGAGCAGACGTACATAAGACAAGCGGCCAGTCCCGCTTGAAGGGCAGGCAGGACTACGGGGGCGTTTGGTCTCGTTCTGTCTACCTGGCAGGCGCGAGAGGGAAGAGGGGCAAAGCGGCACGGATGGGTCCGGCGTGTGATCTGCTGGTCTTGTTGCCTTTCGCCACGTTCTCCCCTGTCATCTTTGTTCTCAGTTGGGGGAACGAAGGTTTGAGGGGGAGAAGAGAGCTGTCTGTTCAGGTCCAGGCGAGCCAGCTGTAGAAGAGAAGAGCAAGAAGTCAACAAGGGAAAGGGTGCCAGCTCCGCCTGTCTGTCTTATGTTACACACTGCACGCCTGAGCGCACACGAAGGAAGAGCTGTGCGCCTGTCAAGAGACATTAGCTGGAAGGAAGACCTATGCGCTGTCCTCAATGCCACTTTGAAGGGGAACCACTGAATGGGGGGTGTCCGCGCTGTGGTTATGGCCGCCTGCCAGACAGAGGGAGCCGCCCGTTGTCTCTCAGTCAGGAAAGCCGGGAGCTGGTCACTACGGTCTCGAGGCCGCTCAGTCTGCTGGCCACGCGCCCGGTGCTGCGCGGCGATGTGCTGCGCGAGGGACGCTATCGCATCGTCGAGGAGCTGCCTCTGCCGCGCAGCCAGCATGATCAGGGCAAGGCCTGGCTGGCCAGGGATGCACAGTCAGTCAGTCGCCTGGTGCTGATCCGCGAGGTGATTCCCACCGCCGAGAGGGCCGCCCGGCTGGAAGAGGAGCTACGCATGAGCGCCCAGCGCCTGGCTGAGCTGGGCCAGCACCGTGGCTTTCCTCATCTGATCGATATGTTCAGCGAGCGCGGCTGTTACTACATCGTGCTCCAGCACCCCGAGGGGCAGAGCCTGGCTCAGCTGGTTGCTCAGCAGGGGGAGCCTCTGCCCGAGCGCCTGGTGGCCGAATATGGGCGACAGCTCTGCGAGCTGGTGCAGGTGCTGGCCTCGCAGGAGCCGCCCCTGGTTCATGGGGCGATTAGCCCGGAAACCGTGATTGTCAGCCCGGACGGCCATCAGCTCTCTCTGATTCTGATGCCGCTTTTCCCTCCCCGCCTTCCCCCGGAGATGCAGGGCAAGGCCATCGCGGGCTTTTTTGCGCCCGAGCAGTTTCACGGCGTGACCGATACGCGCACCGACCTGTACGGGGTCGCGGCCACGCTCTATTATGCTCTGACCACCTATGATCCGCGTCAACATATGGCCTTTTTCTATCCGCCCGCTCGGCGCTTGAATCCCCAGGTCTCAGCCCGCATGGAGTCGGTTCTGGCGCGCGGCCTGCGCGTGGCCGCCGCCCAGCGCTACCTGCGCCCTGCCCAGATGCGGCAGGAGCTGGAGGCGATCGCGGCCTCCGCGCGGCGAGGCAGTGAGATGGCGCTGCCCGCCCCTGCAACAGGCTCCTTGCCCCCAGGCTCAGGTCGCGCCCGGCCTCGACCTCGCTCCGGGACACGCCGCTCGACGTTGACCTTCGCCGCGGTCATGCTTGGGGTCTTCGCGCTCCTGGTGGGAGGCATTATCGTGGCCGCCCAACGGGCCCCGCTTTCGACGGGCGCCCCCAATCCGGCGGCGACCGCTACCGCCCTGGCTCAGCAGACGGCGGCAGCCCAGCAGGCCCGCCAGGCAGCAGCAGCCTGGCAGCAGGAGCTGAATCGTGAACGACAGAGCTGGCAGACGCGCGGCATCGCCGTTAGCGATGGGCGCTTTGTCCTGGATTCCTATCCTGGTCGCAAGGACGTCGCGCAGAAGCTGACCGCCGCTCGGGCCTTGCAGTCGGGCGATCTGGATACGGCTTCCAGTGCTCTGAGTGCCGCTATCGCTCTCGATCCCACCGACGCCGAGGCGTTGATCTACAGCCAGAATCTGCTGATTGAGCAGAACGGCCAGCCCTTCGTGACGATCGTGGTGGGCCTGAGCTTCAACGGCGATGATCCCCAGTCCCTGGCGGCCACTCGCTCGATGCTGCAGGCCGTCTACGTGGCTCAGTATGAGATTAACGAGTTCGCCTGGCTGCCTCATAACTATCAATTGCGCATCCTGATCGCCGGCTCTCCTCCCGATAAGGCCAGCGTGACCGAGGTGGCCCGCGACATCGTCGCCCGCGTGAAGCAGGCCGATAACCTCGATCATATTATCGGGGTGGTCGGCTGGCCTTCGAGCAGTCAGACGCAGGCCGTGCGCGATCTGATCGCTTCGGCTCAGGTGCCGCTGATCTCGCAGCTCGCGCCCGACGTGAATCTGGTGGGCAATCCGTATTTCTTCCGCATCAGTCCGCCGTATAACGTTCAGGGCGACGCCCTGGCCGAGTTCGCGCTGCAGCAGTTGCATGCCAATGCGATCCTGGTAATGCGCTCTCCTGCGGATGAGGCCAGCGTGGCTCTGGCCAACGCCTTCGTGGCCCGTGTCCAGATGCTGGATGGCCGCGTGGTCGAGAGCGCACGCGATACCTTCACCTCCCAGGCTACACCGGTGGAGGGCTACAGCACGGCCATCGCCGATGCGCTGGCGCATCAGGCCGATGTGATCTTTCTGGCCGGCACCGATGTCGATGCGGTGCGCCTGGCCCACGAGATCGGTATTTTGTCGCGCGCCCAACCCGAGAATACAGCCCTGGCCAATTTGAAGGTCCTGACCGGCCCGGCGGTCGCCACAAGCCTGCTCCTGGGCCAGGGAGAGAGCGAGGACGCCCTCCTGGCACGGACCTTCCCCGAGGATATGCAGCGGATCTATGTCCTGGCCTACGCCGATCGCAGCGAGTGGAGCAATGTGCCGGCTCTGGAGCAACCGACGCTCTTTACCGACTGGGCCGGGATCTTCCAGAACCAGAAGGAGAGCGCCAATAACGCGCCGCCACCCGATCAGAACGCCATCATGACTTACGATGCTGTGCGCGTGATGGCCCGCGCGGCT
Organism: Thermogemmatispora sp.; assembly: GCF_042408735.1. Classification (GTDB taxonomy): domain Bacteria; phylum Chloroflexota; class Ktedonobacteria; order Ktedonobacterales; family Ktedonobacteraceae; genus Thermogemmatispora. Next base: position 3,392 of record NZ_JBHOQV010000088.1, read on the forward strand.
TCCTACGTAAAGGGAGCCCTCAATGGGGCCAACGTGCGCGCTATGCTCGACGCTCTGGGCAACGGCCCCCTGCCAGCTTTCGACGGCGCGAGCGGGCGCATCAGCTTCGATTCGCTGGGGAACCCAGGCGATAAGGCCCTGGTGATGCTCCAGGTCCGTCAGGATCAGACCACCGGCTCTTCGACGTTCGCTATGATCCGCCTCTTCGGGGCTTTACATTGATTTGTATCTATATCGGGACGCTGGCGAGAGATAGGGCTGACAGAGGTTGCCTGATCTGTCGCTACAGGCTCCATGCCGATTGGCATGGAGCTTCTTCTTTTTTTCTAATCGTAGCCGGAGGGCCGCTCTCGGCCCGGGCGGGCCGCCCCGGGGCGTCGTATGGGATATACTAAGGAGGTACCTTCTAGCGCGGCAGGCAGACGGAGAGGTCCGATCTCCAAGGAGCTGGCCGGAGAAGAGGAAGAGAGAAAGGAGCATCCAACCTGGAATGGTGATCGATCTGCGCAGCGATACGGTGACTCAGCCGACTCCCGCGATGCGCGAGGCGATGTATCGCGCCGAGGTGGGCGACGATGTCTACGGCGAGGATCCAAGCGTGAACCGCTTGCAGGAGCTGGCGGCGGAACGTCTTGGCAAGGAGGCGGCCCTGTTCGTGACGAGCGGTACTATGGGCAATACAACGGCTCTTCTGACGCACGTGGAACGCGGGGGAGCGGCCATCGTCGGCGATCAGGCGCATATCTACCGCTACGAGGGCGGGGGAGCGGTTCGTCTGGGCGGTATTCAGCTCTGGGTGGTGCCCAACCAGTCGGATGGAGGCTTCGACCTGGCGCGGTTGGCTGACTCGATCACCGACGATAGCGATGAGCATACCCCGCCGACCAGGCTGCTCTGTCTGGAAAATACCCATAATCGCTGCGGCGGATGCGCGCTGGGACCCGAGAAGATGATGGCCCTCTGCCGCGTGGCCCACGCCCGTGGACTGCGGGTACACGTCGATGGGGCACGGATCTTCAACGCGGCGGTGGCCCTGGGAGTGCCAGTCAGTCAGCTTGTCGCTGAGGCCGACTCGGTGACCTTTTGTCTCTCGAAAGGCCTGAGCGCCCCTATCGGTTCGCTGCTGGTAGGTAGTCGGGATTTCATCGAGCGCGCACGCTGGGTCCGCAAGGCGCTTGGCGGAGGAATGCGCCAGGCCGGGGTTCTGGCGGCAGCCGGCATTGTGGCCCTGGAGCAAATGGTGGAACGCCTGGCAGAGGACCATGAGAACGCCCGTTTGCTGGCCCAGGGTCTGGCCGATTTACCTCAGGTGAGGCTGGCGGTGGAGCGCGTACAGACCAATATCGTGATCTTCCGCCTCTACGACGGCGCGCGACCTCTATCCGAGGAGGATTGCGCCCCCTTCCTGGCTCGCCTCAAGAGCGAAGGGCTGCTGTTGAGCAGCATGGGCAGCGGCTTGCTGCGTGCTGTGACCCACTATGGAATCGATCGCCAGCAGATCGAGACGGCTCTATTGATCATTCGACATACGCTGGCCGAGATGCTGCCGCCAGCGCGGGCGGAGCGTTCCGCCTGAGCAGCAGCGCCGCCGTGACCGGCCAGAGCCGGCAGCAGTCCCGAGATTGGAGCACAGACCTGCTCTCGCGTCTCTAGTTCTGGTAGAAGAGAAGAGTCATCGCTCCTCTGCGAGCTTTCTTTGGCGGGCAGGAGAGCGTATAGAGCGTATAGTAAAGTGAGGAAGAAGCCCATGATGGGGAATGCTCCAGACTGGCGTCAGCAGATAAAGATCTATCGCCGGCAGGCTCGCCAGCAGGCACGGGCCTACCGCCAGCAGGCGCGGGCCTACCGTCAGCAGGTACGCGCCTATCGCCGGCAGCAGCGGCTCTACATGAGTCGTTTCTCCCTCTTCGGCGGCCTGAGCACAGCATGCATGCTGCTGGCCCTGGCTGGGATAGTCTACGCTTTCATCAGTGAGGATTGGAAGCTGCTACTTGCGATCTTCTTCGGCGGGCTGGCCGTGAGCAGCTTTTTCAAGGCCCTGTCTCGGGGGCACCTGCTGGCTGGAGTAAACAGCCTGATCTGGCTTGTGGCCACCGCCCTGCTCGTATGGAGTGGGTCCTGGAGCTGGTTCCTGCTGGCCCTGCTCTTGTCTATCATCGTCAGCAGTCTGGGACCCTATATGTGGGGGTCACTCTCATGTGGTGTGCCGGAACCGCCAGAGACAAGCCCGACCTTCGCTGAGTCGTCCTCCAGGGTCCCCGAGGCGACCGACGGCCAGGCCGCTGAGCCGGCATCCCCGCCCTACACACCCTATCATCAAGGCTACCAGGCCCAGACAGCCGTCAGCGAGTCGCCCGTTGCGCCAGCAGCCGTACCCGAAGAGCCAGCCTCGACCAAGAAGCGCTACACCCAGCCGCTGCTCTCCTATCCCGAAGAGGGTCCCCAGGTCCTACCACCACAGCAGCGCTGACGCGCGGTCAGGCCGGAGGCCGGTCCACGCGCCCCAGGCAAGCCAGACCTTGCAGCTTCCTCTGCAGACGCGGTAGAATCGGCACAGGGGCCTTGTTCTGCCCGAAAGAGCGGCAGACGACAAGGCTCGGCATACCGCCAGCTTGAAGAGAGCAAAGCGAGAGGAGCTGCGAGCAATGACACTGACAGCGATTGCGAACGCCGTGGCCGTTGTAACGGGGGCGGCCAGTGGCATCGGCCTGGCAACGGCCCGCGCCCTCCATGAGCGAGGCGCTCACGTCGTGCTTGCTGACATCAACGAAGGCGGCCTGCGAGAGGCTGCCCTGCGCCTGCAACAGGAGAGCAGCGGGCAGGAGCGCGGCAAGATTCTGACCGTTGTCACCGATGTCACCGTCGCAGCCCAGGTCGAGGAGCTGATGCGCCAGGCGGCGGCAGTGGCGAACGGCCAGCTTGACCTGGTGGTCACCAGCGCCGGCATCGGGCGCGGCGGGCCGATCGACAGCTTCACCGCCAGCGAGATGGAGGCCCTGCTGGCCATCAATTTTATGGGCACCTTTCACTGCGTCAAGGCCGCCTTGCCCATCATGCGTCGCCAGGGACACGGCCACTTCATCTTCCTCTCCTCGGTCGCCGGCAAGTTGCCCGTGCCTGCCCTCAGCGGCTACTGCGCGAGCAAGTGGGCCGTGCGCGGCTTCGCCGCCGCGCTGCGGGCGGAACTCTACGGCAGCGGCATCGGCATCACGACGGTCTACCCTTCCTGGGTAGATACGCCTATGGTCCATCAGGCCGAGGCTGGCTCGCAGCTCCTCAATATCCAGGCCCTGCTTACCCCTGAGCAGGTCGCCGAGGAAATGATCCAGGCGGCCCTGCACGACCGGCACGATCTGACGCTGGCGCCGGATCGCGATACGGCCCTGATTCTGCAAGTCATGCAGCAAGATCCTGAGAAGGCCGAGGAGCTGATGGGGCGCGCCTTTCAGCAGCGGCTGGCTCAGCTCCAGGGATCAGCTCAGGATCAGTCCTAGCCTCGACAGGACAGAGGGGCTTGGCTGGCTCTCGGCGAGGGAAGACAGCAAGGGGAACGAGAAGGCAGGCCGGGAGCCAGAGGCAGGGCCGCACAAAGCGTGAGCAGACGAGGAGAGTCCCTATGAGAGAGGCCAGACAAGTCGAGTCAGGACGAACGGAAGCTGGCCCTTATGGTTACTATGGCCCCGAGAGCGTCACCTGGAAAGTTACACGCGAGGCCGCGATCCTCTTGGGGGGCGCTCGCGCTGTGCTACTGCAGATCGCGCACCCGCTGGTGGCCGAAGGCGTCTACAGGCACAGCAGCTATCTGAGCGACCCGGCCTCTCGTACCCTGCATACGTTCATGCTCGGCCAGATTCTCACCTTTGGAGATAGGCCCGAGGCTCAGGAGGCAGCGCGCACCATCAACCGCCTTCACGCCCGCGTCTTCGGTCACCTGCCACACGATGCCGGTCCCTACCGCCGCGGCACCTTCTACCGCGCCCGCGACCAGGAGCTGCTTTTGTGGGTTCACGCTACGCTGGTAGACACGGCCCTCCTGCTCTATACGAGCCTGATCGGGCCACTGAGTCCCGAGGAGCAGGAGCGCTACTATCAGGAGAGCAAAGCTCAGGCGCGCTTGCTGGGCCTGCAGCCCAGGTACATGCCAGCAACGCTGCCCGACCTCCAACGCTACGTAGAGGAGATGGTGCAGAGCGGACGCCTGGCAGCCACGCCCCAGGCCCGTCGCCTGGCCCACACCCTGCTCTTCCCTCCCCTGCCCACCGTCTTTCGCCCAGTCCTTCACTTCCATTTCCTGCTTACCTGCGGCCTCTTGCCCGAGCCGGTGCGCGCCCTCTATGGCTATCCCTGGGGACCCCGGCATCAGCAGGCTTTTGATCTGATCATGCAGGGGCTGCGCAGCACCCTTCCCCATCTGCCGCTCAGGTTGCGCACGCTACCGGTGACACGACAGATCATCGAGCGCCGCCTCTCTTCTGCCCGCCTTCGAGCATACGCGCGCTCCGTGCGCGAGGCCCGCGCCACCGCATAAGGGAAGGACCTGTCGCGAGAGGCAGCCGAAGAGAAGAAAAAAAAGAGAAAAGCCCGCGGCGATCAAGAGCGGGGAAGGAAGGCATGACGACAGCCGGCCGGCCAGGCCACTACGAGAGCGAGCAGCGAGCGGAGACCTGCCCGAGCTGAGGGAGGGCGAGGACCCTCCTCGCTGGCCAGATCCCGCTGGCTGCCAGCCGGGCGCGGGAAGAGAACAGCAGTAGAGCAGAGGATGCCAGAGGCGCAGGCAACCACCAGCCACCGGGCCAGCCACGAGGTGGCCTGCGCGGCGGATCTCTACGCTAGTGCGAGACAGCTCCACTTGCAAAGAACGCCAGCAGCAGCAGCCAGCTTATCACGAACGCTAGCAGCAGGCGAATCGTCCAGCCTGAGAGCAGGCGCCCTGCCAGATGGCGGCGTGCTGAAGTGCTCTCTTGCACAGGTGAGCTTCTTCCACTCATGAAGAACCTCCTTATTGCCAATCCCTGAGCGGACCTGCGCTGCTTCCTGACGTAGCCGTTACGTTACCTTTACTACTATGACCCAGAGGACCGTCTTTGTTAAGGGGAACAGGACTTCTGGATTGTGTCACCTGCCACCGGCACGACACCGCGCGCACTCACAAAGCTGGCGCAGCTTCTCAAAGGTAAAGATACCCGTCCGATGGCCATCCTCCCAGATCGGGGTCAGGCCGTAGCGCCCCACCGGCTCCAGGTTCACCAGCGTCGTTTCTTCCGCGCTCAATTGCTGCCGACGCTGCAACATGCCCGGCGCTCCCCCTTCGCCAGCACAGAAAGCACAGGGACAGGCGCGGCGCAGCTTCTCCCAGGAGTGTACACTCTCATGGCCATCGCTCCAGGTCAGGATCAGCCGCCGCTGCTGATCATCCAGCAAAAAGGAAGTGGGAAAGACATCGCGCTCTTCTTGCATCGCTTGGCTCCTTCAAGCGTGCTCGGGCCGGCGGGAAAGAGTAGCCCAGTCGAGGCTACGATCCCCTCCACCCACTGGCGCACGCTCCGCTTGCAGGCTGCTCCATCCAGCTCATTATATCCTAATATCCTACAGTGCCCCCTGCTCTACAGGCTCCGGCCCGAGACTCTCCGCTCGCTCACGCAAAAGCAGCGGCCCAGGATCGCCGATCAGCTGAAAGCCCGCCCAGAAATAGGGATGGGCATAACAGGAGGAGTCAGCCGAGGAACGAGCGCGGGCCAGAAAGCTGCGCTGGGCCTCCGCCAGTGCCACCACCTTGGAGCGCCCGGCCAGCAATCCCTCGTAGAAGAGCCTCATCAGCTCAGCGCTGCGGGCATCGTCTACCTTCCACAGGGTCGGCAAGAGCGAAGCCGCCCCCGCATAGAGAAAGCCGCGTCCCAGGCCCATCACCTCGTCCACGCCCCCCAAAACCACTCGCCCCGTCTCACAGGCGCTCAGGGTCACCAACGAGCAGCAAGCAAGATCGAGATTAAAGACCTCGATGCTGCTGAGCTGACGGTCGGCGAGCTGAATAAACGAGAAATTGGGAGCATCGAGACGAAAGAGGCCGTGAGCAGCAATATGCAGCAGCGGGGCCTGGGGTCCCTCTTCCAGCAGGCGCCTGGTGGTGGCCTCTTCATCGAGATAGCAGGGGGAACCCAACAGATGCGCCACGCTCTGGGCCTCGGCCACAGCCCAGGGCAGACGCCCCCTATCGGAGAGGCCCAACACCAGCGCCTGGCCCAGCCCCCGGCGCACCACTCGCAGGCGCTGGCCGCGGCGCCGACAGACCTCTAACAGGCCCAGAGACGGCAGGTAGGAGACCGCCACCCGCTCGACCAGAAACTGGACCCCATCGAAGAGGCAATGAAAGGGCAGGTAGTGCAGAAGACCATAGGGGACCACGATCAGGCGCTCACAGGCGTAGAGGGTTGACAGCACTGGATCCAGCAGCAGGTGATAGAGCTTCTGCAGCAGTCCAAGACAATTCTCCTGCAGCTCCGCCAGCTCGCTGGCCGCCTGCTCAGAGGGGGCAGACGATGCCTGCCCCGCCAGATCGAGGTTCAGGCGCCAGAGAGCGTAGAGGCGCTCCAGCTCAGGCAAGGCGCCGGGCAGACGACGCCAGCGCAGATGACCCTCGGCCAGCGCAAAGACATAGAGATCGCCGCCCGCCAGATAGTACTCCAGCACCACCGTGCGCGGCTCCAGCGAGCCTTGCAAGGCCGCCAGGCGCTCCAACCAGCCATCGGTAGCCCGATCGCCGACCGAGCGGGAGGGCCGTCTCTCTCCCGTGGCAGGCAGGCGTAGCCGCTCCAGCAAGCGTTCGATCTGCCGCTCACGCCGGCGCATCTCCTGGCGAGCGTAGGCCGGATCCACAGCTCGCAGGCGCCTGATTGCCGTATCGCTCAGCTCAACTGCCTGCTCGGTCCCATAGACGAGCGAGCTAAACCAGGCTTGTTCCTCGCGCAGGCGGCTTAGCTCAGCCAGCAGGGCCTCGTCCTCTGGCCCCTCAGACCTTTCGAGGCGCAAGCGGATCTCGACCGTATTGCGCACGTAGTCCCCAAGCACGCGCGACTTGGCCAGCTCCACATAGCCCAAAGCCTGGGCCCCATCCCCGCGGCGTAGGGCCAGGCGCACCGCCCTCTCGTAGAGGGCCCGCTTATCCTCAAGGAAGCTGGCCCGTGCATCAAAGACCAGGCGCTCTTGGATGGCCTCGATTCCCTGGATGGCGCGCGCGTAGGCCTGGGCGGCCTTCTCCAGCTCTCCACGTCTTTCCGCGAGCTGACCTCCCAAATCCTCACAGCGATAGACCAGCTCCAGCAGGCCCTGCTCGCCCGCCAGAACCAGAGCCTGAGAGCAGAGCGACTCGGCCAGGGACTCCTGGCCGCGCTGCGCGGCAATCTGGGCTTGCAGCAGGAGCGCGCGTGCCAACTGGGGGAGGGCCGCCTGCCGAGAAAAGGCCGCCGCGGCCAGGCGTGCTGCGGCCAGGCTCTCCTCAAGCCGCCCACTGGCGAAGAAGAGTTCCGCCTGCAGCAGCGCCAGAGAGGCAGCCGGAACCTGCAAGCCTCCTGCCTCCAAGAGCGTGCGCGCCTCCGCCAGGAGCAGCTCCGCCCGCTGCAGCTCCTGCGAAGCCAGGGCCGCCTGGGCCTGCCACATCAAAGCCAGAGCCAGATGATGCTGCCCGCGTCCACCGGGCACGCTACGAAAAAAGGCCGCCGCCTCCTCCGCCCGCTCGGCAGCCTCATGGGCGCGGTTCAGGCGCAGCAGGCAATAGCACGTTTCGCAGGTCACCTCAGCGGCGGCCAGGTCCAAAGCGTGGCGTTGGAAGATCGTACGGCTGCGCTCAAAAAGAGCGAGAGCGCGGCTGAAGTGGCCCTGGGCCGCATAGATCTGGGCCATATTCAGCTCTTGACGGGCCACAGCCAGCTCCTGACCATCGTAAGCGGCGAAGGTAGCTCGTGCCTGCTCATGCAGCCTCAGAGCCTCGCGAAAGTGACCAAGGGCGGCCAGCACGATGGCCTTATTGGCGTAAGCGCGAGCCAGAGGAAGCTCGACCCCCTCGCCGTGACAGCGATAGGCCTCGATGGCGCGTTCAAAAAGAGCAAGGGCCTGATCGTAGTGGCCAAGCTCGTAGTGGACGATGGCCGCATTAGCATCCATCTGGCCGGCCCGCAACCAATTGCCGTGGCGCAAAAAGATCGCCCGTGCCGCCGCGGCGTCCTTCAGGGCCTCCTGGAAGCGGCCCAACTGGAGACAGACCGCGATGCGTCCGCAGCGGGTTCGGGCCCACCCCCGTTGATCACCGCAGGCCAGAAATTCCTCGCCGGCCGCATCAAAGTCTCCGAGCGCCTCCTCATCCCGCCCCAGGCGCCGCAGGGCCTCGGCCCGGGTCAGCAGTCCCAGCCCACGGTAGTCACGCCGTCCAGTGCACTCCCCGATCAACAGCAGGTAAGCGGCCAGGCGCAAAGAAAGCCGAGGTTCAGCATGCCAGCGCTGGTCGGCCTCACGCTTCAGCCAGGTAACCAGGCGAGCCAGAGCCGGAGAAGGGAGCGAAGAGAGCAGCTGCATCAGCAGGCGCCGGCCCTCGCCCTCGTCTCTCTTCAAGAGCAGCTCAACGAGCAGTTCCTCTTTCAACATCCTCAGTGCTCCCACGTTCTCAGGTGGACGCGATGCGGATCGGCTTCCCTGCAATGGCCGGCGCTCTTGAAAGCGCCAGGTTCCAAAGTCAGCAGGCAGACCGATCGCACGGAGAGGGCAGAGGTAGCGCCGGAGGCCGACGGAGCGGCTTAGCCAGCGAGCGGGCAAGGGCGAGCTACTCTGAGAGCGCGAGCTGCAGCGACTCAATCACCACAGTCCCTTCAGGGAACTGCAATTCGAGGGTATACGTTTCTGGGGCCAGGGAGGAGAAGAGGAAATTGCCCAGCTCATCGATCCTGCCCGAACGCACCGTTCCCGAGGAGGCTGTCAGAAGGACCGGCGTCCCCTGAAGGGCCTCCAGGGCGGTCCCCTTGCGCGTCACAAAGCCGATCAGCTCCAGGCCATCCTGCAGGGAAGAACCTTGCTCCACATGGAGAGAGATACTGAAATCCTCAGCGCTATAGCGCCGAGGCCAGCGAGGCCCGGCCTGTTCTGCCTGAGCCAGATCACGCTGATAGGCCAGACGCGGTTGAGGAGCCAGCAGGGTAGCCACGATGCGCCGCGCGCCGGCGGCCATCTGCTCGCCCAAGGACGGGCGGCCCGCGCGGGCCGAGGCCAGCGGGCGCACCTGGGGAGGGCCATCATCCAGCGGCCACGAGGAGGGCCAGGGCAGCGCCTCGCCCCTCTCATCCTCAACCGACCTCTCCTCCTCCTCCTGTTCGAGGGCCAGAGAGGCGGCCAGCTCCAGCTCGGCGAGGTCCAGATCGGAGAGCGGGGAGGCCTCCGCCAGGCGCGTCTCCCCCGAAAGAAAGTGGGAGAGGACGGCCAGCTCCGCAGTACAATGCTGGCAAGTGGCCAGATGGAAACGCACCGCCACAGCGACCTCCTTATTGAGCAGGCCGAGATAGTACTCGCCGAGCACCTGGGCCGGAGGACAGTCCCAGCGATAGAGCGACTGGAGCAAGGTTAACTCAAGACGGCGATAGCTCTCCACCTGGGTCGCGCAGGCGGGGCAAGTAGCCAGGTGCTCCAGCACAGCAGGCCGCACCTCCTCGCCGGCCAGATAGGCGAGCATCTCTTCGTCGCTGATAGCACCCCGTTGACGACATTCCATGAGCGTTTCCTCTGACTGAACTGGATAAGACTGGCTGGCCGCGGTATCCTTCCCTTGCGCCATACCTGGACCACCCTGATCGCCTGACCAGATACGCCCGATAGAGCCGCGCAGGCCCCAGGCCCAGATTCCCCGAAGCCAGCCCACACAAACCGTTCCACCTCGCACCTCGCCACCTGCCCGGCCTGGCACGACGCGAGCAGCAACAGTAGCCGATCAGTACGAACAGAGGGAAAGGAAGACCAGTCCCTCAGTCTGGCGCCTGTCCGTACACCTGGCTTTCTGTCCATCTGTCCGTCTGCCCGCCTGGACGTCTCCTTTCTCTGCCCTCACCCCCAATAAACGGCCTTGCCTGCGATTTTAACGCCTTCGGTAGCCGCTGGCAAGTCGAGACGGCGACCGACGGAGCGGGTCAGCGGCCCTTCACCAAAGCCAGCAGACGACGATTGCGCCGGAGACGATCCAGCATATTGCGCTTCAGGCGATAGACATCGTTCACCGATGGAAAGAGGTGCTGAAAGCGCAGGCAGATTTCAGAGGGCTTCAGCCCCTGGACATAGGCCAGATAGATCAGCATGCGCTCCTCCTCGCTATGCAGCTCTTCCAGGATCACCTGCCAGAGATCCTGAGCCGAGAGCTGGGCCACCACTTGCTCGGCGGGATCGGCCACCGCCGGCTCATGCTCCAGAGCCTCCAGGGCCTGCTCAAGCTGCTGGAGCTGCTGTGTACGCCCCTCATCGGTCACCACGCTATGCACGCACATCTTGAGATACTTCAAGAGCGCGGCCAACGAATCGAACTGCTGAGCGCGGCTCGGCGTCAGGGCCTGGGCGAACTTGGCGAAGATCAGGTTCACCACCGCCTGCCCCCCGTCGCGCTCCAGCAAAGGGGAGGCCGCCGGATGCTGATGGACCCAGCTCAAGACGAGGGGGGCATACTGCTGATAGAGACAAGCCCAGGCCTCTTCATCGCGCAGCTGCAAGGCCCGGCGGAACAGCTCCAGACAATAGCGCTCGTCCGCGCGATTCTGCTTTAGAAAGCGGCTCGTCTCCTCGGCACAGGCCCGCGCCAGGGCGGGAACCGGCCATTGCGATAAAGGCAGCGAGCGATAATCTGTATCGGATCGGGCCGCGGCGCCGCCCGCAACGCCTGGCTGCGGCCCAGTCTCACCGTGAGAAGAAGAGCCGCGCGACTCCATAAGCAGACGCTCCTCCCTGGGTGCAGGCCGTAGTGAGCGCTCGCCAGCTCCAGCCGGCCAGCCAGCCGAGAGGCCAGACCGGCGGCATGCAAACGCTCTTGCAGTATAGCATCAGCTACAGCGGCTGGCAAGCCCGAGGTGTGCGCTCTTGCTCGCCAGTCTTTGCCAGTCGGCCACCCTCGCGCCTGACCCCCAACTCCCAGCCGGGTCCGGCCTGCTCCAGGCCGACACCGACCACTAACCAGGACTTCCCCGAAATACCAACCATGCAGATTTTATCACAGCAGGCACCTGGAACAGAAACAGCCCCTGACGTGCTAAGAAAGATATCCCAGAAGATACGCTGGGTATGGTACATTTACCCTGTCTATGCTATCATTGACTAACGGTTGCTGCCGATATTCGGCTCAATGGGGAGCGGAGAGCGGACATTTTTGGGCAGAGCGAGGCACCCATGCCACAGCAACGACAGACAGTCACTAATCGGCTCGCCGACGTGATCGAGGTCGTTCAGCTAGGACGCAAGACGGGCCTGCTGACAGTTGAGCGTGGGGAGGGGTCAGCTTTGGAAGAGGGTGCCATCACTTTTGTGAATGGACAGCCTGTGCAGGCACGGCTCGGGCCACATAGCGGCGCAGATGCCCTCAGGCGATTGAAGCTCTGGGGTCCTTGCCGCTTTGCTTTTGTGCCTTTCACCCCTCCCTCTTCTCCACCTCCGCCTCTGCTCGATGGGCACGCGACCCCCGGCTCACTGCCGGCCCTGCCGCAGCGCCAGGGAACCGACCCACGCCTGCGCCGAATGCCCGCTTCCCCTCCCTCGGGCCCGCTCGGCTCGCTGTCTTTCTCAGCGCCCGGCACAGGCGCAGGTCCAGGTACAGGGCAGCGGGTAACACCCCCCCTGTCCCCACGACAGACCGATCCTGGCCCGGACAGGCGGGTGCCCCTGCCGGGCAGCGGCACGTTCTCCCGCGCCCCGAGCCGCGTGTCGCTCTACGACGACGCCCTGCAGCGCCTGGAGCTGCTCGGCTTCTCTCGCGTCCATCGCCGGCTCTACCTGCTGATCGATGGCAGCCGCACCCCCGCCGAGCTGGCCCGCCTGATGGGCCGCAGCGAGGAGGAGGTGCTCCGCCTGCTCATCGATCTGGAACGCGCCGGCCTCGTGGTCTCTTCTTCGTAATTCATCTAAGGATGAATACTTAATAATAAATTAAGCCTTTCAAGATGCAATAGGTGAACGATAGCCACAGCCCTCGGACGCCGCCAACCCAGGCCAGCTCCGCCAGGCTGGCCGGCCAGGCCTGGCCGTCGAGAGGCCTTGTGTAACCAAGCCTGGCCCCGCCCGGAGGTCGAGGCCGCGGCTGGCCAGGCCGCTTCAGTCTGTAGCACGCTGCCAGCATCATATGCCAGTGCCAGTAGATCGGGGCGTCGCTGCTCGCCCCCTGGATACCAAAGGACGGGTTTTCTCCCATGCGTGATCAAGCGCTATCATCATCTCGCCGGCGGGGCCTCTCCCTGACCGCGCGTGTCTCTTTGCTGCTGGTTCTTGTTGCCATCGTCCCGCTGCTGATCACGATCGTCGTCAGCCAGTTCGTCTCTCGCCCAGCGCTGACCGCCCAGGCACGCACCTCGCTGGATACCGATTCCAGCGAGCGCGTGCAGTTGATCAGTAACTACCTGAATGAACGTCTGCTGGACGCCGAGACCCTCGTCCAGGTGCCCTCGGTGATCCAGTTCCTGCTCGCCCCCCCTGCCGAACGCCAGGACCCCAACTTCAGCGTCCACTCGCTCTACGCCCTCCAGGCGGGCATCAACCGCGATAACCGCTATACACTGTGGTGCCTCTTTGATGCTCAAGGACACCTGGTGCAGTACTGGCCGACCAATGTTCGCCCCCAGAACCGGGGCCAGTCTCTCGTGCCCCTCCCCTACCTGCAGCGCGTCAACGCCAACCAGCTCTTCATCTCTGGCGTCTACTACGATAGCGCCCACGATAAGGCCTCGGTCGATATTTACGCTCCCATCACCTATCAGAAACACGTCATCGGTTTTCTGCGCGCTTCCCTGAATATCGACTTTATCTGGAACACGGTGAACAGCGAGACGGGCGCCAATGGACCGGGCAGCTACGCCTTCTTGCTCGATGAGCGCGGGGTACGTATCGCTGACCCCGATCCCACGCGCCGCTTCAAGGGCGTAGCCCCTCTCTCGGCCCAGGAAATGCAGGAGATCAAGACCGAGGGCCTCTACGGCCTGCAGAGTAACCAGGGCAGCCTGCCGCTGCTGGCCGATAGCACGCTGGCCGACTCGCTGCGTAGTAGCCAGACCTCTTCATCCTTCGAGGCCACTCCTGCCAGCGAGAATGAGCCGTACGAGATTCTGCGCCACAAGATGACGGTCGTTCCCTGGACCTACTATGTGCTCAGTCCGGTCAGCACCGTGACGGCGGTGGTCAATAATCAGATGGTAAGCACGATTGTGATCGCGGCGGCCATGCTCCTGCTGGCGGCCTTTGTCGGTCTCTGGCTCGGCCAGCGCATCACGCAGCCGATCCTGCGTTCGGTGGACCATCTGCGCCGCAGCAGCGAGTCGCTGCAGACGCTGGCCGCCAAGCAACAGAGTTCGTCCAGTGAACAGCAGTGGGTGATCGATTCGGCTCAGGTGGGCCTGCAGTCGGTCCAGTACTATACCGACGCCAGCAATGTGGCTGCCCGCCAGTTGACGTCGATGGTCACGGAGTTGTTGCAGCGCTGGCCCCAGCTCGATGGGCGCACCGCTCAGCGGGCCTTGCAGGAAATGGCCAATACGGCGCGCTATATCGAGCAGGCCATCCAGTACCAGGAGACCAGTAACCAGAAGCTGGCGACGGCCATCAAGGTGACAACTCAGGTGAGCGAACAGCTCGCGGCGGGCGCGACTTCAGCTACCAGCGCCGCCGAGCAGTTGGAGCAGGTGGTGCGCCAGCTCCGACGCGTGGTCGGTCGCTGACTTCGGCTTTGCCTCGCCCTGAGCCGGCTCGCCGGGAGAGCCAGCAGGACGGTGCTCTGTCCCAACCTTTGCATCGTCCTGCTGGCTGGTTTTTTGAGGGAACGATGGTTCGTTTGCAGGAGGAAGCTATGTCCGTCATGTCCGCTGACTCCCTGGAGAGGGAGGACGAGCTGCTGCCGCTGGGTCCTATTGTGGGCCTCCAGGTGCAGACGGCCCCGCTCAAGGTCGCTGAGAGCGAGGAGGAGGAGCCGCGCTACGATCCCGCTCCTCTGCATCCCGTGGCTCAGCTCTGGCTCTCCGTGGACGGCGCTTTTGCGCTGCTTCCAGATGGTCGCCGCTTGCTCGATGTCCACCATCGCGCGCATCCACGCTCACGCAATCGCGGCGGTAAGAACGGGATTTCGCTTGGCTTCACGGCCCACTATCGGGCTATGCGCGCCCGCTTCGGGGATCATCTGAGGGATGGATGCGCGGGCGAGAATATTCTGATTGCCACCGAGCAGCCTGTCAGCCTGGAGCTGCTGGCAAATGGCCTGCTGATCGTGGGAAGCTCCCGCGATCGGCGAGTAGCACTGACCCGGCTGCGCGTGGCGCGGCCTTGTCTGGAGTTCACTCGCTTCGCCCTGGGTCCTGAAGCGGTGCTCGCCTCGCCCCTGGAACTCAAGGCGGCCCTGCAGTTTTTGGATCGTGGCCAGCGCGGCTTCTATGCGACCTGCCCTTCAGCAGAGGCGCTGGCTATCTCCTGCGGCGACCAGGTCTTCGCCTGGCGCGTTCCAGCTCTGCCAGACGATCAGACAGAGGCCACCGCAGGCTGAGCAGGCTCCGGTCCGGCCCAGATCAATTGCCGGCTCGCTTGAGGGAGCGGAGACAGCCGAAGAGGGCCACCAGCGCCAGTAGACCAGTCAGAAGAAAGCTTTGCCAGACCACTGTGGCTCCGAACCTGCCCAGGAAAAGGGCTCGCGCTCCTTCAACCACATAGGCCAGCGGATTGAAGGCAGCCACGCTGCGCAGAGGAGACGGGGCCAGCGTCAGGGGAAGCATGATGCCTGAGAGGAGAACCAGCGGAACACTGAGCGTGTTGAGCAGCGATGAGAGAGCTTCGGCATCGCGCAGGAGAAAGGCCAGGGCATAGGAACAGGCGGCAAGGGCCAAACCGAGCAGGGCAAGAAGCAGCAAGGCCAACAGTAAACCCGCCAGCGAGGCCCGCAGCCCCAGTGGGAGGGCAATCAGACAGATCAACAGCTCCTGAACGAGCAGGATCAGGATATCTAGCAGGATATGGCTCAGAGGAAGAGCCAGACGCGGCACCGGTGCGACAAGGAGACGCTCGACAAAGCCGCTCTGCAGCTCGGCAACTAGCCCAAAGCCGACGTAGCCCGCCCCATAGATGGCCGTCATGACCAGCAGGCCAGGAAGATAGACGGTCATGGCTCCCCCCGCCGGAAAAGCCGGCAGAGCGCTGAGGCTCTGCAGCAAGGGCGCAAAGAGGAGTAGATAACAAAGTGGCTGAAAAAGGCCAAAGATGACCCAGATAGGATTGCGCCAGGTCTGCCGCGCATGGCGCAACCAGAGATAGCCGAGAGAGGTCAACGGTAGCATAGCACTCACTTTCCTTTCCAGACAGGCTGCGTCGGAGGATCAATGAAAGCTTCGGAGGCAGCGGCTTCTCTCAGGGAGCGACCGCTGTAGCGCAGAAAGACCTCATCCAGGGAGGGCCGTTGCAGGACCAGGCGCTCAACGCTGAAACCGGCCTCCTCAAGCAGACGGAGAATGCCAGGCAGAGCGCCTTCTTCCTGCTCCACAGAGAGGCTTAGCTCTCCTTCTTCTCCCGCCCCCAGGTGGATGGCGTGCACGCACGGGCAAGAGCGCAAGAGGGCTGCTGCCCGCTCTCTGGCGCCGGCCTCTACGGAGGGGGCAAGGGTGAGGATGAGGGTCTCGTGAGCGCTCTCCCGTTTGAGCTGAGCAGGGGAGCCGCTGGCAAGGATGCGCCCCTGATCAATGATGGCCAGGCGCGTGCAGAGCTGATCAGCCTCGTCAAGATAGTGGGTGGTCAGCAAAATGGTGGTTCCCTGGGCGCGCAGAGCGAGCAAGTGGTTCCAGAGCTGCCGCCGATTGGCCGGATCAAGGCCAAGAGTCGGCTCGTCTAGCAAGAGCAAGGGGGGAGTATGCACGAGGCCCAGAGCCAGATCCAGACGCCGGCGCTGGCCTCCCGACAGGGTGCCGACAGGTCTGGAAGCGAGATCCGCCAGTTCCAGTTGCTCTAATAGCCCGACAATACGCCGCTCCGCCTCCTTTCCTCTCAGGCCATAGAGATGGGCCTGCAGCATGAGGTCCTCTCGTACGGTTGCCTGGATATCTGTATTTCCGCGCTGACCGACATAGCCTAGAGTACGGCGGATACGCTCCGGGGCACGGCGCAGATCGACCCCAGCGATGGTCACACTGCCACGCTCCGGCAGCAGGAGCGTGGCCAGGATACGCAACAGGGTGGTCTTGCCAGCCCCATTCGGCCCCAGAAGACCAAAGCATTCTCCGGCAGCTACGCTCAGTGAGAGACCGCGCAGGGCCTCGACACTGCGACCTCGCCAGCGATAGCTCTTCCAGAGATCGTTCACTGCGATCAGGACCATAACAAGATGCCTCCTCTCCCGATTTATATACATTCTGAATGTATGTATAGAGGGCAAAAAAACCAGCCTAGGAAGGACGCAGGCCACGGATAAAGATCTCGACGGCCTCGGCAGCATGGGCGCGCAGAGAAAAGGATCGGTGAGCGAGCAGCCAGAGAGTGCTCAGGCCGATCAGCAAGCCGTAGGCGGCGGTGGCCGCCTGTTCGGGAACGATCTCGGCGCGGATCTCACCGGCCTCACGGGCGCGACGGAGGAGTTCGGCAAAGTGGGCGATGCCAGCTTGAATGGCCAGCATCTTCTCGTCAACGCCGCTCTGCAGCTCGGGCAGCATGCCAGTATGCAGGACCGTTAGCTCCAGCATAGCCCGAAAGTCGGCGTCCTCTTCAGGATAGCTCAGCCAGGCCAGCAGTAGCTGACGGAGCATCTCCAGGGGGCTGCTCCCGCCCTCATAGAGCGGCGACAGCTTGCGAGCGGCACGCTGGTACTGTTCGCGCACCAGGGCATTGAAGAGATCAGCCTTACTGCCAAAATGCCATTGAATGGCTCCGCGCGTGATTCCAGCGCGACGCGCGATCTCTTCAAGCGTGGTGGCCGCATAACCCTGCTCAAGAAAGCAGCTCAGAGCTGCCTGCAGCAGCTGCTCGCGAGTCTGGGCCGCCGCCTCTCGCGTTCTTCTCATCGTCGATGCCTTCCTCACAAATATACATACCACATGTATGTTTATTTTGTCAAGAAGCTGGCTGGCAGGGAGGGAGGGCGAGGCCGGAGAGCCGGTGACAGCTATTCGCCGTAGGGGACCCAGATATTCTTGACCTGGGTGGCCTCGCGCAGGAACTCTTCGCCTTCTCCCTGAAGCGGATCAAGCCAGTCGCGGGGGCGACCGTAGTTGACCCAGGTGCGCTTCATGTTACTGGCGGCCGCCAGCTCGACGCGTCCGCTGCCCTCGGCGCTGCCGAAGTACCAGACCGCCTCGACGTCCTCATGCTCGGCCAGCACCTGCACCAAAGGCTCGCGCTCGCCGGTGACGATATTGACCGCGCCGGCGGGCACATCGGACGTTTCAAAGACCTGGTAGCAGTCGGTGGCGCTCAGGGGAGCCTGAGGCGAGGGAATGACGACCAGGGTGTTGCCCATAGCCAGAGCTGGGGCCACCAGCGAGAGAAAGCCCAGGAGAGGGAACTCGTCGGGGCAGGCGATGCCGATCACGCCGACTGGCTCGCGCACGGCCAGTACCATGCCCCGCAGGGGAGGGCGATGAATGGTTCCCTCAAACTTATCGCACCAGGCAGCGTAGCTGAAGAGGCGCGCGATGGCCGCCTGTACCTCTGCCGCTGCCTCGGCGTAGGCCCGGCCCGTCTGTTGGACTAGACGCAGGGCGAACTCCTGCTCGCGAGCGGCCAGGTTCTCGGCAATGTAGAAGAGGACCTGAGCGCGCTGGTGAGCTGATGCCCCGCTCCAGGCGCGGGCAGCGTGGGCGGCCTCGACGGCGTTGCGAATATCCTTGCGGTTGCCGGCACCTACCTGACCGATGATCATGCCCTGGGGATCGCGCACCGGCAGACTGTAGCCGCTGTCGGGACGGACCTGCTTGCCGCCGATAAAGAGCTTGGGGGTTCGATCGATAGGGGGAATGCGTCCCGCCAGATCGGCGAAGACCTCGCTGCCGGCCAGGGCCACTCCATTGCTGCCATTGCCTTCGTGGCCGTTGCCAGTATGGGCTTTGCTTTCGGCTGGCGCCTCCGCCAGGCCGCGGCGTCGTCCGGCTCGCGCCCCGCTTCCTTCCCAGCGCGGGCGCAGGTACTCGTAGAGTCCCTCCCTGCCTCCCTCGCGCCCAAAGCCGCTTTCGCGATAGCCGCCGAAGCCACAGGAGGCATCGAAAAGGTTGGTCGCGTTGATCCAGACCGTGCCGGCCTTCAGACGGGCGGCAACATCGAGAGCCAGATTGATATTCTCGCTCCAGACGCTGGCCGCCAGCCCATAGCGGGTGTTGTTGGCCAGGGCCACGGCCTCCTCGGGCGTGCGGAAGGTCATGGTGACGAGAACTGGGCCAAAGATTTCAACCTGGGCGATGGTCATGGCGGGGGCCACGTTGGTGAAGAGGGTCGGCGGGAAGAAATAGCCTTCGCGTGGGCAGGCCGTCGACGGCTGCCAGAGCTGGGCTCCTTCTTCAAGACCACGCTCCACCAGGCGATTGATCTCGCGTAGCTGGGCCTCCGAGACAATGGCCCCTATGTCGATGGCCTTGTCCAGCGGGTCGCCGACGCGCAGCTTCTCCATGCGGACCCGTACTTTGGCGATGAGACGTTCGGCGATGTTCTCTTGCACCAGGAGACGCGAGCCAGCGCAGCAGACCTGCCCCTGGTTGAACCAGATAGCGTCGACTACTCCTTCGACCACGCTGTCTAGATCGGCATCGTCGAAAACGATGAAGGGCGATTTGCCGCCCAGTTCGAGCGAGAGACGCTTGCCGGAGCCAGCGGTGGCGCGCCGAATGGCGCGGCCCACCTCAGTGGAGCCGGTGAAGGCGATCTTGTTGACGTCGGGATGACGCACCAGGGCCTCACCAACCTGCCCGGCCTCGCCGGTCACGATGTTGACGACGCCCGGCGGCAGGCCGATCTCTTCGACAATCTCAGCGAATTTCAAGGCCGTGAGAGGGGTGTAGCGCGCCGGCTTGAGCACAACGGTGTTCCCCATGGCCAGGGCGGGCGCTACTTTCCAGGCCAGCATGAGCAGGGGAAAGTTCCAGGGGATAATCTGGCCTACTACGCCCAGCGGCTCGTAGCCCGCCAGCTCGCTCTCCATAAGCTGGGCCCAGCCGGCATGGTAGTAGAAATGGCGCGCCACCAACGGAATATCGATGTCGCGCGTTTCGCGAATGGGCTTCCCGTTGTTCAGGGTCTCCAACACGGCCAGCAGACGCGCATGCTTCTGCACATGGCGCGCAATGGCGTAGAGATAGCGCGCCCGCACATGTCCAGGGGTCTTACTCCAGCCTGGGAAAGCGCGCCGCGCCGCGGCTACGGCGGCCTCGACATCGGCGGCGTTGCCAGCGGCTACCTGCGCCAGGACCTTGCCCGTGGCCGGATTGATGGTCTCCAGATACTGGCCGCTGGTTGGTTTGACGCGGCGATTGTTGATGAAGAGATCAAAGGGCTGACGCTGGGCCAGCCATTGCAGGGCTGGCTCTGCCGCCTCCGGCGCCGGCCCATAGTCCATTGACTCGAACAGTTCCAGGACACTCATAGTCACGATACGCCCCCTCAAGGTTTCGCCTGCGAGCCGAAGAGAGACCCTCGGCCAGGGCTTATTGTACCTCGCTCCCCTGCTCCTTTCATAGATAGGGGAATGTCTCACCAGAAAGGGTCCTGCTCCCGCGACGGGCAGCGACCCTTCGGCCCACAACTCCCTGCCCCCACAGGCATCACTTTCCGCCAGAGGAGCGCTAGAGAGGAGCAAGCCCTGGCAGGTTCCTCACAGCCCTGCCAGCCTACTCGCGCTCCCTGCCACAAGCCGGGACCGCCGGACCAGTCCACTTCCGAACGTGCAGCGGCATCTTGCTGACTACGTGGCCGCAGGCGGAACAGGCCCTGTTGCTCGGGAAGGAGCGGTCCGCTACGAGAAGCCTGCAGCCGTACCATTGGGTCCAATACTCCAAAATCCCGAGGGAATTCTCTCCAGCGGCCTCGGCGATGGGCTGCCCCAGATGCGCATTCCGACGGATCCCACTGTTCAACCGCCTGCCTGGCCTTCGCAAGGTGGTTGACAATTTGTGAAGGGATTTCAGCCGAATCCTGCGGATGCGGCGGCGCAGCCGGGCGCGGATGCAAAGCGGAGCCGAGCAGACCTTTTCCGCCTGTCGGATTCCTTCCGCCTGCGGCCGTGCTGCCGCAGAGAGCGGCTCCGGCGCTTCCTCCCCGGTGTCGGGGGTCCGCGGCAGTAGCCATGGGGAGGAGACGCCAGGGTCATCCCATGTGGTACGCATTCCCATCATTCCGCCTCAAAAGCTTCAGGTGTTTCGGATGCACGCTGAACCTGTTGAGCCGGGAACCGGGCCGGGGCCGGATAGCAGGGTGCCCAACCTGTGTGCCCGCATCCCTCCTTCGTGGGCTATCCCCCCGCCCAAGGTCCTCCGTTCGCTCCCCCAGGTAGGACGCTGCGGCAGGCGTGTGGCGAATGGGAAACCCGTCCCTGTCCGTCCCGCACCGGCGCCGCGTTCCCTGCCCCTTCGCCTCGATCCGCACTATCCACATGCCCCGGGTCACGTCGCACACCCTCTCCCGATTCTTGGCACCAGCCGCGTCGATCCAGTGTCTCTTCGGGTAGCCCTGGTTCGAACGGGCGTGTTTCGTCCGGCTTCCCGATCCCAACGCGACCCTCGCCGGGCTTGCGCTCCATACGGTCAGGTGGGCCTCGCCCATGTGATCCCAGCTTGTTCTGCGAACGGCACCGGCTTCGACTCCGTATGCCTGTTTTACCGCCCGCGACAGGGCCTGAAGCTGGCTCGCACACCCCAGGGTGTCATGACCGGGAGAAGGGAGTCCCACAAGGCCATCCGTCTCTGGACCTGGGCTGGTTAACCTCGGACTTGCTCATCGGTCAGTTTCATCCGCATCACCCTGAAGGTTATACCACAGGCGGCTATAGTTTTCCACGAAGATACTCTCTGCTGTCAACCCTCTCCGGCAGTAAGGCTGCACCAGTCCCACGCCGGCCAATCTGTAGCCGATGAGCAAAGTTGCTGACCCAGGCCAGAGCAGCAGCCCGGAGCGACAAAGCAGATCATTCCCCACTCTCTAGCTATCTCCCCAGCGACCTGCCTTCTCTCCTGTGCCTCTTTCAAGACCACAAGACAAGAGACACATGAGCCGACCAGCCGAGCTGCCGATGGTGCAAGCGGCATGGCGCGGCGTGGGGTCCGAAACGAGGAGGGAAGCAGGCGAGAGTCAACCTTACTGGTTAGTGGGCAGACCGGGCGAGAGGGTCCATAGACCGCTTTCGCCGGTAAAATGCTGATTTTCATCATGGACCTCGAAGCTCCCGGCCATCTGGCTACCCACCTTAATCATGCCCTCGAAGACCAGCGTCGCCTTCCCTCCGTAGATAGGTACACTAAAATGGATTGCGCCATGCTGATCGAGGGTGCCGGTGAAAGGACCGCTCTGCCCCAGGCCACTGAAGAAGCCGGAGAAGCGTCCCTGATGCTGCTGCACGTGGGAGAGCACCAGGGGAGTACGCGTATTGGTCAGCAGGTCCTGGGCGGTTCCCACATAGTCGGTGAAAAGGGCTGGGTAGGGGTAAGCCTCGCCAGCCAGCGGCACCTGAGCGGTGGCTCCGGCTGAGGGCGTGGGAGTGGTTGAGGTGGCGGGCCGGGCCAGCAGCGAGCGCCAGGGGCCACTCAGGCCGATGGCCAGCGTGCCCGCTATGAGGGCCAGCAGCAGGGCCAGAGCCAGGGCGCTCAGCACGAGGCGCCGGCGACGGTATCGCTGCCGGCGCTGACTCTCCTGAAGCTTGCGATCCGAGAACAACTCGGTCGAGGCAGCCATTGCCGCCAGCGAGGGCGCCGCCTCCTCGCGGATGGTGACCGCCTCGAGGTCGCTGCGCGCATGGCTGACCAGCGCGCGCCAGAACTCGCGCACGCCGGCAAAGCGCTCCTGGCTGTTGAGGGCCAGGGCGCGCTGGAGGTCCTCGCTCACAGCGCGTGGCAGCTCGGGCAGCAGCTCATGGGCCGGCCTGAGCGGGTCCTGCTCCGCTCCGTTTTGCAGCAGCAGCACGCGCTCAAAAGCATCGCAGGGGAACCGACCCGTCAGCAGCGTGTAGAGGGTCGCCCCCAGCCCATAAACGTCGGTGCGCACGTCGGTCCGTCCGTGCCCTCCATACTGCTCCGGCGCCGCGTAGCCGGGCGTGCCCTGACGGATCGTCGTTGTCATGCCATCGGGGATATAGAGCTTGGCCAGGCCGAAATCGACCAGGACGGCGCCACGCCCAGCGGCAGGGACGATGATATTCGAGGGCTTGATATCTCGATGGATGACGGGCGGCTGCTGGCTATGTAAGTAGTCAAGAGCATCGATAACGGGCTCCAGAGTCGTCAGCAGGTGCACGAGCGGAATGCGCCGTCCAGGAATGAGGCGGCGTAGCTCCTCCAGGTTGGCGCCACGAATGTAATCCATCACTAAATAGCTGCGCTGGTTGCGCACGTCGTCGAAAAAGCGATAGACGCGCGGCAAGGCCGGATGCTGCAGGCGCATCAGCAGGCTGGCCTCCAGCGCCAGGCTACGCCGCTCGCGCTCGGTGGCGGTGACGACCTCTTTGAGAGCAAAGAGCCTGCCCGAGCCGCGCAGTTCCGTTACCAGGTAGACCGAACCGAACCCCCCAGTGCCCAGACAGGCTTCGACACGGTAGCGGGTCTGAGAGGGATCTTTCACAATGGATCCCGTTCTCAGCCTGGCCTGTGTCCTCTGCATCGCTGCCCCCAGCTTATCGACAGGCTTGTGGACAATATTTTCTCCATTATACGAGTTGATCGATAGATAAACAAGAGTTATGCAACTCTCTCTCTGATCAGCGTTCACATGCTATCCTGGAAAGTGAAGCGGCTGGGTGCGATCAGGAAGAGCAACTGGCAACGGGAGCGATCCCGGCAGCTCCCCGGCGGCGAGCAAGCTCTTTTGCCCCACCCGCCCGGCGTCAATGTTCAACCACTCACTTGTGCTTTCGTGAATGCATGGAATGGAGGTCATGCAAATGAGTAAGCCAGAGGATCTGGCCGTCTTAAAGCGGGGCGTGCAAGCCTGGAACACCTGGCGACAACAAGCACAGTCAGGGATCTTTGCCAGGCCAACTTCGATCTACGGTCCAGGGCCGGACCTCAGCGCTGCCGATCTGCGCGAGGCTGACCTTGCCGAGATCAATTTGTGGGCCGTCAACCTGCGCGAGGCGAATCTGAGGGGAGCCAATCTGCAGGGAGCCGATCTTGGGCTGGCTGATCTGCGCGGGGCCATCCTTGAGGGAGCCAACCTCTGCCGGTCATGTCTGGCGGCAGATCTGCGCGGCGCGGACCTGCGCGCAACCCGCCTGGGGGGCGCCGATCTGCGCGGCGCCTGGCTCAATGCCGAGACCAGACTGGAAGGCGCTCTTTTGCAGGAGGTGGGACATGGCAGCGCGCGGGTCTTTGGTCTGGCCTGGTCGCAGGTCAAGCTGACGGCTATCGACTGGGAATCAGTAGAGATGCTGGGCGACGAAGAGCTTCTCTCTTGTGCTCCTGCTTTCAGAAACAGGCCGAACCTGGTCCTGCCCCAGCGCCTGGAGGACTACGAGCATCGCTGGCAATATGAGAGCGCGATCCTGGCCTACGAGGAGCTGGGCCAGGCCCTCAAAGAGCAGGGCCTATCGGCTCAGGCCGCCCGTTTCAAGGAACGGGCACGCTTGCTGCGAGCGCGTCCCGAATACCGGCTGCTTACTCAAGGGAGCCGGAGATGGCGACGGCTCATATAACGAAAGTCCTATGGATAGGACCGCAGGAGCCGGACAGGGGCCAGGGCAGTGGAATGGGTCTGGTTGGCCGTCGTTCGGCCTCGCTTCCTCAAGTCGAGCAGACCGGCCTGCCGCCTGGAAGGCCCAGACCAGGGTGATGGATGGCCAGTTCGTCTCCAAATTGCCCTTTACCCGTAACCATCTCTGTTCGTTCTACCACCAGAAAGCGCATCCGTCTCCGGCCAAACGTTAGGCAGGGACAAGTTGATCTCAGGAGGAGAGCCTATGAGCAACAGCGCGCATCATCATCGTCGGACAGGTGGTCTCCTGTGGCTGCTCGCCGCCATCTGTCTTATTTCCTTTGTTGCCTGGGCGCCAGGTCCCGGCTCGGCACACAAGGCTGCCGCCGCCCCTTCGGCCTTTGTACGCATTATGCACGCCTCGCCCGATATCGGGGTCGCCGACGTTTTTCTCGATGGTCAGCGCGCTCTGAGCAACTTCCAGTTCGGCACGGTCACCGACTATCTGGCCATCCCGCCGGGGCCTCATAAGGTGCAGGTGGCCCTGATCGGCAAAGGGCCGAATGCGGCAGTGATTACGCAGACCCTCTCGGTAGAACCAGGTTTTGCCTATACGGTGGCGGCCATCGGCGTTCAGGCGACCGGCCTCTCTCTGGTGGTCTTCAAGGAGGATAATAGCCTCGTGGCCGGCAAGGCCAAGCTGCGCTTCTACCATCTCTCGCCGGAGGGGGGGCCGGCCACGCTGAGCGCCAATGGGACCCCTCTGATTAAGAACCTGGGCTATCTGCAGGCCAGCGACTACACCCTGCTGACCCCGGGACGCTACACCTTCGATGTCGATCTGGCAGAGCAGCACGTTTCCCAGCAGACGACGCTGGAGGTAGCCGCCAATCAGATTACGAGTATCTTCAGTATTGGGCTAGCGCTGGGGATGCCAAAGCTGGAGCTAGTGGCGCGTCAGGTCGCGGGAACACCGGGCCTGCCAGATACGGGCAGCGACCCCGGCCCCTCCGCTGCCTCTCCTGCTTCATCAGTGGGAGTTCCCTTAGCGCTGCCGCTTGGCCTGACCCTGCTGCTGCTTGTGATCGGCAGCTCTGCGGCCTTCCTCCTGCGTAGCCGCCGCTAGGCATCAGTAGAGAGAGGGAGGTGACGGGAGCTACGGCGAGGAACAGGGTCCGGCACTGGCCACCGAAGAGGGATCTGCCAGACTGGCGGATGCGAAGGCGAAAGTTGAAGGCACTGTTGGGGGTCTGCCCGGTGCTGGTTCTCTTGCTGTCGCTCTGCGGCTGCGGCCTGACCGGGGCGCCCCCCACTTCTCAGCTTCGCGACGGCCATCCGTTGCTGCTGGGAGAGGCCAGTTTGCCCGACCGCTCCCCACATTCAGTGGGGGTGCCCCTACGCTTGCGCATTCCGGCGATTGGGGTGGACGCCACCGTTGAAGCCGTGGGTGTTGCTGCTAACGGCGAATTGGAGGTACCGACCCGCCAGCCCTGGAGCGATGTGGGCTGGTACCGGCTTGGCCCTCGTCCTGGCGAGCGGGGTAGCGCCGTCATCGATGGGCATCTCGATCGCCCTGGAGGGGCGCCGGCTGTCTTCTGGCGCCTGCGCGAGCTACAGCCGGGGGCCGTTGTCCAGGTCCTCGACTCGCAGGGACAATGGAGGTCCTTTCGCGTGCGTTCCCTGGCCTACTATCCGCCGGCCCAGGCCCCGCTGCAGCAGATTTTTGCCGATACCAGCGGCCACTACCTCAACCTGATTACCTGCGCCGGCGACTGGATCCCCAGCGAGCATCAGACGCAGCTCCGCCTCGTGGTCTACACCACTCTGGTCACCTGAAAGGGCGAGGAGCTGCCTCCGGGCCTGGCCGGCATTAGACCAGGGGGTTGTAGTGGGCCGCGGCGTAGTGACCGGTGACGAAGTACGAGAGCTGACGCTCAATATCGGAGAGTAAGCCGCTGGCTCCAATGCGGAAGAGGCGGTTGCTGAGCCACTCGTCACCCAGCTCTTCCTTCATGAGGATCAGCCAGTCGAGGGCCGTTTTGGCGCTGCGGATGCCTCCAGCAGGCTTGAGGCCAACGCGATAACCGGTGCGCTCGTAGTAGTCGCGAATGGCGCGCGCCATTACCAGGCCCGCTGGCAGGGTGGCATTGACGGCCTCTTTGCCGGTGGAGGTCTTGATGAAGTCGGCCCCGGCCATCATGCAGACCAGGCTCGCCATGCCTACGTTGCGCAGGGTGGCCAGCTCGTGCGTGGCCAGGATGGTCTTGAGGTGCGCCTCACCGCAGGCCGCCCGAAAGGCTCGCACTTCGTCGTAGAGGGCCTGCCAGTTGCCGGTCAGAACATGGGCACGCGAGATGACTACGTCGATCTCACGGGCGCCAGCCTGTACGGAAGCCGCAATTTCGGCCAGCTTTTGCTCCAGAGCGATCTGGCCGGCGGGAAAGCCTGTGGAGACGGCGGCCACGGGGATCTGAGTGCCGCGCAGGGACGCGACAGCCACGGGCACCAGGTTGTGGTAGACACAGACCGCGGCGACCTGGATGCGCTCCTCAGGAACACCCAGCTTCTCCAGAAGCTCACGGCGCACGGGACGGCGCGCCTTGGCACAGAGCCGGCGCACGTTTCCAGGGGTATCGTCGCCGGCCAGGGTGGTCAGGTCCAGACAGGTGATGGCCCGCAAGAGCCAGGCCGCCTGCCACTCGCGCTTGACGGTGCGGCGCGTCGGGAGGGTGGCCGCCCGGCGTTCGACGGCGCTGCGATTGACATGCACTTCGCGCAGCCAGCCCAGATCGAGCGGCAGGCCAGGATTGCGTTCCTCCCGGAGCGGGCGCTGCTGCTCCTGAGCAGCCTCCGGCTGGTGCGCTGGCCGCGCACTCACGCCTTGCTCTTGCGCCCCGGTTTCTCTTTTAATGGTAGTCACAGCTCTTCCCCCCATAAGATGGCGAGCGCCAGATAGGGACTGGCTAGCGCTGACCAGGACGAGTTAGCCCGATCAACGCTAGCGCCGGCGGTCGCCCGGCGTTGGTCGAAGGCCCGCTGCGCTTCAGCTCCCTTCGCTTCCTTTGCCCTCTATCATCTTGCACGCGGCAGGCTTTGTCAAGGTGCCGCTCCCTTGCTCGCCTGGGACAATGGCTGGGACGAGGCAGGCGGAGGAATGACTGGCAGCACCAGGGCCGAGGGATGGAGGCGATCGTGGTAGATGCGCTGCTCAGCCACGGCCATCTCGCTGGTGAGGCCCAGGGCTGCGCCGGTGTTCAGGTTGCGGTCATACTTTGGAAAGGCGCTAGAGCTAAGCTGCAGGCAAATACGATGGCCAGCTTTGAAGAGCTGGGCCGTATTCCAGCAATCGATCTCGTAGCGATAGATGCGGCCCGGCTCGATCAGAGTGGGGTGCTCCATTCCTTCACGGAAGCGCGCGCGCACCATGCCATCGCAGAGGCGCCGCCGGAAGCCATCGGGCCAGACATCGATGAGCATGGCCATGAAGTCGGTGTCGGGAGCCGACGAGGAGGCATAGAGTTCGAGGCGCACGGGTCCAGTGACCTCCAGATCTTGCTGCAGCGGGTCGCTGACGTAGACCAGGACATCATCGCGGCGCTGGATGGCGGCGTAGTCGTCAGGTCCCCCGATCTGTGCCGAGGTTGGCTCGCTGATGAAAGGAACAGGTCGCGCTGGATCGTAGCGATAGCTGTCGTACGGCTCATCCTCCGCCGGTGGCTCGAGAGAGAGACGCCCGTCGCCAAAGCGGCTATTGGCGGCCCCGCCGCTGTGCAGATAGAAGTGAGTCCAGCGCGTGCGCGCCAGGGGCCACTCCTGTTCGTCGCGCCAGTAATTGGCGCCCATAATGAAGAGCCGCACAGGCGCAGGACCTGCTTCCTGCGACCTCCCTTTGAGGAAGCGATCGAACCAGCTCCGCTCTTCGGCCTCCAGATCGATGAGAGCCTGGGGGCCGAAGTCGATCTCTCCTAGCTTGCGGCTAGTGTTCACCTGGTGGCCCCAGGGACCCATAAGCAGGCGCTGATTGGCCCGGGCCTCGGGCGTGGCGGCGCGCGTGGTCATGCCAAGATAGTTAAGGGGCGTGCCGACCTGCTCATCGTCGTACCAGCCAGAGATATGCAGGACTGGCACCGCCAGCTCATCAAAGCGACGCTGATAACAGAGGGGCAGCCAGTATTCATCGAGGGAGGAGTGAGCGATCTGCTCACGCCAGTGGGGATTGTAACGTCCAGCTTGCTCATCCATAGTCAGCAGGGGAAGATGCCAGTAGATCCGCTCCCAGTCGATCAGCTCCATTGGCTGATTGACGCGCCCACTGACATAGTGCTCCCAGCAGAGATGCATGGGACTGGGCAGACCCGTTGGCACTTCGACGAAGGGATCAGAGGGGGTGACGAGAACAACCATCGCTTTGAGATGGGGCGGCTGCTGCAGGGCGGCCAGCCATTGAATGCGGCCCGCATAGGAGGCACCCAGCGTTCCGACATGGCCGTCGCACCAGTCCTGAGCGGCGCACCACTCGATGGCATCGTAGCCATCAGGTCCCTCGTGGAGATAGGGAACGAACTCTCCGTCGGAGTCGCCCCGCCCCCGCACATCCATGGCCACGAAGACATAGCCGTAGCGCACGAAGGCCAAGGCCCGCTGAGCTATCGGTAGCTGGGCCTTCAGGTAAGGTGTACGCAGGAGAATGGCCGGCCACGGCCCTGCCCCTCGGGCCGGCAGATAGACATCGGCGGATAAGGTGACACCGTCGCGCATTGGCACGCGCCGATTGAGGAGCAGGCGCGCTTGATTCGAGACCGAGAGAGGCATCGCTGCATGTCCTTTCTCGCCTGGTATGCCTTGCTATCTAGGCTCTGGTCACAGGCGCCTGGCGCACGAGCCGGCTTGCGAGATGAGCCTACTCATACGCCAGGCGCCTCTGTCTGGCAATGGTCAGCAACCACCCTGCGCTCGCCACCGTTCAGGCCGGGAAGCTGGCCTTCTGCTGAGCGTGGAAGGGGGCCAGGGCCTCGTTGGCGGCGACGCTTTTCTCCAGACGCCCTACCAACTCAGCGAAGCGCGCCCCTGGCAGAGCTAAGACCATCTGCGATGGCTCCATGCCGACGTAGGTGCGGGCACCTACACAGCCGAAGCTGAGAGAGGGCTGGGCTGTGCGCAGCGTGCGCGGAATGACTCCGCAGGTCGGGCGCCCAAAGGCGAGCTGGCCCCCCTCCAGCCAGTTGACGGCTCCCTGCGCCTCAGCGACCAGCATCGCCTGCTGCCCATCCAGCAGAGCCAGCACGACATCTGGCTCCACGGGAAAACGGTCGAGACGTCCATAGATAATGGCCGTATGCTTCTTCTCGACGACGGGTAGGCCACGCAGCTCTTCGGGTGAGAAGTAGCCGACGCTGGCCATGGTCTGCACCAGCGACCGGGCTTGCTCGTCAAGAGCAGTGGGCGAGAGGAAGCCCATCGTGACCATACCGATAGGACAGCGCTGATGGTCGCCAGCGGTCGCATAAAAGACGCCCTGCTCGGCCAGGCGCCAGAAGGTACAGGCCGAAGGCACACCCGCTCTCGTGTGCTCGATCCCTGGGGGTACCTCTTCGACAAAGGCCAGCCCTACCGGGGGTCGGACCAGCCCGAGCAAGGTGGTAAAGCGCTCTACTAAATCCCGCTCAATCACACAAAACCATCCTTCCCAGAAGCAGAGAAAGAAACAGAGATCAGAAGTAGAAACGCCTCGCTCGCTCGTTCGCTGGCTCAGCGAGCGAGCGAGCGACTTCGCCCCTTCCTTCCAGTCAGTCAGGTGGAACGGCGAGCACGGGCGGAGAGGCCCTTAAGCCAGTTCCGCTGTCCCGCGGTCGGAACGAAGTCCGGATAGCGCAGGCGCTGGGCCATATTGTAGAGAAACTGGCGCTCGTTGTCCTTGAGGGCGATGCGTCCGCTCTCTAGCAGCGTGAGCAGCTCCTGAACCTGCTCACGCATGAGGGTCAGCTCCGCCAGTGAGGATGGCGCTGCCTCCGTCGGGCCTCGCCTTCGGCTAGCAGGCTCCGCCTCGGCTCCGGTCCGCGGGCCGGAGCGCGCTTCTGGCTGCTGTGAGCGCAGCCACTGCTCGTAAGCGGCTCGATCGTCCTGCCAGGCCCCCAGGCCAGCCAGCTCATCGGCCCGTTCATTGAGAACCTGGCCAGCATGACCGCGGACCCAACCAAAGGACAAAGGCGCGGTGCGATGGTTGACCAGCCAGCGGAATAACTGCCAAAGGTCGGGATTCAGCCGTGCCCGGTAGTCTCCCGTGGCGATCTTGACCGTATACTGGCTGTCGCTCCAGATCTTGAGAGGGCGATCCGGTGGGGCCAGGCTCAAAGCCGCCAGCAAGGCGGCAATCTCTGCCCGATTATTGGTCGTCGTTGCCGCGGGGGGAATATGCCCGTGGGCCTCGATCCGCTCGGCAGGGATCTCGGTCAGCGGCAGATCGAGCCGATCAACCGGCACCAGGATAGCGCTCCAGCCAGCGGGGCCGCCCGGGTTCTTGATGCACGCCCCGTCGGTATAGGCGACCACCGCCGCCTTCCGTCTGAGAGCCGAGCGCACCGCCTCAGCTGAAAAGCCTGCCAACGCCTCTTTGACCGAACGCCACTCCAGCGATTCTGTCTCCTGACTCACTCACTACACCATGCAAGCAGATAATCATGCCGTGTCCACGTGCCTCCAACGCCAGCGCGGAGAGAAGCAGCCACGGCTGCTGTTGTTCTATGGACCCATGATACGGCCCCTGGCGGTCCGTCGTCAAGCAAGCCATCGGCAATCCGAACAACCAGGCCGCTCAGATAGAGGCGCTCGCCGCTCGCGGGATCAAAAAGGGATTCGGTCCGCCACGCCAGGGTCGGTAGCCGGGTTCAGTCGCTCTCAGCTTGGTCAGCGATGGAGGGCAGCCAGCGCCTCCAGCAGTCCCAGCAGCAAGGAGGCGCCAAGCCATAACCAGGGCAGCGGCCGGCCTGCCCGGCGTCTCCTCAAGCGCCGGGCCAGCTCCGGGGGAGGATCGAACCAGCGGCGCGCCGCTGGCCGGAGCAGGTCCCAGGCGACCAGAGGCGACAGTCCACCCAGCGTCACCAGCGTCACCAGAGGCCAGTAGTTTCCTTGATGCACATCGAGCCAGAGGGTATAGACGCCTGCCAGTCCAGCCAGAGCCAGGAGCGTATTGAGCGCTACCTGCACAGAGCGCGCCCAAGGGAGGCCGCGACGCAGTCCCTCGCTACAAAGCAGCAGCAGGAGGGCAAAAGGGAGCGCTGAGAGCAAGGAGAGAGCTGCGTTGAGGCCGGGCGAGAGCCAGGGGAGAGAGAGCGAAGGAGAGAGTCCCAGCCAGTGCGCCAGCAGAGGCAGCGTCAGCAGCTGCACCAGCAGGCCCCAATCGAAGAGCAACGCCAGCAGCACCGCGCGCGGAGGTCGCAGTAGCTCCTCCGGCACCTGGGGAACGGATCCCTGCGGGCCAGTGACTTCCTCTCTCACCGGCGCCTCCTCCTTCGCCTTCTCGCCGTATAGCCTATCTATCGATCCATCAGGCAAGCTCGCTCGGGGCTGGTCAGGACCGGGCCAGCCTCGTCTTGCTCATCTGGCCCGGTTGCTCCGACTGGCGTCTACCGGGCCGACGAGCGGCGCAGTTCACCAGCCGAGCGAGCTGCAGCTGAGCGACGGGACGGAAAAGGGCACTTAACGATGGATCAGGGCCTTAACTGCCTGAGCAATATGATGGGCGTCGATGCCAGCTTCCTCTAGCTGCTCCTGGGGCTTGGCCGAGCCAGGCATCTCCTGGACTGCCAGCTTCACCACCCGTGGCAGAGCCCCGGCGCGCTGGGTGAAGGCCTCCAGCAC
>NZ_JBHOQV010000089.1:0-43435 GCF_042408735.1 Thermogemmatispora sp.
CAAGACTGGCCGAGTCGATGCCCTTAGCTTCTTCAAGCCTGTCGGCGAGACCGTCGAGACCCAGGGCCTGGGCCGGATCCTGATCAGCCCCGCTGGCGGCGACGTTCCTCAAATGCGAGGCCAGCTCAACGCTGTCTTCTATGCTAAGGCCAGTCTCATCCGCGCTAAACCGAACGCTATAAAAGCTCTGGTGCGCGCTATGGCTACAGCACTGGCCTTCATCCACAAGTACCCTGACCAGGCCATCAAGATCCTGCAGAAGTACACCCACATCGATGAGAAGACGGCCAATGCCGCTGCTCAACACCTGGCCAACTCCTACGCCACCACGCCTATCGTCGATGAGCAGGGATATAGCGTCAGCGCTTCCTTCGCTCTTCAGACAGGCGTTGTCAAGAAAGTCCCACCTTTCAGCACCCTGGTCGATATGCAAACTGCCACTCAGGCCATGCAGGGCTTTACACCACAGGTCTAGCCAGTTTGCTTTCCAGGGAAGAGCTGCCGCACGCGCTCTCCGCCGGCCAATCGGCAGCTCTTCCCTTGATGTAATCCGGGAAAAGCTCATCAAGTTAGAAGAAGTTTTAACAACAAATCGCCAACAGTGGTATCTACTCGCCTCTGCAGTGATTATCTTCATCGAAAGATATCTGAGAGATTATCAGACAGGTAGTGCTTTTTATGCAGAACTAGCTACTCGCCCCTTTCGCCTGAGCTGGCCAGCCAGGGGGAGCCTTTTCGATCTGAATCAGGTGGCAGCTCCTGAGTATAAAAAAGAGGAGATCCCTCACCAATACAGCGCTCAGCCCTCTTGCAATCAATATCAATACAGATTGATTGTCGACCGGACTTCGCCAGAGTGGCCAATCGCTCCGAGAGAGGCCGGCAATCATCGCAAGCTTCTCGCAGCTTGGCCGCGAGAAGACCTTCTCTTCTCACCCCCAGAAGGGCCAATCGGGTATTGGCCTGGTGTGATCAGTCGTCTGACGGCCCCTGACAGTTGGCAGGACTTTGAGGCTGCACAGTGCAGAGCGTTATGTGGCTTCCCCCTCTACCAGAGGCAGGCACAAAGCCGGTCGCTGGCCCTGGTACCTGGATCAGGGCAGCCGGTGATGCGCTCTCTTGGCTGGCTGCCTACGGTGTTCCTGAGCGAAGCTACAGGTGCGATTGACTCCTACAGAGCAGCTTTCTTAAGCAAGGCAGCTCAGCCTGGCAAGGCTTGTTTATTTATCAGCCCCAACTATCAGCCGCTCCTTTACTCAGCCTACGACAGCGATCAGTTTCTTAGCCTGGTTGATCAATCCTTTACGGGGGACCGACTGTCCCTCTTCGTTCGAAGGTGCAGGAGGGTTTGCTATGTCAGATTATGACTCGTCTTCCAGGAAGCAGCTTCTTGGCCTTACCGCTTACCTGACAGCCGCAGCTCGGGCCTACGAGAGCCAGCGCGAGGACCGCCTCTTCGATGACCCCTGGGCGGCCTCTCTGGCTGGACCCGAGGGGGTAGAGCGCTTTGCCAGCACTGAGGACCAGGGAGGATCGATTATTGTACGCACCCGCTACTTCGACGAATGGCTCCAACAGATAACGTACAAGGAGGGACTACGCCAGATTGTTCTGCCGGCTGCCGGCCTTGATACCCGCCCCTTTCGCCTGAACTGGCCACCTGCCACCCGCTTCTTCGAGCTGGATCAGGCCCCTATTTTGTCCTACAAAGAAGCTGTTCTCCAGGCCCTTCAGGCACAGCCACACTGCGAGCGCATCCTCGTGAGCACAGACCTGGCCCAGCCTGACTGGACCAGCGCACTTTTGGAAGCTGGTTTTGATCCCTCCACTCCTTCGGCCTGGCTCATCGAAGGTTTGCTGGCCTATCTTCCGCTTGAGCAGTCCCAGCAGCTATTGTCAGCCATCAGTCAGATAGCTGCCGAAAATAGCTGGCTAGCTTTCAATGCCGTTCATAGCGCGATGCTCAGCTCTCCCCTGACTCGGCCAAGAATTGAGCGCCTTGCCCGGGCCGGCTCACCCTGGATCGGGCCAATCGATGATCCCGTTGGCTTGCTAGAGGCTCTCGGCTGGGAAACAAGTTTCGTCTCAAGTGCCCACAAGGGTTACGAGTACGGACGAGCTGTTTTCCCTTTCATTGGCTTGGAAGAGCTATCCCCAGAGACAGAGAGGCTCTATCACATGCTGGTAACCGCCAAGAGAAAAGGCCCACCCTCCGCTCTTGCTGATCACTGATGAAATGCACCGTTCCTCTTCGCTTTCGCTCACCACCCATGACAAGGAGGTAGTTACTCGCTTGCAAAACCGATCCGAAGCAAGGCTTCAAAATCACTATTCGCTGCTAAATTCTCTTCTGATACAGCTTCTTTCTTGTTCATACAACAGCGCGCGGTCCCCGCCTCAGTACAAGCGCTAGCATACGCAGTCAGGAAGAGACGCCGCAGAGCTTCTCGCTCCAGATTGCAACCGGACTCAGGCTTGTCCCGAAGGCCATCCGCCGCTCGCAGTTGTAACGGATCGGTCAGAGCAGCGACACCGTCGGCAGGGAAGTCTACCGATCCCCATGATCTGGCCTGTTGTCATTCTAGCCGATCAGACTCACTCTGGAAAGGATCAACCCGATGTCAGAGCAATACAAAACCACTCTTCCGAAAGCTTCCATCGGACAGACAGCATATATGACGGCTGCCGTGCGCGCCCATGAGAGTCAGCGAGCGGACCGCCTCTTCGATGACCCGTGGGCTGCCGCCCTGGCTGGTCCTGAAGGCGAACGCCGCTTTCTCCAGCTCGAAGATGCCGGCGGGGGCATCATCGTGCGCACCCGCTTCTTCGATGAATTCTTGCACCAGACCATCGCTTTATCGGACATCCGTCAGCTTGTCATGCCTGCCTGCGGCCTTGACACGCGCGCCTTTCGCCTGTCCTGGCCTCCGGATACCTGCCTGTTCGAGCTGGATCAGCCTGCCGTCCTCCAATACAAGGAACAGATCTTACATGCCCAGCAAGCCATCCCACGCTGCCAGCGCCGCCTTGTGCCTGTCGATCTAACCGAAGCCTCCTGGCCCAACTCATTGCTAGAGGCTGGCTATAACCCTGCCCAACCCTCCGTCTGGCTGGTTGAGGGCCTCCTCTTCTACCTTCCCAATCCGGTCATCTTCCAGCTGCTTGAGCAGATCGGCGACCTCTGTTCCCCGCAGAGCTGGCTAGCTTTCGACGCGATCCACAGCGCAATGACCACCTCGCCTCTAATGCAGAAGCGCATAGAGCGCGTTGCCCGCCTTGGTGTACCCTGGATAGGCACGATCGACGACCCCGTCGCTCTTCTCTCTTCCCTGGGCTGGCAGGCCACCGTTATCTCTACCGCACGCAAGAGCTACGAGTACAACCGTCCGGTCTATCCTTTCATCCCGCAGGAGGAGCTGACGGTCGAAACGGAAAAACTCTATCACCAGCTCGTCGTTGCCGAACGCCGGAGGCAGAACACCCACGAGCAGTAACCAGGTCGGGCAGCGACTCCTCCCAAGGCTGCCCGCATCGCGGAAGAGAGCGGGCAAGGGCGCACGCTCAGGCTCCAGGAGGCGAGAGGCTGTCACGTGTCGTCCGGCAGCCAGGAGCGTCCCGATTCGCGGGAAGCGGTGCCCATCCGCGCGGCCCCAGGCAGCCAACAGCATTCGCCAGGTCGATGAGCGAATGCTGTTGGCTGCTTCCGACCTCAAGTCGGGCCAGAGCTGTCTTCAAGAAGCGCCGAGGACGGCTCGTTCACGGCAGGATCAGATGGACATCGCCAAACTCGTGCCAGAGATAGCCCTCCTTGAGAGCAGCGGCATAGGCCAGCTCCAGATGCTCCCGTCCAGCCAGCGCCTCCAACAGTGCCAGATGGGAAGCCTGCGGCTCATGGAAGCCGGTCAACAGGCCATTGACGGCGCGCAGTCCCCGCAGCGGGGTAATGACGAGATCGGTCCAGCCCTCGCCGGCATGCACCACTCCGTATCGATCAACAACCGTCTCTAGTGCCCGCATCGGCGTCGTTCCGATGGCAATGACCCGCCGTCCCTGCCGGAGGGCCGCATTGACCAGCTCAGCGCTTTCAGCAGGCACACGATAGTACTCCTCATAAGGCGGCTCATGCGCCTCCAGGCTGGCCACCCCGGTATGCAGAAGCACAGGAGCAAACTGAATGCCCTCAGCAACCAGACGAGTGACCAGTTCAGCCGTAAACGGTCGACTGGCCGAGGGCATTTCCGCGCTCCCGATCTCCGTCACAAAGACAGAGCGATAATACTCAATCGGCCACTCCTGCCTTACATAGGCATAGCGAATAGGAAAGCCATGATGCTCGAGATAAGCCGCCAGGGGTTCTGGCAGATCCAGCGTTGCCAGCCAGAGCCGCGCCCCAGCGGTCTCCCCCGCCCCCACGCGTATTTTCCGCCCGTAGGGGGCATAGAGTCGCGCCTGTCCCCCCCGCGGCAACGCCAGTATCTCGCCAGCTACAGCCTCGAAAAAAGGCTCTGAGCCACGCGCCAGCGGTAGCCGCAGCTCGATTACCCATAGATCAGCCGCCAGGCGCGTCGAAAGATGTAGCTCCAGCCGCTTCCCATCGGCCCGCACCGCATGCAGCGCAGCTTTCATCGTCCCACTGGTATTGATGACCAGGACATCGCCCCGCCTGAGAAACGTGGGCAGATCCCGAAAGCGCGCATGCACCAGGCGATGATCATGGCGATAGGAGACCAGCAAGCGCACCTCATCGCGTGCCAGACCACGCTCCTCGGGGGGTTCCCCAGCCTCCAACTGCGGCGGCAAGTGAAATGACATGGCGGTCAGTTCCGACCTGGCCCCCTTCGACAACCATCCCGGGGTAGCCCTCAAGTAGGCTTGTTCCCCATGTACCTCTCCCTCCGGCCGCCGTTCTCTCCAATCCTGTTCCCACATGTTCATAGGCACCTACCAATGTCAAAGATCCCGATTGCAACCGGCCAGCGCATCATCTTTTCACCTCGCGCGCCAGATAGCGACCAGAGGGATAGTCTCCCTCAATCAAGGCTACCAGACCTGGCACACTCACCTCCGGCGGAGGCCGATCGCTAATATCCTCGCCAGGAAAGGCTTCTTGATGCAGGCGCGTATTCATATCACCCGGATCGACCAGGTAAATGCGCCACTGCGGCTGCTCCGCGGCCAGAATCGCTGTCAGTTGCTCTAAGGCCGCCTTGCTCGAGCCATAGCCGCCCCATCCCGGATACGGCTCGCGGGCCGCATCGCTGGTAACATTGATGATACACGCTCCAGATGGTAGGTAGCGACCCAGGCGCTGGATAAGGGAGAGGGGTGCGAAGGTATTGACACGATAGACCTGCTCCAGCATATCGAGAGGATAATCCAGGAGAACAGGCTGGGGACTGGGACCAAGGATGCTGGCGTTATTGACCAGCAGGTCCAGTCTGCCCCAGCGCGCCACCAGAGAGGCCAGAGCCTCCTGATGCTCTGCAGCACCGATATCGCCAGCAATGGCAGCGATTTCACTCCACTGCGCCAACTCGCTCCGTGCCAGTTCCAGCTCGCTGGCCGTGCGAGCATCGATAATCAACCGCCAGCCAGAGCGAGCCAGCCGGCGAGCCAGAGCCAGGCCCAGCCCCCGGGAAGCCCCTGTGATCAGCCCGAGGCGTTCAGCTTTCAGAAGAGAAGAAGACATCATAGAGAACAGACCTCCTTGCTTCTTGCAGCCCACACAAGCGAGGTCCATCATAAGCGAGCGGCAGCCAACGCACACCGGGCAAGGGAACAGCTTGCGACCTGGCCACAGGGACAGGTCGCCTTTGACCAAAAGCTCAATCGAGACCGAGATCCTCAGCAGGATAGAAAAAAGGGCCTGGCCGACAGTGCAGCGCTCTCTTTGGTTTAGCACACTGCCGGTCAGGCACTGGCGCGGGACCAGGGGCCTGGTGGCTCAGAGCTGCCGCAGCCCCATCCTCGACTGCTCGATCGTCTCGATCACTGCGGCAATCTCACGGCGCACGCGATCATTGGTAGCCATCTCGGCCTGAACCTTCTCCCAGCCATGCATGATCGTCGTATGGTCCCTTCCTCCCAACTCAGCTCCGATCTGCAGCAGCGAGGCATCGGTCTGCTCGCGCATCACATACATTGCCACTTGACGCGGCCAGACGATCTCTCGATCGCGCGCTTTTCCCCGCAACTGCTCGGGATCGACGTTATAATAGCGGCAGACCCCTTCCAGAACCTCACGCACCGTCAACGTCGCTGGCGGCTTGCTGTTATAGATATGCTCTAAAGCTTTAGCAGCCAGGCCAACAGTGAGCGGCTCCTGATGGAGAGTCGCATAGGCGATCACCCGCTTCAAGGCCCCTTCCAGCTCACGAACGCTGCGGCACTCTGGACGTGCGATGTAGTCGATGACCGCTGGAGGAACCTGGAAGCGCATCGACTCAGCCTTCGAGCGCAGGATCGCCTGGCGATGCTCATAATCGGGAGGCTGAATATCGGCCAGCAATCCCCACTCGAAGCGGGAGCGCAGGCGATCTTGCAAGCTCACGATCGCTTTGGGAGGCCGATCGCTCGTCACCACAATTTGCTTATTAGAATCGTAGAGAGCGTTGAAGGTATGGAAGAACTCCTCTTCCGTCGATTCCTTTCCAGCGATAAACTGAATATCGTCGACCAGCAAAATATCGATCTGGCGATACTTCGCGCGAAACTCTTCTGTCTTCTGAAAGCGAATAGCATTGATAATTTCGTTGGTGAACTTCTCGGAGGTCGTATAGAGGACGCTGAGACCGGCAGCCTCCCCGTGATGGCCGATGGCATGTAGCAGGTGGGTCTTACCCAGGCCCACCCCGCCGTAGAGGAAGAGCGGATTGTAGACATAGCCGGGGCGCTCGGCGACTGCCTTTGAGGCGGCATGAGCCAGGCGGTTCGACTTGCCGACAATGAAGGTATCGAAAGTATAACGTGGATTCAGCATACTGCCGCCTTCAATGGGAGTAAAGAGGTGCTCCTGCACGCCGCCACCTCCAGCCTTCTCCTCAGCGGAGCGTTCATAGCCAAGAAACATAGCAGCCTGCTCCTCCTCATGGGCCTCGGCGCGATGAGGGGCCGGGCGAGCGTTAGCGGGGGCCTGAGACGTCATTGCAATCGCCGGTGAAGACGAGTCGAGCTTTGCCCGCAGGGCCGGGCGATGCCTGGGTGCGCGATAGGCGCGCTTCAAACGCTGGGCAGGACTCTCACCCCGAGCAGCCTCCTGCTCCAACTCCTGCAGCTCCTCACTGACAGTCGAGCCTTTAGTGACCAGAAAACGCACCTCGGGCTGACAGCCAATCACCTCCGAGAGGAGCGAGCGGATCATATCGATAAAGCGCACTTCCATCTGAGCCTTGGCAAAGGCCGAAGGCACCCCTACCATAAAGACATTCTCTTCAAACGAGAGACCCACCGTCCCGCTAAACCAGGTATCGTAGACGGACGGCTGGACCCGGGTCTGGATGTGCTCCAGGGTCGCTTTCCAGATCTGTCTTGCATTCACCGGCTCTCACCTCATACGCAGTTCGTCTCTGCCTTCAGGCTGCGTCAGTTCACTCTGGTTTGGTTCGTTCGGGCATAGGAATGCCAGGTCACAGGCCTGGATCTTTCAGAACAACTTGGCAGCTAGAGGGGTGCCAGCTCTGCCCTACGCTGGTAGTACAAGGGTCGGATGAGTAGGACAAAAAACACCCGGATGAACGTATTCCTGAATAGCAGAGGGTAATGGTAGCACTAAACCAAAAGGCTGTAAAGCCCTCTTTTGGTACCAGATGAGAAGCAGACCATAGGAATTCCTTTACCAGTAATATATACTGGGTTCAAAGCGCGCAGGGCGCTCTTGCGAGCGAGGACAAAAGTACTGTCGGCGCCGGAAGCGGGAGAGAGCAGGCGGAGCATACCTTCGCGGAGGATACCGCTTCGCCTTGTCTCTATACATTCTGCTACCACCGGCTCCTGGCCTCCCTCCCGCGCAGCCCCCCGCTCAGACCTTCCCTGCTCTTGTCTGGCCGCTGCCACTCACCTGCCACTCTTGTTCGTTCGCGAGAAAAGAGAGGAGGGCTGCAGACGAGGCTTCTCAACCAGTCCGGCCCTGCCCGCTTCTACGCCGCCATCCCTTGAGAGAGAGGATAGAAAGGAGGGGCAGCCGCTCCCTTCCCCGTCTTCGCCTGGCACCTTAGTTAGCAGGAACAGGGAAAGGCTGCTCGACGATACCGATGAAAGCACTGCTGCGCTCGGCACCGACTGTCTACCGGCGAAAGCCTGGATACGGCTGGCTGCTACTCTTGACTCTGGTTATCTTGATCGCATCGCTGACCACCGCCTGCTCTGGCTTGCTGGGCGGCAATACCAGTACCAGGCAGGGCGCTACCGCCACGGCGACCGGAGCAGGTGTAGCCCTGAATCAGCTCCATTGGTGCGGGAAGCCCTCGATGCTCTTCCGCGATGAGGGCGCTACTGTCTCTCCGGCAGCCTCCACGGCCACCGTCACAGCGACCGCCAGCGCCACGGCGACCGCCCAGGCGACTTCTTCACCAAGCAGCGGCCCGCGCACCCTTACGGACTGGGAGCAGGTTCAGCCCCTGCTCGGCTTCACGGTCTATCTGCCCCCTCGCCTGCCCGCTCGCACTTGCCTGGTCAGCGCGCTCGGCACGGTGCATGACCCCATCTTTGGGGGCAACTTCTCTATCTCTTATTTGCTGCCCGATGGGAGCGCCATTAGCCTCTCAGAGGCGCCACACCGTAATCAGAAGTCGCTTTTTCAGTGCACAGCTTCGCTGGTGACCCCTACGGCAGCGGCTCGCCCACAGGCCACACAGACAAAGGCTACTTCCACCGCGCAGGTGAGTCCAACGCCAACCCGCACCCCCAATCGCATCTGCTCCGGAGTGCGCGGCGAGACGAGCATCGTCTTCTCCGCACCCGGCGATGAGAAGACGCTAAAGCAGTTCTTCGATGCGCTGCAACCCAATGTGGCCTGGGTCCCTCTTTCATAGCCACGAGGCCGCGGGCCGCCCTGCCGCCCGCGGCAGAGGGCCTGGCTATTCTGCGCCCCCTCAGCTTTGCTGCCCCAGGCCACAAGAGTGTACGAGCGCAGAGAAAGAAATCCTTATCTACAGCCTCCTCTCTCCCGACCGGAGGATGAGAGCAGTCCCGAGGCTCCACATTCTGAAGGTGCTCTTTGGAGAGATGTAATTGCAAAAATAGCTGTAGCCAATAAAAGGAGCAAGTCTATGCAGCTACCAGGCACCTGCTCTTACTGCGGCACACCTCGCGACCCACAGGCCCGCTTTTGTACGAACTGTGGCGCCCCGCTGCTGCCTCCGGTCGGACTGGCAAACGCCCAGAGCAACAGGGGTATGAGCATGGGCGGTCCTCCAGCCGCTGCGCCGCTGCAACCGATGCCCGACTCGGCCTTCCAGCTCGCCAGCGGCTCGCCAGGCCAGCCGGCCCTCAGGCAGGTGGGTCTGCTGCTGCTGGCCGTGATCGGCGGCACCGTAGCAGCTCTTGCGACCCTGGGCCTCCTGGCCTGGTTCATCCCTGGACTGCGTGGCCTCTTCTGGTGCCTCGTTGGCCTGATCGCCTTGGTCCTTTTCTTGCTCTACCTGATCGTGCGTTCGGTTATCCGCCGGACGCTTGGACGGCTAAACCGCTTCTGGTAGCTTCGCTTCCTGCCAGGTCCAATGAGGAGGAGTCTCTGCTCCGGGCAAGGGAGCGGAGGGGGCCAGATGAGAGGTCCTATCGCGCTCGCTCCCTGCGGCTTGTGTACCCGCTCGACGCGCGGTGACCACTTCTGGTATAATGGCAACAGTTTTGCGAGTGCGCTAATTACTCCTGTGAGGTATACGAGGAGCACAAAAGCAAAGCCTACGTGCTAGCAAAGGGAGGAGATCTGTTATGGATAAGTGCCCCCGTTGTGGTGCAGAAACGCGGCCCGGGGATCGCTTCTGCTTGAGTTGTGGTCAGCCGCTGCTTCCCTCCGCTCCCGCCTATGAGCCGGCCCAGGCCCCGCTCTCCGGGGGCGATGCCACTCTGCCCGCTCAGGATGAGTGGGTAGCTGCCCCTGCTGGTTCGCAGCCGTCGTCTTCGCCCGGCGGAGGTGGAGGGTGGCCCAACGCGACGATGCCCGCCTCTCCATCTGCACCGACGGAGCTATCGCCCTCTCCAGTCCAGCCAGCCGCCAGCCACGAAGCGGCTGTGGCCACGGCGGTTCCCAAGATTAAAAACCCAGCCCGCTTCATTCTGAAATCTGAGAGCGGCGAAGTGATCCAGGAATACACCCTGGATAAGGAGGAAATTACGATTGGACGCGCTCCAACCAGCGATATCCTCCTCTCTAAGGACAAGCTGACTTCGCGCCGCCACGCCACAGTACGCTACGAAAATGGTCAATATATCCTGCGCGATGAGCGGAGCGCCAATGGCACCTTCGTCAACGGGCAGCAGCTCGAGGAGCTGGTCCCTTACACGCTGAAAGACGGCGACCATATTGGCATCGGTGAGCACGAGCTGATCTTCCAGGCCCCGGCCGTTAGCGTCGATGAGCTGCCCACGATCAGCATCCAGCCAGGCGAGCTAACCTATCGCACGCGCGAGGACAGCAATCTGACGGCTAGCTCGCTCGATCAGTTCGCGACGCACTCGGAGAGCGAGCTGTCTCCTTCGGCCGCCAGTGGAGCTGGCCTGGCCTCACCCGCCCCCGCTGTATCTGTCAGCGGTGAGAGCGGCCCGGCCAGCAGCACAAGCGTGGCAGAGCCTGCCGCCCCCAGCCCTGCGCGTGAGCCGGAGCCGGTCGCTTCCGCTGCCGCTTCGCTCGAAGCCGCTCAGCCCAGTGCTTCCAGCCTGGCCGATGGCGTAACCTTCAATCGCTTGACAAGCCTTCCTCTTCCGGCTCTGCCAGATATGTCTTCGCTGATGGCCGCGCTGGCCACGCTCGACGGCCAGGTTTCGGCCCTCCAGGAGCAGCTGAACGCCACCCAAGAGGCCCTGCGTAACCACGAGGCCGAAATCGCTCAAACGACGAATCAGTTGCGGGCCGGCGTGCGCCGCGTAGCGGAACGCATGGATCAGACGATCGCAGATGTGGCCCGCAGCCGCGAGGCCCTGGCCTGGTCCGAGCTGATTCAACTCATGGAAGATGTGACCAATAATCCGCGCGATATTGAATATGTGACACGCCTCGCCCGCAAAGCTCGCGAGCTGAATAAGGTCTTCCAGATCCATCAGAGTGTGCTCAATACCCTGGCCGAGTGCAATACACTGCTGCGCGCTCTGATCGGGGAAGAGCGCTGATAGCGGCCCAAACTCTAATGAATCAGGCTTGTGTTTAGAGAAATGCAGGAAGCTCACTACGACGCCGTCGTCATCGGCGCTGGCCTTGGAGGATTGCTCAGCGCCGCTCAACTGCTGCAGCGCGGCAAGAGCGTGGCTTTGCTGGAGCGGCTCGACCACTGCGGCGGACGCTTTACAGCTAAAACCTTTAAGGGCGTGCAGGTCAGCACCGGTGCTGTACATATGGTTCCTTTCGGCAGCAGCGGAGTGCTGGCCCGCACCCTGCGGCGCCTGCAGATCCCTCACCGTCTTCTTGACGCCGATGTCTTCGGCTCTTTCCACGTGCACGGACGCCAGGTACGTGCGCGCGGACTTCTCGGCGTCTACCGCTTCCTTGGCCCGCGCCAGTTTTTCT
This sequence comes from Thermogemmatispora sp., assembly GCF_042408735.1. GTDB lineage: Bacteria > Chloroflexota > Ktedonobacteria > Ktedonobacterales > Ktedonobacteraceae > Thermogemmatispora. The sequence goes on from NZ_JBHOQV010000089.1 coordinate 11,720, forward strand.
GGTTTCTGCGCCTGGGCTACTTGATGTTCTTCCGCCCGCTGCCCGCCGAAGAGGGCGCTCTGCCTTTCAGTGCCTGGCTGGCCCGCCACATCGATGTGAGGCACAATCGTGAGCTGGTGGCCTTCTTCGAGCGGATTGCCCGCTTTGCCCTCAGTCTGGAGCTAGACCAGGTCTCGACGGCAGAGGTCATCGCCACGACAAAGAATATGTTCCGCTACGGCGCCCCCGGCATTGTCGAGGGCGGCTGCGGCGCGCTGGTAACTGAACTAGAGCGCCGTTTGCGCGAGCGGGGGGCCACCCTGCTCCTGAGCCATGAGGCCCTGCAAATTCTGCACACCGATGGGCAGGTCAGAGGAGTACGGGCCCGCGACAAGACCACCGGCAATGAGCTGCTGCTTCGGACCTCCCTGGTAGTCAGCGATATCGGCCCTCGTGCAACCAACGCTTTGATCGAGAATCGCCAGGTGCGCCAGGCCGAGATCCTGAAGCAGCAGCGGCAGACCCCCCAGATGGCACCAACTGCAACTGAGGCTGAGAGGATCTATCGCGAAGCGGTGGGGCTAAAGGTCCATGTGCTCAGCGATGTTTCCTTGATCCCGCACCGGGGGATTATGTACTGCCTGGATACCCAGCGCATTGCCGGCATCGTTCAGCCGACGAACTGTGATCCTCGCCTGGCCCCTCCTGGGAAACATTTGCTCATCACGCATCAGGTGCTCCAGAGCGATAATATTGAGGAAGAGAAGGCCCTGGCCATCGCCGATCTCCGGCAGCTCTTCGGAGAAACCTTCGAACGGCATTGCCGTATCCTGACGATGAGCGTCTACCGCGGCGAGTGGCCGGTGAATCGCCTGACCCAGGGAAGCGATCTCTCGCCGGTAACACCCCTCCAGGGCCTCTTTCTGGTGGGCGATGCTGTCAAGCCTAGCGGCTATCTGATGGTCGAAGGAGTCGCCCAGAGCGTCAATCACGTGCTCGACCTCCTCGATGCCATCGAGCGCGGCGAGGCCGCCGGCCCGCTGGGAAGTCCTCGTCTGCCACAGCCTTCCACCTCTGGCACCAGAGACCAGAGCTGGCTGGACCGGCCGCCATTTAGGGCCAGGCCACGCCGATCACGCTCGGGTTACGTGGAACGTCCGCCTTCCCGCCTGAATGCCCTGCGCTGGTTATGGACGGCCCCGGGCAATGCTCGCAAGCAGGTAAGGAGACCCCTCTATCCATGACAGACGTCGCAAAGGCTGCTCCCTATTACCTGATCCGCGGCGGCACTCCTCTCCACGGCGAGGTGACAGTCAGCGGCGCGAAGAACGCTGTCACGAAGATGACCATCGCCTCACTGTTGACCGAGGAACCCTGTACGCTGCGCAATGTGCCTCTCATCGGCGATCTCTATTTGACGCTCAGTCTCTGCCAGGATATGGGTTCTGAGGTGACCCTCAATGAGCAGGAGCATACGCTCTCGATCAGAACCCCTGCTATCCACTCGACTTCGGTTTCTGCCACGATCGGCGGCCTGAATCGCATGGCGATTCTGACGGTCGGTCCGCTGCTGCACCGCTGCGGCGAGGCCGATATCCCTCTTCCTGGCGGTGATCGCATCGGAGCTCGCCCGATCGATTTCCATCTGAATGGCCTTCAGCAGATGGGGGCGACCATCGTAGAGCTGGGGGGACGCTACTATATGAGCGCTCCCCGCGGCCTCCATGGGGCCACTATCCGGCTGCCCTTTCCAAGCGTGATGGCCACCGAGAATTTTTTGATTACGGCTTCTCTGGCACGCGGTGTGACGATCATTGAGAATGCCGCCCTCGAACCCGAGATCATCGATCTGATCAAATTCTTGCAGAAAATGGGGGCCATTATCGAGCAGAAGGTCGATCGCCGGATCGTGATCGAGGGGGTGCCACGCCTGCGCGGGGCTCGCCATACACTCCTGAGCGACCGCAATGAGGCGGTCTCCCTGGCCATCGCCGCCTATCTGACAAAAGGCGATATTTATCTACGCGGGGCCCAGCAGGATACGCTGCTGACTTTTCTGAATACGCTGTCAAAGATGGGCCTGCGCTTCGAGGTGGAGGATGAGGGCATTCGCTTTATCGGGGATGATCGCCCTCCCCCACCAATCGCTCTGGAAACGGATGTTCACCCAGGCTTTATGACGGACTGGCAACAGCCTTTTACGATTCTGCTGACGCAGGCCGATGGGATTTCGGTGGTGCATGAGACGATCTATGAGGATCGCTTTGGCTACACCCATGCCCTCAAGACGATGGGGGCCCACATCGGCCTCTATACAAAGTGCCTGGGCGAGGTCCCGTGTCGCTTCCGCGAGAAGCAGTATCTGCATAGCTGCGTGGTCCGCGGCCCAACTCCCTTGAGCGCCGCCCGCCTGGATATCCCAGATATCCGCGCCGGCTGCTCGTATATTCTGGCCGCCCTCTGCGCCGAAGGAACCTCCGAGGTCCATGGCGTGGAGCATATCGAGCGCGGCTACGAACGCCTGGATGAGAAGCTGCGCGCCCTCGGCGCCTCCCTCGAGGTGGTTCGTCCGTCGCCGGCCGCCGACCTCAACTCCGAGGCCTCTCTCCCCTCAAGAGTCCAGTTCCCTAAAGCGTCCTCACACGAGGAGTCCGCCTAGCCCCGCCAGCGCTCCGCCTCCTCCCTCCTGCCCCGTCACTTGACAAACCAGGGCAGGGAGGGTATACTCCCTTATCGATGAATGAATGTGTATTCATTCATCGATAAGGGAGCGCGAGGAACAGCACCATTATGCCACGCAGTGAGGAGGCCAATCGCCAGATTCGCGATGAGCGGCGGCGCCAGATTCTCCATGCCGCCGCCGTCGTCTTTGCCCGCAAGGGGCTGGCGCTGACGCGCATCAGCGATATTGCTGAGGCTAGCGGCATCAGCCAGGGGCTGATCTACCGCTACTTCTCCAGCAAAGAGGAGCTGTTTAAAGCGCTGGTTGAGACGGCGCTGGATCGCTCGCAGACGGGCCTGCAGCAATTACGCGAGCAGGCTGGCACGCCCTGGGAGAAGCTCTCTCGTCTGACGGCTTATATGTGGGAAGGCATGCGCCGTCAGCCCGCCTATGTTCATGTGGTCCTGCATGCTCTGATCGGCGAGACAGTGCCCGAGGAGATCCGCGGACTCGTGCAGTACCATGTACGAGAGTCACAAGCCTTCTTTCGCGAGCTGATTGTGGAGGGTCAGCGCGCCGGCCAGGTAGTGGCCGGCGACCCCGATGAACTGACCTTGCTCTATGGATCGCTGATGCTGGGCCTGGCCTCAGGTGCCTGGTTCATTAACTCTAGCGTTACGCAGCCGTCTGTTGAGGGCATCTTGCGTATCCTCAAAGGCTGAGACGAGCTGAGGTGCTGGTTAGCCAGTTCTGTTGTCGTTCCTACTTCCTTAAAATCATACGTCCTGATGTCCTGATGTAGGTATAGGAGGGTCAGGCTTATGCGGTCAGATATGGAAGCAACGCGCTCGCCGTCCAGTGCGCAAGGAGAAGATGTCTTTCCCTACAACCGACGGCAAACTCTCGCCACCATCGGCGGTATCCTGCTGATCCTCTTTCTGGCGACCCTCGATCAAACCATCGTCGCGACTGCCCTGCCGCGGATCGCCGCCGACCTGCAAGGCTTCGCCTCTCTCGCCTGGGTTGGCACCGTCTATCTGCTGACCTCGACGGTGACCATTCCCATTTACGGCAAGCTCTCCGACCTTTTGGGGCGCAAGCCTATCTTTCTCTTCAGTCTCTTGCTCTTCCTGATCGGCTCGGCGCTGAGCGGCCTGGCCCAGTCAATGACCCAACTGATCATCTATCGTGCCCTACAGGGCGGCGGTGCCGGCGGTCTACAGCCCATTGCCAGCGCGGTCGTGGGCGACCTCTTTCCGCCCCGTGAGCGAGGGAAATGGATGGGCGTGACGGGCAGCATGTACGCGCTGGCCAGCATCGTGGGACCGTTGGCCGGCGGCTGGCTCACCGACCATCTTTCCTGGCGCTGGATCTTCTATGTGAATCTGCCCCCTGGTATTGCGGCGCTGCTGATACTCATCCAGTTCATGCCGCCCTTGCAGCCTGCGCGCCGGCCTGTTTTCATTGACTACCCCGGCGCCCTGCTAGTCGTCCTCGCAACGGTCCCTCTGCTGCTCGCATTCTCTTGGGCAGGCAATCAATACGCCTGGCTCTCGTTGCCCATCGTTGGCCTGCTGACGGGCGGGATGGTCATGCTGGTCCTCCTGGTTCTCTATGCAGCTTATCAGGAGCGTCAGGGGAAGGAAGCGATCTTTGAACCTGGTCTTTTTGCGCGTAGCTGGCGCATTTTCGGCGTTGCCTCGATGGTGACTATCGGTCTGAACATGGCCCTGTTGGGCAGCGCTTACTACATTCCGCTCTTCATTCAAGGAGTCATCGGCAGCTCAGCGACCAATAGCGGCCTGGTGGTTATCCCACTGGCGCTGGCCGCCATTACGGGCGCGGTGGTTACGGGACTATCGCTTTCTCTGACGGGGCGCTACAAATGGCAGGCGGTCGCCGGGGCGGGGCTGGCTTTCCTGGGAACTCTGCTGCTGCTGCGGCTGAACGTGCACTCAAGCTGGCCAGACGTGCTGGTCGCCATGCTGGTGCTGGGGGTTGGTATGGGAGCAGGTCAGGCGGTCTATACAACGGCGGTGCAGAACGCCCTGCCGGATAAGATTGGCCAAGCCACGGCGGCGCTGGCATTCTTCCGCCAGCTCGGGGGCACCATCAGTCTGGCCATTCTCGGGGGCATCGTCACCGCCACCTATATGCCAGCCTTTCACGCGGCGCTGCCAGCGACCCTAAGGGAGGCTCTCCCGCCGCGACTGATCGCTACCTTTGCCGATCCGTTGGTGCTGCTCGCGCCAGGCGAGACGCTGGCTCAGATTCGCACAGCCTTTGCCGCCTATGGACCGCAGGGCGCCGCTGCCTACACCACCCTGCTCAACGCGGTGAAAAGCGGTCTGGTACAGAGCCTGCATCAGGCTTTCGTCGCGAGCGCTTTCATCAGCGTCCTGACCTTGCTCGCCTCCTGCCTTCTCAAGGAACAGGTTCTGAGCCGTCGCCGGCGCAGTAGCCGGCAGCTCGGGGAAGAAACGCCTGCTCTCTCGAACCCATCGGAGCCATCATAGCCTGTCAAGCCCACTCCCATTGACGGCGCCTCGCACTGGGCCGAAGAGGAGCGGCGTCGGATGAGTGGCAATAAGCAGCTCTGAGGGGCAGCCCACAGCCAGCGATCCGGCCCTCAGGACTCGATCCAATGGCTGCTCAAGCCCCTCAGGAAAAGAAAAAAAACCAAAAGAAGCGAAAGTAGTTTAGTGAGAATTTTCAGACAAATTGAGCAGCAAGCGACGCACCTCTTGAACATCTTGCGCCAGACTGATGGCCAGTGTTGTCTGGCGCAGGGTGGTGAAATCCTGGGCGGCCTCTGCTCCTTGTCTGGCCAGCGTCAGCTCCTCGGGGAAACGCAATCGCACGATCTCCAGCAGCATCTCACGCCCCTGGCGAAGCACTTCCTGATAAGCTTCCTTATAAGCCTCCTTTAATCCCTCCTCGCGTCCCACTTTCAGTCCCTCCTCGCGTCCCGCTTTCAGCCCCTCCTCGCGTCCCGCCTTCAGCCCCTCCTCGCGTGCTTCCCTGCGTATCCTTTCCCGCAGCCGTTGCATAAACTCCCGATGCAGCCAGGATTCCTGAAACACATCCTCAAGCATAGCAAACCTCTCCTTGAGCCACTCGCTATCTTCAGCCTTGGTGAAAACTAGTGAGGCCAGCACATAGGTCACATAGAGCAACTGATTGCGCGTCGCCTCCGCCACGGGAGCGAGCGCACTGATCACCTCTTCCACTGTCTCGCGCCTGGCGCCATCGCGCGTGAGCGTCAACAGTGGCAGCACTGCTGGCGATCCCACAGCCCGCAGCTCGTGTGTCGGCACATCGCAAAGACGAATCACATCGAAGTAGAACCGATGATTCTCGCGCATCGGTAGGCGCTGGCGGTAGGGCGATACCGCCGCCTGACAGGGCGTCAGATAGATGACTACTGACAAGACCGGCAAGCCGTACTGACAGTAGGCCTGTACATTATATTCCCATAAGCGCCGCGCCATCTGGCTATGGGCTCGCGTCTGAAACTCAATATGCAGCAGCAAACGCTCCCCCTCTACCTCAATTATATACAGGCTATCGGCGTTCAGATGGCGACGCTCCTTGATACGTAAGAGCGAGGAGACCGTTCCAACAAAGCGCCCGCCCTTAACCAGATAGGTCGTCCATCCCTGGGGATCAAGACCAAACAGGTACTTTGAACTCCAATCCCACTTTTCATCTGCCATAGACCCTAACGAGCCACCCTTCATAAGCTTATTTACGCCACTGAGTATAGCATCTACATGCCAATTTGTCTATAGATAATCGCGGCATTTTTGATGAAACTATTTTCATATTAATGAACACCCTGGGAAGGAGGAGAACCGTACCGGCGGCCCTAAGCAAAAGGCGAGGCTTTAGCCTCACGGATGTGAGGCTAAAGCCTCGCCCCTTGCTAGAGCTTTGGCCAGCGGGCTGCAGTTATTGAGGAGCGCTGGAAGGAGTCATCCGTCGCCCCGATGTTCTTTTGCCAGGCGCTAGCTCCCGACGGCGTCACGCTTCTCCTCGGGATAGGCTCCCAAGAAATCGCAAGCCGTCTGCACGCGCTCGCGTGGCGCCACACGCCAGAAGAAGCGCTGCATGTGATCCCACTCGGCCAGAATCTGAGCCGCGCGCCAGCTATGAGTCTTCTTACGATGGAGGACAATCAGCTTGCGCAGCGCCTCGGCCTCATCGGGATCATTGATGCGCTGCAGCTCGACCAACTCGGTGTTGCAACGCGGCGGGAAGACGCCCTCGGTATCGAGAACGTAGGCCACCCCAGCAGACATACCGGCCCCAAAGTTGATGCCCGTGCTGCCGAGCACCACCACCATGCCGCCGGTCATGTACTCACAGGCATGGGCCCCCACGCCTTCAACTACCGCCAGGGCGCCGCTGTTGCGCACCGCAAAGCGCTCTCCCGCACAGCCGGCGGCGAAGAGCTGGCCACCGGTGGCTCCGTAGAGGACAGCATTGCCCATGATAATATTCTTGTGCGCCGGATAGCGCGCCGAGGGAGGCGGCATGATAATGATCTGGCCCCCGGTCATTCCCTTCCCCACGTAGTCGTTGGCCTCTCCATTGAGAATCAGGCGCATACCGGGAACGCAGAAGGCGCCGAAGCTCTGTCCCGCAGAGCCGTGGAAAGTCGAGGTCACGCTCACCCCGGGCAGCCCCTTATTGCCATAGCGCCGCGCGATCTCTCCCGCCAGGCTCGCCCCGACCGTGCGATCGGCATTCTGAATGCTGTGCTGGGTGAAGACGCTGCGCTCTCCGTTTAGGGCCTGCTCGGCCTCGCTAAGGATCTGAGCCGCCACCTGAGAACCCGGAGGCGGTGGCGCCGGGGCCACAAAGCCGCCCGCCGGCGTCGCCAGAATAGGGGCCAGCTCGATGCGTACATCATCGGGACACTGCAGCAGATCGGCCCGCCCGATGATTTCGTCGAGGCGCCGCACGCCCAGCTGAGCCAGAATCTGGCGCACCTCTTGGGCCAGCAGGGTCAGATAGTTGACAATCATCTGTGGCCGACCTGTGTACTTGGCGCGCAGATCTTCACGTTGGGTGGCTATGCCAGCAGGACAGGTATTCAGATGACATTGACGCGCCATATCGCAGCCGATCGCCACCATGATGGCCGTGCCGAAACCGAACTCATCGGCCCCCAACATCGCCGCGATCACCACGTCGCGCCCGGTCTTGAGGCCACCGTCGACCCGCACCCGCACGCGGCTACGCAGGCCATTGCGCACCAGAGTCTGCTGTGTCTCGGCCAGGCCCAGCTCCCAGGGGATACCAGCATGCTTGATCGACTGGAACGGCGAAGCCCCTGTTCCGCCATCGTGGCCGGCAATATGGATATAGTTGGCATGGGCCTTGGCTACGCCAGCCGCAATGGTCCCTACTCCTTTGCTGGAGACAAGCTTCACGCCGATGCGGGCCCGCGGATTGACCTGACGCAGATCGTAGATCAGCTGCGCCAGATCCTCGATACTGTAGATATCATGATGAGGCGGTGGCGAGATTAAGGGGACGCCCGGCGCCGTATGACGCAGACGAGCGATGAAGGGCGTGACCTTATTGGGCGGGAGCTGACCACCCTCACCCGGCTTCGATCCCTGGGCCATCTTGATCTCTAGTTCCTCGGCTCGCACCAAATACTCGGTGGTCACTCCGAAGCGCGCCGAAGCCACCTGCTTGATCTTGCTGCTGACCGGATGGCCCTCGAGCAGCTCATAGTACCAATCGGGATCTTCGCCGCCCTCACCGGTGTTGTTGCGCCCTCCAATGCTATTCATCGCAGCCGCGATGGTGCGATGGGCCTCGGGACTGAGGGCACCCAGCGACATGGCAGAGACCACGAAGCGGGCGCGGATCGCTTCGACTGGCTCAACTTCGTCGATGGGAATGGGTTCACGCGGCACGAAGCTGAGCAGATCGCGAATATTGGTGGGAGGACGTCCATAGATAAGCTCAGTAAAGCGGCGATAATCTTCAGGGTCCCCGCTTTGAGCCACCTTCTGAAGAGCGCGCACAACCAGAGGGTTGAAAGCGTGATACTCAGCATCGCGACGGTAGCGATAGTAGCCAGCCTCGGGCAGCTTGCGCCGCTGATGAGCCGCTCCGGCCCCAGCCCCAGTGCCGGCAGCCGCGCGTGAAGCCACCGCAGTCTGTTCAGCCGGCTGAGCCAGCTTCTGATGGTGCTCAATCAACTGGCGCGCAATCTGCTCCAGCCCAACCTTGCCTGGATGGGCCGGAGAACCGGCAAAGCAGCGCTCCACCAGGGTCGGCTCCAGAGCCACAATCTCGAATTGCCCGCCACCGATAATGTTACGCACGGTCGAGATGCCCATGCGCGCCATCACCTTGCGCAGACCCTCCTCAACGCCGTGGAAGTAGCGCTCAACCGCTTCTTCGGGCGTGATCGACTCCAGGTGGCGCTCACCGGCCAGAGCACGCACTGTGGCCAGCGCTACCGCGGGCATAATGGCCTCCGCCCCGTAGCCGAGCAGCAAGGCAATTTGATGAATGTCCCAGGCCGCCCCAGTCTCACAAATCAGCGACACCGAGGTGCGCAACCCCCGACGGATCAGCTCCTGATGCACAGCCCCAACGGCCAGCAGCATCGGAACAGGTACGTGCTCCAGGTCGGTTCCAAGGTCGCTCAGAATCAGGAGATCGACGCCCTCAAGGACAGCCGCCACCGCCTCACGCTCCAAGCGGGCCAGAGCCGCCTCTAGCCCAGCCGGACCATCGGCCAGAGCAAAGGTAGCCGCCAGAGTGCGCGCCCGGAAGCCCTGGTCCTCCAAATGGCGCAGCCGCTCAAGCTGGGCCTCGGTCAACAACGGCGTCTCCAGGTGGATCAGATGAGCGTGACGCGGCGACTCGCTGAGCAGGCTTTCGCGCCGTCCCAAATAGCAGTCCAACGACATGACCACCTGCTCGCGCAACGGGTCGATGGGGGGGTTCGTCACCTGAGCAAAGCGCTGATGGAAGTAGTCGGCCAGGGAACGGGAGCGTAGGGAAAGGGAGGCAAGCGGGGTATCGTCTCCCATGCTCCAGATCGGCTCTTTGGCATTCTGGACCATCGCGCGCAGAATCAGCTCTACATCCTCATTGGTCACACCAAAGAGCAACTGACGCTGGAAAAGATCCTCGGCATCCGGCTCTTGCTGATCACCCTCACTACACAGCTCGGAGGCAACCACCTGGGGCAGGCGCGTCAGGCGCACAAGATGAGCATCGAGCCACTGCTCGTAAGGCTGGCGCTGCGCCAACATCGTCTTGATATCCTCGTCGCGCAGCACAGCATGACGCTCCAGGTCGACGGCAATCATCTGCCCCGGCCCCAGACGCCCTTTCTCAACTACCTCATGCGGCTCACAGGGAATCACCCCGACCTCCGAGGCCAGAATCAGCAGCCCATTCGAGGTCAGAGTGTAGCGCGCCGGACGCAGGCCGTTGCGGTCAAGAGCCGCGCCCACAAAGCGCCCATCGCTGAAGACCAACGCCGCCGGTCCATCCCAGGGTTCGATCTGGCCCGCATGATACTCGCACCAGGCTCGCCACGCATGATCTAGCTCCGGCATCTGCTCCCACGCCGGTGGGATCAACATCTGCATACTATGCAGCAGGTCCCGGCCAGAACAAGTCAAGAACTCAAGCACGTTATCGAGCTGAGCCGAATCGCTGCCCCCTTCCTGAATGACAGGCAATAGATCGGCCAGCTTCTCCCCCCAGCGAGCGGCGGTCAGAGCTTTCTCGCGCGCCCGCATCCAGTTACGATTACCGAGCAGGGTATTGATCTCACCATTGTGAGCCAGCATGCGGAAGGGCTGGGCCAGAGGCCAGGAGGGGAAAGTGTTGGTACTGTAACGCTGGTGAAAGATAGCGAAAGCGCTGGTGTAGAGGGGATTGGCCAGGTCACGGTAAAAACGAGCCAGGGTATCGGGAGCCATCAGGCCCTTATAGACCAGGGTATGGCGAGAGAGCGAGGCCACATAAGCCTTGTCCAGACCAGCCTCTAGCCAGCGGCGCTCGATCTGGCGACGGGCATAGTAGAGAACGGCATCGAATTCCTCGGGGGTAAGCTTGTCTGGACATGCAAGCAAAACCTGGGAAATTGTCGGCAGGGTTGCGCGCGCCTGGGAGCCGAGCACGCTCTCGTCGAGCGGCGGCTGGCGCCAGAGCAAGAGCGGGATCTCCAGCTCCGCCAGCGTCTGCGCAACGATCTGGCGACTGGCCTCAAGCTCCTCGGGATAGCGCTCACGCGAAGGGAGAAAGAGCATGCCCGCGGCCAGAGCCTGAGTCTCTGGCAGCCTCACCCCCTGGGCCTCCAGCTCCGCCCGGAACAAGGCCGTCGGAAGCTGGGTCAGCACGCCAGCACCATCGCCGGTCTCGGCATCGGCATCCTGGGCTCCCCTGTGCGTCAGGCGAGCCAGCGCCTCCAGGGCCATCTCTACCAGCGCATGACTGCGCTCTCCGGAAATTTGTACAATAAAGCCTGTACCACAGGCATCGTGTTCCCACCGGGGATCGTAGAGCGGATATGCGGGATCAGCAGAAGCGTGGTGCTGCATAGATTGCCCTCCTGTAAAACAGACAGCATAGAAGACCAGGAGGCACCAGCATCGGAGCCACACTAGGTCGGCGACCAGAACAGCGCTCGCCGAGGTCATCGGGATAGACAGGATTGCAGGGCGCACAGATGCGCACACATGAGCGGCATTGGTCGGGGAAGAGCGGCGGGGCTCGCGGACACCTGGTCACGGTCCATACAGCCGAACAACCAGCGTTCGCTGTTCAAAAAGTGTAACATACGAACGCGGCTTTTGGCAAGGGGAAACCCGTGAAGAAGGCAGGGGCCAGAGGCCGTGAGCACTGTAACAGTCGCTCACGGCCTCTACGCTCTGTCCAGCGAGCTGATCGCATGAGAACCGCCCTGTTCCCACACGCGGCCTGTCTCAGGAGTTCAGGAGGGCTACAAGGAAGGATATGGTTATCTGCTCGCGAAAGAAAAGATCGGCAACTAGAGCGGCAGCCAGACAGGTCAGGAACAGCGCCGGTCAGCCGGCAGCAGCCTCCAGCGGCGTCTCCCCTTGAACAGGAGCGACTGAGCCTTGACGGGCCGCACGAAGCTGATAGAGGAGGCCGGCCCCTCCCAGATGCAGGCCACCATCGATGTTAACACAGTGGCCCCCCGCATAGATCCAGGGATCGACGATTCTCCCGGCGGCCTGGCCAGTCAGAAAGCTGATGGGAGTGTGCCCATGCACAAGGCAGCGCCCCCCAAAGGAGCGCAGGAAGCGCTGTGCCATCTCCGTCCCCACAAACGGGTTGGCAAAGAGGCCCCGTGCCCCAAAGTCGTCCAGGGTTTCTTCCCAGGCCAGGGTATCGCTGTGCCTCAGCAGGCGAGCGAAGTAGGCGTTGACCTCCTCGAGCGTCCGACCATAGCGCAGATAGAGCGGGGCATCGGCATGAATGAGAAGGTGCTCGGCCACCAGAGCCATCGCCGGTAGCTGCATCAGCCAGTCTACATGGTGCTGGCGCAGAGCGGCCAGGTCGGCTCGCTGGCCTCCATTCTTGCGCCAGCGGGCCAGGAAGCTGCTGCCGAGACCAGTAGAGCGCCGGCCAAAGCGATAGGCCGCCAGCAGGAGCAACTCATGATTGCCCAGCAAGGCCTCGACTCGTCCTCCGGCTGCCGCCGCCTCCTGCTGCAAGCGCATGACGAATTCAACCACCGCAATACCATGTGGCCCTCGGTCAACAAAGTCGCCCAAAAACCAGAGCCTGGCCTGACCTCCACTCCAGCGCTGCTGACCATCGATTAGCCGGGCACGCTGCAGAAGCGTCAGCAGCTTCTTCAAATGGCCATGTACATCGCCGATAAGATAGATAGGAACCGCGATGGACCCAGACATAGCATCGCCCCCCTTTCGTCCCAAGAAACCATGAAGCGGGAACAACAAAAACAACAGTACGTCCAAAAGCCACTTTTGGCTATCTGATCCAGCAAAGATGGATATGAGATGTGGTGCTATCTACTTGCTTTAGCGTACTGAGTGGTGCAGAAACTGCACCAGAAATCCGAAGGCAATGATGGCGAGGGAGAGGGCGATAATGACGAGGGAGGCGATCAGAATCAGGCGTCCGGTTTGGCCGAGCTGGGCTGGGTCGGGTGTATAGGGCACTGGCTTAACTTCTTCCAGATTGCGCAGATCGTGGAGCAGCTCCTGCATGCTCTGATAGCGCTTCTGCGGGTCGCGGCGAATAGCGCGCATCACCACGGTCTCCAGCTCCGGCGAGAGCTGCGGATTGTACTTAAGAATCGAGGGCGGATCTTGCGAGACGTGCTGATTCATAATGGCGAAGACGTTCTCGCCCTCGAAAGGGGTACGACCACAGAGCATCTCATACAGGATGATGCCAACCGCGTAGATATCGGAGCGGGCGGTGCCACGCTCACCTTTGAGCTGCTCCGGCGACATGTAGTCGGGAGTTCCCACCGTGCTGGAGAGGCCACGCCAAGTCACGCGCCGCGCCCCTTCCAGCAGAGCGATGCCGAAATCAATGATCTTGACATCCCCGTTTTCCTGTATCAGGATGTTCTCGGGCTTAATGTCGCGGTGGAAAACCCCATGCTCATGGCAATAGGCCAGAGCCTCACAGATCTGAATGGCAATGCGCAGGGCCTCAGCAACCGGCAGGGGATCGGGAGCGCGCTCCTCAAGAATCTCGCGCAGAGAGCGACCTTTGATGTATTCCATCACGAGGTAGTCTTCAGAGCGCGGCTCATCTACATTCAGCAGCCGCTGCACGTAGGGATGATTGACACGATGGCCAACCTCCGCCTCGCGCTTGTAGCGCTCGAAGACGGCGATGTTGCCGATCAGCTCACTATTGGGGAATTTGAGGACGACCAGCTCCTGGTTGTGCAGGTCGCGGGCCAGATAGACGCGGTTCATACCGCCGTGGCCCAGCATGCGCACGATCTCATAGTGGTCGACGCGCGTCCCCGGTGGATAGACTCCTTGCATCGGCTCCGTACGCCTTTCCGCGAGATAGTCGCCAGTGCCAGTCTGTCTCTCTCCCCAGTGTAGCATAAAAGGATCGGCCTCGCCAGTCTTGGTCTTCCTCCCTGGCAACCCTCATCACCTCACCAGGGAGCCTGCCAGTGTCCTTCCTTGCCCCACTCCCTCTTCTCTTTCGCCCGGATTGGCTACGTCGTCAACAGCCCTTCTTCTCTCACCCACTTTCTGGTCCGTTTGCGTGTATGCGCGCCTGCCTGCGGAGGGTCGGGCTGGGCCGGCAGGATCAGCCAGAGAGCTTTCCACCGCGGCCGCTCCGTTGCCGCATCGCCGGTAGCCAGCACTCCCCGGCCTCCTGCTCGACCAGCTCTCATGACAGGAACAGGCAAACACACCAATGAGAGGAACAGTTTGCACAATGGCCGCCAGTCTGGCTCAGTCCTCTCCTCGACGAGAGCAGAGACCAGCTAGCTGCTTTCGCCTGAGAGGACCCCGGAGCCGGCACCGACCTTCAGCCCCAGCTTCTCCTTGTGGTCCTCCGGATAGAGAATCGGCTTACCTGTTACCAGCTTGCGAATGTAGAGGTAACCAAAGCCGATCACCAGCCAGGCCACAGCGAAGAGGGCAGCGATAATTGTGTTGAGCTGCGAGGCTCCCCCCGCCGTGATGGCATAGTAGAGCACGCCGACCAGCATCAGAATATTCATGAGCGCTCCCAGGACCGGCGCCACGATCGTCGAGAAGATGCTCCGTCCGGGGACGCCGCGGAAGGCGATCAGACAGATCAGACAGGTCATACCGTAGAGCAGGAAGGTGCCGATGTTCGAGATCAGCGTCACCTGGGTCAGGTTGTTCACGTTCAGCACACCGTATGACCCGACAAGCGCTGAAATGATCGTCAGGACAATCACACCAACGTGGGGTGTGCGGAAACGCCCATGGAGGAAGCCGAAGACTACAGGCAGCTCGGTATCCTTGCCCATCGCATAGGTCACGCGCACACCGGTGTTCAGACAGGAGAGCGAGGTGCCCAAGAGGGCGACCACCACGCTGGCCGCCAGCATCATGGCATAGGCCAGACCGTTGCCACCAAGGAGGCTATCGCCAATGATCCGCGCCAGGTCCCCAATGGGAGCCACAGAGCTGTTGGCCGCCGCGAAGCCGCTGCCACCGGCATTCTTGTACCCATCGTTGATCAGGAAGTTGGCAGCAAAGTATTCCAGGAAGTAGAAGATGACCGCCTGAATGACCAGGGAGAGAATGACTCCCCGCGGAATGTCGCGCGCCGGATTCTTGGCCTCCGCCGCCAGAGCCGTGGCCGACTCAAAGCCCACCACCAACAAGATGGCGATCGTCGACTGGAAGATCAGGCCTCCCAGATCGTGAGGCAAGACGACGCTCAGCGGGTTCGGATGCATGTAGTGCAGCTCAGGATGCTGGATACGGTAGACAATGGCCAGGATCGAGAAGCTGACCAGTGCAATGATCTGGATGGCGTTGATAATAATGTTCGCCAGCGTGGCACCAGTGACGCCAATATAGGCAATGGCTCCTACGATCAGGGCAAAGACAAGACAGACCAGCACCTCCTGCCAGGGCGCCCCAAAGCTGGGCACAAAGGTCTGGATGATGTAGGTGATGACCAGCCCCATGAAGGCTACCATGACGCCCGGATAGATCCAGTAGTACAGGTGCGAGGCCCAGCCCACAATGAATTTACTCAAGCGCGCGAACTTGAAGTGCCGGTGTTCCTCTTGCTGCAAGACCGCCGCCTCGGCAAAATAATAGGAGCTGCCGGGACCTGCTTCCGGGTAACGCCTGGCCAGGGTCGCATAGGCAATGGCGGTGAGCATGGCGATGGCCGTGGCAATGAAGACCGAAAACCACATGTTCATCGCCGAGGACGGCACCGCCTGGATCTGGTAGGTGGTCCAGAGAAAGGCGCCCGGCGCAATGAGCGCCATTGCGTTGATGGTGACACCCGTCAGCCCCAGGGTGGGCTGCATGCGCACCTCTCCACCGGTTTCTGTAGCCATGAGGAACCTCCTTTTCTAGCAGCGCAATCCCAGGAAGAAGTTGATGATGGCTGGCCTCATTACCACAGGACCTCGCCTCCGTGGCGCTCAACGGCGGAAAGAGCTTGCGGGCAATCACCGCTCGTTCGTCTCCTGCTCTTCCCCACGCTAGTAGTGTAGCGCCGCCCCCTCGCCGAAAAGTAGAGACAATCCATCAAAAAGTCTGCCGCGGGATTCATGCATTGTGCACAATCACGGGGAGCGTTTCTGCGGCTATACTTGACGATGTGGGGGCTTTTTGCTCTCCGCGACCTGGCCCGCTGCCGCGCGTAGCGACCAGGCCATTGTGCAAAAGACACAGACATCGGGGCACTGCCTCCGGCAGCCTCTTCGCTGTCGAGGCCCTGCTCTCGCACTGCCCTATTTGCTGGCTACGCTGTTGCTGTCGGAGAAGGGAGTTAGATTGCTCTATGCGGACTTTGACGCTTTCGATTTTGCCCGGCCAGTACGCCGTCTGCCGTCTCGATCCCAATGGCCCAATCCCCCACTGGGCCTTGATCGGCGATGAGTTCATCTCGCTCACTCGCACCCCCTACGAGCTGTCTGTGGTCTGCTGCGAAGAGAATGTTCCCCAGGAGGGCTACCAGGTCGAACGCGGCTGGAAGTGCCTGCGCGTCGATGGCCCTTTCGATTTCTCTGTGGCCGGCGTGCATGCCTCGCTGGCTATCCCACTCGCAGAAGCTAATATCAGTGTTTTGGCCATCGCTACC
Source organism: Thermogemmatispora sp. (assembly GCF_042408735.1). GTDB lineage: Bacteria > Chloroflexota > Ktedonobacteria > Ktedonobacterales > Ktedonobacteraceae > Thermogemmatispora. Next base: position 28,182 of record NZ_JBHOQV010000089.1, read on the forward strand.
TATGAGACCGACCATATCCTGGTGAAGGCCGAAGACCTGGAGCGCACCAGACGAGTTCTGGAAGGAGCCGGCCACCGCTTCCGTACTTAGCTCGCCTTTCCCTCTGGCCTCCCCCTCCTTCCTCCTCCCCGGATCGCTCTCCTCTCCTACTCAATCCAAGGCCGCCTCCGCGCCCCAGCGGCCTTTCTTCTTCCACCTGGTAAAGTGGACTATACATCTTGACATTCTGTCCAGAGTGGGCTAGTATCTCCTTGGAAAGGTTTCGTCCGGTTATGCAGGCTCGCTGCGCGCGAGCAGAAAGTGACCGTCGGGTGGGCCTATGTCTGGCTATGATCCTTCCCTTGCTGGGGGCCAGAGCGAGGTGGCGCGCCTTCGTCGCCAGATCGAGGCTGAGTATCTTGCCATGCAGCGCGGCCTCTATGGCCTGGCCTTTGGCCGGGCGCGCCATCAGGTGATTGCCTTTCATTTGCGCCGTGCCGATCGGCTCGCCGCCCGGTTGGCAGGCTATGTCGGTGAAGCGATGGCGCTTCAAACCCTGTGCCAGCTCTACGATGAGGTGCTCAATCAGGAGGTGAGCGATGCCTTATCCTCTTCCCGCCCCTCCTCTTAACCGTGGGTCGCCTGGCCGCCCTGCGCAAGGCCGTGCTGGGTGCTTGTCTGACTTTGACGCTCTTTTCACCGCATGGCAGCGGCCTTCCTCTCTTATGCCTGTCCTTTTCTGTTTCCACCAATGCATGATGCAACAAAGGAGCAACGATGCAGCAGAGATTACCGCGTCCTATCGCTTTCGTCATCCTGTTGGCTGTGCTGGTCGCCGCGCTCTTTGGCGGCTGGCAGCTCTACCAGAGTCGGCCAGCGCAGGCCGCCGGCTTCCCGGCCCGCTACTTCGCTCCCTACGTTGACACGGGCCTCTATCCGACTTTTCCGCTGACGCAAACGGCTCAGCAGATCGGGGTAAAGTTCTACACGCTGGCCTTCATTATCAATGGTGGCGGAAGCTGCCAGGCCGAGTGGAATGGCACCACGCCCGTCAATCAGGGTTTCCTGCAGAGCGATATCAGCAATCTGCGCGCTTTGGGTGGGGATGTGATTGTCTCCTTCGGCGGCGCCAATGGTATTGAGCTGGCTCAGGCTTGCAGCAGTGTCAGTAGCCTGCAGGCGCAGTATCAGGCTGTGGTGACGAACTATCAGCTGACGCGTATCGATTTCGATATCGAGGGCGCGGCCATCGCTGACTCGGCTTCGGTCGATCGGCGTAATAAGGCCATTGCCGCTCTGCAGGCGGCCAACCCGGGCCTCTTTGTTTCCTATACGCTGCCGGTGATGCCCTCGGGTCTGACACAAGATGGGATCAACTTGCTGCAGAACGCCATTACGAACGGCGTGAATGTGGGCATGGTCAACATCATGGCGATGGATTACGGTAGCTCGGCCCCTCCCAATCAGATGGGTCAGAATGCCATCAGCGCCGCTCAAAGTACGTTTAATCAGCTCAAGAGCCTCTACCCCTCGAAGTCGAGCGCTCAGCTGTGGGCCATGATCGGGGTCACGCCCATGATTGGCCTCAACGATGTGTCGCCCGAGGTCTTTACGCTGCAGGACGCCCAGCAGCTTCTGAGCTTTGCCCAACAGAACGGCCTGGGGGAGCTGTCCATGTGGTCGGCCGGCCGTGACCAGTCCTGCCCCAACAATGGCGCCTACGTCTCACCAACCTGCAGCGGTATCCAGCAGCAGCCCTTCGATTTTTCGAAGCTTTTTAACCAGTTTACTGGAGGCAGCGTCTCGAATCCGACCCCTACTCCAACAAGGCCACCAGCTACACCCACTCCTACCCCTGGCCGGACACCGACCCCAACAGCGACGCCTTCCCCAACGCCAGGCGGGGGGAATCTGGTGGCCAACCCCGGCTTTGAAAGCGGCTCGCTGGCTCCCTGGAGCTGCGATGCGGGCGACCGCGTGGTGACCTCTCCGGTCCATAGCGGCTCCTATGCTCTGCAGTTGACGCCCAGCAATTCGACCACTGGTCAGTGCACGCAGACGATCAGCGTGCAGCCGAATCATACGTATACGTTGAGCGCCTATGTGAACGGTCCGTACGCCTATCTGGGTATCAGCAGCGGAGCCAGCAACTGGACGAGCAGCACAAGCTATACTTTGCTGTCGGTCTCCTTTACGACTGGGGCCTCGACGACCAGCGTGACGATCTACGTCCACGGCTGGTACGCCCAGGGCCCGGTCTACGTTGATGATGTGGCGCTGCGCTAGCCAGCTTATTGCTTGGCTGGCTGGCTTTGCGACCGGCCTTCAGTCGGTTCTGAGCTGAGCAGGCACCAGGCAGGCAATGATCTGACTGTCCCGCCTTCCTGGCGCCTCTCTTTCTCTCCGGCCTGCCGCTGGGGCCGACTTCCGAAGTCGTCTTTCCTGGTTGCAGGCCGTTTCTCCCCCGCATGGTTCCTCCTTCGTTGGTCAGCCTCAGCCAGCCCGGCAAGGTCAGGAGCTGGACGACTGGTCCCGGCTGATATCTGCAGAGAAGCACGACTATTCGGGTGGTGTTGTGCTACAATTGCTAGTGACGGCGCAATGATGAGCCTCCCACAAGGACCGTCGATCGCACCACTGATGAGGGCTTTTGCAACGTCGATCGCCTGATCGTCTATCTGCCCGGAATTTCCATCTGGACAAGGGATTGTCGCCTGGCCCGGCTACCAACCCGGGCAGCGTTGTCGCATTAGCAAGCAAGCAACAGAAAGCTGGGCAGGATGTTTGGGGCAGCCAGGAGCCGGCCAGGACAGGATCAGCTGCTACTCCGATGGTAGAGCAGGGCTTTGGATCTAGCGCTTGGAAAAGGATACTTCTCTATGTCTGAACAGGAACGCCGTCAGGAGAAAGATGCTCCCTTGCGTCGGGATATTCGTATGCTCGGCGATGCGCTGGGACGGGCCATTCAGCAGTATGGGGGCAGTGAGGTGTTCGAGACGGTCGAGCACCTCCGCCGCAGCTGCAAGCGTCTGCGCGACTATGCTGAGCAATTGGCTCACGCGGAGGGAGCGGAAGCGGAACAGTTGCAGCGCGAGATTGAGGCATTGGATGCCGAGATCATGCGGGTCGTGGAAGGCTGCGATCTGCGCATGGCTATCGATGTGATCCGCGCCTTCACGATCTACTTTCACCTTGTCAATACGGCGGAGCAGTATCACCGCATTCGACGACGCCGCGAGCACGAGAACAGCCCGGAGCCGACCCCACAACGCGGCTCGCTTGCTGCCCTGATGCGCTTCTTCGAGCAGCACGGGGTAGACCGTGAGTCGCTGCGCGCCCTTTTGCAGCGCCTCTCGATCGAGCTGGTCTTCACGGCCCATCCGACCGAAGCGACGCGCCGCACGCTGATCATTAAGTCGCGCCAGGTGGCTGATCTGCTGGACGCCTACGACCGCGAGTATGGTCATCTGCTCGGTCGCCCTCAACGTCCCTGGCCACGCCAGCGTGAGCTGGAGAGCACGATCGCGTTGCTCTGGCGCACCGATGCTGTTCGCCATGTGCGCCCGCAGCCGCTGGACGAGGTGAAGATGGGCATCTACTACCTGGATGAGATTATCTATGAGGCGCTGCCTGAACTCTATGAGGAGTTCGAGCAGCTGCTGGAGCGACACTATCCCGATCTCGATCTGCGCGTACCTCCTTTCTTGCGCATCGGCTCGTGGATCGGCGGCGATCAGGATGGCAATCCCAACGTTGGCCCAGAGACCCTTCTGCAAGCTCTACGCTTGCAACGGGCCAGCTTGCTGACCCACTATCGCCGCTCGATCGAGTCTCTGGCCCGCGAGTATTCGCAGTCGATTAATTACAGCACAGTGACCGAGGAGCTGCGCCGCTCGATCGAGGAGGATGCTGCCCGTCTGCCAGACTATGATCGCGAGCTGGGCGAGCAGACTCGCCTGGAGCCTTACCGCCGCAAGCTGTCGTTTATGTGGAAGCGCCTGGGGGCCACCCTGGCGACCATGGCCCCCGCCCAGGCCGAGGAGGCCGGCGAAGCGGCCTCGGCCTCGCAGCAGACGGTGGCCTATCGCTCGGCGGAGGAGCTGCTGGCCGATCTGCGCCTGGTTTACGCGAGCCTGCTGGCCGACGGCGAGCGCGAGGTGGCCAACGGCGCTTTGGCTCGTTTGATCCGCCAGGTAGAGCTGTTTGGCTTCCATTTCGCAGCCCTCGATGTGCGCCAGCACAGCGAGCGCCATGCGCAGGCCCTCTCAGAGCTGTTGCGCGTGACTGGTCTGGCAGCAACTCTGGCCTCCGCTTCTGGGGCCGAGGGTCTGACCTCCAAGGACTATCTGGACATGAACGAGGAGGAGCGGCTCCAGTTGCTGGAACTCCTGCTGCGCGATCCGCGCGTGTTGCCACGACGCGGCCTTCAGCTGAGCCGGGAAACGGCGACGGTGCTGGGCACTTTCGAGGCCATCCGCCAGGCGCGGGAGGAGTTCGGTTCCCGCGCGGTGACCTGCTACATCATCAGTATGGCGCGCACACTCAGTGACCTGCTCGAGGTGCAGTTCTTCTGCAAGGAGGCGGGTATCAGTGGCCTGCCGATCGTCCCCCTGTTTGAGACGATCGCCGATCTGCGCGGCTGCGCCGCCATCATGGAGAGGGCTTTCCGCTGCCCGCTCTATCGGCAGTGGGTCGCCAGTCATGGCGATGAGCAACAGATCATGCTCGGGTACTCGGATAGCAGCAAGGATGGCGGGATGCTGACCTCGGGCTGGGAGCTGTATCAGGCGCAGCAGCGCCTGGCTGCGCTTGGAGAGCGCTATGGCGTCGGGATCACGATCTTTCATGGGCGCGGCGGAGCCATCGGGCGCGGCGGCGGCCCTATCTACGAGGCCATCCTGGGCCAGCCTCCGGGCACGGTCAACGGGCGTATCCGCATTACGGAGCAGGGCGAGATGCTTTCCTTTAAGTATGGGCTGCACGAGATCGCCTTGCGCAACATGGAGCTGGTGGTCACCGGCGTTATTGAGTCAAGCCTCCCCCAGGCTCAGCGCTGCGAAGAGTCACCGCGCTGGGTCCAGATCATGGACCGCCTCTCGTTGAGCGCCTACCAGCGCTACCGCCGCCTGATTTACGAGGACCGCGAGTTCTTGACCTTCTTCGAGCAGGCGACGCCGATTCTTGAACTCGGCTGGCTCAATATCGGCTCGCGCCCCGTACGTCGCACGAGCGGACGCAATATCGAAGAGCTGCGCGCTATCCCCTGGGTCTTCTCCTGGATGCAAAGCCGCTATGTACTGCCAAGCTGGTACGGCATCGGGGGAGCCATCGAGGAGTTTGTGCGCGCCGAGCCGGAGGGCCTGCGAGAGCTTCAGGAGATGTATCGCTCCTGGCCATTCATGCGGGCCTTTCTCGATAATCTGCAGATGACGCTCTCAAAAGCAGATATGCATATTGCTCGCCATTATGCCACTCTGGTCGCCGACGAGGAGCTGCGCCAGCGTATCTCTGCGGAGATCGATGCGGAGTATGAGCGAACGCGCAGTTGGCTGCTGCGCATTGTGGGAGGCAAGGCTCTGCTCGATAACTCGCCGGTTCTGCAACGCTCAATTCGCCTGCGCAATCCCTATGTGGACCCACTGAGCTACTTCCAGGTGGTGCTTTTGCGCCGCCTGCGCGCCCTGGGCGGTCCGCTAGACCTGAGCAAGGCCGAGCAACAGGAGGCCGGCGAGCAAGAACGCGAGCGGGCACGTCTGACCTATGCTGTCCTGTTGACCATCAACGGCATCGCGGCAGGTCTGCGCAATACTGGCTAATCTGCCAGCGGCCCCTCCCGAGGTTTGGGCCAGGGAGGCGTGGCTCGGCATCGGGCAGATCAGCCGCGCGAGGGATAGGGTAAGCAAGGAGCGGTCCCATCCCTCGCTTTTTTGCTCTGGTGAGCTGCACGCAACGGCTGGCTCCCCGTCGGCAGGGAGTTAGACATGCGGAAGGACGGTTTCAGCAAAGTCACGCAGGCCCTCGATGTCATCAAGATAGAACCACTGCAGCATCAGTTCCTGAACGCCGGCTTCGCCGTAGCGCCTGATCTGCTCAATGGCCATCTCGGGTGTGCCGACGATGCAGCGATTCTGAGCCAGCACCCGCTCCAGAATCTCTTGCGAGGAGAGAGGGGCATAGCTGGGATCATAGTGGCGCCACCAGTCGAGACGCTGATAGAGATCCTCGCGCGTGCGTCCGAAGAAGAGCGAGGTCATCATCGTGCGCTGCACGCTTGTGGGTGGACGCCCTCTTTCCTGCAATAGCTGATCAAGCCAGGCCGACAGGTCGCGGAACTGCTCGGGGGAGAGAAAGCCAGCGTTCCAGATGTCGGCATAGCGCGCCGCCAGCGGCAAGGTGCGTTTGCGCCCACCTCCGCCGATCATGATGGGTGGCCCGCCCGGTCGCTGTGGGCGGGGCAGGAGCCGCGCCTCACGGAGCTGATAGAAGCTGCCGCTGAAGGTGACTGGTTCCTCGGAGCGCAGCAGGAGGGTAATGACCTCCAGCGCCTCGGCAAAGCGCGCCATGCGCGTGCGCATATCTCCCAGGTCTAGCCCGAACATGGCGTGCTCGCGCTCCTGCCACCCAGCCCCGACGCCAAAGATGAAGCGTCCCCCGCTCAGATCGTCGAGGGCAATAGCCTGGCGCGCCAACATCACGGGATGGTGAAAGGAGACCGGCGAGACGAGTGGGCCAAAATGAAGGCGCCGGGTATGGTCGGCGGCATAGGCCAGCGAGACAACGGTTTCCAGGGCCTCACGGTCGGGGGGTACGGGATCGGTAAAGTGGTCGGAACGGAAGAGGCCGGCATAGCCCAGCCCTTCGATGGCCTCAACCAGACGCCGCCAACGGGGCCAGGTCAGGCCCGTCTGTCCCTCTATCTGAATGGAAATAGCGACCATCGTGCAATAGTTCTCCCTCCTGACTGAGCTGAGCGTGAGCTGCCTTGCTTGCGGCAGAGCAGAGCAAGGCGCCCTCTGACAAGCAACGGCACCCTCTCCGCCCTTTACCAGTATGACACACCGACCAGAACAGGCACAAGGGAGGGAGAGGGCAGCCGCCCGCCAGCAATCTTCACTTACTTACTGGGGTTGACGGCTCCGCAGAGCGTATGGTATCTTCAGAAAAAAGAAATGCCCGCCAGACAGAGCGTTGATCGTGGCAGGCATGCTTTTTTTCACTAGCAGCAAGAGACTATTTTCCTGGCAGAGGCGAACTTCTCCTGCCAGGATCGGCGATTAGGCCACAGAAGCAACAAGCGAATAAGAGCCTGCTGATAGCTGTCCCGCGTTGAGCGAACGTAGTACAGAGAAAGCGGCCTACAGCGATCCGATGGTTGGTGAGAGTTCGGAAGGAAGCGCCCTCTGGAACGCCTTCGTGAGCGGCTGGCCGAAGAAAGTTCGCGACGCGCTCGCACCAGGTTGAAAGGTTCTCTATGCCGGCAGGAAAACCGGGGAGCGCAGAGCGGGCAAGTAGGATCAGGTGGGTGGTTCCCACGCAGCGCAATAACCGCAAAGAGTGGTCACCGTGCATGCTCTTCACAGCGGCGTGAGCGGCATCCAGCAGGAGAGGTCTGGTCTCCTCTCTCCGGCGCTATGCAGCGGCTGGTGACAATAAGGGTGGCACCACGGGTGTAGGTGCAGGCGAGTCCTTAAGCCTGTCTCGCCTTCTTCCTACTCTCGTCCCTTCGGGTTTCCAGGAGAGGAAGGGGCGAGAGTTTTTTGATACCTGCTCGCTCCTTCCTGACACGTCTTCCTTAGACCTTGAAGGAGGGTTGCACGATGACGACCAACAGTCAGGAACAGCAGAGCAAGCAGAGTGCCCTCGCAGTTGCCCTGCAGAAGATCGATGCGGTGGAGGTCCCCCAGGGGAAGAGCATCGCCCTCGCCTACTCCGGCGGCCTTGACTCCTCGCTCTGCGTCAAGCTCTCCCAGATCAAGTACAAGGCGCGGGCCTTGTACGCCATCAATGTCGATGTCGGCCAGGGAAAAGATGAGATTGAGATGGCGGTTAAACGCGCGGTCGAGCTGGGCATACAGCCGATTACGATCGACGCTAAGAAGGAGTTCACCGGGCAGTGGCTGACAAAAGCCATCCAGGCCAACTCGGACTACAACGGCTACCCCGTCTCAACCTCAATGACGCGCCAGTTGATCGCGGCGAAGGTAGCACAGAAGGCCCTGGAACTGGGCTGCGATGCCTTGATGGAGGGTTCCAGCGGCAAGGGCAACGACCAGTACCGCATGCATAACGTCTTTAGCCTCTTCGCCCCCGGTCTCTCGATCTTCGTGCCAGTGCGCGACTTTGATCTGACGCGCAGCGAGGAAGGGCTGCTGATGGAACATTACGGCGTCCCTATTGAGGAGATCATCGTCGGCGGCGACGATAAGACGATGTGGTGCCGCTCGATCGCTAGCGGCGGCATCGATCTGGATACCGAGCTGCCCGATTCAATCTGGATGTGGCTGATACCTCCTCATAAGGCGCCCGACAAGCCGACAACGATTACGCTGACCTGGCGCAATGGCCTGCCAGTTGCTCTGGACGGCCATGAGATGCCGCTCGATGAGATGATCGAGACGCTGAACGCCCTCGGAGGCGCCAATGGAATCGGCAAGATCGACATCTTCGAGGATGGTATCATGGGGCTGAAGTCGCGTGAGATCTACGAGGCGCCCGCGGCGACGATCTTGCTCAAGGTCCATCGCGACTTGGAGCAGTTTTGTCTGACCAAGGAGGAGATCCAGCTCAAGCGGCCTCTGGATGCCTACTGGGCCCGCATGGTCTACCACGGCGAGTGGTTCCACCCCCTCAAGCAGGCTATCGATGCCTTTATTGCCGAAACTCAGAAGGTGGTGAACGGCGAATATACGCTCCAGCTCTATAAGGGGAACATCGATATTGTGGCACGCAAGGCGGAGGGCGGCCTCTTCTTCCCCGATGTGCGCTCCATCAAGAGCGCCAGCTTCAATCAGAAGGAGTGCGCCGCCGTGGCCCACATTCGCGGCCTCCCCTATGAGCTGATCGCGCGCCGCAATCAGAATCTGGGGCTTAGCCCGGTAGAAGAGGTCTGACCAATGCCTAAACTCTGGCAGAAAAGCTACCGCTTGAATGAGCAGGTCGAGCGCTTCGAGGCGGCCCAGAATAGCGTGCTCGATGCTCGCCTGGTGCGCCACGATGTCTGGGGGTCGCTGGCACACGCGGCCATGCTCACCAGGATTGGGGTGCTGACGGAGGAGGAGCACAGGGTCTTGAAAGAGGCCCTGTGTGACATCCTCCATTTGGCGGCAACGGGACAGTTTACGATTGCTCCTGGCGATGAGGATGTCCATACGCGCGTTGAGAACTATCTGTCCGAGGTGGCCGGGGCCGCTGGTAAGAAGATCCATATGGCCCGCTCGCGCAACGACCAGGTGCTGGTCGATCTGCGCCTCTATGCGAAGGAGCAACTGCACGGGATTGCCGGCGCTCTGCTGACGCTGGTGGAAACGCTCTGGCGCTTCGCCGACGCCCATGCCGATGTGCCAATGCCCGGCTATACCCACATGCAGCGGGCAATGCTCTCGTCGGTGGGCCTGTGGGCCGGAGCCTTCGCCGAGGCTCTGCTCGACGACGAACAGCTGCTGAGCGCCGCCTATGGCCTGAACGATCAGTCGCCGCTTGGCTCCGCCGCCGGCTACGGTGTTCCCATCGCCATCGACCGCCAGTACACCGCTGAGCTGCTCGGTTTCGCCCGCGTGCAGAATAACGTGGTCTATGTCCAGAATAGCCGCGGCAAGGTGGAGGCGGCCATCGTCCAGGCACTGGCCCAGGTGATGCTGGATCTGAGCAAGCTGGCCCAGGATATCTTGCTGTTCACAACAGCAGAATACGGCTTCTTCCACGTGCCCCAGGAGCTATGCACGGGCAGTAGCATTATGCCTCAGAAGCGCAACCTGGGCGTGATGGAGCTGGTGCGCGCCCGCGCGCAGACGGTGCTGGCTTTTCAGCAGCAGATCCTGGCGATTGTCACCGGTCTCCCCTCGGGCTACAATATGGATTATCAGGAGACCAAGCGCCCTTTTATGGAAGCTCTGGACGTGGTGCGCGAGTGCCTGGAGATCTCTACGCTGGTGATGGGGTCGCTAGAGGTCAATACCGAGCGCCTGGTCGCCGCCTGCACCTTCGAACTCTTCGCCGCCGATCGCGCCTACGAGTTGACCCGCACAGCTAACCTGCCGTTCCGCGACGCCTATCGGATTGTTGGGGCCGAGGTGACTGCCCAGCTTGATCGGCAGGAGCCGCTGCCGACTGAGAGCCGCGAGCAGCTCGTCGAGCGCCTGAAGAAGCGTAGCCATCTTGGTGGCGCCGGCAATCTCGGCCTGGAGCAGGTTGGCCAGCGGCTGGCAGCCGCCAGAACAGCCTGGCAGGAGCGCGCCGCCGCTTTCGAGACAGCAATCCAGCGCCTGACAGGTCGGGCACAGGATGAGCAGCGCGACCAGGATAGCCCCGCTTCGGCGCAGGGCGGGATTGAGTCTGACTAAGTGAGCATGGGGAGGCTTAAGCTGATGGCTACTGCGGTTCTCGCCTATTCCGGCGGTCTGGATACGTCTGTGGCGATCCGCTGGATTAAGGAGAAGTATGATCTGGATGTGATCGCGCTGACCATCGATGTCGGCAACGATCGCGATTTGCAAAGCATTGCCCGCCGGGCGGAGCAGATTGGGGCGGTGAAGGCGATTGTGGTCGATGCGCGGGCCGACTTTGTGCGCTATTTTGTCTGGCCAGCCCTACAGGCCGGCGCCATCTATGAGGGCCAGTATCCTCTGGCCACCGCTCTGGCCCGTCCTTTAATTGCGCGCCTGTTGGTAGAGGTGGCTCGCGCCGAGGGAGCAGTGGCCGTGGCTCACGGCTGCACCGGCAAGGGCAACGATCAGGTGCGCTTCGATGTCTCGATCGCTACCCTGGCCCCCGATCTGAAGATTATTGCGCCTGTGCGCGAGTGGAGCATGACGCGCGACAGCGAAATCGCCTATGCCGCTGAGCACAATATTCCGATTCCAGTGACGAACGCTAGCCCCTATTCGATCGATCAGAATCTGTGGGGCCGCAGCATTGAGTGTGGCGCACTGGAAGATCCCTGGGAAGAGCCACCGGAGGACGTCTATGCCTGGACCACCAGCCCCTGGCTCTTTGGACGTCCGGGTGGCCCACCTATTCCAGAGCCGACCTATATCGAGCTGACTTTCGAGCGCGGCATTCCGGTGGCTCTCAACGGCGAGGAGATCGATGGGGTGGCCTTGATCGAGACGCTCAATCCTTTGGCCGGCAAGTATGGGATCGGCCGCATCGACCACGTCGAGAATCGTCTGGTGGGGATTAAGTCGCGCGAGATCTACGAGGCGCCCGCCGCGGTGGTGCTGCACGCCGCTCATAAGGCGCTGGAGAGCCTGACGCTCAGTCGCGATCAGCTTCGCTTTAAGGAGCTGGTCTCCGCCGAATATGCGCGCCTGATCTATAACGGACAGTGGTATAGTGCTCTGCATCAGGACCTGGCGGCTTACGTGCAGAGCACACAGCGCTTTGTGAGTGGCAAGGTGCGTGTGAAGCTGGCTCCAGGCCAGTTTGCTGTGGTCGGTCGCCAGTCTGAGCATTCGCTCTATAGCCATAGCCTGGCAACCTACGATACGGGTGACCAGTTCGATCATAACGCCGCTGTGGGCTTCATTAAGCTGTGGGGGCTGCCTCTGCAGACTCAGGCCCAGGCTCAGCTTTTACCTTCACTCGGCATCGAGGGGAACCTGCTGAAAGGGGTTGAGGGCAACCTCCTGGAGAAGGGACCTGCTTACTCCCACTCCAGCGCTCTTTCTTCGGAGGCAGAGAGCTAAGCCCCCAAGAGAGCCGGCGCGGTCAGGAACAGCGCAGCGCTCCTGGCCGCGCTGCTCAGGCTGTACCCTCTACCCGGCCGGCGAGCAGGGCAAAAGGTGAGGTCAAGGGGCGCCGAGGGCCGCCCGAACGCCGGGGACCACCTCGGCGGCGAAGCGCTGGATTTGCCGCAGGCGATCTTCCGCCGGCCAGTAGATAAAGGTATCTAGCCCTACCTCGCGCACCAGGCGCGTCAGTTCGGCAATCCAGTCGCGGACACCGCCACGGAAGACGCCGCGCTCCCAGCCAGAGCCGCCGGCGGTGATCAGGCCCATGACGTTGTAGATGCGGCGAATGGCCTGCGGCGAGCGCCCTGCCTGCTGGGCCGCTGCGTCAATCTGGCGTTGCATGGCGGGTAGCTGCTCAGGAGGGGCATAGGTACTGCTGGGGATCCAACCGTCGGCCAGGCGTCCAGTGAGACGCAGCATGCGCGGACGATAGGCTCCTAGCCAGATGCCGATCGCATGGGCAGGACGCGGTCCCGGGCGTGTCCCCCGAGCGCTGTAGTAGCGTCCCTCAAAGCGCAGGCTGCTCTCGCCGCTCCAGAAGCGACGTATGAGCTGCACCGCTTCCTCAAGGGCGGCAACCGCCTCGCCAGCGTTGCGCCTTGGCCCTCCCATAGCGACAATGCCCTCGGCAAAGGCGCCTGTGCCTAGCCCCAGCTCGATGCGACCGCCGCTGAGGAGATCGAGGGTGGCCGCAGCTTTGGCCAGCATCAAGGGAGGACGCAGCGGCAGGTTGGCAACGTTGGGGAAGAAGCGCACGCGCTGGGTGGCCTGTGCCAGAGCGGCAATCAGGGTCCAGGTCTCCAGAAAGCCCGCATTGTAAGGATGATCCTGAATGCCGATGAGGTCGAGGCCGGCCTCTTCGACGGCGCGCGTTAGTTCCAGAGGCCAGCGCGGGTCGTCCGCCGTAGGGTCAACGTTGGCTCCGAAGAGGATAGGAAGGCGTGCCCTCTCAGGCGTTTCCATTGCTTGCACCTCGCTCACTTGTTGCTGTGTTTGTGCTTGCTTGCTCAGCAGGTTCGCCCCGATCAGCAAGCACTCACCCTCACCGGATCCCGCCCGCTTACGATGCTCCCTGCTCTGCCACTCGTCTCCATTTCACCAGCCTCGCTTAGGCGGCGCCAGTTCCGAGACGAAAGCGAGGTAGTACCTGTCGTGCAAGCAGCTCGACTGTCTGGAGATCCTCTAGCTCCCAGCTTCCTAGCATAAAGGTGGTGATCCCCAGATCAAGGTAAGCCTGGATCTGCTCAGCAATCTGCTCCGGAGTGCCAAGCAGTCCCCTGCCCTGGAGCCTGTCGGCCTCCTCCCTGGAGGACCGGCAGATACAGCGCCCGAACCAGCTCCGTGCAATCTGGCTGGGGTCGCGCCCGAGCTGACGGCAGGCGTCCTCAAAGGTCGCAAGTCGTTCGCGGTAGGCTTCGGGCCTGATCCAGGCAGCGTTCCAGCCGTCGGCATAGCGGGCCACGATGCGCAGCATACGCGTACCCAGACCACCGACGATAACGGGAGGGAGAGGCTCCGGCTTTGGTTCGCAATAGGCCCCCTGAACACGATAATGGTTCCCCTCAAAGGTCACTTGCTCCTCGCTCCAGAGAGCCTTAACAATCTGTAGGGTCTCCGCAAGCTGGTCCGTGCGGGCCCGCGGCTCCGGGAAGGGATAGTTGTAGGCACGATATTCCTCCTCGTGCCAGCCTGCGCCGATGCCCAATAGGAAGCGCCCCCCGCTCAGATACTGTAAGGTGGCTCCCATCTTGGCCAGAAGAGCCGGATTACGAAAGGACTGGCAAAGGACCATGTGGCCAATGCGGTATTGGGGGTAAAGAGCAGCCAGATAGGTCAGAGCCGTCCAGCCCTCCAGTACCGGTGAGCGGCCAAACTGCAGGTGATCGGTGAACCAGAGCGAGTCGATGTACTCGCCCACCAGAGCGATCTGCTGTCGGGAGATCTCAAGGAAGCGCTCTGCTGCCATGCCGGGCGTCGGTCCGGCGTTGAGTACCCAGCCAAAGTGTACCTCTGTTGTCATAGCTTAGCTGGCCTTCACTCTCGTACTGGTTGTTGCCTTCATTGTACCCCCGCGGTACAACCCTGGCAAGGCGAGGCAGGTCCGCCCCCAGAAGACTATTCCCCTAAAGGGGCCGCCAGATGGGGCAAGCGCAGGAAGACTTCTGCCTCTGCTCTTCAGGTTGCAGGCTAGCGAAAGTCCTTCTTGAGTAACAGGGCTGCATAGGATATAGTATTGTGGAATATCATCGCCGGACTTCGTACCTTTATGACCTATTCAGCTCGGATACTTGTACAATTCATTTGTAGGAGGAAAAGACCACTGCTCCCTGCTCTGTCACATGAGGACTTGACAACGGGTCTGGCTTCTCGCCCCCTTGCTCCCAAGGTCAAGGCCCGCTGGCTGCCAGAGCGCGACAGCTCTCACGTCAACGGCATGATGCCGCTCATCACCGCACCCCCAAAGCGCATCATCCCTCCCGCGCAGTCCGCCGCACCAGGCACCAGCCCTCTGCCCTCTCGGACGGCGCTCCTTGCGGCAACTCCCTTCGCCGCTCCCCCTGGCCCAACCAGCCAGGCGCTCACGCCCCAGACTGTCCGCTCTCCCCACCGAGGCGCCCGCCTCGGTCTGCCCTCCCACCAGGCCGGCCGCCTCGAACAACCAGCCCCTGCTCCCGACCAGGCAGCCCTGCCCTGGCTCACGACCCCTGCCCAACAGCGCCGCCAGCACCTCACCACGCCACCCCCTCAAGGGCTGGCCAGGGCTCCCTCGCTCAGATCTCCACCCGTGCAGGCTCCTCCCCGCCAGCGGGACGCCGCCTCCCAGCACGAGCTGCGGCTGAGCCCTGGCCCCCTGAGCGAGCGCTTCCGCATCCCCTCGCAGGGCGAGGCCCCCCACACCACCTTCCTTGGTCACGGGGCCACGATTGGCAACGCCCCCCGGGACGCTGACCGGTCCGCGCACCAGGTCTCCCCGCTGGCGGCTGTGCAGATCCAGGGGGCTGACCCGACCCCGGTGCAGCGCAGAGCGGTGGGAGGCATGGAGGTAAGAACACTCTCCCTGGCGGGGACCTCCACCTCGACGGGCCAGGCCAGCGTTCATGCAGGAAACCGCCTCAGAGAGCCTGTCGATCATCCTGCTCGCCTCAGGACAGGCTTGCAGAAGAAAGGCCCTCGTGGCGCAAGACCACGCGTGAGGCCCATTGGGCCACCCCAGCGACGGGGGAAGCTGCCAGCGCCTCCGGCCAGCCCTGCAGGCGCTGCCTGGCTGGGAAGACCCTCCCGCTCTCGGCAAGCGCCCAAAGCGCCAGCAAGGCAGGCGGAAGCCGC
>NZ_JBHOQV010000090.1:0-23180 GCF_042408735.1 Thermogemmatispora sp.
CTACTGTGAACTCTGTATCAGTAGGAAGCGGATGGATAAACGCTTCCCAGTCGTTTACTATCAGCGCAACACCTAACGCTGCGCAGGGCTACCTCTTCAATGGATGGACAGGGACTGGGCCAGGAAGTTATTCAGGATCCCAGCAGACCGCAACAGTTACAATGAACGGTCCAATTACAGAAACAGGTAACTTCATACCTGGGACAACAGTTGTTCTTACATTCACGGAAACAGGCTTGCCTCAAGGAACTCCTTGGACAGTCACGCTTTCAGGGACGCAAGGCACTGTTTCTAACACAAGTATCGACAAGCCCAAGTTGCAGCGGCCTCGATCCGTTTGCGGATACTGAAAGCTGCTTGCCCTGAAACGGGGGAGGCTGCTGTACAAGGTTGCAGCGGCCTCGATCCGTTTGCGGATACTGAAAGGGTCGGTGATCTGGGCCGCCACAACGGCGCTGAGGGGTTGCAGCGGCCTCGATCCGTTTGCGGATACTGAAAGTGCCCCCGTCAAATAAATTGTCGACAAGATTGTTCACAGTTGCAGCGGCCTCGATCCGTTTGCGGATACTGAAAGCCAAGAGCGCTGTGCCATCATCGTTTACCGCTTTGGTTGCAGCGGCCTCGATCCGTTTGCGGATACTGAAAGATCCAGAAAGCGCAGGTGGGAAATCGTGAAGAGCTTGGTTGCAGCGGCCTCGATCCGTTTGCGGATACTGAAAGGGTCCGGCATTATTGGTAGGAGAGGCATCACTTATCGTTGCAGCGGCCTCGATCCGTTTGCGGATACTGAAAGCGTAAAGCATTCGACTTGCTCGCAGTTCGTGGAGACGTTGCAGCGGCCTCGATCCGTTTGCGGATACTGAAAGGTTGCGGATACTGAAATGCGGATACTGAAACAGCGCGACGGAGTCTGGCGTCGCCCTCCACGCCCACCAGGCCGCCCGACAGCTCACCCAGGCGTCAGCCAACTGCGACAGAGGAAGCTTAGGTGCAGTCGCCGGTCCGGCAGCCCTCTGCCGCCGTTGGCTCTGGCTCAACCTCTGGCATCGAGGCTGTAGAAGATAGGGCGGCTCTGTCGGCAGCCTCAACCTTGCCGCGCATATTGACCAGCAGGACCCCCACGATGATCACCAGTCCCCCAAGCAGCTCGAGCAGCGTTGGTACCTCGCGCAGCCAGAGCCAGGAGATCAGCAAAGCCAGGAGCGGAGAAAGATTGAGGAAGCTGGTAGCCAGAGAGGCCGGCAGGCGTGCCAGGGCAAAAGCCCACGTACCATAAGCGATGGCCGCCGGGAAGAGACCCAAATAGACTATCGCCAGCGTCGCCATCGGCTGGGCCTGTGACCAGTCATGCCAGAGTGCTGGCGCAAAGGGCAGCATAAAGAGCGTGCCCGCCCACATGGTATAAGCCGTCATCTCGCTGCTGCTGTAGCGCCGCATGTAGCGCTTCTGGACAATGAAATAGATGCTTTCGCAAAGCGAGGCTCCCAGTACGAGCAAGGCTCCGGGAGTGAAGCGCAAACCCTCCTTGCCACCGAGAGAGATGACAGTGACGCCCACCACACTGATAGCGATCCCCAGCCAGCCCCAGAGCGTCAGACGCTCGTGGAGAACCAGTAGGGCCAGTAAGGCGGTGAAACAGGGAACCGAGGCCACCAGAAAGCTGGCGGTTCCGGCGTTGACGGTCAGTTCACCAAAGGTCAGGCCGGCATGATAGCCGGTGATACCGATCAGCCCGAGCAGGAGCAGGCCGGGCAGATCGCGCCAGGCCGGAAGACGCAGGCGCGCCAACGGGGCATAGAGCGCCAGGGCCAGCGAAGCGACCAGAAAACGCAGCAGGATCAAAGCCCCCGGCGAGTAGCTCTGCAGACCGGCCCGAATACCAGTGAAGGCCGAGGCCCATAGCAGCAAGGTAATAACCAGCGAGAGCGCCGCACGGGTCTCGACTGCTTTAGTCGAACGCATCTTTGCAACCTCCATTTCCAATACAGGTTAGTATAGCCCCAGCGAGCGACACTTGTGACCAGCCAGCCACTTCAAGAAAGGTCGGCCAATAGCGCCCTCGCTCGCCAGGTCAGATGAGAACAGGGGGCGCCTGTGCGCCTGCAGAGCAAGAGCACAGGAAGGGAACGGGCGTGAGCAGGCCCACCGCTGAGCCAGGCCATCTTTTTGTCTATGCTTTGCAGGAGGTTGAGCAAGAGGTGGCAGCGACGAGGACGGTGAAACCGACCCGCCGGGGCGTTGGGATGCTTTGCGCAAAGGCGGTAATCCATTTGCACAATCTCTGCGTATGCCTCTGACGAGGCGGATGCGGGTGGCCAGGGAAAGCTTTGCCGCTCTGGTTTCTCAGCAGTGACGGCCCCATCCCGGTTCGGTGAACGGAGCGCACGCCGTTCCCCAGCCTGGCCACTGCGCGCCGCCTTGCTGTCTGAGCAAATCCAGAGCTGCTTAACCAGCCAGTCCGTCACCCGGCTTCCTTTCTTTCCTCTACCAGAGCAAGCTCTCCTGAAGCAAAGCAGGAGCAGGAGACTGACGATTTCCCAGGCGCAGGTGAGCGGGAGCGTCCAGCGCCAGCAACTTTTGTAGCTGGTCGCGGTCTCTCTTCCCAGCCGGTGCTCGCCCGGCAGCCGATACACGGCGACATGGGACACGGATACTATCGGAGGCGAATCGCCGTCGGCAGCCTCCTCTCGCGCCCGCGCCACACCCCTGGCGTTTGCCAGGGCTGGACACGCCGAGACCGACCGAGAGGGCCGCGTGGGTCATCAAGACTCCCCCAGCAAAGAAAGAGACAGTCAGCCAGTCGATCCAGACAGCCGACGCGGTCGGAAACGCTTCCCAGGGAGGATCGCCGTGCTGGCCAGCAGGCCCCTGTCGAGGAGAGCGAGAAGCGGGCAGCCACCCTGGAAGCCAGTCCCGGCATTCCATTGGCGTCACGTGTTCTGCCGCTGACGGCTGAATATTCTCCCGGCCATCCTCCCTTGCCACCTTCATCCCCGTAGCTGGACAGCTACGCTGCAACCCATATCGCTCATTGCGCCATAGTGCGCTGGCCTGGAGAGCACCGTGGCCAATGCATGGCACGGATCGGCGGGACAGCTTCAGATCACCATCGCCTCATCCTGGAACCGCCGCAGGAACAGCCGCCGATGATAGCGCAGGAGAGCCAGCAGCGACACCCGACGCCGCCTGGCCCGACACTCCTCTTGCCAGCCCTTGACTTTCCTCCTCTTGCAGGCTATAATCCTTATCAGTTGATAAGCAAACAAGGCAAGAGCAAAAGGAAAGGCGGAGTAGCTCGCCAGTATGAACGGACCGGCGCGGCGCGGCGCCCGTGGAGGTCACGGGCACATTGCTAAAGCCAGAGAAAGCGAGAGCGAAGAGACGCGGCGTCTCATCTTGCAGGTAGCCCGACAGCTCTTTATGGAATATGGCTATCGGGCTGTCACCACGCGGCAGATCGCGGAAGCCTGCGGCCTGACGCAGCCAGCTCTCTACCACCACTTTGCCGACAAGGAGGCTCTCTATCTGGCGATGGCCCGCGAGGAGCTGGCGCGCGTCAAGGCTGCCCTGGAGCGCATCGTGCGCCGCAGCGAGCCCGTGCCCGAGCGCCTACGCCACGTCGCCAGCTATCTGCTTACCACCACTCAGCACGACCTGGCCCTCATGCTGCACGACATCCGCTATGAGCTGTCGCCTGCGGTGCGCGCCCAGCTCCATACCCTCTTCGAGGAGAGCCTGATCGCGCCCATCGCCGCCAGCTTTGCCGAGGGTCTGCAGTCGGGACTGCTGCGCTCGCCCGATGAGGGGGGCGTCGACGCCAGAATGGCCGCCTACCTCTTTATGAGCCTGATGTCGCGCTTCGTCGTCTGGGGACGCGAGACCCTCCCCTCGGTGGCCGAAAGCCGACGCGAGTCTCTGGCCAGCGAGCAGGCAGCTTTGCTGGTGCGCGTCCTCCTCTATGGGCTGGCGCGTTGATCTCTCTTTTTTTGTGACCATCATTTATCAATTGATAAGGTAGAAGGAGGTCTCCGCAATGGAGTCCGACACGAGGCCGCAGGGCCAGCCGGGGGAAGTCGCCGAGGCGGCTCCGGCTGACCCCAACTATCGCTGGAAAGTTCTCTTCTCGGTCGTCTTTGGCACTTTCATGGTGATCCTGGACGCCACCGCCGTCAACGTCGCCCTGCCCACCCTGCAGCATGTCTTCAAGGCTCCGGTCGACCAGGTGGACGGCGTCCTCACGGCCTATGTCCTGGCCCTGGGCATCATCACGCCCCTGGCCGGTTACCTGGCTGAGCGCTTCGGTATCAAGCGTATGTACCTGCTTTCGCTCTTTCTCTTTGTGCTCGGCTCAGTCCTCTGCGCCTTTGCCCCCTCGTTGCCCTGGCTGGTCGTCTTTCGCGCTCTGCAGGGGTTGGGGGGTGGCATGCTTGGTCCTCTGGGCATCTCCCTGCTCTTTGGGGCCTTCCCCGAGAAGCAGCGCGGCCTGGCCTTTGGCCTCTACGGCATCCCGCTGGTGGTCGCCCCGGCCAGCGGTCCCGTCCTCGGCGGCTACTTTGTGGAGTACCTTGACTGGCGCTACATCTTCTTCATCAACATCCCGGTTGGCCTGGCCGGCCTGCTGCTTGGCCTCTTCTGGTTGCGAGAGAGCCGGCGTGGCACCGCCGCCCGCCTCGATATTCCCGGGGTGTTGCTCTCCGTGATCAGCTTCGGTACCCTGCTCTACGCGATCCAGCGCGGCTCTAGCGAAGGCTGGACCTCGGCCCGCATTCTGACCCTACTCACCATCGGCCTGTTGACATTCGCCATCTTCGTGCTCGTCGAGCTGCGCCGACGCGACCCGCTCCTCGACCTGCGCCTGTTCAGACGGCGTACCTTCACTTTTGCCAGCGTCATCGGTTGGGTCAGCACCATCGCGCTCTTCGGGGCCGAGTTCCTGCTGCCGATCTACCTGCAGAGTCTGCGCGGACGCACCCCTCTGCAGGCCGGCCTGATCGTGCTGCCGCTGGCTATCAGCTCGGGGATTATCACCCCGCTGGCCGGCGCCCTCTACAACCGCATTGGCCCGCGCTGGCTGATCTTTGTGGGCAGCCTGCTGCTGGCCGTCAATACCTGGGGCTTTGCCCACCTGACCCTGGAGGCCTCCTATACCGAAATCATGGCGCTGGCCGCCATCCGGGGCGTTGCCCTGGGCCTGACCCTGCAAACAACGCTGACCGTGGCTCTGACTGGCCTGAAGCCCGCCCAGCTCCCACGCGCCAGCTCACTGCTCAATGCCACGCGCAATGTCTTTCAGTCCTTCGGCATCGCTATGCTCGGCACGATTGTGACCCATCAGTTAACTGCCTACCAGGATGCCGCCCGCAATGACCTGCACAATGCCGCGACGGCTCTCGGCCAGCGCTTTCTGCAACTGGTGCAGCTCCTGCAGATGCGTGGGCTGCCGGCGGCCGCGGCCCAGAAGGCCGCCGAGGGTCAGCTCCTCGGCTCCCTGGTGCCCCAACAGTTCATGCAGAGCATCAATGATGCCTATATTGTGACCTTCTGGCTGGCACTGGCGGTGGCCCTGCTCGCGCTAACCCTGCCCGGGCGAAGCGGCCTGGCTGCAGCCCGCGCCGCCGCCGAGGAAGGAGTCTCCGGTGGGGCGCCCTCCGTGGCGCCGGCCAGCGGCGCTCAGGCGCAAGGGAGCTAGTGGCCTGCCGCGGGGCCACTCTGAAGAGTGCTGTAGACAACCAGGCGCTCCGTCGTCTGGTGCTCGCTGGGAATCCAGGTGCCAGCACAGGTAATAAGGTTCAGATAGTGTCCCGAGCGGTCGGCGAAGATGCGCAGCAGGGGCGCACGCTCAGGCGCGTAGGCGACGACCGCTGTGACACGAAAACTCCAGCGCTGCCCGCGTTCATCGACAACGATCAGCGCCGCCCCAGGGCGCAGCAGATGGAGGTTCCAGAAGACCGCCGGGTAGCCGCCAGGTCGATCGAGGTGACCGGCCATCACGGCGCTGCCCAGCGCTCCGGGCACTGGCCCGAGGCTGTACCAGCCGACGTCGTCCCAGGGGTGGCGCTGTGGCGTCGCCAGCGTGCCATCGGGAGCCAGCGCCACGCGCTCGATGGGAGCAGCCAGACCGATGGCGGGAATAAGGAGGCGCGCCGGTGGGGCAGGATCGGAGACCGTCGCGGTGGCCGCGAGCGGGGTCGGGGTCCGTCCCCGCCCCTCGAGGCCGCCGTCGACCACCGGTCTGACGCTGGCCGCTGTAACAGGGGGCCTGGCCGATGCGCAACCGCTGGTCAGCAAGAGACCCCCCATCAACGCTGCCAGCAGAAGGATCAGCAACCGGCGGCTTCCGCCGGGATCTGGCACCGGAGGTTGAGGGGAGGAGAGTACGTGCTGGGTCTTTCCTTGCACACACACAGCTCCTTCTTCGTGGAGAGAGGCGGCTTGCGGTCCGACGAGAACCTTTCTCGCCAGACCGCAGCCGCCGACAGAGGAGGGGAGAGAGCAGCGCCCGATCCTTTTTCAGCCTGCCTGGCCTGAGCGGCGAGGCCCCTCCCCTCCGAGAGAAGCACTCCGGTCGCTTAGCGACGCCGCCGGGCAATAAGTCCCCGTGTCCCAATCCCCAGACCAAGCAGGGCCAGCAGGGCGATCAGGCCGGCCAGCCAGGGCAGCACAGGGGAGCCGGCCGCCGGCTGCGGCAGAGCGTTGGGATCACTGCCTGTATTGGGCATGCCCGGTACGCCGCTGACCGCCGCCACCACAAACTTTAGCTCTGGTGTTCCTTTGTAGAGGCCCACCGCGAAGACGCTATAGACCATGCCACTCTGCAGGGTGGCCGAAACCGGCACCGTGGCGTTGGCCTGCGTGGCCGTCACATTAAAGGTATAGGAACCAGGCGGCACACTCAGGTAGTCGCTGGCATTCTTGTAGGTCAGCCCGCTAATGACCGTCTTGCCACCGGCAGCGATATCAACCGGGCCGGCGTTAGGAGAGAGATGGTAGACGCGCACCTTGGCCATGCCACTGCCGAGCTGGTTGTTGTCAACAAAGGCCTGCAGGCCCAGATTCGAGGCGCTATCGCCGATGGCTGCCACCGTGTAAGCCATATCGGCATCGACCGAGACGGTCTCGTTAATCACCGCCGCATCGATGCCCTTGCCCGCTGGCGCCACCTGGACGCGGTGCGGCCCCGCCGCCACAGAGACATAATCGGTCACAGTGCCAAAAGTGAAGTTGCTCAAGAGCTTGCCACCGTCGACAAAGACGTCGACATTGCCGGCAGCCGGCGAGGCGTGGACGACGCGCACCAGAGCATTGCCCTGGGCGGCAGCCCGACCCGCAGGCTGCAGCCATACCATCAGAGCCAGGACGCACAAGAGAATAGGAGCTGTTTTCACGTATGCCAATAGAGCATTACGACGCATCAAGTATCCTCCTTGTTGAAGATAGGCTGGCTGGCTGCGACTGGCACGCCCCCGGCCCAGAAGGTTGGGCGCGCACCAGTCGCGAGAGCCACCACTCCTGTGCTCGTCACATCCCAGTGAGGAGACAGGATGACGAGACAACAGGACAAAACCGCGATCGTCCCTGATCCAGGAAGGCCGTGAACAGAGAGGTACCCGGAATTTCAAGCTTCAATCCAGGAGACGTCAGGTCTCTACCAAAATGGTACCAGCATCTAACATCGCCGCCTGATTACCCATTCGCCATCTTCTGCACGTCCTGAGAATGGAACACCTGGATCAGAGAAGCCACCGACGAGGAAGACAAGCATGGGGCCGGGGGGCCGCCATGTGAGAACGAGAGGTACGCATTGTGTCACAGGAACCATCTGGAGTGGAGAGAGACAACCGGTTGGGGCCGCCTTCTGAAGACACGGGGTCGGAGGAAGAAGCAGAAGCGTTCGCGCAAGCGGGGCTAGCGGAAGAGGCTCAAGGCTCCTCCTGGGAAAAGGAGCTGGTTGCGCGCTGTCTGGCTGGCGATGAAGAGGCCTTCGCGCGCATCGTTGATACCTATGGGGGGCTGCTCTTGCGTACGGCCTATTTGTTAGTCAAGGATGAGGAAGGAGCAAAAGATCTGGTCCAGGAGGCTTTCTTTCTCGCCTGGAAAAACATGGCGACCTTGCGCGACCCGGCGCTCTTGCGCTCCTGGCTGCTCAAGATCCTGGTGAACCAGGCGATCAGCCTCAAGCGGCAACTGGCGCGGCAGGCAACCCTGCTGCGCGAGCGGCTGACGGGCGACGAGCAGGAACTGGTGCTGCAGCGGGCGACACCCCGCGAGGGGCGGGTCGAGGACTGGCTGGACGTGGTGGACGCCTTACAGCGCCTGCCTGTCAAACAGCGCGCGGTGCTGGTCCTCTTCTACTACCATCGTCTGACCATGCCGGAGATCGCCGCCATGCTCGGGGTGGCCGAGAATACCCTGCGCAAGCGTCTGCAACTGGCCCTCAAGAAGATGCGTCGTCTCCTGCAGATCAAGCCCCAGGATGGGTCAATGGCGCGAGAAGGCGCTGCCGGCGCCGATGAGCCCCCGTCTCAGATCGCTTCAGGGAGGGAGGAACAGCATGAGTGATGCGCGTAACGAGCCGCAGCCGAGCGAGGAGCTGCCGACGGGTCCCTCGGCAGAGCGCCACGGGCGGCGGGGGGCCGAGGAGCAAGAGCAGGCCAACCACCGGGCCCCGGCGGACGATATGCTCCTGGAGGCGATCATTCGGCACGCTCTGGAAGAGCAGGCGGCCCGGATTCACTTCTCCCCCGAGCTGCGTGCGCGCATCCTCAGCGAGCTGCCGCCACGTCCTCCTGTGCGTCTCCGCCCGCGCGGACGCCGTTCTCGCCTGGCCCTGGCCTTGGCGGCCACCTTAACGCTGCTGCTTTGTCTTATGCTCGTGCTGCTGCTCTTCCTGCCGCGTCTGCCGCCCGCCCCACCGGGCAATGGGGTGCGTTACCAGGTGGCGGAGACCCTGCCTGCTCCGCCCGCTCTGGCCCAGGGCGGACGCCTGGTCGCCGTTGATCCCACGGGGCAACACCTGGTGATCCAGGATGGGCGCGATCCCGGCCTGATGTACACCGCCAGCCTGAGCGATCCTGTTGGCAGCCAGCTACTGGCGATGCGCGAGGCCCACGATGCCGCCTGGTCGCCCGATGGTTCGGCCCTGGTGACCGTGGTCACGCCGCCCGGAGCTGCTCAGCCGCTGCTGGCGCTCGTCCCCTACGGACAATACATGTACCCGCTGGGTGAGGTTGCCCTGGCTGCTACCTGGACCCCCGGCACCACCAATCAGATTACTTATGTGACGGGGACGGCTGGGCAGACTCAGCTCTGGCAGACGACGCGCGGAGGCCACCCGACGCAGCTGCTGGCTACCATGAACTTGCGCCTGACCGTGCAGCACCTGGCCTGGTCGCCCAATGGGCGCTATTTGGCCATGCTGGCCAGCAGCGAGGGCCTGAGCGGTCCAGGCCGCGCCATCTATCTGATGGATCACGACAGTGGCCAGGTGACGGCCCTCGTGCCCAGCGGCGACTTTACCATCACTAGCTTTGGCTGGTCGCCCGATAGCCAGCATCTCACTTACGCGCGACGCGATAGGGCGGGTCACACCTTGCTCGCAACGCTAACGGTTCCCGAAGGACGCCCGCTGCTCAACATTCCCCTCCAGGGAGAGCTAGACGGCTGGAGCTGGTCGCCCGACGGGCATGCGCTGCTCTACAGCGATGACGGTCGCCTCCGCGTGCATCTCTTCTCTGGTTCGCCGGTCCTGCTGCCCTCGCCAGAGGCTGGAGCACGACAGCTGTTCCCGTTCTGGTTGCGCGACGGGCGCCTGCTGGTCGTCCACGTGGCGGCCAGCGGTCAGCGGACGCTGCAGCTTTTGGCGCCGGTACCGGCTGCCTCCAGCTCTCCCGCCGCCTGATGCCATCAGGCCCGACCCGGTTCGGCGGATCGCCCCATGCCGGGCTTGACCGCGTGCTCTCTGGGATGCGCCGGGATGGCTTCCATCGCGCTGCCACAGTTAAGGGCGCACTGCGGCCCATTGGGCCAAAGAGCTGTTACTAGAATGGGCCGGGCGAAGCGTCATATGGAAGGGACCTGGAGCGTATGACGCTCGCTGTGCCCATGATTCTTGCCCGGCCTAACGCCGCGCTTCCCAGGCTGGTCGCTTTTTTCCCACACCGCAATCAGGCAGACAGAGATGGGAGCACGTCGCGCTCTCCCTCTGCCAGCCTGGACCCTCTCCGGCTGGCCTGGGAAGAAGCCTCTCAGCTGCTCCGCCGCCCGCTGGCTGAGCCAGGCGCGGACCGCGACCAGTTCTGGCCTGGTTTGGCCGGACAGGAGAAGGGCCGGGCCCGCTGGAGAGGAGCAGATAGCCGCTATGCGCGTGGTTAAACCGAGTTTTCAACGGGAGGGGGCTTCGTCTTCCTCGGCAGGAGCCCCAGAGGAGCGAGCAGCCGCTGCTCCGCTCTCTCCGCGATCCGTCGCGGCGGGTAGCCAGAGCGAGGAGGAGGCCCTGCTTGCACGTCATGGGAGAACCTTCCATTTCGCTGCGCGCTTCTTGCCTGGAGAGCTACGCCCCTCGTTTGTCACTCTCTATGCCTTTTTCCGCACGCTTGACGATCTGGTCGATGAGCGCGAGCCGGGCACTTCGCCAGAGGCCATCGCCGGAGAGCTGCGCGCCTGGCGGGCCTGGTTTCTGGCCGACTGCCAGGGAACGGCGCCGCGGGAGCCACTAGGGGGCCGCCTGGCAGAGGTGATCGCCGGCTACGGGGTGCCAGCCGCGCTCTTCCTGGATTTTCTGGAGGGGCTGCACTGGGATCTGTGGCCGCGCGAATTTGCCAGCTTCACGCGCCTGCGGGCTTATTGCTACCGCGTGGCCGGTACCGTTGGGCTGGCCTTGGCTCACGTGCTGGGCGCAACTTCGGAGACAGCTCTGGCGGCGGCGGAGGGCCTCGGTATCGCTATGCAGTTGACAAACATCCTGCGCGACGTCGGGGGCGATCTGCGTAAGGGGCGCCTCTATCTTCCTCTGGAAGATCTGGCCCGCTTCGGCCTCTCCCGTTCGCACCTGCTGCACTTGCTCGACTCCGGTCAGGGACCAGACGCAGCCTTCCAAAACCTGATGCGCTACGAGGTGGCACGAGCACATCTCTGCTATGCCCAGAGTCTCCCCGGCGTCTGGCTGCTACCGCCTGATCGCCGCCTGCCCATCCTGCTGGCTGGTCGCCTCTATCGGCGTATCCTGCAGGCCATCGAGCAGCGCGGCTACGACGTCTTGCGCGCGCGGGCCCATACGACGCTATCGGAGAAGCTGCGGGAGGCGATGCTGGCCCTGACCCTTGATCGCCTCTGGCGACGTGGCGAGCGGCTTGACCCTGCTGAGCTGGAGGTGGGGCTTGAGAATGGGCCATAGGCTGCTGGGGGCTTGCTGGCTGAGCGTGCTCGCGGGCGGCCAACTGGCGCTGGCCTGGCGCGTCCTGGGCCGCTGGCTGCGTACTGCCGGTGGTCGGGAGCTGCAGCCTGCAAGGCCGGACAGGCCCGGGCCTGGGGAGGAGAACCGAGTCGCGATCTTGCTGCCTGTGCTCAACGAGCGCGAGCGGCTGGCGCCCTGTTTGGATGGTCTGCTTGCCCAGGGACCGGAGGTTGGGCTAATCCTCGTCATCGATGGCGGCTCTACAGATGGTACGCGCGAGCTGGTCTGTTCTTATGCCGAGCGTGATCGCCGTCTGCGCCTGCTCGACGCCTCTCCCATCGCCTCCGATTGGAACGGCAAGGTCTGGGGCCTGGAAGCCGGCTGGCGCGCGCTGCCGCCTGACTTCCCCTGGGTTCTGACGATTGATGCCGACGTGCGACCGCGTCCTGGCCTGGTGACGGCTCTACTGGCTCGGGCCCAGGGCGAGCGGGTGGCGGCCCTCAGTCTGGCCACCCAGCAGGAGCTGCCGGCGGCGCCCCTTCTGGGACTGCTGCATCCGGCCCTGTTGACCACCCTGGTCTACCGCTATGGCATGCCTGGTTCGCTTTATGAGGGTCCCGCCGATGAGCTGCGCGTCCAGGCGAATGGGCAATGCTTTCTGATTAAGCGCGAGGTGCTGGCCGCCTGTGGCGGCTTTGCTCCTTTGCGCCATTCGCTGTGCGAAGATATCACTTTGGCGCGCCTGTTGGTGCGAGCCGGTCAGCGGGTGGCCTTTGTCGAAAGTGGGGCGTTGGCCTCTGTCGAGATGTATCGCACGGCGCGCGAGGCCTGGCAGAACTGGACGCGCTCCTTGCCTCTACACGATTATTTCAGTCCGGCCTGGCATACCGCTCTTGGCTGGCTGGAGGTGCTGCTGGTACAAGCCTTGCCGCTTCCGCTGCTGACTATACTCTCTTCTCTGTTTGCCGCCGGGCGAAGGCAGCGGCGGCAAGTGCCGATCTGGCTGCTGTGGCCAGCGCTGGGACTGAATGCCGGGCTGGTTATGCTGCGTCTTGGCGCCCTGGTCGGCATGCGCCGCGCTTATTGTCGCCCGCCGTGGACGTACTGGCTCTCTCCGCTCTGCGACCTGGCGGTGACGCTGCAGCTTGGCCGACAGGCCCTGCGGCGCCGTCATCGCTGGCGCGGACGCCTGATTACCCGTGGAAACGCTCCTGGAGGTACGCTATGAAAGCCGTAAAGGTGCTTTTTATCTGCCATCTGGCGGCGCTCATCTTCGGTCTCGCCGGGCTGCTGATTGCCCTTCCTCATCCCGAACTGTGGAGCTTTAGCCCGCTGCTGGTCTCAGTCTTCAGCTTCGGCATCAACTATGCCGGCTCGCTGCATATCCTCTTCGGGGCGGCCACGGTCCTGCTCTTCGGCCTGCGCATCGTGGGAGCGCGTCGCACGTTGATCTTCTTCGCGGCCTCGACCCTGATCTCGCTGAGCATGGAGTTGGTGGGAACCTCGACCGGCTTCCCGTTTGGTCCCTACTCCTACAACAGCTTCCTGGGTTTCAAGATCCTTGACCACGTTCCCTATTCGATCCCGCTCTCGTGGTTCTACATGGGCTTCTCTTCCTTCTTACTGGCCCACCTGCTCCTGAATCGAGGGGGCGGCGACGGGGCCGGCCCGAGACGGGGCGGTCTGTGGACCGTGCTGCTGGGCGCCTACTTGTTGACTGTTTGGGATCTGACGCTCGACCCGGCTATGGCCAGCGAACGGCTCCCTCTGCACTTCTGGCAATGGGGAGTACGGGGAGCATACTTCGGGATGCCAGTACAGAATCTGATTGGCTGGTCGGTCACTGGCTTGCTGTACATGGGGGTGAGCCGCTTGCTCTGGCGCAGCGATCTTGCTGGAGGCTCCTTAGCGAGCGCGGCCTGGCTGCCCTTTGGTGTTTATGCGGCCAATACCGTCTTCGCTATTGTGCTCGATCTGAGCGTTGGTCTCTGGCTGCCCCCGCTGCTCGGCCTCCTGCTGGGAATCCTGCCGGCGGCTCTGGTCCTGCGCCGCAGTGGCGGCAGCGGACGCGAGCAGGGGGCTTCCGGCTCCCCGCGTCCCAGTCAGGGCGAACGAGAGGCGCGGCTGGCGCAGCAGGGCAGTGGAGGCGCTATGAGGCAGGACCAGAGCCAAAGCGGTTTCCTGCTGGCCCTCTTGCAGAGCATCACGCGCTTTGTGATGCGCAGCGGCGCAGCCCTGTTGCTCTGGCGCCGTCGTTTGCGCATCGTCGTCGAGGGACGGGACCATCTGGCGGCACGTGGCCCGGTCATTGTGGCCGCCCGTCATTACCATCATCTTTACGATGGCTGCCTCTTCTTGCGGGCCGTTCCGCGTCCTGTGCATATCCTGGTCGCTCTCGACTGGGCACGCACGCGCTGGCAGCGGCGCCTCATGGAGCTGCTTTGTGCTCTGGCCGGCTGGCCGGTGATGCTGCGCCCCGAGCGCCTGCGCGCCGATAGTTCCGTGGGGGCAAGGGCCGCTGGCAGCGCTGGCAGTGCCTACCGCATGGGCGAGGTGGCCCCCTATCTGCTGCGCGCCATGCGCCAGGCCGTGGCTCTCTTGCGCCGCGGCAGCCTGCTGGTCATCTTCCCCGAGGGCTATCCCGTGGTTGATCCCCATCCCTCTCCTCGCTCGCTCGATCAGGCCCTGTTGCCCTTCCGCCCCGGCTTTGCCCGACTCGTGGAGCTGGCTGAGCGCGAGAGCGGGACCAGCATTCCGGTCGTGCCAGCGGGCATTGTCTGGAGCGAGACGCGCCCGCCAACGCTGACGCTGCGTCTGGGGGCTCCCCTCTTCCGCCGCCTGTACGCCGATACCGCCCAATTCATGGCGGCTGTCGAGAGTTGCGTTCGGGTTCTTTCAGGGCTTGACCAGGGCCAGGGCCTGGCTCTGGTCTCCGACAAGGAGGTGCTTCACTCATGAGCAGCCGCTCCGGTCTGACGCCTGCTTCCAATACCCTGCCAGCAGGGGAGCATGGCGCACGGCCCCGAGTGATTGTCATTGGAGCCGGCTTCGGAGGCCTGGCAGCAGCCATCCGCCTGCAGGCTGCCGGGGCCCAGGTGATCCTGATCGAGGCTCGCCCCCAGCCCGGCGGGCGAGCCTACCAGCTCAAGGCCGACGGCTTCACGTTCGACATGGGACCAAGCCTGCTAACCGCTCCCTGGCTTCTGCAGGACCTCTGGCGAGCCGCTGGGCGCCAGCTGGAAGACGATTTGACACTGGTGCCGCTGCGCCCGTTTTACCGCATTTGCTTTGCCGACGGGAACTACTTCGACTATTGGGGCAGCCCTGCCGAGGACGAGGCCGAGATCGCGCGCTTCGAGCCGCGCGACGTCGCCGGCTACCGCGCCTTTCTTGCTGACACGGCCCGCATCTACCAGCGAGCCTTTGCTGAGTTGGCCGGCGAACCTTTCCTGCACCTGAGCGATTTTCTGCGCGTGGCCCCAGAGCTGGTGCGTCTGGGGGCCCAGCGCAGCGTCTATCGCTTTGTCTCCCGCTACTTCCGCCATCCCCAACTGCGGATGGTTTTCTCCTTCCATCCGCTCTTCATCGGCGGCAACCCTTTCCGCGCCAGCGCCATTTACAGTATCGTCCCCTATCTGGAGCGCCTGGGCGGCGTCCACTTTGTCCCAGGCGGGATGTATACGCTCGTTGAAGCCATGGCGCGCCTCTTCACCTCGCTGGGAGGAGAGCTACGCTGTAACCAGGCGGTCGAGCGCATCCTGGTACGCACAGGACGAGTATGGGGAGTGCTACTGACCGACGGGGCCTTGCTGCAGGCCGAGGCCGTGGTCGCTAACAGCGATGTCGCCACTACCTATCTGCGGCTGCTTCCCCCGGAAGTCCGCCCCCGAGAGTTAGGGCGGCGCCTGGAGCAGGCGCGCTACTCGATGAGCTGCTTCTTGCTCTATCTCGGGCTGAGTCGACAGTACCCGCAGTTGCGCCATCATACAATCTTCATGCCCCACGACTATCGGAGGATGATCAAACAGCTCTTCGATGGTCAAGGGCTGCCAGATGACCTGGCGCTCTACTTGCACACGCCAACGCGCACCGACGCGACAATGGCCCCGCCCGGGGGTGAGAGCCTCTATGTCCTGGCGCCGGTGCCGCACCTGGGACACGGCGTCGACTGGCAGCGTGAGTCGCCGGCCTTCCGCGAGCGCATCTTGCGCTATCTTGAGGAACAGGCGGGCCTGCAGGGTCTGCAAGCCAGCATTGTCAGCGAGCATCGCTTTACGCCGCACGACTTTGCCGACCAGTTGCGCAGCTATCTGGGCGCAGCCTTCTCGCTGGAACCAACTCTTTTCCAATCGGCCTACTTCCGTCCCCATAACCGGGCCCCCCATCTTGAGGGCCTCTACTTCGTGGGCGCCGGTACCCATCCCGGGGCAGGGATTCCAGGCGTTCTGCTCTCGGCCGCCATCACGTCCCGACTCGTGCGGGAGGACCTGGCATGCCGTGCATAATCCTGAAAGACGATGGAGGCCGCCAGTACCCCAGAGAAGGAGCGGTGACGCCGGTTGAGGAGGAAGTTGGCTGAGATGAGGCTTGGCTATGCCTGTGTAAACCTCTCGCTGGGAGGGAAGATGCGCAGCCTGCGCCTGGCCACCTTACGCGAGCGTGGCCTCGCCTACTTGCAGACCCTGGTCGATGAGAACCTGGCGCTGCTTGTGGCTATCCTGCGCTGGAATCTGGCCCAGGGCATCACGGTCTTTCGCATCTCCTCCGATCTGGTGCCGCTCGGCTCCCATCCGGAAGTGCCCCTGGAGCAGATCCGCTTTGAGGCGGCCCAGGTGGCCGAGGTGGCACGGCTGGCCCGTCAGGGGAAGATGCGCCTTTCCATGCACCCGGGCCAGTACACGCTGATCTCTGCCACAGGCCCCGTCTGGGAGAGTAGCTATCGCGACCTTTGTTATCATGCCGAGGTGATGGAGCGGCTTGGTATCGAAGGGGATATTATCCTGCACGGCGGCGGAGTCTACGGCGACCGCCAGGCCACCGCCCGGCGCATGCTGGCCCACATCGAGGAGCTGCCGGATGGGGTGCGTCGCCGGCTGCGCCTGGAAAACGACGAGCGCTGTTGGTCAGTGCTGGAGCTGCTGCCGATCTGCGAGGCCAGCGGTCTGCCACTGGTGGTCGACAATTTGCATCATGGCCTCAATGGAGCAGCGGAGGTCCCTCTTGAGGGCCTGCCCTGGGAGCGCATCCTGAGCACCTGGGGAGGACGCCGGCCCAAGCTGCACTACGCCGAGCAGGATCCCAGCAAGCGCCCTGGCGCCCACAGCGATTACGTCAGCGCCAGCGGCTTCCGCGCCTTTTTGGCTGCAGTGCCCTGGACCGACTATGATGTGATGCTGGAATGTAAAGCCAAAGATCTGGCGCTGCTGCGCCTGCGCCAGGAGCTGGGCCAGGCCGAAGAGGAGAGGATAACGACACCTGGCGAGAGCTGAGGCTTGCCTCGGCCCACCCACGTGCTGAATGTAGGAAGGGCAAGAGTGCTTGCTCCTGCTCCTGGCTCGCTCGGCTGTCTGAAGTAGAGAGAGGAGGAAGAAGGTTCATCATGATAATCATTGTCGGAGCCGGCCTGGCTGGCCTGGTCTGCGCACGGCACCTGAGCCGCGCCGGGCTGGGCGTTCTCGTCCTGGAAGCCGCTGACCGCCCCGGGGGCCGGGTCAGCACCGATCGCCATCCCGAGGGCTTCTTGCTCGACCGCGGCTTCCAGGTACTGTTTACCGCCTACCCCGCTGTCCAGCGCGAGCTAAATCTCGCCCCACTCGGGCTGAGGCGTTTCCTGCCAGGGGCCATTCTGGTCAAAGGAGGCCAGCGCTATCCCCTGGCCGACCCACGGCGCCAGCCTGGCTGGCTGGCACTCTCCGCCAGCAACCCTCTTATCCCCCTGGCCGACAAATGGCGTGTGCTGCGCCTGACCCGCACGATTCTGCAGACGGTCTCGGCGGAAGGCCCTGCTACCTGGCCGACAGCCGCGTTTGACGAGACAAGCGAGCTGTATCTGCGCCACTGGGGCTTCAGCGGGGCCGGTTTCATCGCCAACTTCGCCCGCCCCTTCTTCGGGGGGATCTTTCTCGATCGCGATCTACAGACCAGCGCGCGCATGTTCCGCTTTGTCTGGCGAATGCTGGCAAGCGGCGATATCGTGCTGCCGGAGCAGGGCATGGGAGCCATCGCCGCGCAACTGGCCGCCTCCTTGCCGGCGAACAGCCTGCGTCTGGGGGCCCGCGTTGTGGCCCTGCTGCGCGAGGAGGGGCACGTCTCGGGAGTCCGTCTGGCAAGCGGCGAGGAGCTGCACGCCGAGGCGGTGGTGGTCGCCACCGATAGCCCTACCGCTGCCCAGCTCACCGGGCTGCCTCTACCGAGCGCAGGCCGCAGCTGCACCTGCCTCTACTTTGCCGGCCCGCGTCCGCTCTACAGCGAGCCGGCCCTGCTTCTCAACTGCCAGCCTGATGCCCTGGTAAACCATGCTGTTCAGTTGACCAATATCGTACCGCAGTACGCTCCGCCGGGCCAGCATCTGCTCTCGCTGACCATTCTGGATGAGGCCACCCAGCAGGAAGACGACGAGGAGCTTGCCCGGCGCGCCCTGCAGGAGCTGGCCGGCTGGTTCCCAGAGCACGAGGACGGTCTGCGGAGCTGGCGCCTGCTAGCTATCTACCGCCTGCCTTTCGCCCAGTTTGCTCAGCCGCCGGGCATTTTCGCTCGTCTGCCAGAGGCACGCAGCGGGGAGCCGGGCCTCTACCTCACGGGCGAGTACCTGCATTCAAGCAGCATCCACGGGGCTCTTAGCAGCGGAGCACGAACGGCGCGCCTGCTCCTGGCGGAGCAGCGCGAGCGCATAGGCAGCGCCGGCTGAGGAGAGGGAAGGAGCAACGAACAATGCAAGAGCTTGTGGAACGCCGGCCTCCGACCTGGCGACCCGGGCGGGCTGCGCTGGCTGGTCTGCTGGCTACCGGCATCTACAGCCTGGTGATGGCCCTTGACCAGCGCCTCAGCGGCAACCGCTTCAGCGATGTGCGTTTCATCGAGGGCCTACTCAATGGGGGAAAGCGCTCCTCGGGCGGGCGCCGGCTGCTGGCCTGGGGGATCCATCTGCTCAACGGCGTTGTGCTCGGTGAGATCTACGCCGCCCTCATCAGGCCGCGTCTGCCCGGCCCGACCTGGCTCAAGGGCCTCCTCTTCGGCGAAGGCTTTCTGGCCTGCGTCTGGTGGCTCACGCCGCTGGCCGATCGCTGGCACCCGCTCATTCGTCGCGGCCAGCTCCCGCGCCTGGCAACCTGGCCTTCCTTTGGGCAGAACGTTCTACGGCACCTGGCCTTCGGCCTGACGCTGGCTCTGTTCTACGGCAACGAGCGCGAGCTGCCACCGCGCCCCTAGCGCCTTAGAGACTGGACGCGCTGGACACGGCCGGGTCGCGATCAGCGTTTTCTCGCGCCCCGCGCAGAGGCCGGGTCTTTGCATCTGTGGATGTCGATCCTTTTATTGGAAAACCTGCTAGAGTGGAACTGTGAGGACGGGAGGCGGTGGATCGTGGAGGTCCCGGAAAGCAAGCCATCTCTAGCTCAAGTTTTGCAGAAAGGATCAGTCCATCGCCATGCAGACCTACATCAATCGAGGCGTGCTGCGCGCAGCGCGGGGAAGGCAGGGACGCCGGCGCTTTCTCTTGCAGGCCACCGCCGGCCTGGGGCTGGCCAGTGGTGGCCTGGCCCTGCTCGGAAGTGGGGCCGGACCGCTGGCGGCCCATGCTCAGGGAGCGCTTTCCGAGCGGCTCGTTATGCTCGACGACGCCGTCACGCAGATCCTCTCGATCGCGCGCACAGCCGAGCAGTTGGCCGTTACCTTTTATAGCAATGGAATCGCCAACGCGGAGGCCCTCGGGCTGAGCGCCGAGGACCTGACCTATCTCAAGGCGGCGCTGGTCGAGGAGCAGATCCACCAGCAGTTTTTCACGGCCAATGGAGGTCAGTCGCTGGCCGAGGTTTTCAGCTTCCCCAAAGGCGCTCAGACCTTCAACGACCTGAAGACCTTCATCGAGACCCAGCAGCAGTTAGAAGGGGTCTTCGACTCCGCCTTCCTGGCAGCTATCAAAGAGTTTGCCGCCATGGGCCGGCCCGATCTCGCCCAAGTGGCTGGACAGATTGCCTGTATCGAGGCCGAGCATCGGGCCCTCGGACGGGTCATCGGTGGTCTACGCCCCGCCGACAACTGGGCCTTTACTCCGGTGCTGATCGCCAGAGTAGCCGATGCTCCCCAAGTGGTTCAAGACGCCGGCTACCTGAGTCCCACCGATGGCAACAGCTACCGCTACCATGAGGTGAGCACCGAGGACGCTGGCGTCGAGCAACGTGTTCCCTTCGCGGCCAGCAGCGGCATCGGACGCGGCTAACGAAGAAGTTTCAAGGGGATAGCATAGACAACAAGAGGAAGCTGGGGACAGTGCGGTCACGCCGTCACTGCTGAGAAGCCGTATCAGTCGAGAGGAGAGAGGAAAGGAGCAGAGCGAGGGCCTGTCCGCCTGTGGGCCCAACGAAGGCCGTTCCGATCGGGGTGAAGCCCTGGCCCGGGAAGCGGCCCACACGCGGACAGAGCCAGACTAGAGACCCTGGGAAACTGTCCTTAGACGGGTCAGCTGCTCGGCGGAAAGCTGCAATTGCAGCGCCGCAAAGCCATCCTCCAGATGGGCCGGCTGGCTGGCCCCGATGATCGGTGCGGTCACTGCCGGCTGAGCCAGGAGCCAGGCCAGGGCCACTGCCGCAGGAGTGCTCTCTGTTTCCCTGGCGATCTCCTGCACCGTCTCCAACGTGCGCCAGGCCTGTTCCTGGTCGTAGCGCCCCAGGACGGCGCCCGCGCGGGCACTCTGGCGTCCCTGGCCGCGGCGATAGGAGCCGCCGAGGAAGCCGCCCGCCAGAGGACTGTAAGGAATGACTCCCAGACCATACTGCAGACAGACCGTCTGTAGCTCCTGCTCAAACTCAGCGCGGTGGACCAGGTTGTAATGGGGTTCCAAGACCTCATAGCGCGCTGTGTGCTCAGCGCGCGCACACCAGAGCGCCTCGACCAGCCGCCAGGCCGGATAGTTGGAGGCACCGATATAGCGCACCTTCCCGCTGCGCTGAAGATCGTCGAAGGCACGCAAGGTCTCCTCGATCGGCGTCTCCGCATCAAAGGCATGAGCCAGGTAGAGATCGAGATAGTCGGTCTGCAGGCGACGTAGTGAGGCTTCGACGGCCTCCAGAATATGCTTGCGCGATAGGCCCCGCTCGTTGGGTCCCTCGCCCATCGGCTGATAGACTTTGGTCGCAATGACCACTCGGTCGCGATTGGCGCGCGCCCGCAGCCAGCGCCCAATGATCTCCTCGGACTCGCCGCCGCGCTTGCCAGGGACCCAGCGCGCGTAGAAATCGGCGGTATCGAAGAAATTCCCCCCGCGCTCGACGAAGGCATCCATGATGGCGAAAGCCGTCGGCTCGTCGACCGTCCAGCCCCATTGCATGGTGCCCAGACAGAGGCGCGAGACCTTCAAGCCGGTTCGTCCAAGTGTACGGTACTCCATAGCTCTTATTGTCGCGCGCCGGCCCCCCCAATGCAAGGACCTGCCCGCCCTTAGTTCTTTTCGGCGTCTGTGCCGGCCTGAGCCGCTGGCTCGCTCTCAGGAGCAGGGGCCGCTTCCATAGGGTGCTCCAGGAGAGCGACATCCTCCTGCCGCTCAAAGCTGAGACGACGCAGCAGGAAGCGCATCTGGTCGGAGAGCAGGCGTAGGTGAAAGATCAGCTCGTCGTAGTAATGCAGCAGCTGCTCCCATCCCTGCAGCAGAGCCTGGTGCTGCCGCAGACGTTGCCTGGCTGGGGCACGCTCTTGCTCGCTGTGCGGGAAAGAGGCCAGCAAATCGAGCAGATGACGAGTCTGGCTTTCTGCGTTTTGCAAGAAGAGCAAAGGCAGATCGCGAAGAGAAATAACCTCTTCAGGAAGCTGGTGAGGCTGCTCAAGCAGAGAGCGAAAGGAGAGAAGCAGCTCGTGATGCTGGGTCAACAAGCGCTGCAGGCGCTGGCGCTGGTCCGACCAAAGGCGGGCATCAGCTCTGAGGGCCGAGCATTCTAACAAGAGCAGCTCGTATTGCTGTCCAATGACGAGCAGATAGTGAGTGAGCAGTTGGCGGAACTGGTCCAGCGAGTGCGTTGTCGTCGCTGTCGAACAGAGTCCCGATGGCCTACTCGGCGAGTCGTTCAAGATGGACCTCCCTCATGTGTCCGGCGTGCTGAGCCTCTGGACCTCAGTCGTGGCGGCAGAGCAGGAGCATACCATGTAGGTAGGTAGAATACATGATAGGAGCGACAGAAGTGGGCCTTCCTTAGAGAGGCCGCTACTCGTTGCTTTCCTATACGATAGACGTTTCTTCTCCCCCAACTGCGCTGGCCGCTGCTCAGGGTTCTCCTTTTCTTTACTCCACGCACCTCCCAGAACAGCAATCTTCCCCCGGCTCACCAGCAGCCGGCTTTATCTGCGATGAAAGCTTGTAGCTGGTACCATATTACCATACGAGCCGTAAAGGACGCATAAAAAAGTATTTGAACAAATATTCAAGTTGATGGCCTGAGGGGAGATTTGAATGCCTCGAGGGCAGGAGAGAGAGTATGGTCGGCATTTTTCTATTCCTGATAGAGACGCTTAGCTTACAATTAGTTGGGGGCGTATGCAGCGAATCGATGGTCAGATTCAAGCTCACGAGGGCCTTGTAGATCGCGGCAGTCAGGGCAGCGCTGCTTTGGAGGGCCGTTGTGAGGGCAGGACCAGTATCACGCTGTTCATGACCTATTCGGCGCGGATACCCGCACGCTTCATCTGCAGGAGGAAAAGACCACTGCTCCTTGTCCTGTCACAGGAATGAGGGCCTGACAACGGATCTGGCTTCTCGCCCCCTTGTTCCCAAGGTCAAGGCCCGCTGGCTGCCAGAGCGCGACAGCTCTCACGTCAACGGCATGGTGCCGCTCATCACCGCCCCCCCGAAGCACATCATCCCACCCGCGCAGTCCGCCGCACGAGGCACCAGCCCTCTGCCCTCTCGGACGGCGCTCCCTGTGGCAACTCCCTTCGCCGCTCACCTTGGCCCGACCAGCCAGGCGCTCACGCCCCAGACTGCCCGCTCTCCCCACCGAGGCGCCCGCCTCGGTCTGCCCTCCCACCAGGCCGGCAGCCTCGAACAACCAGCCCCTGCTCCCGACCAGGCAGCCCTGCCCTGGCTCACGGCCCCCGTCCAACAGCGCCGCCAGCACCTCACCACGCCACCCCCTCAAGGGCTGGCCAGGGTTCCCTCGCTCAGATCTCCACCCGTGCAGGCTCCTCCCTGCCAGCGGGACGCTGACCGGTCCACGCGCCAGGTCTCTCCGCTGGCGGCTGTGCAGATCCAGGGAGCTGACCCGACCCCGGTGCAGCGCAGAGCGGTGGGAGGCGTGGAGGTGAGCACACTCTCCCTGGCGGGGACCTCCACCTCGACGGACCAGGCCAGCGTTCATGCAGGAAACCGCCTCAGAGAGCCTGTCGATCATCCTGCTCGCCTCAGGACAGGCTTGCAGAAGAAAGGCCCTCGTGGCGCAAGACGACGCGTGAGGCCCATTGGGCCACCCCAGCGACGGGGGAAGCTGCCAGCGCCTCCGGCCAGCCCTGCAGGCGCTGCCTGGCTGGGAAGACCCTCCCGCTCTCGGCAAGCGCCCAAAGCGCCAGCAAGGCAGGCGGAAGCCGC
>NZ_JBHOQV010000095.1:0-5480 GCF_042408735.1 Thermogemmatispora sp.
CCTGGTGGCGGTGGGGGAGCTGGCAGGCTCTCTGGACCCACCCGTTGCGCACGCGGCCTCCCTGGCGCTCTGTCAGCTTCGGGAGCGCGAGGGGTGGAGTCAAGCCACATTCGAAGCGGCTCTTGCCGGTATCAGTGATGATGAAGAGCAGAACGCTGCCGTCCTCACCTGGGATCGCACGCTGCTGCGCGCTCGCTGGGTGCTTGCTGGGTCTGGACCGGAGCGCGCAGCGAGCTGTGCGGACCTCTTTGGCCCGCTTGCCTGGCCCCAGACTCCCGCGACCAGCGCCCTGCTGCGGCAGGCGCTGGAGCAGGTGGCGCATCGCGGCGCAGTCGCCGCGGGCTGCTGGTCGCCGCAACCGCTCAACACGGGCGAGCACGCTCATGCTGACCAGCTCTGCTTCCTGCAGGTCAGTGATAGACAGGGACTGGAACGCGCGCTGGCGCAGCTCACCTCCTGGCTGCTGGACCTTCCAGAACGGTACCTGCAGGTCCACTGGTCCTGGTATGGGGAGACCAGAGCCAGAGGAGGTGGGGGAAAGAGCGGGACTCCTCCCTCTGGTCAGGAGCAGCAGCCTGGCTCTGACAAACCCATCCTGTATCGCAGTGGCCTCACCTATCACTGGGGGCCTGGCGAGGAGGAGCCTGCCAGCACGGCGTCCCCTTCCCGCCGGGGCCAGGGAGCGGCACCGCTGCGCCGGGAACTCTGGGTGCTTTTCGCTGCCTGCCCGCATCGGGAACGGCTGGAAGCCGCCTGGCAGCGCTATCTCAGCGGCTGGCAGAGGCAGCAGCAAGCGAGTTCCTGGGCCTCCCTTCAGCAGGGGGTGCAGGACCTCTGGGGCCTGCTGGCGACTGTGACTGCATGACCCCCTGGCCCCTCCTGTGAGGAAAGCGCGGCTGCTTTTCGCCGGCTCGCGGGGAGCTGGACCAGCTCCTCCGCGAAGAGGGGCGTGGGGTCTTCCATGCACAAGTGGGCCCGATGACGATCTGGCTTCGCCACGAGCCCGGACGCGGCTGCTGAGGGGCAATCATCGCGCACTCGCACAGGAGGACGTTCAGCGCGACTCCGCTCCCGGCCTGGAAGCAGGCGTGGCCGGTTCTGGGGTGTGGCTCAGGTCGGCCTGGAACCTCCTGCGCGGGTACAGCATACTCAACCGTTCTCTCCCTGATCCTTGCCCGACAGGGCTGCTACAGCTTTCGCCGTCAGCAGGGGAACCTGTGGCCAGAGGAGGACCGGTGGTACTGCCAGCCTGGCCAGGCATCAACCTGATCGCGTGCTTTTCCTGTTCTGCCTGCTGGAGGTGTCGCTTGCTGATGTGCATTCGACCCGGGAAAGGAGGTGTCTGATGCAACAAACGCGCGCAGCTCGTGCCATTGTCCTCCGGGAGCGCTGGCGCGAGCAGATGAACATCCTCAAGGCGCGCTATCCTGCCGCTGAACGTGCTGAGAGAGCCGTGGGACAGGTCCTGGCCCTCGAAGAGGGAGTGAACGGGCTGGAGCCCATCACGACATGGATGCCGCCAGGCCAGGTGCAGACGCAGGTGGAGCGCCTGCTGGACAGGCTGGCTGAGACGAAAGCGCACTGGCTTGTCGACGAGAGAAGGGCAGACCCGCGCTCCCACGCTGCGCACGGGGAGTCGACAGCGCAGGCAGCCTGTCACATGATTGACGAGCTGGTCCCTGCGCTCTGGAAGCTGCTATCTCCTCGCTGGAGGCGCAGCGGCAAGAGGCATGGTCAGTACTTCCAGGTCTACCAGAGCGTTGATCTGGAAGCCATGTGGGATGTCTCAACCGGCGTGCAACGTTGGCGTTCACCCTTGCGGCATCAGTTCTATCGGGAAGTGGCCCTGCTGAAAGCCGAGGGAGACTCCCCCCTGGAGGAGGCATTTCGCCTGACGAATCATGTGGAGGAACCCTGGCAGCGCTCTCGCAAGATCCTCTGGTACGCCAGGGATGGACCGCTGCGCTCAACGTCCGTGGGTGATATAATCGTCTCACTCTCCTCGGGGGCAGCCTGGGTGGTGGATCACGTGGGATTCCAGGTGATCGCTGAGGAGGATGCCACTCCGCAGCAGGGCTTCGGGCCTGCAAGGCGCTGATGGATGCGCTGCTGCTCTCCTCGCTCCCCAGCGCTTCAAGCGACCGTCTCGGTCTGAGCGGAGCGGAGCATTCCCCCAAGCGCAGAACGCTCTCGACGTCAGCGTCTGATCTGGCTCGATCATTCGGCGGCTCACCCATGCACGGCTCGCAGGGGATGCCTCAGCGCGACGAGAGCCTGCTGGGCGTGGGAGCGGCTGAGACGAAAGGGAACCCGTCGGGGCTTCCAGCCCCGCCGGGTCTCAGAGGCCTTTTCACCCTGGACCAGGGGCTTGTGGACCCGACCGGTTGCCTGGGTGCGCACCCTGGTGGAAGCGGCAGCCCGTCATGAAGGCCAGTGATCTCCCAGGCGGGGACCCACCAGGAGCGGATCTGGCGAGATCATGTGCTATACTGAGGTGGGGAAGAGAAGAGAAGAGAAGAGTGAAGGAGAAAAAAGGAAGGAGCAAGTGATGCCTCTGGAAGCGACTTGGCCACCGTACCAGGGATGGCCTAACAGTCCCACCTGGGACATGTTCACCACGCTGACGGCTTTTGAGGAGACCCGACGACCGCTCGAAGCGCTGGCGCAGCGTCCTGATGCGCTCCGGCGATGGCTGGAGGAACACGTGCAGCGGTTCCTCAAGGGGCAGGAAGTGCCACACGCCGTGGGGCTCCTACTCACTGCCTGGGCGAGCGATCCTGCGCGGCGCATTGATTGGAGTCGCGTGGTAGCGGCCCAGGGAGAGGGAGCTGACTGCTCCTTGACGTTCCTGGAAGCGGCAGCAGTGGAGGCGCTCTGCTCTGTCGGGCAGGAGCTGCCCTCAGGGCTGTCTCTGGCACTCTGGTGGGACGGGTTGGCCCGCCGTTGGGCCGAGCAGCCGCAGCTGCGGAGGCAGTCCAGTGCCCTGGGAGTGCTGGCTCGCCGCATCATGGAAAGCTATCTCCAGGCGGTTGACTGGTCTCGCCTGGCGAAGGCGCTGCGGGAGGAATAGGGCCGGGGAGAGCAGGACCTGGCGGCATGGCGCCTGCGGCGACGGAGGCCAGCCCCCCTGTCCAGCCTCCTCTTCTGCTGC
Source organism: Thermogemmatispora sp. (assembly GCF_042408735.1). Taxonomy (GTDB): domain Bacteria; phylum Chloroflexota; class Ktedonobacteria; order Ktedonobacterales; family Ktedonobacteraceae; genus Thermogemmatispora. Next base: position 3,152 of record NZ_JBHOQV010000095.1, read on the forward strand.
GGATGTCGGAGCCTTTTTTTATTTTTGGGAGGCGACGTGTTCGCCAGTGGACCAGTCCTGGGAACACAGAAACCAGCATGGCACGATCAGAAGAGAAAGCAGCGGTCACAGGAGAGGACTGACCAGGTGGGGAACCTTCCTGGAGGAACCAGAGACATGCTCAACAACTGCCTGCCATGCGGCAAGCCGCTCTCATCCAGCGGCACAGGTATCCTGAACACCTGTCCCGATGAGGAACCAGGAACCCTGAATCCGCCAGCCAGCTTGGGAGCATGCACAGACAAAGCAACCCCGGCTGCCAGCACCTACCTCCATCAGCGGTCACTGTTCCCGAGAGCGCTTCCCCCACATGGGGGCTGCTGAACACTGGCCTGTGACCGTTGAGGCGCTGATCCCGACTGCAGTTCGTTCGACCGACCCCATTCCGGTCGAGAGAGGGCACACGTGCAGATGCCCCTCCACAAAGACAGACTGTCACCGCCTCCGCGAGCTGTTCTATTCCAGGCTATAGAGAGCCACATACTCCTCGGGAGTGATGAAGACTGGGTCGATCCCCGCCTTCAACAATGCCTCCCGGACGATCAGCACATTCCACCAGAAGCAGCAGCGACGCTGCTGGCATCTGTTGTGGGGACAGAGCAGGATGAGCAGCTGCACCGAGTCTCGCTGCACTGTCTGGATCAACTGCTGTATGTCCTTCTCAGCTATGAGCTCAGTCTCGTCAGCTGCTTGATATATCCAGCTCCAGTCTGACCAACTGCGAGGAGTCAAACGGCAATCGACGAGCAGGCTGCCAGTTGAGAACATCGTCTGAAGGATCGCTCTGTGATTGTCCTCATACTCAAGAGGGACCAGGAGAAGCACCTCCTTTCTCCAGGCGGCTATCTGACGCCGCCAGGCCTTCACTGCGCGATCAAACTGCGCGGGCGGTAGGACCCAGATCAGCCCGTACCTGTATTTCTGAGTCCACTTCAGTTCCTTCCTGCTCTGAGCCAAAACCACTCGCCGGATACGTTCCTGTTTCTCTAAGCGGAACCATAGCTGTTCGAGGAATTCCTTCCACAGCTGGCACCTGGAGGTTTGAGCCAAAACCCAGCATCGCTCCCTTAGAGGTCGGAGTCGGACAGCTCGCGAGAGGTCCTTCCACGTTCCTCGTTGCATCCCCACCTCACCGCTAAACCAAAACCAGGGCTTTTGTCGAATTCGTCGATACGTCACCAATAGGGTCATTTTGCCTTCTCTTTCAACTCACGAGGACACTTGAACAATCGGCATTCTCAAGGGGACAATGGTGCATAAAACTGATTCTGAAGGCACTCCAGAGCGCTCGGTCACAACGTTTCACTCCCAGAGCGGACGAAGCAGACATGCTGGTGATGCTTCTCCTAGCATAGCGTCCCAGGTGGTCTCTGTCAAGTCGTTTCGATGCTCCCACCCAGGCGGTCAGGAGTGACCGCTTCCATGCAGTCATGAGGTCAGCCACGTCGGCCCTCAGACGGCCTGGAAAGCCCTTCGAGGATCGCTGCGTGGGCAGCCGGGTGCCGCGATGCTCGCAGCGACGCGCTGCCCCGCTGTCTCAGGGACCCCCTTCCTGCCCGTGCCCCTGCCAGCGGGGCGGGGCCGGCAGGAGCTTCAGAATCTCCTCACAGGCCTGAGACAGCTCCGGATACTGCTCCGCCAGGCCGCGCTGACGCCAGTCCTCCCGCACGCGCTGTGTCATGGCCGGGATCGCCTCCAACGGGAGGGCCAGCAGGCGCTCCAGCAGGCGGCGCAGCGCTTTGTGGTACGCAAGGACATGATGGCGCGTCATCCATGTGCAGCTCTCGACAGCGTGCGCCATCGCCTCCTCCCAATGGCCCTCCGCATAGGCCAGGTTCCCCAGTACCTGCTCTCCATGTCCTAGCAGCAAGCGGTAGCCCTCCTCCTCAGCGATGGTGCGCGCCTCTTGCCAAGCGGCCTGCGCCTCCTCGTGTCGTCCCAGGTGGGAAAGCGCCTCCACCAGGTCGCAGAGGCTGGCCACCAGCTGATAGCGATCGTGCACGTGACGCGCATGCTCACAGGCACACTGCCAGTGCCTCGCCGCCTCCTGCCAGCGCCCCCGCTCCGCCGTGACCCGCCCCTGGTAGTACTGGCTGTTGATGAAGACCTCCTCATCGAAGCCGGTCACCAGCGCCTCGGCCTGCTTGAACCAGGTATTGGCCTCCTCCAGCTGCCCTTTGCGCAGCGCCACCTGCCCCAGGCGGTTAGAGGTGGCCGCCAGCCCTGTGCGATCGCCGACCAGGGCATAGCACTCGAAGGCGTGGCGAAAGTGCCGCTCGGCCTGCAGCAG
>NZ_JBHOQV010000106.1:0-1371 GCF_042408735.1 Thermogemmatispora sp.
GTTGCCTCATTTGAAAATCTTTTCCAATTCCATTACCCGTATGCTCCTCATGAAACCCTTTACAGGAGGAACAACGGTGGACTTGAGGCTAACCATGAACGAACGAAAAGTGTTCATCAAAAGACACGCCAAAGAGTATCAGCACGCCGACAAACGCACCAAAACCGCCATCCTGCAGAAGGTGGTGCAGGACACAGGCTACCACCGCACCTACGCCGCCCTGCTGCTGCGCACCTATCAAACCCCATCTCAAACCTCCTCCCACCACACCAAACGCACCACACGACGCAAACCCACCTACACTGCCTCCACACGTCGCGCCCTGCACACCCTCTGGCAACTGATGGACTGCCCCTGTGGGAAACGCATGAAGGCGATGATACCGCTGTGGCTACCCAAACTGCAGCACCAACTGCATCTGGACGAACAGACCATCCAGCAACTGCACACCATCAGCGCTGCCACCATTGACCGCCTCCTGCGCGAACACAAACGCCAACAACCCTTCGCCCGCAAACAAGTCGCCACCAAGCCGGGCACCCTGCTCAAGAGCCAAATCCCTATCCGTACCTTCGCCGACTGGAACGAGAAATGTCCCGGCTTCATGGAGGCAGACCTGGTGGCGCATATCGGCGCAAGCAGTGACGGCGAATGCTGTTACACCCTCAACCTCACCGACGTCTACAGTGGCTGGGTGGAACTGGAAGCCTTGCCCAACAAAGCGCAGGTGTGGACGGTGCAGGCGATAGAGCGCATTCGCACCCGCTTGCCTTTCCCACTTCTTGGCATAGACAGTGACAACGGCTCCGAGTTCATCAACGCCCACTTGTTGCGTTACTGCCAGCAGCATCACATCACCTTCACGCGCGCCCGCGCGGGGCGCAAGAACGACAGTTGCTATGTGGAGCAGAAGCATTACACGGCGGTTCGGCAGTATGTGGGTTATGCTCGCTTTGAAGGCGAGGAAGCAGTGCAGGTGTTGGGGCGGTTGTATGCGGTGCTGGGCAAGTATCTGAACTTCTTCCAGTCGGTGATGCGTTGTCGGGAGAAGGTTCGGCACGGCAGCAAGGTGACCCGTCGTTACGGTGATGCGCAGACGCCGGTGGAGCGTTCGTTAGCGAGTGAGCAGATACCGGACGTGGTGAAGGCACGGTTGCGTGCCCAGCAGGCACAGTTGCACCCGTTGCGTTTACGGGAGGAGATAGCTCGCTTGCTGGAGCAGTTAGAGCAGTTAGCGGTATCCTCTTCTGGGGGTGGTTCACACTCAGGCAAGAAGGAGGGTCAACGAGGTTGCCCGAAGGCAGAGACGAAAAGAAAATAAATGAGGCAACGATGAGCATTTCGGAAAGATTTTTATATGAGGCAATACGG
>NZ_JBHOQV010000107.1:0-2932 GCF_042408735.1 Thermogemmatispora sp.
GCTGAGGCTGAAGAGCACTGCCGACACTTGCTGGCCCGTCATGGAGAGCAGGCCCATCTGATCGATCTGCGTCCCTATCCTCATGGCTTTGTGGTCAAGCATGGACGAATGCCGGGCAATCTGATGCCTGCCCCAGAGGAAGAAGAGCCAGACGGCCGCCGCCTCCCCATCCTCCTCCCCCCTGAGGAGGCAGCTCGGGGTCCACGACGGACGTCCGCAGACGGGCGACGCCGTTCCTGAGGCGCCTCTTCTGCCATCAAGACCTGCCGCTGGGGCCCCCCGGCTTGGGCCCGGGAAGGAAGACAGCTCCCGGCTGGCGCTCCGCATCGGGGTGACACCGCCGCCTCTCTGGGGGCATCCTGCTCCTCATGCGACCAACGGCACTGACCAGCAGGCAGCAACGGCTTCACCTCATCTCAGGCGGGGGAAGCGGGTCCGCCCGGCAGGGCTGCTCGACTGTCCCGCGGTACGGGGCAGTGGGCCGCGGTCAACCCACCCACAAGTCCGGGCCGACGACACCTTCGGCTGCAGGCCAGCCCCTGGCCTGAGCCGCGGGTCGTTGACTTACCCCATCACTCCCTGTTTCTTTGCTGTCCGTTGAAAAACAAGGAAGAACAGGAAGGCTCACCGGCCTGTTTCAAGTCCTGGTGCCTTCCTTTGGCGCAGCTCGACCACGCCTGAGCGCGGGTCGCTCCCTCTGACTTCAGCGGGCGCTGACCTCGAGCGCCTCTGCACCCCTTGACAGGGACAAGGGCCTGCCCTAGCATAAGGACAGCAGACGGCACAGTTTTCTTCTGCCCATCTTCTACTTCCTCTGTCCTGGCCGGTCAGGTAGCCCGACTGGCGCCCAGGAGCTATCTGTCTGGCCTGATCCGCTGGCGAGAGCCGGCAACGGATGTAGCTGTGGAGCGCGACGACTTCGATGTTCTGGTGATCGGTAATCCCTGCGTGGATCTTATTTTCAGCGGTCTTCCTCACTGGCCCGCGCCCGGTCAGGAGGTCTACGCGACGCGTTTTGCGATTGGAGCAGGGGCGGTCTTTACTACGGCGGCGGCGCTCAGTCGCCTTGGCCTGCGCGTCGCGCTGCTCGGTGAGCTGGGAAGCGATTGTTTGAGTCGCTACTTGCTCGAAGAGATCAGGCGGGCCGGGATCCGTAGCGATCTGCTGCGCCAGCGGGAACAGGGCATGGCAGCGCTCAGTGTAGCCCTGGTTCACGAGGGAGAGCGAGGCTTTGTCTCCTATGTCGAGCGTCCTGCCAGTCCCCCGGCCTCCTCTCTCTCCCATCCCCTTGCCGCCAGCGCCGCCGAGGCGAATGAGGAGGAGGAGGAGGAGGGACAGATGGCGGAGCTGATGCCGCCGCTGACTCTTCACGAGCTGCGCGCCCTGCTGGCACGCTACCGCTGGCGCGCGGTCTTTCTTCATCTGCATCCAGGGCTGGGGCCTGTCCTGGAACTGTTGAGCGAGCAGAGCATGACGATCTTTCTCGACACCGGCTGGCATCCCAGGCTGCTCAGGGACCCGCGGGTGCCGGAGGTCCTGCGTCGCTGCTCAGTCTTTCTGCCCAATCGCCTGGAGGCGGAGGCACTGACGGGCGCACGCGACCCCGAGACGGCGGCCCGGCATCTGGCGCAGTTGGCTCCCCTGGTGGTAATCAAGCTGGGGGCAGAGGGAGCCCTGGCCTGCCGGGAGAAGCAGCTCTGGTACTGCCCCGCCTGGCCGGTGAGCGAGGTTGTCGATCCGACAGGAGCCGGCGATGCCTTCGATGCCGGCTTTATCTACGCTATGCTCCGCGGCTATACCTTGCCCGAGGCCCTGCGCTGCGCTACCATCTGCGGCAGCCTCGCGACGACCGCACTCACGGGAAGTGCCGCCGTGCCCGACGCCACTGAGCTGGAGCGCCTGCGGCAGGGACGGGAGGTCGGAGGATCAGGCGCCGAGGGCGACCCGGCCTGAACCAGGCCAGCCCAGCAAGATCTCCGCCAGGGCCAGGCTGCGGGCCTGCCAACAGGTCGGATCTACTTCACTCGTGCAAGGCGGCTCAAGGGCCATGGGGAGAATAGCAGGCTTGCAGGCAAGGGCTTGCTGTGGGGAAGGAAGTTGAGTTGAGAGGAAGCGGCGTGGCCCGCGCCGAAGCTGTCCCGCTGGTCCTCGCGCCTGCGCAGAGAGGAACCTGACTGGCTGGCAAGACCAGACCTCCGCGGGGCCCGCCACCGACGTTGTAAGCATCCGTTGCGTCTCTCTACCGGCCCGGCCAGGCATCCACAACTGCTCCCATGCTCGCATCAGGCTGGCAGTCTCTTTCTGGCTCCTGAGTGAGAAGAGACGGGAAGCAGGAGCGGTTCAGCCCAGGGGTACCCATAAGAGAAGGGCGACCAAATGCGCCAGAATAGCCTGCCGGCTTTCTCAGCGTTCAGCCGCTGGCGCCGGCGCCGAGAGAGGAGCCGAGGTGGCAGCCCGGCCTCGCATGGCCAGACGCGCATAGTAGCTGTGATTGGCCAGGGTCCACAGGGTCTGAAAGAAGGCCGGATCACGTTGCTCCAGCTGCCAGAGTATCGTTTGCTGAAGCTCGGGGCAGGCTTTGCAGAAGTTGCCGTCGGCGGCGAGATTAAGATCGCGCAGCACAGCGCGTAAACGGGGCAGACTTAGGGAGAGCGATGGGTAACGGAACGTATCAGCACGGAGGTAGCGCAGGAACTCGTCAATCAGATGGAGACTGGACGGAGGGGGAAAGTCGCCATCTGCGGGAATGAGGAGATCAAGAATGGTGGTTAAGGTCGCGCGCTCTTCGGCACTTAGCTCTACGACGGGTCCCTGCCGCCGGGGGAGCATAGCAGAGAGAATCAGCTCACTCATGACAGCTCCTTAGACTAAACTCAACAACCCCTGGAGGAACAACCTCTATATCCACTATAACCACGCCAGAAATGGCACC
>NZ_JBHOQV010000113.1:0-44571 GCF_042408735.1 Thermogemmatispora sp.
GACGCGCTCAGCGACTTCGGGGATGTGCTCGATCACCACGCTGGAGCTACTCGAACTCTGGACCCAGGCGCAGCTGGCCTGGAGGGCATCGCAGAGCTGGCACCAGGCGGAGGCCCAGGGGTCGAGAGTGAAGGGAGGAACATAGTCATCGCCTCCGAGGGGTCTGCGGGGAGTGCTCAGCCAGAGGAGGTACTCAGGGGGGGAGGAGGCAGGGGAATCGAGCAGGGAGAAGTCAAGGAGAGTGAGTTCGGTGTCGAAGAGACGCAGGCTGAGGTGCTCAAGCAGATCGGAGAGGGAGCCATAGGTCAGGAGGGCGCCTGGCGCGGGGACCTGTAAGAAGCAGCCGATAGAGCGGTGATAGAACATGATGGCGCTGCAGTGGAGCCAGGTGGAGAGCGCGGTGCGCAGGACCTGCTCGCGGCTCTGGTCGCGGGCGGGCAAGAAGATGTAGATGTAGGTGTTACGGATCATAGAGCAACCTCCTGTCAAAAGGGTTGGTCAAGGGAGCAGGAAAGGCGTAGGGACAGCCCTGGGAGTCGGCGAGGGGCTGGGTGTGGGCGTTGGGGTCGGCGGCGGCGAACCGGAGGGGCCAGGGTCATCTCCACCCGAAGGAGGAGTAGGAGTAGACTGACTGGACGGCGATGGGGTCTCCTGCAAAGAGGGATCGCTGCACCAGGTGGTGCTACGGGGATAAGGGGCAGGAGCAGCCACATTGAGATCGATCTTGAAGGGGATGCCAGTCTCGCGGGATTTCTGCTCGATGGCGGCCCGGACGCTGTCGGGGATGCTGTCGGCCTGGAAGTAGAAGTCCACCTCCTTGATGCCGTTCTTTTGGGCGAACTCGAAGAGCTTGGGGATTTTCTTGAGCATATCCCTGATGTCGTGTGGATAGGTCATGCCGCTGGCTTTCAGCTCGACGAGAGTGGTGCCGCCATCGATAGTCAGGTCCAGGTCGGTCGCCGGACCCTCGCTAGCCGAGCTACTGGTATCCGAGCTACTGGTATCCGAGCTACTGATATCCGAGCTACTGATACCATGGGGTCCCTGAGTGAGGCGCCCCTGCATCAGCATCGCTATGACCCAGCTCAGCTCGTACCAGAGTCCCTTGTTACCACCAGCGGCATTCACGATGTCTGTAATCGTCAAGTCCGATCGAAAGAAGTAATTAAGCAGGCGTTCCAGCTGAGCTTGAATTCTTTTCAACAAGCCTGGGCCAATCATTTCTGGTCTGTACTGGTTGGCCAGACTGATGGCTTCCTCCTGCATGGCCTGGATCTGGGACAGGATGTCGAGGTAGTACTTGATCTGACGGACGGTGAGATTGCTGTGAACGTCGAGGAAACGCTCCCAGTTAACTGCCCTACAGTTATAAGATTGAATCAAGTTTTGGATGACCTGGGCGCGCTCCTGTGGGCTGAGCTGGCCACAAGGCTTATTGATGATGTCGGGAGGAAGAGGCTGAGCCGAGGTGAAGGTATCGCGAGAGAGACCGAGGCCGGCGGTGATCCCCAGAGAGGCGATGAGGGCGATCCATATGCCGAAGGAGCTTTGCGGCCCCTTGGGCGAAGGCGGCTCCGGCGGGAGCGGCTCCTGATCGGGGCCATTGTCCATGTCAGAGGTGTAGGCGTTGAAATGCTCCTGCTCTACCTCACTTACACGCTCTGGAGTGATGACGGCAGAGGAAGAGCTGAGCGTGACGGCGGCCGCAAGTCCAAGGGCGATAATGCTCGCCCCCGCGGCAGCAACATCCCAGGGAATGTCTAGACCTCCCTGCATGGCCGCTCCAGCGTCCAGAGTAACTGCTACCCCCTCTGCGCCAGAAGCTACCGCCTGAAGGCTCAAGGTCCCTGCTGCCAGTTGCACTTGCGAGGTCTGCGCCGAGGAGGATGACCGGGCTTGTTGCAAAAGGGTATGGAGGTCCTCCTCCAGGAGATCAGCCCGGCGCTCGCTGATCTGGGCGGCATCGGACAGGCGCCCGTATAGCTCGCCCGGAATGCTGCCACTAAGCTGCTGGGCCGCATCGAAGAATTGGCCGAACGTGTCGGCCAGGGCATCGGCTCCCGCTCCTTGCATGAGGGGCAAGCCATTGCTGCTTCTCCCCGAGAGGAGCGAGGCCAGTGCGCTGGCACAGTTCTGTACACAGGTGGTGTGAGTATGGTTGAGCGGGGCCACCTGCTGACGGAAAGCGCGCAAGGGGGCAATGACCCGCTGCTGCAGGTGCGCGATCAGTTGGGTAGGGTCCCCGTTGGCATTAGCGTGCAGGTAGGTGGGGGAAGGAATATCCATGTAGACCTCCTCGAGAGAGCGCTCAGGCGAGGACATCCAGGCACAGCTTAGGGAACGAGGCCATGATCGGGAAGGCGAGAGCCGCTGGCCGCCGAGGACGACTGGCTGGCCTCCTGGAAAAAGCTGGCCATTTGCCGATCGCTCTCTTCAAGGGCGTCGGCGGCCTGAAGCATGGCGCTGGCCAGGTCCCTGAGCCAGTCGTAGGAGGAGCGCAAACGCCGAACATAGGGGATGAGACAGGCACGCATGACCTCGGCCCAGGCAGGATCAACCTCGTTGTTGAGCCAGTGCTGCACCTGCTGCCAGGCGGCATCGTGTTGCTGATAGGCGAGGCTGACTTCAGCCAGGATGCGCGCCGCCGTCTGCTGCAGATGCTCGGGAGAATAGATAATCAAACTGGAAGAGGTGTCTGCCGGTCCAGTAAGGTTCGTAATACCCATCGATGTCTCTCCTGTTTTGTAGACGTTCAGCAGGGAAAAAAGATCTCCAGTCAGGAACTGTTGTTCAAGGTTCTCCGCTATTCCCAGGGCATCAGATAGCTGCCTGTGTAGATAGTATAAAAATGGATAGAGATGTGTCAATATTACTTATAGATGGAGACGCCCTCAGAGGTCGAAAAAGCTTCGGAGAGAGAAGAGGAGCTGAACAGTTGAGCGGCGCAGCAAGGTAGTTCGACAGCCGGCTCGGTAAGGGAGGCAAAGCAGGGGGGAAGGGAGGAAAAAGGGACGATGGAACAAAGCTGCCCATCGTCCCTTCTCTGCAAGAGGCAGAGATCCGATGACGACAAGAGAGCTCGCGGAATGGCTCAGGAAAGGGGGTCTGCTGATGTAAGCGGAGAAGTCGGGCCGTCTGAACTCCCGACGGAAGAGCGGGCCAGGAAATAGTCGCCTTCGCGGATACTGCCGTCGTCTCGCAGGTGGATCAGGCCACGATAGCGGCCGTGGGGAAGGGTCAGGCCCTCCGGTAAGGGGTGTAAGGCCCGTACCTGGCTGCCGGCCAGCTTCTGGCACAGTTGGGAATGGGCCAGGGCCAGGGCCTCGTCTTCGTTGGCTGCGTAGAAGAGCGAGAGCAGGTCAGCCGGGCCGGCGGCGCTGCAGGCCAGCAGCCAGAGGGTCTTGGGTGGACCCGAGGGATCTTCCGCTGCCTGGCTCTGAACCTCCGGCGGCGCGACCAGCCGGGTCGAGGCCGCTGCCGGGGCTGGCTCGGGAACGGGTAGGGGAAAGCAACTGGCTGCCAGCGGGGGCGTCAACGGCCCTGGCTCCCTCTCTTCTGACCAACCCTCACCCCCAGGCTCGCCCGCTCCCTTCCCAGGACCCGCCACCGACCCCGCCGGCGTCGCTCGCTCTCGCTCGCCTTCCTGGCCCTCTGCCTCCCGCTCTTGCAAGAGGCTGTCACCTCGCTCAAAGACCTGGTAGACCATCTCCAGAGCCTGCTCCGGCCCCACCAGCTCGCAAAGCCGCTGGTGACAGCGCTCCATGTTGCGCAGCCGGGCCTCAATGAAGGCGTGCTTGGCCCAGCCTCCCGCCGGGGCGTATAACGCCCTCCTCCCCGCAATGTATTCCGCTTCCAGCCGCTTGCGTAGCTCCGCTATTTCACTCGCCATCTCAAAAGCTTCTCCTTTCTCTTCTCTCGGCGTTCGCTGACCATCGTGGGCTGCTCCGTTTTCCTGACCCTAGTATAGAACATTTTGGAAATTTTTGCAATGCACAGGAAAGATTAGAAAGGAAAAGGAGATACCAGGAAGGAATAAGCAAGCATACAGTGACGGTTGTCCTGGAGTGGCCTCCTGGCCTATACTTAGGACGAGGTATAGCGATGCACAAGAGTGCAGAGAGCGGAATGTTGATGCAAGTTCGTGCAGGTAGATGAAGAAGTGGTATCTCCAAGAGAGTGAGCGATCAATCAACCTCTGGAAGCGGATAGGGGGAGTATCTGCTGCTCCTTGCGCCGCTCTCCAGCCATCTTACCCTTCGCAGCGGAGAGCGTTCTACTGCTCGCCTGTCATGACGAACGGTCCTGTTCATATCCTGATGAATGATCATGAGCAGGGAGGAGTCGCTCCGCCGCTGAAATGTTCTGCGTCAGGAGGTAGAGATCCCCATGCAACAGAGTGACGGTCTGATGACTGCGAAAGAGGCCGCGGCCTACCTGCGTGTGAGTGTGCGCACGCTACGGGGTTGGGTAAAGAAGGGCTTGATACCCGTGATACCCATTGGAACTCAGGAATATCGACTTGCAAAGAAAGACCTGGATCACTACATTGAAACGCAGCGGCAGATCTGGCAGCCCCGGAAGCGTCGTGGAAGTAATGGTAGAAAGCCTGAACCTGCTGATGGCCCTAATGATTGATATGGCCCCTGCCCGCTGACATCTCACCACTCGCCGTAGCGGTAGCGGGTTTCTGTTTCGATCAGGGAGCGTTCAGCCTTGTTCAGGTCGAAGAGGTCGTAGACGGCGTTATTGAGGTCTGTTTCGAGGCGGACAATCTCCGCCGTGAGCTGTTCGATCTTCTGACGGCTCTCGGAGAGCAGGTTCTCCCACGCGTCGCGCTCCCTGAGGGGGATATCCCGCTTGAAGGAGCGGCGCAGCTCTTCGCGGAAGGCATCGAAGGAAAGCGTCCACCACTCGCTGAGGCGCTCGCTTAGCCTGGCCTGGCCGGCGCCCAGGTCCGTAATGATGCGGTGCGTCGTGCGTTGGCGCAGCTCGTAGCGCTGGCGGGCGACCTCGGTGAGCTGCCGGGCCAGCGCCCCAAGCTGCTGGCGCTGCTCCTCGCTCAGCTCGGGAATGGGCAAACGCTCGATGTATTGTATTTTTTGCTGGTAAATCATTAATCCCTCTCGCTCGGCTAGTGGAGCACAGAGATTGGATATGCAAAACCAGATGACACGAGCCTGAAGGATAGCTAGAAGAGAGATGTCTGCAGCTTTCAGAATAAAGCCCTTATCATTGCAAAAGTAGCTGTGCTCGTCCCAAGAAAACCGTGGATACTTGGCCATGTCAGGCCAGAAGATTTTCGTTTCTTCGAAAGCCTGGTAATAATCGCACGGGCGCAGCTCCCACCAGAACTGGCCCTTGTCATACCGCTTCCGGGCGGCGCTGGCGAACGGCTCCAGATGGGCAGCCAGGTGAGGATAGCGCTCTGCAAACTGCTGCCAGGCAGCAGCTTCGCCCTGACTGGCCCCGGGGAAGGTACTCTGTGTCCAGCCGCTAGGGATACAGATCAGCCAGCGGCCCTCATTCTCCTGGTACCAGGGGCGCAGATCCTCCCCGCGCACCAGCGGCTTCAAGAGGGCCGAGCTGGCCGGGTCGGACTTGATCAGGCGCTCGCGCGTCGCCGTATCCACGATAAAAGCCTCGTTTAGCCCGGTCTTGATCCCGTAGTAAATGTGTCCGGCCACCACCTCCTTCAGCGGCCTGCCGCTGGCCAGCAGGCGGGCGAAGAGGCGGCGCGAGGCGTCGCCGCGCAGTTGCCAGCCGCTATCGGGCTGATCCTGGATCGTCACCGCAAAGCGCAGCTTCTCCAGACGCTCGGTGAAATCCCTGATCCCCTCGCCGCGCGAAAAGACCGCCACCTGCGCCTGTTGTCCTGGGGTGGGCGGCGCCTTGCGCACCACCAGGATCGCCGGACTGAGGTCTGGGGCATCGGCAAAGATGCGCGTATTGCCCAGATCCACGATCTCCTCGACCGTCGTCTGCGTCCGCAAAAACTGGCGCAGGGCCGTCGCATAATTGGCTCGCAGCCAGCTATTGCTACTGATATAGGCCAGGCGGCCCCCCGGGCGCAGCAGGCGCAGACCCTGCCCGAAGAAATAGACGAAGAGGTCGGCCTGGCCGTGGTAGACCGGGTAATGTTCCTGCAAGAAGGGCTTATCTTCCGCCAGCTTCTCCTGACGCACATAGGGCGGATTGCCGATCACCACATCGAAGCCCGCCTCGGCGCCCAGATGGCGGCCATCGGGAGCAAAGAAGACCTCGGGAAACTCCAGCTCCCAATGGAAGAACTGGCGTCCTCTGGCCGTCGTGTTCGCCTCGTCCCGCAGGCGGGCAAACTGTGTCTCAAGAGGGTAGGCTCCTGGCTTCCCCAAAACATAGGCCGCCAGCGAAGGCCAGAGATCTTCCCCGCTCTCCAGCCCGTAGAAGAGGGCCGTCGCCAGATTCAGCACCCCCTGATACCTGGCAATAAAGTGGCCGCGCAGGCGCTCGTAGATCGCCTCCTGATGCTGCACTTCTTCCAGCGAGCGACCCTCAGTCTCCTCGATCTCGCTCACCCACTGCAGGGCCGTCTCCAGATCGCTGCGGAAAGCGGCTTCCTCCAGCAGCACGAGTTGCCTGGGCACCGCCTCTGAGCCTGGGGCCTCGGCGCCGGCCTGGGCCACCTGAGCCGGCTGAGGCGCTGGCGACTGCGGGCGGCCCGCGCGCCCGTTCCCCTTTGTCCCCAGGCCAGTCCTGGTCCGCGCCGCCTGCCCGGCCAGCGGATAGCGGCCCCCCGCCGCCTCGGCCAGCCACGATCCCACCAGCGCATTGCCCGGGCGCAGATGGTGGTCCAGAAAGCTCAGCGGATAGCCGCGAGCCGCCGTCGCCAGCCAGAGCGACAGCTTGGCCAGCTCCACCGCCAGCGGATTCAGATCGACCCCATAGAGGCACTGCTGCGCCACTCGCCGCTTCCAATAGACTACATCCGTCTCGCCCGTACCCGCCTCTGGCAGCGCGCCCAGCTCCACCAGGTAGCGAGCCAGGAACTCCAGCGCCTCCACCAGAAAGTGGCCGCTGCCCATCGCCGGATCAAGCACATTCAGCCGCAGCACCGCCGCCACCCGCTCCTCGGGCGACTGAGCCTGAGCCAGCCGCTCCTCCAGCACCGGCCCCAGCGTACGCTCCACCATATACTTGACCACAAAATCCGGCGTATAGTAGCTGCCCGTCAGCTTGCGCTGGCCGCTATCGGTCACCAGATAGACCTCGCCTGGCTCATAGCGGCGAGCGATCGGGCGGCCATTGACGGCAGAGAGCGGCACCACCTCGCTGGTCGCCTGTAGCTCGGCCATCGGCTCCTCCGCCACATAGAGCGTATACTCCAGCAAGCCCTCGTAGATCGTCCCCAGGTGGCGCTCCGACAGATCGCGATAATCGATCGGCGCCTTGCGGTTGCGATCGGTGGGATCGGGAGCGTAGGCCAGCAGCTCCAGGGCCTCGCAGAGCGCCTTATCACCGACCTTGTAGCGTTCCAGGAATTCCGCCTTCTGCGGATCAAAGAGGCCGCCATCGAAGACGCTCACCCCCATCAAGCTATTCCCCGCATGCAGGCTCTCGAAGAGCGTCTTCAAATGCATCCAGACCAGAGCCACGTTCGGCAGAGCCGTCTTCTCCTGCAGAAGGCGCGCGGCCTGCTGGGCCAGCAGCCGCAGACTAAAGCGCTTGCTATAGACCGTTCCGCTCTCCACTGGGAGCAACTGGCGCGCCTCGGCGTAGAAAATAAAGAGCAGGCGGTAGAGCAAGATCAGAGCATTCTCGTAGACCAGGCGACGATTCTCCGGTGTCGGTGCCAGCTCGTTGCGCGGATACTGGAAGAGGCCCTGAGCGATCAGGCGCAGCGCATCGTAGACCTGCTCGCGCAGATTCTCGCGTACGCGCTGGACCGACTCCCCGCTGGCCGTCAGCAAGCGGTCCAGCGAGAGGGGATCGAAAGCATTGAAAGCTTGCGGGCGGAAGAAAGCGTAGAAATAGAGGAACTGCTCCACCGAGCCGCCCTCGATCAGCTCGGGGAGATCGACCTCGTAGAAGACATCCAGCTTATGGGCCGTTGAGCGATGATAGAGGCGCCACTTGCGCCCATTCGTCAGCAAGCCCCAGGAGAGGCCGCTATGCAACAAGTAGAAGAAGATCTGCCAGGAAGGATTTTTATTACTAAACGACTGCGACGACGAGCGCACCATCTGATCAAGGGGGCGGTCCCAATGCTTGGCATCGCCGATAGCGATCGCCCCACGCTCCGCGGCGTGGTCATCGAGCGGCCGGCCCTGGCTGGCCAGGCGATCCGCCTCCGAGGCGTAAAAGACATAGTCCGGCTGTTGCATCCCGCCGGGCACCTTCAGCGATGGCTGGACCGTGAACGTATGGCCGAGCGTCTCCAGGACCGGCTGAATCCACTCATGTTCTGTCTGGGCCTCATTGGCCGTTTTCTGCAGCGGGCGGAAGCGCTCATAGAGGCGGAGCAGCTTCTCCTGGACGGGCTTCGCCTCGGAGATCAGGTCCCGCCACTCGGCCCGCCGAGGCAGCACCTCATCGAGAAAATAGTCAGAAAAGAGGCTTCGATTATTATGACGAGCGATCAGCGGCAACTGCTTTGCCTCGGACACGTAACCAGACCCCCACTGGTGCAAAACTAACGATAGAGCAGCTCTCTTGTCAGCTAGTCCATCCAGACAGCTCAGTCTTTTACTATAGCACAGGCTGGCCAGGCACACAAGAAGCCAGTGGCACCCCTGCCGGACGCGCCGCTCGTCTTGCATCTGTCGTCGGCCTGGAGGGGGGCCTGTCGCAGGGGGGGCCTGG
Source organism: Thermogemmatispora sp. (assembly GCF_042408735.1). Lineage (GTDB taxonomy): Bacteria > Chloroflexota > Ktedonobacteria > Ktedonobacterales > Ktedonobacteraceae > Thermogemmatispora. Next base: position 8,839 of record NZ_JBHOQV010000113.1, read on the forward strand.
TCTGGCTCGCAGGTAGCAGTCGACAAAAAGGAGCGAAACGATGGAGCAGTCTCAGCGTGAGGCACATGATCCTGAAGAAGTCATCCTGCAAGTCAGAGACCTGCGAAAGTCGTATCAGACGCCGGAGGGAGCCATTCCCATACTGGGCGGGCTGACCTTGCGGGTCAGACGGGGTGAATTTGTCGCCATCACCGGTCCCTCTGGCTCCGGCAAGACCACCCTCCTCTCGCTCCTGGGGGCGCTGGATAGGCCGGACGCCGGCGAAATCTGGCTGGAGGGCCTGGCCGTCCATCGCCTGCGCGGAGCTGCCGCCGCCGACTTTCGGCGCCAGAGGATCGGCTTTATCTTCCAGCTCTTCTACCTCTTGCCCACCCTGACGGCCCTCGAGAACGTCATGGCGCCTCTGCTGCCCTACCGGCGCCGCCTCGACTTCGACCTGCGCGCGCGAGCCAGGGAGCTACTGGAGCGCGTTGGTCTGGGGGAGCGCCTCAACCATCCCCCGGCGCGCCTCTCGGGCGGAGAGCAGCAGCGCGTTGCCATTGCCCGCGCCCTCATCAACCGTCCGGCGGTGCTGCTGGCCGACGAGCCGACGGGCAACCTTGACCTGGCCAGCGGCGCCCAGGTGCTGGCTCTGCTGCGCGAGCTGCAGCGCAGCGGTCAGCAGACCCTGATCCTGGCCACCCACGACCCGGCCATTGCCGCCCAGGCTGGACGGGTCCTGCTGCTTGGGCCGGGTCCCCAAGACAAAGAGAGGCCAGCCGGGGCCGCTCTCTGGCCAGGCTGACGTTGGGAGCGAGCAAAGTGAAGTGCGCGGCGCGGGCATGAGGCGGCAGATGAGCCGCTGTGGCTCAGCCCTGGCGGACGGCCTCGATGGCCTCCTTGAGCTGGCGATAGACATTATCGAGATGCTCCGGGATCACCTTCACATCGGCGATCACCGGCATAAAATTCGTATCTCCCTGCCAGCGCGGCACAATGTGCAGATGCATATGGTCGGCGAAGCCGGCGCCTGCCACCTTCCCCTCGTTAATGCCCAGATTGAAGCCGTCAGGCTCCATCAGTCGGCGCAGGGCGCGCAAAGCAAGCTGGGCCTGGGCCATCAGCTCGGAGAGCGTCGTCTCCTCCAGCTCCGTGATGCTCGGCACGTGGCGGTAGGGTGCGATCATCAAATGCCCATTATTGTAGGGATAGAGATTGAGCATCATAAAGCAGTGCTCGCCGCGGTAGACGATATGATTGCGAGCATCGTCCTGGGCGGCGGGCTTCGTACAGAAGATACACTCGTCCGACCTGGCCTGTTCCTCCTTGGGCGTGATATAGGCCATACGCCAGGGCGCCCATAGGTTCTTCATGCGTGCAGTCTCCTTGCTTGCTGAGGTCTCCAGGAAGAGAAAGGAAGCGCAGCCGGGGCAGAAAGCGGACCGCTCTGGCGTGCGCGAAGACGAGTATAGCCGACAGAGAGGAAAAGATCAATCGGACTGGTGGTCGGGGCCGGAGCGCTCGGTCTCGCAGGAGGACGAGGGCGGCAGGGTCTCCTCGCAGCCCTCTGCCGCCGCTGTGGCCGCTGGCTGACACTCGCTGGCCTGGGCGTCAGCCGCCGAGCCGTCGGCGGCGCAGGGCAACTCGATCCACTGATTGGCCCAGGTCTGGATCGCCTCAATGACCGGCTTCAGGGCGCGCCCCTTCTCTGTGAGCTGGTACTCCACGCGCACAGGAATCTGTGGATAAACGATGCGCTCGACCAGGCCCTCCTGTTCCAGCTCGCGCAGGCGGTCGGAGAGCACACGATCGGAAAGGCCGCCTACCATAGCGGTCAGCTCGCTGAAGCGGCGGGGCCCTGGCAGGAGCGAAGCAATCAGCAGACCTGTCCAGCGCTTGCCGAGGATCTGCACCGCGTGCTCATAGCGGGGACACATCCGTGCAGCAGCCTTGAGTTGTTGTTGTTGTGCACCTGATGAGGTTGATAGTGACGACGTTGAGGACGCCGACGCACGTGATCTGGCCATGCTTCTCGTATGCTACTTGCTAGTGGCGCTGGCCGGGCCTGGCGGATTGAGGAAGCGGGAGGCACTGTGCGCGTCTGCAAAGGGGCCTATTCCCTTCTTCCCTCGCGCTTTCCTGCCCGGCTGGTGTACAGATAGTAGCCCGACCTGCAAAGGGTCGTAATCTCCGCGTCTACAGTATAGCATGTTCCTCCTGCTGAGGCAAGGGAAGGCTGCTCGCAGAAGGGGAGCGTTCCCTCATGCCGGCTCCCACCCGCTCAGGCGAGGCTCGCGGTTCCGCTGGCCTGCCCGTCCGGGTCGGGGCGAGGCAGCGAGAGACCGCTGATCCCTGCCCTGGGCCCCACCCAGTAGCCGAGGCGTGGAAGAGGGCGGGCCGAGCCTCTCTGGCTCGCTCACGAGCCGCCTGCCTGCCGGGAACGGAACGGGGCAGGGCCAGGGAAGCCAGGTCCAGCGGCCCGCCTCTTCTGCCCAGGGCGCTTCGCTCCTCAGTTCCCGCGCCGTTTCAGTGCCTGGCGGATCCGTTCTAGCTCGAAGCGGGCGCTCTCGCTAAAGTCCCTATTGGTAGGTTCAAGGAGGAGGGCCTGCTCCAGATCTTCGAGAGCTTTACGCAGCTCGCCAAGCTCTGCATAGAGACGGCCACGGTGATAATAGACAATGGCCGCGTAAGGGGCGAGCTGGATGGCCTGGTTGAAGTCGCTGAGGGCCCTGGAGAGATCGCCCAGTTCCTGGTAGACCAGGCCACGGTTGTTGTAAAAGGCTGGGTTATCAGGATCGAGGCGCATTGCCTGTTCATAGCCGGTTAAGGCCTGAGACAGGTTCCCCTGGCGCTTATAGACTATGGCGCGCCTGTTGTAAGCAGGGGCAAAGGTAGGGTTGAGGCGGATGGTCTCATTGAAGTCGGCGAGAGCCAGATCAAGATCGTTCTGCTCCTGATAGAGCAGCCCACGTTCATAGTAGGCCAGGGCATAGCCAGGATCGAGGCGGATAACCTGCTTGTAGTCGGCGAAAGCCTCAGCGCGGTCCCCCCTCTCGCTATGGAGCTGGGCGCGATAGAAGTAGGCTTCTATATTGTCGGGGGAGAGCTGAATAGCCTGGTTGAAGTCGGCCAGGGCCAGATCGTGCTGCCCCATATTCCGGTAGAGGTTGGCACGATGAAGGTAGACCTCGGCGTTGTCGGGAGAGAGCTGGATGGCCTGGTTGAAGTCGGCCAGGGCCTGCTCGTAGTTTCCCCGCTCGAGCAGCAGGAGACCGCGTCGGTAATGGTGATCAGGATCATCGGGGGAGAGCTGGATGGCCTGAGTGAAGTCGGCCAGGGCCAGATCGTGCTGGCCCATCTCCAGATAGAGGTTGGCGCGATGAACGTAGACCCTGGCATTGTCGGGGGAGAGCTGGATGGCCTGGTTGAAGTCGGCCAGGGCCTGCTCGTAGTTTCCCCGCTCGAGCAGCAGGAGACCACGATAGCGACGGGGATCAGGGTCATCGGGAGCGAGCCGGACGGCCTGCTGGAGGTCGGCCAGGGCCAGATCGTGCTGCCCCATACTCCGGTAGAGGGCGGCGCGATGAACGTAGATCTCGGCATTGTCGGGGGAGAGCTGGATGGCCTGAGTGAAGTCGGCCAGGGCCAGATCGTGCTGGCCCATCTCCAGATAGAGGTTGGCGCGATAAGCGTAGACCTCGGCATTGTCGGGGGAGAGCTGGATGGCCTGGTTGAAGTCAGCCAGGGCCTGCTCGTAGTTTCCCTGCGACTGGAGAAGGAAGCCCCGACGAGAGTAGGCGGAATCTAGATCGGGCTGCAGACGGATCGCCTCGCTGAGGTCGGCCAGAGCCAGATCGATCTGGTCCTGGACCTGGTAGATGGCGCTGCGCCAGTAGTATCCCTGGGCCCCAGAAGGATCGAGGCGGACGGTCTCGTTCAGATCAGCCAACGCCTGATCAGGCTCTTCCCGAACCAGGTGGCAGAGGCCGCGGCCCAGATAGGCTTCGGCGTTATACGGCGCCAGGCGGACGGCAGTATTCATGTCGGCCAACGCCAGATCATACTCATCGTACTCCCCGTAGAGGTGTCCGCGGCCCAGATAGGCTTCGGCACTATCTGGCGCGAGGCGAATAGCCTCATTGAAGGTGGCCAGAGCCTGCTCGTAGTCGCCTTGCTCCTGATAGGCTTCCGCGCGTTCGAGCAGCTCCGCGACCTCCGGCCCAGACGCAAGCGAAGCGGCGGCCTCCTGCAGAGCGGTCGCGAAGTCGCTCACGGAAGCGAAGCGCTGCGCCGGCTGGCGGGCCAGGGCGCGCAGCAGCACCTGCTCGATAGCCTCTCCAACTGTCGCATCCCCTTCGTCGAGCAGCAGAGGAGGAAGCCCCCGTCCATGGCGGTCTGGGCCTGCCGAAGGGGAGGGACTGGAAGCGGGCGGCTTGCCGACCAGCCACTCATAGACCATAGCTGCCAGGGCATACTGATCGCTGGCTGGCTCTGCCCGGCCCTGGAACTGCTCGGGAGCCAGGTAAGGCCAGAGAGCAGCAGGGTCGCTCGGCTGAGATGAAGAGACGGCCCGCTGGAGCGACTCCAGCGAGGCAAGACCGACATCGCCGAGCAGCAGCCGACCGTCAGCGTCCAGCAAGACATTCTCCGGCTTCAGGCGAGCGTGCGCCAGGCCAGCATCGTGGAGTTCTTGCAGAGCGGCGGCGAGCGCTTTCAGATAGTCTAGCACGGTTCTCAAGGGCAGACGAGAGCCGTAGGGATGGCGCGCGCGCAGGGAGCCGCCGGGAGCATAAGCCATCACCAGAAAGGGGAGCGAGCGCTCAGAAGCGAGACCAAGATCGAGCCAGGGCAGCGCGTGCGGCAGGGAGAGCTGCAACAGGGGGCGAGCCTCTTCCAGCAGGGCCTGACTCTGCTGCAAGGAAGAGGGCTGGCAGGCGGTGAGCAGCTTCAGGGCCACAGAGCGGGCGGGCTGCTGATCCCTATCCTCGGCCAGATAGACCTGGCCGAGCGGGCCGCTGCCCAACAGGCGGACAAGCTGATAACGGGCGAGGTGCTGGCCGGAGAGATCCGGGAGCATCGAGTAACTTCTCCTTTCCTTGGATACGACCGGGCTGGCGCAGGACGGGCAGGTGCGGAGTCGGAAGGACCAAGTGGAGTCGGTGCTCCGCAGTGTCTCGCGTGAATGGGGATAGCATAGCACACGCGGCCAGCCAGAACAAGTCGGGAGCTGGGCGGCTGGGCCGATCTGGTCGACCGATCGGTGGCGGCTGAGTCCTGAGGGATGGTCGACAGGCTTAGCTGCCGGGCGAGCCTGAGAGCTGGCGCACCCGCTGCAGGGCCTGCCAGATCTCCTCATCATCGGGGGCGTAGCGCCGGGCACGCTCCAGATCGGCCAGCGCATACTGGGGCCGTCCCTGCAGCTCGTAGAGGTGGGCCCGCTCCCTGTAGAAGGCGGCCTCTTCGGGACGGAGGCGGATGGCCTCGCTCAGATCGGCGATGGCCGCTGCCAGCTCGCCGCGGTCGGCGTGCAGCAAACCCCGATAATAGTGGGCCTCCGCCGTCTCGGGAGCCAGGCGGATGGCGGCCTCCAGATCGGCCAGGGCCTGCTCCAACTCGCCCTCTTCCAGCAAGAGCACGGCCCGATACAGGTAGGCCAGCGCCAGGTCAGGGTCAAGATCGAGCGCCCGCTCAAAGTCGGCCAGCGCCTCCTCGCTCTCACCGCGCTGCTGGCGCAGGTGGCCGCGCCTGGCGTAGTAGAGAGCCTGCTCGGGGGCCAGGCGGATGGCGGCCTCCAGATCGGCCAGGGCCCGATCGAAGTCGCCCAGCTCCTCGTAGAGGCTGGCGCGCTCGCTGTAGACCTCGCTTTCGCCGGAAGCCAGGCGGATGGCCTCACTCAGGTCGGCGAGAGCCTGCTCGTACTGGCCCTGACCTCTCAGGAGCTGGCTCCGTTGGCGATAGGCGGCGGCACTGTGAGGATCGAGGCGGATGGCCTGATCAAGGTCGGCGCGCGCCCCCTCCACCTGGCCGAGGGCGGCCCGCACGCTGCCGCGGAGCAGATAGGCCGAAGCGTCGGTCGGATCAAGACGGATGGCCTCATCCAGATCGGCCAGAGCCTGCTCGTACTCGCCGCGTTCCTGGTAAAGCGCGCCGCGATGGAAATAGGCCGGCGCGTGCGAGGGATCACGGTGCAGGGCTGCCGTGTAGTCGGCCAGGGCCTGCTCCGGCTGGCCCAGCTCCTCGTAGGCGTTGCCGCGATTAAAATAGGCCGGGGCATAGTCGGGATCGAGGCGGATGGCCTCATTGAGGTCGGCCAGGGCCTCCCTGGGGCGCCCCAGCTCCAGGTAGATGCGGCCACGGTTATTGTAGCTCACCGCCCGTCCCGGCTCGAGGCTCAGGACTGTCGTATAGTCCTGTAACGCCTCCTCCAGCCGGTCCTGCTGCAGGGCCAGAAAGCCGCGATGGTGGTAGGCTGTCGGATCGGAAGGAGCCAGGCGGATGGCCTGGTTGAAGTCGGCCAGAGCTTCTGCCGGGCGCCCCAGTTCGATGTAGACCAGACCGCGCCGATTCAGAGCGTAGACGTGGCGTGGGTCAAGGCGCAGCGCCTCACTGAAGGCCGTCAGGGCCTCCTGCCAGCGACCAGCGCGCGCCTGCTGGTTGCCTTGCTGGACCCAAAACTCGACCAGCTCGCGCACATTGGGCGCAGCCACCTCCACGGCGTTGGCGGCCCGGCTGAGCGCTTCTGCAAAGGTCCGGACGGAGGGAAAACGCCGGGCAGGGTCGACCTCCAGGGCCTGTGCCAGCACCTCAGCAAGGGCCGCGCTCAGCCCCAGCTCCGACGCCAGTCTCTCCGGCGACCGCCACGCCTGTTCCGCGCTCGCCTCCTGGACTGCCGGGGGCCTGCCCGCCAGCCATGCATAGCACATGGCCGCCAGAGCATATTGATCGCTGGCGGCGACGGGCTGGCCGGCGAGCTGCTCGGGCGCCTGATAAGGCGATCCAGGCAACCCGCCCCCCTCCTCCGTCGCCGCTGACGTCCTCGAACCTCTACTGTGGGAAGAAAAGCGCCGCACCAGAGGCCAGAGGCCCACCTCGCTCAGCAGGAGCTGCTCATTGTCGCCGAGCAGGACATTCTCCGGCTTCAGATTGGCATGCAGCCAGCCAGCCTCATGGGCGGCCTGCAGTCCGGAGGCGAGCTGCATCGCATAGTGCACGACCGTCGGCAGGGGCAGGCGCTCGCCCGGAGCGTGGCGCTGACGCAGGCTGCCGCCAGCACAATAGGGCATCACCACGAAAGGCAGACGCCGCTCGCGCTCGTAGCCGTGGGCCAGCACGGGAAGCAACTGGGCGTGGTGGAGCCGACCCAGGGCCTCTACCTCGCTGAGCCACAGCGGCAGCTCCACCTCACTCAGCGTGAGCGTTGGCAGCGTCTTCAGGGCCAACAGAGGTGAGGGCGATCCCTTCTTGCCCTCGGCGGCTCCCCGGACCAGATAAACCTGACCCAGGCTCCCCTGACCAAGAAGACGCACCACCTGATAGCCCTCAAATCCTGTCCCTGTCAAATCCTGCTCCGGCATAGACATTCCTCTGGTCCCCCCTTCCTGGCAAACGGCCTTAGTCAGCTCCTGCTCGGCAGGCCGGCTTCCCCCAGGCCCTCTCCCGGCCCAGGACGCTTCCGGATAGTCCTCTCCCCAGCATAGTATAGAGAACGTCCATCACCGAGGCAAGCTGGAGCAAAGAGCCTGCCCGGCGGCTTAGCCCCCTCTCCATCCAGCCTTTCGGCCTGCCTTAGCGCTGCTGGCGGCGGCTGGCCTCGCGCACCATCGCCAGGGCCTGTCTGATCTCCGGGTCTTGTGGATTGAGCTGATAGGCATGCTCCACGTCCGCCAGCGCCTCCCGCAAATTGCCGAGCATGGCCTGAGTCAAACCGCGATGCACGTAGGCCGGCGCGTAATTGGGCCAGGAGCGGATCACCTCACTGAAATCGGCCAGCGCCTGTCGAAAGTCCCGTAGCTCGCTGGCAAGCTGCCCGCGCAGGAAAAAGGCCCGCGCGTAGTCTGGGCGCAGGCGGATGGCCTCGTTGAGGTCAGCCAGGGCCCCTTGACGATCCCCCAGGCGCAGCCGCACCTCGCCGCGATTGGCATAGGCCGGAGCGAAGTCCGGGCCCAGACGGATAGCCTCATTGTAGTCAGCCAGGGCGCGCTGCAGGTCGCCCTGCTGAAAGTAGATATCGCCACGATTCAGCCAGGTCGCAGCGTTCGTTGGATCGAGGCGGATGGCCTCATTGAAGTCTGCCAGGGCCCGCCCCAGATCGCCCAGGCGCTTGTACAGATCGCCACGATTGTGATAGGCCGAGGCCGTGCCAGGGGCCAGACGGATGACCTCGTTCAGATCGGCCAGGGCCTGCTGTAGCTGGCCCTGGTAGAGAGCGACCAGAGCGCGCCCCTGATAGCCTCCGGCCTCGTGAGGCGCCAGACGAATGGCCTCGTTGAAATCAGCCAAAGCCCGCGCCAGGTCGCCCTGTTGCAGATAGAGATTGCCGCGGCGCAGATAACTCTCCCCATCCTGGGGATTAAGGCGGATGGCCTCGCTGAAATCGGCCAGCGCCTGGCCTGGGTTCCCTAGCTGCAGAGAGAGCATAGCGCGGTGAACATAGGTCAGCGCCCGCTTCGGCTCCAGGCGAATGGCCTCGTCCAGATCAGCCAACGCCTGCGACAGCTTGCCCTGGTGCATCAAGACCAGCGCACGGCTATGGTAGGCCCGGGTCAGCCCGGGATTGAGGCGGATGGCCTCGTTCAGGTCGGCCAGCGCCTGTGACCAGTTCCGCAACTGAGTATAGAGAAAACCGCGCGCGTAATAGACCTCCGCATAGTCCGGCCGAAGCTCAAGCGCCGCAGCGAAGTCCTTGAGCGCCTCAGTCACATTCCCTTGCTCCGCATAAAGGCGCCCACGTTCAAGGCGCGCCGCCGCATCGGCAGGATCGGCCTGGACCTTCTGCGTCAGCGCCGCCAGACGTTTCTCCGGCGAGGTGGCAGCATGCTCAGGCGGTGCCTGCTTCTCTCGCTCTTCTGGCGAACCGTGACCTGAAGAAGGAAAATTCACCTTATGCTCCTTTCCTGACCTGTATGCTATCGTACTTCACAGTTGACAACGTGAGAGAAGAATAGCGAGCCTGTCGACCCAACACGGGACTACCCTCATGGGAAAGCAAGATCTCCATCGATCGCGCAGCCGCTGGCGGCCTCGGCCTGGACCTCATCGGAATAGGGCGGCCAGGAGCGAGAAACCGGTCGGAGAACGCCAACAGTCGCCGGCCTGACAGCCCGGCCTGTGGCCCAGGGAGAGAAGAGGAAGAGATCGCAGCGCTGCCAAGAGTCGGAGAGAGCAACAGGCGGCCAGCGGCCTGGCGAGGGAGCGACCTCGATGGAAGGCGAGGACCGGACGGACAGGTTCAGCGGGCCTCGCGCCGGCGCTCCTGGTGCAGGCGATAAAGCGCTTCCTCGCGACTGGCGCGCACCAGCCGATTGCCCGGGTCCAGTTGCAGAGCGCGGTCGTAGTCCAGCAGCGCCCGCTGATAATCGCCCAGGCGGAAATAAGCCACACCGCGATGGCGATAGCCCTCCGCATCGTCGGGGCGCAGCTCCAGGGCGCGATCATAGTCCAGAATAGCGCGGCGATAGTTGCCCAGGCCGGCGTAAGCCAGGCCGCGGCAGACATAGGTACGCGCCAGGCAGGGGGCCAGCTCCACAGCGCGATTAAAATCGGCAATCGCCTTCTCATACTCCTGCAGAGCATCGTGAGCCATTCCACGCCTGATATAAGCCTCTACATAGCCCGGATCAAGCTCCAAAGCCCGGTCAAAGTCCACGATAGCCTGCTCGTAGTCCTGCATCTCGTAGCGAGTCAGGCCGCGATTATAGTAGACCAGCGCGTAGTCGGGCTGGATCTCCAGGGCGCGCTGGTAGTCCTCCAGGGCCTGCTCATACTCTTGCATATTGCGATATACAGTTCCGCGGTTATTGTAAGCATTAGCGTAGAGGGCGTCCAGCTCGATAGCGCGTGTCAGATCGGCCAGAGCCAGCTCATGCTCGCCGAGAGCATCGTAGGCATTGCCACGGTTATTGTATGCCAGGGCGTACTCAGGGTTGAGGCGCAGGGCCTGGCTGAAGTCGGCGATCGCCTGCTCGAAATTGCCCAGGCAGCAATAAGCGTTGCCACGATTATTATAGGCATCGACGTTGCTCGGATCGAGCTGCAGCACGCGCGTATAGTCGGCGACCGCCTTCTCGTACTCCTGGAGGCGGCGATAGGCGCGCCCGCGGTTGAAATAGGCTTCCAGGTAGGTCGGATCAAGCTCCAGAGCGCGGTCGAAATCGGCCAGGGCGCGTCGCTCATCGCCCAGGGCGCAACGGGCATAGCCGCGCCCGTTGTAGGCCATAGCCTGGCGGGGATTCAGCTCCAGGGCGCGATCGAAATCGGCCAGGGCCTTCTCATACTCCTGGAGCTGCAAATAGCAACTGCCACGGTTCAGATAGGCATCGGCGTAGGTCGGATCCAGCGAGATGGCCTCGGCGAACGCCTCGGCCGCCTCCTTATAGCGTCCCTGAAAATAAAAAGCCACCCCATCATCGAAGCACTCCTGGCGACTGCGTGGCTGGATGCGCGGCACATAGTTGAGCACCAATAGCGAGCGGGCGGCACGTTCCAACTCCTGAGCGAACTCGCGCACGCTCGCAAAGCGCCCCTTGGGGTCCTTCGAGAGGGCGCGCATAATCACGTACTCGATCTCGGGCGACAGGCCCGGCACGCGCTCCAGCAGCGGGGGCGGATGCACCTGAGAATGCTGGGCGTACAGCTCGTAGAAGGAGCCATCGAAGGGGGGATCCCCGCAGAGCCACTCGTAGACGATCACCGCCAGGGCATACTGATCGCTCGCGCGGCTCGTGCGGCCCATAAACTGCTCGGGGGCCATATAATGGGGCGTCCCGGCGATCCCGGCATTCTGCTGCTCCAGAGGAGTCTGACCCGGGGGCGTCTGCACGATGACCGAGATCCCGAAGTCGGTCAGCAGGATGCGATCCTCCTGGTCCAGCAGCATATTTTCCGGCTTCAAGTCGCGGTGAATCACATTTTCATCGTGGGCGTACTGCAGAGCATCGGCAAGCTGGCGCACGTAGTGCAGCACCAGCTCCAGCGGCACGCGCGTTCCCTGCGGGTGGCGCTGGCGCAGGGTCCCATTGGGTGCGTAATCCATCACGATAAATGGCACCCCCAGCGCCTGCTCAACGCCGAAATCCTGGACCGCCACAATGTGCGGATGCCGCAGGCGAAAGAGGCGGGCCTCATTGACCAGGTGGCGCAGCGCCTCGTAGTTCAGGCCGGTATGCAGGACCTTGACCGCCACGAGGTGTTTGCGCTGAGTGTGCTCTCCTAGGTAGACCTGGCCATAGTTGCCCTGCCCAAGCAAGCGGAGGAGAAAATAATTATCGAGTTGTCTACCCGAATGATCAACCATCGTGCCTGTTCTCTTGCCTGTGCTTGCAAGCCCTATGCCGGGCGGACTTCCCCAGATGCTGCCGGTATGAAGGCGGGGATGCTGGCTATGTCTGGCCCCTGGCTGACAATCTACCTGCATACTTATTGTAGGAGAGAGGGCAAAGCTCGTCAAGTACTCGTAAGACTCTGAAAGTGCCTGCTGCTCAGTTCTAGCGCGGCCACGTTTCCATAACGTCATGTCATACAAGATCACTGCATGACTAGTAGCTAAGAATTTGTGAGTTGTGCATAAAAAAGCGACAGGTCGGCCGGCAGAGGGGAGGGGCCGCCCCCTGCCGACCGGGCCGCCTCACCGCGCTCGCGTCCCCGCCCCCTTCTTCTGTCGCCTGACCTGCCATCCCCGCCTGGACCAGAAAACAAAGCGGTACAGGGCGGCGAGCGCCAGGCCGCCGGTGGCCGCCAGCCCAAGCCCGCGATAGAGGGTCCGGTAGCTCATTTCTCCCAGTCCCAGGCCGAAGAGCGGGAAGAGCGCCACCATCGCCACACTAAAGAGGCCCGTCTGCAAGGAGAGCACGGTGGCTCGCTGGGCCTCGGAGCAGCGCTCATTGAGCCAGGTGCTCATCACCGGTTGCCAGAGGGCGTAAGCTCCCTGGAAAAGCACCAGAAAGCCCGCCAGGCTCAGCGCCGCCAGCGATAGACTCATCACCAGCAGCCCACTGGCCAGCATCACCAGCAGCAGAGGCAGCAGTCGGGCGCGCCCCAGGCGAGCCAGCAGGACGGGTGCCAGGGCCGTGCAGCCGAAGCTGATAAGCTGGCTGACAGCGATCACCAGGCCCACCTGAGACAGAGTCAGCCCCAGGTCAACCAGATAAAGCTGGTGGTAGTAATAAATGGTCAGGCCACAGCCCTCGACCAGTCCCGCCAGCAGCAGCAAGCCGACCAGCAGGCGATCGTCCCGCACGGCGCGCAAGCCTTGCTGCAGATGTCCCAGCGGCTGGCGCAGGCTGGCGCCGCGCTCCTCGGGAAGCGCCAGCAGGGGCAGCATCGCCAGAAGGGCCAAAGCCGCCTGCGCCACGAACGGCAGCGCCTCCTCTAGCTGGCCGCAGACGCCTCCCAGGCTCGTGCCCGCGGCCTCAGCGACCAGCGCTAGCAGATACATGCGACTGATCAAGCGGCTATAATAGCCCTGCTGCTGCCGCTCGTCAGCCACGCAGCGACGCGCCAGACCCCAGAGCAGGGCCTCCTCCGCCCCACCGCGGAAAGCAAAGGCCAGACCCCATAGCCCAAAACTGAGCACAACGGATGGCCAGAGCGGAAGTGCCAGACAGAGCATGGCCGCCGCAGACAGACCACAGTACAGAAAAAGGCTACGGCGGCGCCCCAGCAGATCGGCATAGATCCCCGCCGGAACCTCTGCACACAACTTTATCACATGCAGGGTCATCTCCAGTAAGCCAATAGCCACCAGACTGTAGCCGTGGTGGGCCAAATAGATCATCCAGACCCCGCTGCTCAGGGTCGCATTCGTCGCCAGATTATAGCCATCGTAAGCCAACAGCAGTCGCCAACGCCCGCCGCGTGTCAGCCCAGCCCGCGCGGAGACTGGCCCTGCCTGGTCCCCCTGAACCTCGGTCCTCGTCTCCATTGTCTCTGTCGCTCCTTTCGATCCTTCCTGCACTCCCCACAATCTGTCGACAAGCAATGACAGTCTTTAAGCCTGCAAGATGTAAAAGGAATGCCTGACGCAGCGACGCTGGAGATCTGGAACGAGGCCAGAGCAGGCCGGAAGAAGACCCGCCCAGCCGCAGAGAGCGTGCCTGCTCGTCTGGGGCGAGACCGGGTCAAGCTGGAAGAAAATCGCTGAAGGGCAGATAGAGAGAGGAAAAGGGCCGGGAGCTGGCGAGCGATCCGATCGCTATCGCCTTCTCCAGGTGGAAGCGTCCAAAAGCCGTACCAGAGCAAAGCCCAACGGAAAGAGCCAGATCCACCCAGACCAGAAGCCAGGCCGGCGGAGAGCCTGCGCGGGTGGCCGCCTGGATGCTGGCCCGTTTAACGGCGTGGCGCTGCTCCTCTCTCTCTGCCGCCCAGGCTGCGCCAGGTCTGGGCGGCTGGAGCATGCGCGATCTGGGTCGGGCGGATGGCGTCGCTGCGCAACGAGGCCGTGCGCAGGCCGACGCTGGTAGAAAGACCTGTGAGGGTAGCCATAACGGCTGAATGGTAGCACAGTGACGGAGGGCCTGTCAAGGAAGGAGGCGCAGAAGCCAGGCGCCCTCAGCTTAAAAGGACGCGGGAGCGCCTGCCGGTGAAAGAAGGGAGGAAGAGGCGTGACCCTGGCCCTGCTCTTGCTCCTGGGGGAGGACCGGTGTGGCCTGAGCTGGCGCCTGGGGCGGATGGACGGTTGGCCGACTCACGGGCAGCGGGCAACCGGGCAGCAGCGAGCGACTTGGATGCTGCTGAGGTGCCAGGGCCAGCCAGGCCAGGCCGCCGCCGAGCAAGCCACTGGCGGCCAGGCTGGTGATCCCCACCACCAAGGCGCGGCGCGAGGGACGCTCGATCAGGGGCCGGGAGACCTGGGGGCGCGGGCGCAGGGTCCGTCCCAGGGCCTGCTCGTAGGCCCGCACAAATTCCAGCACCGTAGCGAAACGCGCCTCCGGCTGCTTCGCCAACGCTCTCTCCACGACGGCCACCAGAGCCGGCGGCAGGGTCGGCATACGCTGACGCAACGACGGTGGAGGAGCATGAACGTGCTGAGCCAGAACCTCGGCGGGCGAACCGCGGAAAGGACACTCGCCGCAGAGCCACTCGTAGACCACCACTCCCAGTGCGTACTGATCGCTGGCAAACTGCGGCTGACCGGCCAACTGCTCCGGCGCCATATAAGCCAGCGTTCCCGCGATGGCCTCGGCCGCCTGCCAGCTCTCCTCTCCCTGCCCCGGTCTGGCCAAAGCCGCAATTCCGAAATCGCTCAACAAGATCGAGCCATCGCCCCCAATCAGCATGTTCTCCGGCTTAATATCACAATGAATGCAGCGCTGACGATGAGCGTAGTCCAGAGCCGCCCCGATCTGCTGCAAATAGAGCAGAATCGTCGCGGGATGCAGGCGACTGCCGCGAGGATGGCGCTGACGTAAAGTCCCGCCAGGCGCGTACTCCATCACCAGAAAGGCCACACCGCTCTCCTCGAGCAGAACGAAATCGAGAATGCTCACAATATGGGGATGGCGCAAGCGCGCCGCCAAACGGGCCTCCTCCTGGAAACGTCGAAGCGGCTCGGGACTCGGGCAGGGGCGTAGCAGCTTCAGGGCCACCGCCGTCCCCAAATAGCGATGCTCGCCCAGGTAGACCTCGGCAAAGCCTCCTCGGCCCAGCAGACGTACCAGGCGATAATGGCCCAGCTCGCGCGGCACCTCCGGCGGCAGCAGCTCCTCCGCCGCCTCGCTGCCAAACCCGTCCCCCTCGCGCGCCTCACTTGAGAAACTCAGCGGTTGCTCCATCATACTCGCTTCCCGCTCCTTGCTTGCCTGCTATGATTGTAAAGAGCGGCGATGGAAGATGTCAATGTACCAGCGCGGAAGCAGCAGTCTGGAGAAGCGCATAGCATCGCAGTCGACTTCAAAGATCCCGGACAGCGTTACATCTATGAATCCATTTATATCTATCTAACGTTTAAGGACAAGCGCAGCCATTGTCCGATTCTGTCTCTGGCGAGCGGACGGGCAGGGGAAGAGGAAGCGGATTTGGGGGGTTTTTAGGTGATAAAAAGCCAAAAAATGCGAAAAAGTTGACAGGAGAAAGAGAGACCTGTCCGCTCCGGAGGAAGGCGCTGAGCCTGGTGGGGGGACAGGGGGGGATGGTGGGGCGGGGAGCAGCCTGACTGTCTGAAGCAGCGCTGAGCTGTTGAAAGGGGAACGGCCTTCCCACGCGCCCCTGAGCCAGGTTCCTGGGCCGCCCGCCTGGGCTAGGCGGGGATCATCATCATGATCACCGAAATCAGGGCGAAGAGGGCCACAAAGGCAATCGTCAAATTAAAGATCAGGCGCTCCACCCCGCGGCGAGTCTTAAAGACCGAGCCTGTGCTGACGCCGCCGAAGATGCTTCCCAGGCCGGCGCTGCGTGCCTGCAGCAAGATAAAGAGGATAACGGCCACCGACAGGATGATCTGGATCACCCGAAGAGCCGGGGCCCAGGCTTGCAACGTATTCAAGGTTCTCCCTCGCTTTCATCGCAGGCCATTCAAATGGCCAAACCTTTGCGACGATTATATCACAGACGCCTGCAGGCGTCGAGATGGGGGCGGCCGGGCAGGAGAGAATCGGGCTGCTCGGGCCGCAGTGGCCGCGGCAGGCAGATAGACAGGCAAGCAAGCAAGAAAGAGCGGCCAGCCCGCTTAGTCCTCACTGAGCAGGAGCGGCGGACGTGATCTCCTGTCTACCGCTCACCGCTCGCCCCTGCTGGTGGAGCAGGCGATGGCAGTCTGGACAAAGCACCTCATAATTGGTGCGCTGGTAGCGAGCCAGCAGTGTCCGCAGCGGACGGCGGGCGTGCAGCTCCAGCCGGGTCGTTGAGCGAGCGCAGCGTGGGCAGCGTCCAGCGGCCTGTTGCTGGAGCTGTCCCTGAATGCGGCGCACCAGGCGATTATTGCAGGCGTCCAGGCTTACATGAAAAAGCATTCCTGCCAGCACCAGCCACAGCCAGCGCTGGCGCGTGAGAGCGGCCAGCGCCGCCAGGGCGCTCAAAGTCAGCGGTTGATGCAACGGCTTTGGCAGGGGACCGCGCTGGCGATGGGGCGTGCGCAGATAGCGCAGGGCCTCGCGCAAGCTCAGGCGCCGGCGGGCCGCCACGAACTCCAGATAATGGTCGACATCGATCAGAATGCTGGCCGCGTAGGGCAGCCAGACCTCATCTTTCAGCCACGGCAGGGCCACCAGGGCCGCCGCCGTCGAAAATGCCACATGTTCCTCCAGGCGCATAGGGGCATCCTATTCAGATGTTGCGCGAGTTGTAGCCGCGCCTCGCCTTGTTGCGCTTTCCCGCCCTGAGCGCCGTGCCGAAGCAAAAGGAGCGGAGCAGCTCTTCTCGCCCGGCCGGAAACTCCGGCCAGGAGCCGGCGGCCAGCGCCTGGGGGGAGCGCGCTTATCGCCGCAGTATAACCCGCAGGCCCAGGTCCCGTCAAGCAAGCTGGCCTGTGGGGGGAGCGGGCCATGCGGGGGAGGGCTAGAAAGGGGATGGATATCCAGCAAAGAAAAAGGCTCGATTGGTACGGGCTTCCCTTGTAGAAGACCTATCCCTGTGGTACAATATAATCCGGGCGAGGACTGCAGTCCCCGCCCGAACTTATGTTTTCCATTCAGAAACAGACGACCAGCAAGGCAACGCGAGGGGAGTCTGCCAGGCATGAGCGCGTGACTGACGGCTACCCTCTTCTTGAATTTAGCGGGAGCGGACACCTCCGGGTGTCCTCACATTTTGCAATGGAGATTTCCTGGCTCGGCCACTCCTGTTTTCAGTTGCGAGGAAAACAAGTCACGCTCATCACGGACCCGTTCGCTCCCCAGACGGAAGTCGCCCCGCAGCAGAAGGAGCCTCTGCGCCTGGGTAAAGTCAGCGCCTCGATTGTCACCATCAGTCACGACCATCCCAACCACAACTATGTCCGCGCCGTCCAGGGGAATCCCCGTATTGTGCGCGGGCCGGGCGAGTACGAGATCAGCGACGTGCTGATCACTGGCGTCGCCTCCTATCATGACAATCAGCGGGGGCGCGAACGTGGGCGCAATACCATCTATGTCATTCACATAGATGGCATCGTCGTCTGCCACCTCGGCGACCTGGGCCACATCCTGCAAGAGGAGCAGCTTGAGGAGGTCGCCGATGCAGACGTCCTGCTAGTGCCCATCGGGGGCGCGCACACCCTCACCGCCGCGCAGGCGGCTGAAGTAATCAGCCAGGTCGTGCCGCGCATCGTCATTCCCATGCACTACTATCCTCTGGCGGCCGACGACTCGCAGTCGCTGCCTGAAGCGCTCGTGACCTTTTGCCGCGAGATGGGCGTGGACTCGATCAGTCCCCAGCCCAAGCTCGTCATCTCGCAGAGTAACCTGCCAGCAGAAACGCAGGTCGTCATCCTCTCCTGCCGCAGCCTGAGCTGAGCGGGGGCTGTTGTGTAAGTGAGGAGGCTGCCAGGTTCAGGTCCGGTCCGGCTGCCGCTCTTCTGAAGCGAGAGTAGCCGCCGGCGGGCTGGCGGGCGTCTCGTCTGTATGGGCGGACAGGCGAGAGGAGCGAGGCGGCTCGGCTGTCCTCGCCTGTCCGGGGTGCCACTTTGCTGACCTGATCTGGCCTGACCTGACCTGCCTGGGCCTGGCTCAGGAAGAGCACCTCGTCAGCGGCAAGCGGCCTTGAGTGAGGCTTCGCCGGAACCTGAACCTGGCTCTCTCCGTGCCTGCTGTGCGCCAGGCCAACCCTGCCCTGGCCAGGCAGTCTGTGAGTAGAGGAGCTGAGTGAGCGAATGAAGACGGTCTCATACGCGATGGTAAAGGCTCCACACGAGGAGGAGTTCTTATGTCAAAATTTATCTTTGTGACCGGCGGTGTGGCGTCGTCTGTGGGCAAGGGTATTAGCGTCGCATCCATTGGGCGCCTGCTCAAGAACCGCGGGATCTCCGTCTCCATCATGAAGCTTGACCCCTACATCAACGTCGACCCCGGCACCATGTCCCCCTATCAGCATGGGGAGGTTTTTGTGACCGACGATGGAGCGGAGACCGATCTTGATCTGGGCCACTACGAGCGCTTTACCGACGAACCAGCGTACCAGGCCAATAACGTCACCACCGGCCAGGTCTACGCCACCGTCATCAGCAAAGAGCGACGGGGCGAGTACCTGGGGGGCACGATTCAGGTGATTCCCCATATTACCAACGAGATCAAGGAGCGCATCCACAACGTGGCTCGCCGCTCGGACGCCGACGTAGTCATTGTCGAAGTGGGTGGCACCGTCGGCGATATCGAGGGCGAGCCATTTTTGGAGGCCATTCGTCAGATGCGCAAGGACGTGGGGCGGGCCAATGTCCTCTATCTCCACGTCACCTTGCTCCCCTACCTGGGGGCGACCCGCGAGCTAAAAACGAAGCCGACCCAGCACAGCGTCAAGGAGCTGCTGCGCGTTGGCATTCAGCCCGACGTCATCCTCTGTCGCTCCGACTATCCCGTCAGCGAGGAGCTGCGCGAGAAAATCGCCCTCTTCTGCAATGTCGAGACCCGCGCCGTCGTCCCCCTGCTCACCGTTGAAACCATCTATGAGATCCCCCTGATTTTGGAGGAGGCCGGCCTCGGCGACTACCTGGTGCAGGCCCTCTCTCTGCCGGGCCACGCCCCCCAGATGGAGGAGTGGCGCGCCCTGGTAGAGAAAATCAAGAAGCCGCGCCCGGCCCTGACGGTCGGTCTGGTGGGCAAGTACGTCGAGCTGCACGATGCCTATCTCTCGGTGGCCGAGGCCCTGCGCCACGCCGGCTGGTATCACGACGTCGACGTCCAGATCAAGTGGATCAATTCCGAGGCGCTGGAAAAGATGGGCGAGGCCTATACCGAGGCCCTGGAGGATGTCCACGGGATCGTCGTGCCCGGCGGCTTCGGCCCTCGTGGGGTTGAAGGCAAAATCAAAGCCGCCGGCTATGCGCGCCGCAGCCACACGCCCTATCTGGGCCTCTGTCTCGGAATGCAGGTCAGCGTCATCGAATTTGCCCGCAACGTCCTCGGCCTCGAAGGGGCCAACAGCTCGGAGTTCGATCCTCACTCCCCTCATCCCGTCATCGACCTGATGCCAACCCAGCGCCACATCTCAGAAAAAGGTGGCACCATGCGCCTGGGCAACTGGGTCTGTTGCCTGATCCCCGGCACCCGCGCCTACCAGGCCTACGGCGAAGCGATCGTCTTCGAGCGCCATCGCCACCGCTATGAGTTCAACAATGAGTACCGCAAGCGCATGGAAGCCCACGGCCTGGTTATCAGCGGGCGCTCCGCCGATAACAGCCTGGTCGAAATTATCGAGCTGGCTGACCATCCCTGGTTTGTCGCTTCCCAGTTCCATCCTGAGTTTAAGAGCCGTCCGAACCGCCCCCATCCCCTCTTCCGCGACTTCATCGCCGCCTGCAAGCGGCATGCCGGCCTGGGCGCAAGCGCGGCGGAGACCAGCGATGGCGTGGCTCGCGTGGGCGCGGTCCGCACTCCCGAGGGCGTAGCTTCGGATTCGCGACTCGAAATGTCGAAATAAAGGCAAGATGTTATATTTGAGCCATCTACTCGGTGCACCTGTGGAGGATCCCCAGGGTGCGCGCGTTGGAAAACTCACCGATGTTCTGGTAGCGCCCGCGCAAGCGCGCGAAGAGCCTGGTGGGCCTACCTACGCCAGCGCGCTGCTGGTAGAAGGCCAGGACGGGCGTCTCTGGCGCGTCACGCCCCTGGCGGTCCAGGTACATGATCAGGCCCTAATCTTGCGCATGGCCCTGCCCGAGCTGCCGCCTCCCGCCGCCGTGGAGCAGGAGATCAGCCTGGCGCGCGAGGTCCTGGACAGGCAGGCGGTCGACCTGGAGCGGCGGCGCCCGGTGCGCGTCAACGATGTCTGCCTGGAAGCGGACTGGCGCATTGTGGGGATCGACACCAGTCCCTGGGGGCTGCTGCGGCGCCTGGTGCCGGCCTGGCTCCTGGGGGCCAGGGGGCGCGAGGCGCCGGGCCACCTCATTCCCTGGGAGCGGCTCGAACCATTGCGCGAGGGGGAGCCACCGTCGGAGGAGACAGAGGAGGGTCGGACAGAGAGAGGGACAGGTGAGCGCCGAGGAGGGCTAGAGGGGCTGGCGCAGCAGGAGCTGCGGCGCCAGCCGAGCGGTCCCCTGGCCGAGCTGCGCCCCGCCGACATCGCCGACATCATTCACCAGCTCACCCCGGCCCAGGGGGCGCGTCTCTTGGAGGGCCTCGACGACGAGACCGCCGCGGACATTCTCCAGGAAGTAGACACCGAGCGCCAGACCTACATCCTGGAGAAACTCAGCGCCGCGCGGGCCGCCGCCATTCTGCAGGCAATGGAGCCGGACGAGGTCGCTGACCTGCTGGCGCGCCTGCCAGAGGAGCGGGCCCAGGAGCTGCTGCGCCTGCTCACTCCCGAAGAATCCGAGGATGTCCGTGAGCTGCTGGAGTACGCCGAGGACTCCGCCGGTGGCCTTATGACCACCGACTACCTGGCCCTCAGTAGCAGCCGGAGCAGCGCCGAGGCCCTGGAAGCCCTGCGCCGCCATATCCTCGACCAGGACGGCCAGGCCGTCTACATCTACGTCGTCGACGACGAGGAGCGCGACGAGCCGCGCCTGCTTGGCGTGGTCTCGATCTGGAAGCTGCTGGTGGCCTCGCCTGAGCAAAGCCTGCAGGAACTGATGCTGCGCGATCTTGTCACCGTGCGGCCCGAGGCCGATGCTCGCAGCGTCGCCGAGGTCATTGCCAAATACAACCTGCTGGCTGTGCCGGTCGTCAACGACGAGGGGCTGCTACGGGGCATTGTCACCGTTGATGACGCTATCGACGTCCTGCTGCCACCGGAGCGTCGCCGGAAGCCGCCGCGTCGCTATTGAGTCGGAGGAGAGGTTCCAGCGAGACAGGCGGATCAAGAGGAAGGGAAGGAAAACAGAAGAAGGTACAGAAAAAAAGCCCTTCCCTGACAAAAAAGAAAAGAGAAGAGCAGGGGAATAGAGAGAAAAAAGACGGCTTATTGTGCAGATGAGGGTAGGTCAGGCAGGTGGTCTGCTCTCTCCCGGAGCTTACTCGGGAAGAGAGCAGACCGCGCTCAAGGCTTCAAGCACATGCACAATGTCCTGGCAGACATCGACCATGACCCGAGGTAGCCATTCTTCGGGATGTGGGTCATCGGCCACAATCTCCGCCTCGCTCTCCTCCTCTTCGTCGTTGTAGCGATGACTCCAGCTGAGACCTGGTGTATGACCCCCGCTATAGTGGTAAGGAGAACTCTCAAGGAGACCGCGCAGACCCTCTGGGTGCCAGATCGGGAGCTCCACGCGCTGCTGCAGCGTCAGCGACTCTGGCACGAGCCGATGGTCCTGCAGAGTCAGCGTGACACCGGGCCGGGTCTCGACCGTGCGGCTGCTGTGCTCGCTGGCGCGCAGCCTGAGCATCTGGGTCAGAGAGAGGAGCGTCTCTTCCGAGAGCGTTGTGCCTTTGAGAGAAAGCGAGTAGGAGAGATCCAGCACCAGCGCGGGGATCTCGCGCGTACGCAGGTGCGGACAGTCGGCGTGCGGCTCGTGGAAGAAATCGCAGACTCCCCGAGGTCCTTCGAGAGAGAGCGCGGTATCCAGACTGCCCCAGCTAAAAGAGACGGTGCAGATGCTGGAGTTTTCAACCTGTTCGCAGCTTCCGATGTGACAGGTGCAGGCAAATTCACGTTCCATGGTGCGGGAGTTGATCCAGTACTCGGGATGTGCCGTCAGCCCGACCTCCGCAGCCGCCTTCAGGAAGAAACCGGTCACATCTTCAAAGGTTAGCATGAAACGCTCCTTGCTGCCCCTGGTTGGGGCAAGTATGCCCGTGGCACCCTGATAAGATGCCTCTATATTATGAGCGTTCCCGATAGGATGTGTCAATATTAGACAGGATAGCTCTCACGCCAGTCGCGGAAGAGGGCGCTGATCGAGCGCCCCTCGTGCAGGCGCTCGATCGTTTCCGCCAGCAGGGAGGCGACGGAGATCACCACGACCTTGCCGCCGAGAGTCTTGCCGCCCAGCGGGATCGTATCGGTAGTGACCACGCGCGTGATCTCGGGCATGCAGAGGCGTTCTTCCGCCGGCGGCGTCAGCACGGCGTGGGTGGCGACTACCGTGATGTCTGGCTGGGCCCCGGCCTCGAGCAGGGCCTGAGTGCAGGTGATGATCGTCCCGCCAGTCGAGATGATATCGTCCACGATGATGGGCCGCTTGCCGGCGACCTCGCCAACGATCGCGCTGACCTCCACATCCTGGGCGTGGTTCCCCCCGCGCCGCTTGTGCATCACGACCAGCGGAATGTTGAGCATGTTGGCGTAGACATCGGCCACCTTGACGCGCCCGGTGTCTGGCGTCACGACCACGGCGTCGCTCAGGTCGATGTGCTGGCGCAGGTATTCGCCCAGCAGCGGGATGGCGGTCAAATGGTCCATGCCGATGTCAAAGAAGCCCTGAATGGCCGGCGAGTGCAGGTCAACGGAGACGACCCGGTCGGCTCCGGCTGTCGATAGCAGGTTGGCGACGAGTTTGGCGGTAATCGGCTCGCGCCCCGTGGTCTTCTTCTCCTGGCGCGCATAGCCATAGTAGGGGATGACGGCGGTAATGCGTGCGGCCGAGGCGCGACGGAAAGCGTCGATCATCACGAGCAGCTCCATCAGGTGCTCGTTGACCGGGTGGCAGGTCGACTGCACGATGTAGATGTCCCTGCCGCGCACGCTCTCCTGGATCTGCACGTGGCATTCGCCGTCGGCAAAACGATGCAGCTCCCGCCTCCCCAATGGACGCCCCAGGCAGCTCGCTACGGCCTGCGCCAGCTCCGGGGTGGCCGAGCCGCTGTAGATGTCCACGTCAATTGGCGGGCCGCTCCGATTCGGCCTTCTCGCTGCCGCTGCGCTCTCTGTCATGAATGGTCTCCCCCCTCTTAGAAGCCACAGAACCACTGTGGCTGGCCATACCCGCAGTGGTTACCCCTCTATTGTAGCATGTCTCGCTAGCTGCCAGCCAGCCTTCTTTTTCCCTGCCGAATTGCAGAGATAGCAGGCTATCCCTGCCAAACCGCTGAGCTGATGATCTTGCTAGAAAATGCCTTGACAACATGGCCATCTGTACTTTATCTTTTTGCATGATTGCAAATATTGGTCGATAAGAATAGATCAATGCCTGAGTATTGCGAACCATAGGTAGCTAAAAGGCTCTGCCAGATCTACATGATCGTTGCTTTGCTGCTTTTGTTCGGCTGAGAAAAGGCGTAGCTACCGGAGGTGGCTCCCTCCCCTTGCGGGAGAGCGTTCCCCGAGCTGGCTGGCCAGTCGGCCGAGCAGGGCGTAGTCGGGAGAGCCTGAGTCAGTGCTGCCTGAGTGCATGTCGCTCTTCTGGGCCGGTTGCCTTGGCCGGCCGGGCCTGGAGGGTCATGGCTGTCTTTCCGTGCTGCTGGCCGATCTGGCTGGGCTGGGGTGCCACATTCCCTCGTTCTCGCGGACATCTCCGAGGCGGCCCTTGACGGGGTCGAGGTGTCCCCCTGTGCTCGCTCGTTTGCCTGAAGCGCGCTCCCACCGGGCCACCGGCGGGAGCACTGACTGGACATGGTCTTGCTTTGTCTGCATTGGATGCAATAGGTAGCTACTGCGACAGAGAAAGGAAGTTCTGCATGTCTTTAGATTCGCAGCAATCGACCACACCGCAGTCAGTAGAGCAGTCGCCGGGAGAGCTTCCTCCCGTGGGCTTGCTGCGCAATCGCAACTTTCTTTTTTTGACCGGCGGCCAGATCATCTCCTATCTTGGGGATTTTGTTTACAGTGCCACCCTGCAGATCTGGGTCTACGCTCAGGCGGGTACGGCGGCCTCGGTGAGTGGTATCTGGGCGGCTCAGTATCTGACCTATGTTCTGGTTGGGCCGATCGCTGGCGTCTTTGTGGATCGCTGGAATCGCCGCCAGACCATGATCGTTTCCGACCTGTTGCGCTGCTTTATCGCTCTATGGCCGCTGTTGGTGCCGCCGGCCCTGCGCTTGCCGACCGTCTACCTGGCGGTCTTCCTGATTGGCAGCCTGGGGCGCTTCTTTATGCCTGCCCGCTCGGGCGTGCTGCAGGTCATTCTGGCCGAGCAGGACCAGCCGAGGGCGGCCTCGATTCTGCAGTCGAGTTTTGCTTTTGCGATCATTGCCGGCCCGAGTCTTGGCGCGGGCCTTTACTTCCTGGTGGGTCCCTACCTCGGCGTCGTGCTCAACGCTGCCTCCTTCCTGGTCTCGGCCCTCTGTATTATGGCGCTGCGCGTCTCGGCCCAGGCCCTGCATCCGGGTGCCCGGCGTCGGCCAGAGGCGGGCGAGAGTGGCGCTGGCGCCGTCCGGGCCGTGCTGAAGGAGCTGGCCGAGGGCTTTCGCTTTGTGCTTGGCTCGCGTGTGCTCTGCGTCCTGATGATCCTCCTGGTAATCAACTGGTTTGGGGTGGGCGCGCTCAATGCCCTCGACATCGTTTTTATCAGCCAGCGTCTGCATGCCAATCCTGAACTCTATGGCCCGATGGCCACGGCCAGCGGGGTTGGTCTGCTCATCGGCTCCCTGATCGCGGGCGCTTTGAGCAAGAAGCTCTCTCCGCGCTCCGTATTGACCGGCAGCGTCTTTCTGACGGGCTTGGGCATCGTGGCCTTCGGTCTGCAGGTCTGGTTCCCGCTGGCGTTCTTCTTCTACTTTCTGACGGGCCTGCTCCAGGGCGGCATCGAAGTTGGCTATATGGCGCTGCTGCTCCTCTGCTCCCCGCGGACCCTGATCGGGCGGGTGGAAGCCGTCATTCAGACCAGCATGTTTATCGCCAGCGTGCTTTCGATCGCTCTGGGGGGCTATCTTGCCCAATTCATCCCGGTGTATATTCTGTTTATTATTGGAGGCTGGCTGACGGTGCTGGCCGGTCTCATTGGCTGGTTCGGGCTACCGACCAGAATCGAGCCTGCCGCTGCGCCGCCGGGAGCCACAGAGGCGGGATCGGAGCGGGCAGCGCAGGCGTGACGGTGTAAGGAGGCAGAGAGCAAGACTATGACCGATCCTCGTGTCGAGCGCATGGCGCGCGTGCTCGTCCACCATTCGCTGGAACTGCGTCGGGGGGACCGCCTGGCGATTATCGCTACCCCATTGGCGGCCCCTCTCATTCGTGAGGTTGCACGTGAAGCCGTGCGCGCCGGCGCCCATGTTTCTACCCTGTTGCAGCTGCCAGGTCTGGCTGAGATTATCCTCAAGGAGGCCAGCGAGGAACAGCTGACCTTTGTGTCGCCGCTGCGGCGTTTGGTCTGGGAGGAGTTTGAGGCGCTGCTCAGCATCGAGTCGGAGGAAAACACCTGTGAGCTGAGGGGCGTTGATCCGGCTCGCCTGGCCCTCTCGCGCCAGGCGTCGCGCGTGTTGAGCCAACGGCTGATGGAGCGTACCCGACCCGACCAGCGCCATGCCCCGGGGTCGCTGCGCTGGACAGCCACAATGTTCCCAACCCCGGCCTATGCCCAGGATACAGGGATGTCCCTGAGCGACTTTGAGGACTTTCTCTACCGGGCCTGCTTCCTGGATGACGAGGACCCGGTGACCCGTTGGATGGAGCTGCACCAGCAGCAGCAGCGCCTGGTCGCCTGGCTCAGCGAGCGCCAGGAAGCGAACGTCGAGCTGCGCGGTCCCGATGTCGAGTTGACGCTGTCCTACAAGGGACGGCGCTTTGTCAGCGATGATGGCCGCTATAACTTGCCCGGTGGTGAGATCTTTACCAGTCCGCTGGAGACCTCGGCCAACGGCTGGATTCGCTTCCGCTTCCCCTGCAGCTATCAGGGGATGCAGGTTGAGGACGTGCGCCTGCGCTTGGAAAACGGGCTGGTTGTGGAGGCTCAGGCCGCCCAGGGTCAGCCTCAGCTAGAGCATATGCTGGCCCTCGATGAGGGCGCCCGCCGTCTGGGCGAGTTCGCTATTGGCAACAATTATCGCATCCAGCGCGTTACCAGGCAGCCCCTCTTTGATGAAAAGTTTGGGGGGACGATTCATCTGGCCCTGGGGGCCTCCTATCCTGAAACCGGCGGTCTGAATCAGTCGGCTCTGCACTGGGATCTGGTGTGCGATATGCGTCAGGACAGCGAGATTCGCGTCGATGGCCTCCTCTTCTACAAGGATGGCCGCTTTGTCATCTAGCCCTTAGCCAGTTCGCCGGCTGGTTCGCGGACTGCAGGGGCCTGATCGGAGAGGCAGGCAGGCAGACCGACAGGGAGACAGGCAGGCAGACCGACAGGCTGGCTACCCACCTGCTAAAGCGAGCAGGGTGGCGATCAACGCCTGCTCACGCGCTGGAGGAAGAGCGCGCGCGGCGGCGGAGCCACCCTGCTTTCGCTGCTTGGGCATCGGAAGGGCGGGAGCCGGCGCTGCCCTGGGGCGGGTGGCCAGGCTCCGCCAGCGTGCTTGCTTAGAGCATTGGGCGTACCGACAGAATCTTGTAGGTCGTCACGCCACCCGGCGTTGAAACGCTCACCACGTCGCCCGCCTTATGGCCGAGCAGAGCCTTGCCGACTGGAGACTGGTCGGAGATCAAACCGGACTTGGGATCGGCCTCGTAGGTCTCTACGATCTTGAAAGTGCGTGCTGCGCCGCTCTCGGTCTCAACTTCTACCTGCATACCGATACGCACGACTGGAGGGCCTTCAAGATCGTTGTGCATATCGGCGGTCATGATCTCGGAAGAGGCCAGCAACTTCTCCAGCTCCAGAATCTCGCCTTCTACCGCAGCCTGCTGGCGCTTGGCCTCCTCGTAGGCGCCGCTTTCGCTGATGTCGCCGGCTTCTTTGGCATCATGGATGAAGTCCGCGACCTCCTGGCGCTTGACCGTGCGCAGGTATTCCAGGCGCTCTTTCTTCTTGCGATATCCTTCAGGGGTCAGAAAGTAGACCTTGCGCTCGGGTGTTACATCGCTCTGTCCACCAATACTCATATTAGACTCCTACTCCTCTCTGGTCTTAAGGCTCGTGATCGAAGCGTGATTCGTTCGCGGTTGCCTCTCCCAGATCTTCACGATCGCTAGCTAACACTGGCTTGGAAGCGTCCGGTCCATTGATCCGTGGGACAGCTCGCAGCCTGATTCCCCACACTCGACAGGCTGTGGGCTGGGTCGGCTCAGCTGACGCTCTGCCCGCTCTGGCGCGGCTGGACTGCCCTGCCGATGGTCCCCCTCCGATCTCGGCTGGCCTCATAGCAGTCCCTCTCTCTGCGCTCAGCGGCTCACCTGACTCGCGGTAGGGTCGCTGGGATGGATGCCTTTCTGCCTGTCCATCCGCTTATCTGACGCTCTTACTGGCTTGCTTGCCCTGGGCGGGGCCTGGCCGTGGCCATAGCGTGAACGGCCTGCCCGGGGCAGGCTTGTCTGCAGAAGGCGAATCCGTAGCCTCTCCCACCAGGCGGACCCGGTGGGTTGCTAAAACCGGGGAAGAGAACAGGCATGCTTCTGTTGCAACTGGTCGCCAGGCCGCGGCTGACGTCTGCGCGGCTCGGCGATCACGATCCGCTGTGCATGCATCCGTGCAGAGTTTGGGGCAATTGCTGCCACGTGGTTGGGCCGTCTCTCAGGGTCCCTCTAGGGCTGCTCAGCGCGCAGCAGGTGCTACGCCAGGTGCGCAACACATGACAGAGATTATACGGTCTTAAAAACCGGACGTCAAGTCAAATCAGGTAGCCATTTTTGCTATGGGATTGTACTCAATGGGTCCACATGCTCCGCCCGTCAGGCTGAGCGCGCCAGGCCCAACAACTGACGGCTCAGGTGGCCCGCGCAGCTCGTGGCTTGACCGGCCTCCAGCTCCTTCCTTTGCTGCTATGCCATTCCTCCTTCTTATCTTTACAAACGGCCAACGGGCGCCATTCCGTCGCGCTGCTCCAACCGATGCTGTGATCCACACCCGCCAGAGACCACCGCTGGCCGGTCGTCGTCACGCTGCCTGGATGGATCAACGACGACCGATGCGGTACATGCGTGTCCCGCAGCGCGCGCAGGTGCCCTGCAGAGCCGGGCGCCCGTTCTTCAGGATTGTCTCGCTGACATTGAGCATCAAGCTCTTCTGCTTGCATTTGAGGCAGTACGCTTCGATGGCGGAGGCCGTTTCGGCGGGCGATGGAGTTGGGACCTCCGCGCTTGCGCTGGTTGCTGGCTCGCTCTCTGCGGGCGGGTCGGCCTCTTCTCCCTGGCCCGCGCCTGGGGCGCGACCGGAAGCCTCCTCGGAGGACCGGGGGGGCGCTGGCCACTCACTCAGGCGGGCGCTGATCAAGGCGGCTGCCTGGCGATCAACGGTATAACCCTGGGAAGTGATCCGGAGCAGCTCGGCTCTGGCCGTTTGCCCTTGCGGCTCGCTGCTGGCCTCTTCTCCCCGTCTGCCTGAGTCTGCCTGTACCACCAGCACGGGATAGGGAAGGGAGGCCACCGCTGCCCAGCGGCTGCCATCTCTCTCCGCCCGCAGCTCGCCGCTCAGCCAGGCCAGAACAGCATGCTCCGCGCCGAATTGATGGGTTGTGGCATAGCCATAGTCCAGATCGCTGCGGGACTGCCCCGCCGCCAGCAGGGAGCGAAGAGCGACCCGCGTGGTCAGCAGACAAAAGGTGAGCAGGCCCAACAGAGGGAGATGGGCCAAAGAAGCAAGCAGCTCTCTTAGCCAGGGGAGGCCCTGCCAGCGCAGTCCCGCCTCTTGCTCTGGCCAGAGCAGCACCAGGCCACGGCATCGCTCGGGGATGCGCTGCGCTGCCTCCAGGACATACTGGCAGCTTGCTCCGCGGGCCACTAGCAGAGCCGGCTCGCCGACCACCTCGCGCAGGAAATCGCTCACCAGGTCCGTATAGAGCGACCCGTTGTAGGGGAGCGCGGGCCGATCGGAGAGGCCAAAGCCCAGCAGGTCAGGAGCATAGACCCGATAGCGCTCCGCCAGAAGGGTTGCTAGCTCTCGCAGCTCATAAGCGGAGGCGGCCAGCCCTGGCGCGTGCCAGAGGACCAGCGGCGGCGCCTTCTCTGGACCAGCCAGGGTGTAGAAAATGTGGCCGTGCCGCCAGCGGTAGAGCCGCGCCTGACCCGGCAGGGCACTCTCGAGCAATTGAGGCGTCACAAGGCGGTGCCAGACAATGGCCAGGCTCGCCCCAAGGCCCGCTAGCAGGCTGACCAGGGCGCTCAGGCGCAACAGCCATTTCAGGCGGGACAGAGCGTTCTTCATGGGTGAGACGCAGACCTCCTCGCTGAGTAGTATAGCATGAGAGGTCAGGTGGCGCTACTTCTCGCAGAACCGGCCTGGGGCGGCCTGGCAAGACGGCCAGCCGGCTCGTCACCTGTGACACGGCCAAGGAGAGACAGGGATAAGGTGGCCAGTCAGACTGCCGCGACAACAACGGCGCCAGAAGAGCCAGGCTGCTCTGCCTCTCAGACGCCGGCTGGTGGCTAAGAGCGGGCCGGCTCCCTGACTAGTATAGCATGGTAGGTCAGTTGACGCCGCCAGGCAGAGCAACTACAATACGCGCCACATAATGAATAATAGAGATACATTTTTATACAAATGGGCGCAGCCCGGGGAGAAAGTATGCGCGTGATTCATGAGCTGTGGGAGATGACTGAGACGGCGCGTGGCTGGCTGTCTGGGGGAGCCGTGGCCCTGGTACCGACGCAGGGCAGCCTGCACCCGGGGCACCTGGCTCTCATCGAGGCGGCCAGGCGGGAGTGTGAAATCTGCGTTGTCAGTCTCTTTGCCGATCCTCTCCAGTTCACCTCACCCGAAGAGTTGGCTCGCCACCTGCGCGAGCAAGGGACGCGCGAGCATAACCTGCGACTGCTAGAGCGGCTGGGGGTCGACGTGGTCTTCGCACCGGAGCGAGAGGCGATGTATCCGGCGGACTTTGCCACCTATGTCTCTCCGGCTGGGACACTGGCCGAATGCATCGAGGCCCAGCTTTATCCCCAGCGCTTGCGGGCTATCGCCACCACTGCCTGCAAGCTACTCATGCTCGTCCGTCCCGATATCACATATATATTACGCAGTGATGTTTATACCGTTGCCCTGATGCGTCGCCTCGTCCAGGACTTTAATATCGATGTCAGTATTGCTGTTCTGCCCGAGCAACGGGACGCCGATGGGCTGGCCTATAGCGAGAGTTATCCTTTATTGACCCAGGAGGAGAGGCGCGCTGCTCGTAGCGTCTACAGCTCCCTGTTGACCGGTTTGGGATTGTTACTTGCGGGCGAACGGCGACCGGAAGCGGTACTGCAGGCGATGGAGCAGGTCATCAAGGCTGAGCCTCTGGCGAGGCTGGAATATGTCGCGCTGTGCGATCCTGAGACGCTGGCGGCCCTGGAAGGACTGGCTGACAGAGCGCTCTTGCTGGCGGCTGCCCGTATCGGCGGCATCCGCCTGCTTGATAGCCTGCTCTGGTCTCAAGACCAGTCCTCTGCCAGCTAGCGTCCATCCTGAGCTTGCGTGCTCCCAGGCCCATGGCAAGAGTGAAGCTGGGAGAAGAGACCTCTGGTGATCCCGGTGAGCCAGCTCTACTTTCTGTGGCTTGACCCGGCCTCTTTCTATTCTCGCCTGAGTTGTAGTTTGAAGAGGTTTTCTCCCTTCTTCCGCCAGCGGCTGCTACAGCGTTATTTATAGTTGCCAGCCATCCCAGGGCCACAAAGACCCCAGGCTCTCTCTGCACCTCTCCAGGCAGGTGGCAAAGGTAGCCTGTGGTCGGAGCGTGTGGTCTACAGTGGGAGGATGAGCGACCAGGCGGCACACCTCCCCTGGAGGACTAAGCGGTGCCGGCCCTCCCTCATCCTGGAACTGGAACAGGAAGAGGAAAACTGTCTTTCGTGTCGGAAGCCGGGACGTGAAAGGGCCTGAAGGGAGGAGCAGGGAGGAGAAGAGGCTCGTGCTGGGACTGGTTAGCTGGAATCCAGCGGACATTGTGACCTATAATAAGGGCGCGCTACGACGCGCCATCAAGAGGTGCTAGCTAGCTCCGACTTCACAGAGTCAACGAAGGAGGCTCCTATGCCGCTAACCGCTGATCAACCCATCTTCATCGCGCTCAGGCTCCTGCTCATCGCGGTCATTGGCTATCTCTGGGGGTCGCTGCCGCCAGGCTACTGGATGGGCAAGATCCTGCGTGGACGAGACTTTGATATTCGCAACTATGGCAGCCGCAAGACGGGAGCGACCAACGTTAGCCGTGTCCTTGGGATAGGGCCAGCCATCATCGTCATGGTCCTCGACCTCTCTAAAGGTATTTTGCCGATGCTGCTGGCCGTCTACGTTCCCTTCTTTCATGTCTTGGGCTGGGGTCCCCTGCTAGCCGGCTTAGCGGCCCTCATCGGTCACCGTCACCCCATTTTTATCGGCTTCCAGGGGGGGAGAGGCGTGCTCACGGGGGCCGGCTCGCTACTCTTCGTGGCGCCCCCAGTCTCCTTCCTTATCTTTGGCATTGGGGCAGTCTTCACCATTAGCACCATCGCGCTCTCTCGCTATGTCTCGCTCGGCTCGCTGGTGGGCTGCGTCACAGTCATGGTCTGTGGCGTTATCTTCGGGCTTCTCGGCTGGCTGCCCGTGCCGGCCATGATCTTCATGATCGTTGCCCCCCTGCTTGTGATTCTCTTCCACTCCGACAATATCGAGCGGCTCCTGGCCGGA
This sequence comes from Thermogemmatispora sp., assembly GCF_042408735.1. Classification (GTDB taxonomy): domain Bacteria; phylum Chloroflexota; class Ktedonobacteria; order Ktedonobacterales; family Ktedonobacteraceae; genus Thermogemmatispora. The sequence goes on from NZ_JBHOQV010000113.1 coordinate 40,712, forward strand.
AAAGAGCGCAAGCTCGGACAGAAGGAGGTGGTGGCCTCGCCTGGTGGAGCAGCCTCCTCGCGCTAAACCTGGCGGGAGGTGAGCGAGGCAAGCAAGGCTGGAGAAAGGACCGGTGGGTCTCTCTCTCCCTTGCCCGCTGCTCTCTACGGGCTGGCCTGGACTATGGCTAAGGCGCCTATCGATCTAGGCGCGCAGGCGATCCTCCTTGCTCTGCAGGAGAGGCAAAGCCCGCAGCACATACTCTGCTCCTGACATAATCGTCCAGAAGGTGGCTAATAAAAGAGCAATATCTGCCAGCAGATTCAACAAGCTGCTCAGGCTCCAGGCCGCGGGGGAGGATGTCAGGATAGGCGTGGGAATGAGAGCCAGACGGGGATCGCCGACTCCGTGGGCCAGGAGGATACCGCCGATAGCCAGCAGAGTAATAAAGGTTTTTTGCTTTCCCCAGCGTCCCGCGGCGATCACGGTACCCTGGGCCGCAGCCATTGAGCGCAGGCCCGTGACCAGGAATTCGCGGGCAACGATGATCACAACGATCCAGGCTGGCACCAGGCCGATCTGCACCAGAGCGATCAGGATACTGGAGACAAACACCTTGTCAGCCGTCAGATCGAGGAAGACGCCCAGCGATGAGACCAGATGATAGCGGCGTGCCAGGTAGCCGTCGAGCAGATCGGTGATAGAGGCCAGCACAAAGAAAACCGTGGCCACGAAAAAAGCCCAGTGCTGGTTGATCAGCACCAGGACGAAAATAAGCAGGGTGCTGGCAATCCGGCTGAGGCTCAGTAGATTGGGAACATGCTGCATAGTCCAGCGGTCTCCTTACGGCGTTGGGTACTCACATTATAAGCAAAGTGCTGATGCTTGGGTAGGGCGCAGCCACGGCTCTATCAGCCCGCAGCGGGGGGAACAGCCTTCGAGGCTCAGCCAGCTTCAGCCTGGGGAGGCCGACCAGCTTGAGCAACGCCTACCGGGGGCCAGGCCCGCTGGAAGTCCGGCTTCCTGGCTCTACTCTGTCAGCGGCCTCCTCTAGAGAAGTGGACACCCCGGGGCGAGGAGCGCAGAGCCCCGTGGGGAGACCGCTGGACCTGCGCCGGCGCTGCCTTCACCTCGCTCCCTCGGCCTGGCCAATGGACGTGTCCCCCCGGCGGCCAGAGCGAGAAGGGAAGGGCCGGACCCACGGGTCCGGCCTCTTGTCTTGTCCAGGTCGCTCGCTAAGGAATCAGACTGACCTCGGCGCTCAAGGCCAGCACAAAGCGAGTCAGCAGAGCTGCCGTCCTCTCGATGTCCTCCAGAGAGACGATCTCGGAACCAGTATGCAGATAGCGACAAGGGATACTCACCAGGCCCGTCGCCACCCCATTGCGGCTCACCTGCAGCAGATCCGCATCGGTGGCCGTGCGTCCCGGAGTAGGATCGAGCTGATAGGCCAACCCGGCCTGGCGGGCCGCCTCTACCAGCAAAGCGTAAACGCGCGGATTCACATGTGCCCCAATGGTCAGCACCGGCCCTGCGCCAAGCCGGATGTCACCGACCTCCTGCTTAGAGGTCTGAGGATGATCGGCAGTAGGCGTCACATCCACAGCAATGGCCAGCTCTGGCTGAATCGCGTAGGCGCTGGTGCGCACGCCGCGGGAGCCGATTTCCTCTTGAACGGCTGAGACCACGTAAAGAGCCGCCTGGAGCTGCTCACGCTGGGCCGCCACGCGCCTCAGCGTTTCCAGGACCGCATAGAGGCCGGCCTTGTCGTCCAGACCGCGCCCAGTCACCAACTGGCCGCGTAGGGGCTGCAACCGGGCCGCGCGGGTCACCACCGTCCCCGGAGGCGCCAGCTCCTCGGCCTCCTGCTTACTGCTGGCCCCGATGTCGATCCAGAGCTGTTTCAGGGCCAGAGCCTTGCCGCGCTCTTCAGGCTCCTGCAGATGAATCGGCCTGGTTCCGATCACACCGAGCAGCGGACCGGAAGCCGTATGCAGCAGCACCCGTTCGCCGGGCAGCGTAGTCGGATCGAAGCCTCCAATCGGAGCAAAGTAGAGGAAACCCTGCTCATCGATATAGCGCACCAGCAAGCCCAGCTCGTCGCAGTGCGCGGTAAGCATCAGACGAGGACGTCCCTCGGGGTGCAGGGCCGCGATCACATTCCCATGTACGTCGGTCGTCACTGTGTCGGCGTAGCGAGCACACTCGCGGCGCACCACCTCCTGAACAGGCTGCTCGAAACCCGAGGGACTAGGGCGCTCGGTCAACTCCTCGAGCAGAGAGAGCTGAAGATCTTCTCCCATGACAGTACACTCCAAGACAGCTAAGGTCGGACCCCCAAAAAAGAAACAGGCATGGCAAGGGGGGAAAGATCGCTCAGGCGGAAATGAAAGCGCCTGGCGCTTTACAGCTACCAGGCGCCTGGACCTTGAGCAAAGCGAATGGGTAGCGCTCTAGGCGCGTGTATCGGCGACGAGAGGGCGGCGCTCAACAAGACGAACCTCCCTGTGCTTTCCCAGGATCAGCGCACGAATTGCTTCAGCACCTCTTCCACCTCGGGGTGGGAGCGATTGAGGCGCAGATCTTCGGCCCCTGTAGCATCGGTCTGGACCAGCAAGATCCCACGCTGGATGCAAGCGTGGAGCAGCTCACGCGCCGATTCGCGTGTCAAGCGACCGCGAAAGCGATTCTTTGGGTTCAGCGGGTCGCCGATGAAATTCGCCACGCCCATCACTGTACGCCAGGACCAGTTGCGGTCGATGTAGTCAAGGAATTGCAGGAACTGTGGGTCCAGCACATCGATCGGCGGCTGCGCATTGACAGCGGGCATATGGGGATTGGTACCTGGGTGCACTGCGGGCATGTGCCCTGTGCTGCCCGAGGAGACGGCGGGGACATAGCCGCTGCCGGTATTCGTCGCAGAGGTCGAAGCGATGCCAGGGACCAGAGGGACGAACTGGTTCGCGCTGCTAATCAGATCCCGGCTGACGGTTCCCGGTATCCCAACAACAATCACCGTTTTATTAAGGCGTAACTTCAAGCGAGCGCAGATGCGGGTAAAGTCCTTGTCGCCCGTCATCAACACAAAGGTAGAGATCGAGGGGCGGTCGAAGACCGTCTCGATGATATCCATCAGCATGTTCAGGTCGACGGTACTCTGGACGATCGTACTTTGCACGATTGCATTCGTGCCGGGTCCGATAGCGGGCAGGTGGCCGGTACCGCCGCTATGCTGCTGATGGGAATATCCCAAAGGACCAGACCCAGAGCCGCCATGATGGTGGGAGAGGGGGCCGCTGGGAGGCTGGCCGTGTGGGGAGGTGTAGGGGAAACCCTGGCGAGGCACCGGCTGGTAGGCGGTATCCTCGTCGCTGGAAGAGCGCGACTCTATATCCGCGCGCGATGCTGCCTGATCCTGCTGGTAGCCAGACCAGCCGTTCTCCTGGTGGGGCTGGACTGCGGGGAATGGTCCGGTATGGCCGCTATGGGCGGAGCCCCCCGCAGACCACTGGCGCTGATACGGACCTTCAGAAGCGTAGCCGGGCACTCCGAGCGCGCCTGTTGAGGGATTCCCTGGAGGATAGTGAATCGTCCCAATGCGGATGCGGTCACGCTGCTTGGCCGGGCAGTCAACCCGATCGATCATCGCCGCGGTCAGGCTGCCCTTGAACAGCTCTGGCTGACGCGACCAGTCCGCATAAGCGCGGGCCACCATGACAGTTCCATAACGGCGAGCGACGGCGATCAGCTCCTGCGGATCAGGCTCTCGCCGCTGGATATTCAGCATACTGTAGCGAATGTTCTCAAAGTCAATGAATAGAGCGATCTCTTCTGGCACAATCTTCTCCTCTCATGGGGAGAAACCGCGCAGACCAGGATTG
>NZ_JBHOQV010000114.1:0-61539 GCF_042408735.1 Thermogemmatispora sp.
TCCCGACGAATCTGCGCGCCAGCACGGTCGGGGCCGAGATGAACGGCGATCACGAAAGGGAGGGTTAGTTAAGTTGAGGCATCGTGTTGCCGGTAATAAGCTGGGAATGCCGGAGCACCGCCGCCGCGCTGTCCGCCGCAGCCTGATGGCCGGTTTGCTCCGCTACGATCGGGTCAATACTACCCTGGCCCGCGCCCGCGCCATTCGCGGCGAGGTCGAGCGGCTGATCGCGACCGCCGTTGAGGGCCGCGCCGCCGCTCAGCGCCATCTGGCGCAGGTGGTTCCCGATGAGGAAAAGGCTGCTAAGCTGCTGGCCTTCGCTCGCCGCGGCCGCTTCTCGCTCCATGACGAGGTGGCGACAAACGAGGAGCGCGCCGCTATAGGCATGCCCCCGCTGACAGAGCAGGGCCGCAAGTTCCTGGAGAATAAGCTGAAGGAGCGCCGCGCGGAGCTTCTGCGCATTATTCCTAAGGAGGAGGAGGCGGAGCAGGCTTTGCGCGCCGCTTATGAGGCCCTGGTGATCGAGTTGCGCGCCCGCCGCTATATTCTGAGCCATCTGCCCGATGAGCTGGTGGTGCGCCGCCTCTTCGATGAGCTGGTTCCGCGCTACATGGGCCGTCCGGGGGGCTATACGCGCATTACCAAGCTGGGTCGGCGCAAGGGCGATGCCGCCGAGATCGCTCAGATCGCTTTGGTCTGAGTGGGGCCGCGAACCCGGCTTGCCTGGCTTGCTAGGCTGGCCCTCCCGCTTGCTGGCCTGCCGCTCTGGAGAGAGGAGAGGCGCAAGCGGCGAGCTGCGTCCTGACCCTCCTTCTGGCTCTGGCTGCTCCGCCTCCCCTGGGACTGGCGAGTGAGTGAGATGCTGCCAGGCTGGGCTGGACCGGCAGGCGGGCAAGTCAGTGTCTCTAGGGCCAGGCTGCAAGGGTCGGACTGCCTCGGCTGGCAGAAAAGCGGGGGCAGGTTGTACGATACAGGGTTGCGTCAGCTTCTGGTTTGACAGGAGTGTATGAATATCGCCTGTGGCATTGAGTACGATGGCACGGACTACCACGGCTTCCAGCGGCAGCCGGCGGCTCAGGGTCCCACCGTTCAGGGAGTGTTGGAGACCGCTATTGCCCGCATTGCTGGCGAGCGGGTCGTGGTGCACGGTGCCGGGCGCACCGATGCCGGCGTGCACGCCTCGGGCCAGGTGATCAATTTCCATACGACGGCCCAACTCGCCCCCGAGGTCTGGGTGCGGGCCTTGAATGCGACCTTGCCGCCAACGGTGGTCGTGCGCTGGGCGCGGGCGGTGCCGGAGCGCTTCCATGCTCGCTTCAGTGCCATCAGTCGCTCTTATCGTTATACGATCTGGAATGATGCGGTTCCGACGGCGCTCCTGGCCCGCTTTACCTACCATCGGTCTCAGCCGCTGGCGGTCGATCTCATGGCTGAGGCCTGCAAGTTCCTCTTAGGAACCCAGGATTTCGGGGCCTTTGGGCGTAGTCCCGAGGATGCTTCTCATCCCGATGAGGCCGGCCCGCATCACTGTATTCGTACCATGCTGGCGGCCTCCTGCTTTCGCTACGGCCCATGTATCTTTTGTGACTTTACGGCCAATGCCTTTCTGACCGGTATGGTGCGCCGCCTGGTGGGAACGCTCTTGCTGGTCGGGCAGGGACGACTCAGTCTGGAGGAGTTCGCTGCCATTGTCCGACGGGCCGAGCGCTCTCATCCCGGGGTAGCTGTGCCGGCACGCGGACTGTGCCTGGTCGGCGTCTCCTATCCCAGCGAGCTGGGTTTGCCGGAGCCGCCTCTGATGACACCGGCTGCTGCCTGGCCCTCACCGGTTGGCGCTGGCGCAGAGTTGCAGGCTGACTGAGGCTGGCTCGTCTCTCCCTGGCGGGCTGAGTGGGCGAAGCTTGTCAAGCCTGACAAGCCTGACAAGCCTGACAGACGGCAGGCGAGGCAAGGCCAGGCGTAGGACGGCTAAGGCGCGCCTGCACTCGATGCTCTGCGATGGATGTGCTGCTTGTTTGAGTGGGTGAGTGGGTGGCTGGATGGATGGGTAAGTGAGAAGTGCCCGTGTGTATGCCTGTGGGCCTGTGTGCCTGCAGGTGGTCAGGCGGACATTCGTGAGCGTGTGTGTGCAAGCCAGCGAGCGAGCGAACGAGCAAGCAAGCAAGATTGCGTTTTGGGAGCTGTGACCTATGAGAAAGACCTATAGCGCCAGGGCGGCTGACCTGCGCCCGAAATGGTATGTCATCGATGCCGAGGGGCAGGTGCTGGGCCGGCTGGCGGCACAGATTGCAACTATTCTGCGCGGTAAGCATAAGCCGACGTTTACTCCGCATATGCCCTGCGGCGATTATGTGATTGTGATCAATGCCGATAAGATCGCTGTGACCCGCGGGCGCCTTGATAAGAAAGTCTACTTTCGCCATACGCAGTACCCTGGTGGGGTGAAGCTGCAGACGCTTCGCCAGGTGCTGGAGGGTCCTCACCCTGAGCGCGCTCTGATTCACGCGGTGCGCGGCATGGTGATGCACAATAGCCTGGGCAACCAGTTGATGCGGCGGCTGAAGGTCTACGCCGGCCCCAATCATCCGCACCAGGCCCAGAAACCTGTACCCTGGCGTGGGTCTCAGGCCCTGCTCGACGAGTATCTCTCGGAGCAGTCGCCAACCTCCGACAAGAAGTAAGTGGCCATCGTTGCTTGTTGTTACTTACCTTACCTTACTTACCGCTTGAGATGAGAGAAGGAAGGGAGAGGAGTACGGACCTTGGCTGAGAGCACCAAACTGGAGCTGCCCAAAGGGGAATATTACTATGGGATGGGACGGCGCAAGACGGCTGTGGCCCGCGTACGTCTTTATCCCAATGGGAGCGGCAGAATTATTGTCAATGGACGCGACTTCCAGAATTACTTTGGCAATCGTGAGTCGGTGGTCGCGACCGCTCTGGCGCCGCTCCGCTTGCTCGATCTGACCTCGGCGTATGATATCTCTGTGCGCGTGCTTGGTGGCGGAATGAGTGGCCAGGCTGGCGCGATTCGCCATGCTCTGGCACGGGCTTTGCTGCGCGTTAATCCCGATTGGAAGGGCGCTTTACGCAAAGCCGGCTTCTTGACGCGCGATCCTCGCATGAAGGAGCGAAAGAAGCCAGGTTTGAAGCGCGCACGCAAGGCGCCGCAGTACACCAAGCGTTAAGCCGGGCCTTGCTGTCGACCGCGCTCGCCCTAGCGGCTGTTTCTCAGCAGGATGGATCGGGTAGGTCCTGACCGAGCGGCCAGGACTGGACCGAACCCAGCAGCGTGGGCACGGGAATGGCTCGCAGGCAAGTTCTGGCCGAGTGTCTGGTGGTGGACGGCGGGCATCGCAAAAAAAACAGGCGTGGGGAAGATGATCGCCCCGCACCTGTTTTTTTGGTCTCTAATTTGGACCCGCTGGCCTGGCGTCCTTTGAAGGCTGAGTAACCTGGCCTGGTCTGGATGGGATAGGAGATGAGGGTTCTCTCTCTCCTTCTCCGGTGCTAGCCGGCGCTGGCTGGAACGCTGCTGTAAACGGGCGTGCACCAGCGGGCGCGATATTCAGGACGCTTGCCACGTACGACCTGGAAGTAGAGGTCCTGTAGGGCCTTGCTGATGGGACCGATCTGGCCGCTGCCGATGGGACGATGGTCTACCTCTACGACAGGGGCGATCTGGGCGCCTGTGCCGCACAGGAAGATTTCCTCGGCGTTGTAAAGCTCGGTTCGGTCAATGCTTCGCTCGCGTGTAATGCGCCCTAGTTCGCGACGGGCCAGCTCCATGACCGTGTCGCGAGTAATGCCAAGCAGGATGTTTTCGGTCGGAGCTGGCGTGATCAGCTCGCCGTTGAGAACCAGAAAGATGTTTTCGGCGCTGCCTTCGGAGACATGCCCCTCGTGGGTGAGCATGATGGCCTCGTCGTAGCCGTTCTGCAGGGCCTCGCTTTTGGCCAGCGCTGAGTTGACGTAAGCGCCGCAAACCTTGGCGCGCGCGGGGATGGCGTTGTCATCGATCCGTCGCCAGCTTGAGACGCAGCAGCGCAGGCCCGTGGTGGACACGTAGTCCCCAAATGGCTCGGTGGTGATCAAGAAGCTATCGCTGATCCCGTGCAGGCGCACACCGATCGTCTGGTCGCTTTTGTAGGCAACGGGACGGATGTAGATGTCTCGCCGCTGGTTGTTGCGTCGCACCAGCTCAACCGTGATCTCTAGCAGTTGCTCGACGCTGTAGGGCAGCGCGATTTGCAGCGTCTTGCAGGAGCGCAGCAGGCGCTCATAGTGCTCACGGGCCCGGAACAGGTAAAGCTGTTGTTCCTCTTCGTTCCAGTAGCCGCGGATACCCTCGAAGCAGCCGGTGCCGTAGGCGAAGCCATGCGTGCGTACAGAGATCACCCCACGCTCGACGGGGATGAATTCGCCGTTCATGAAGAGTTCTTGGGCTTCCATCGCTGTTTCGGCAGAAAGCTCCGTTGCTCTCTGCCTTCCCTCCTTCTTCAGAATAAGCTTTGGCCTGGTTTCCTGGTAACCTGCTGCAGGCCGCTCTGCCCGGCCTGGCCCGGCTCAGCTTCGCTCGCGGCGGGGTGAGGTCTGCCTGGGCTGGCCAGGGCGGAGAGACCTCGCAAGAGGCAGGCTGGCCCGGCCATGAAGAGCGAGCCGGCAGGGTATGGGTTGGCTCCGGCGAGCTAGAGAATGGTCTTCCCCAGGGCGGAGAGCACCAGCCCGACGGCCAGCGAGGCAGTCGCGTTCTCGCGATCCAGAATTGGGTTGACCTCGACCACGTCCAGCGAACAGAGCTGACCGCAGGCGGCCAGCAGCTCCATCGAGAGGTGAGCCTCGCGATAGCTGAGGCCCCCACGTACCGGGGTTCCCACGCCGGGCGCTTCGCTGGGATCGAGTGCATCCAGATCAAGGCTCAGGTGGATGCGTCTGCCGTTGTGTCCGGCCACGGCGATGGCTTCTTCCATGATGGCGGAGATGCCGCGGCGATCGATGTCGGTCATGGTGAAGACATGGACACGATTGGCGCGCAGGAGTTCGCGCTCGCCAGGGTCGAGGTCGCGTGCGCCGACGATCGCGATGTTGCGCGGGTTGACCTTGGGCGCGCGGCCGGCCAGCTGCACGAGGCGCTCGTGTCCCAACCCGGCCAGAGCGGCCAGCACCATGCCATGAATGTTGCCGGAAGGCGTGGTCTCCGGAGTATTGAAGTCGCCGTGGGCGTCGATCCAGATGACGCCGATTTCTCCGTAGAAGCTGGAGACACCCGTGATCGAGCCGAGGGCAATGCTATGGTCGCCGCCCAGGACGAGCGGCAGATCGCCCGCCTCCAGCGCCTCGCTGACAGCGGCGGCTAGCTCTTCGGCCACCTGGATAATCGGCTCCAGGTATTTGACATGGGGGTCGCCTGCTGGCTGGCTTTCAGGAAGGGGGACGTGCAGATTACCGATATCGTTAACGCTGTGGCCGAGCGCACGGAGTTTCTCGTGAAGGCCGGCATAGCGGATAGCACTCACCCCAATATCCACGCCACGTCGATCTGCCCCGAGGTCCATCGGCACGCCAATCACACGAATCTGCATCTGTTCGCTTGCCCTCCTGTTCGCCGTTGAACAGTGTGATCTTCTCCTCTCCATTATAGCCCTGGGCTAGCTCCTTGTCCATCAGCCAATTGCTCCCAGAATGGCCAACTGAGGGGAGCCATTAGAGCCTGGGTGGGGCCAGGGCACGAGCAGGACGGCAGGACGCCAGCAGGACCTACCTGTTGGTGCGGCAGGTGGATGCTGTCAGGGACGTCCTGACGGACCGACAGGGCCGACTTAGCGGGTATCCCCCCACAACTTGCCGCAGGCGCAACGGGCGCTATACAATAATAGACTACCTTCCCTGACGCTCCTGCCAGGTCCGGCTGGCTCAGGAGTGGTGAAATGGTGCTAGCAATAAGGAGGGCCGGGGCACGTTCGTTCCGCTGGCCTGTCTGCAAGAAAGGGGGCGCTTTGTCGTGCTGCTCTGGTTGCCGTCTATCCGCATCTACAGGAGCCGCTGGCAGGGAGTGAGGGCGGCTCTCTTCCGACTGCCGACAGGGAAGTCTCTTGCCCGGGCCTGGCTGCAGTGTTGCTGGCCAGGCGCTCTGCTTTGCCTGCTCGTCCTCTTCTCGGCCTGCGCTGGCAACTCCCCGCCGTCCACCAGCAGTCAGCAGCCTCTGGCCGCGGCGCAGCAGGTGCTGGTCTTTCCCAACGTGGGGACGAAAGATATCGCCACCCTCGATCCGGCCCAGGGACCGGATGCTAACTCGGCGCTGGCGGTCAATATGCTCTACAGCGGCCTGGTCCGCGCGACCGCCGACCTGAGCGTCGTCCCCGACCAGGCGACCTGGCAGGTCTCGCCCGACCAGCGCGTCTATACCTTCCATCTCAAGCCCGGTATTGCCTTCTCCGACGGTACGCCTGTCACCGCGCAGACCTATGTCTTTACGCTAACACGCCAGCTCCTGCCAGAAGTCAAATCCCCGATTGCTTCCTTCTTTGAAGGCTTTATTGCCGGCGCGTCGGATGTGGCGGCTGGCAAGACCCGCACGCTCAGTGGGGTGCGGGCCTTGGACAATTCGACCTTGCAGATCACGCTGACCCAGCCAACCCCCTTCTTTCTGGAGGTCCTGACCAATCCCCTCTTTGATCCCCTGAATCCAGCCCTGGTGCAGAAGTATGGTCAGGCCAACTGGGCCAGCCAGGCCGCGGGCAACGCCGTTGGCACGGGGCCGTTCATGGTGAAGAGCTGGCAGCACAACGTCAAGATGGTCCTGGTGCCCAATCCCCACTACTACGGTCCCAAGCCGCGGCTGCGCGAGGTCGATATGCTCTTTGTGGCCGATCCGGCCACGGCCTTTAAGGCTTATGAGGCGCACCAGTATAGCTTTATCTGGAATATCCCGCCCGGCGATCTGGGACTGGCTCGCCAGATGTCGGGCTTTGTGCAGCGTTCGCTGCTGCAGACCGACCTGCTCTTCTTCTACACGCGCAAACCACCCTTTGATAAGACCGCAGTACGGCAGGCTTTTGCCTATGCAGTTGATAAGAAGACGCTGGCCCATGCCATCTTTAAAGATGCTGTTCTGCCAGCCAGCACCATCATCCCGCCGGGTATGCCTGGCTATCAGGCCAATTATGCGGGTCTGCCCTATGACCGGGCCAGGGCGCGCAGCCTGCTGCAGTCGGTCTATCCTGACATCGGCAAAGTTCCGCCGATTGTCTTCACCTATCCCTCTTCACAGGTCTCGCAGAGTGAAGCTGCAGCCCTGCAGCAGATGTGGCAGAGCGCGCTCGGAGTGCAGGTCAAGCTGCAAAGCATGGATCTGACGACCTACAACGATGAGTTGTCGAAGCATCTGGTGCAGATGGGCTTTATTCAGTGGACTGCCGATTTTCCCGATCCCTACGATTGGCTGACGCTGAATCTCACCAGCGGCTCTCCCAATAACAACGGCGAGTGGAGCAACCCGCAGTTTGATCGCCTGGTAGCGCAGGCCGAGAAAGAGAGCGGTGAGGCGCGTTTGCGTACCTACAATGAGGCGGAGCGGGTGGCCATCGAAGATGTGGGATGGCTGCCGCTGGACCATCAGGCCCTGGCCGCGGTCATTCCGCCCTGGCTGCATGGTGTAACGCTCAACGGCCTGGGCCTCTACTTCGGCGACTGGTCCACGGTCTACCTGCTCCAGCACTAGAGCTGGCGGGCCAGGCTGGCCGCGCGCCCTCCCATGGTCCGGCTCCGCCTCGGCCTGGCCCGCGCCTTGAAGGGCGCCACGCTACGATGGTATAATAGAGCTACAACGTTCATCACTGTGCTTATATGCTTGAACGCAAGCAGGGCGCATTCTCCCTGAAGCAGGTCGCCCGCCCTCCGCGGCGGGCTTTGTTATGCCGCAGTTGGGGCTGTTGCTCTGCCATTGGCTGGAAGCTCTCGATCTTGCTCTAGTGGTCTGTCATTGCTCCCTTCGGAGAACCTCTTGTTCTCCCACTGCCGGGTGGCAGGAAGCGATGACGCTTCCATTCTTAATGACCTGTTGCAGGTATGCAGCGAGGCATACGAGCCTGGCCTGAGCGGATGAGGTCGCTGCTCTCGCTGGCAGGGAGGAGGAAGGGGACTGGCTAGTGGGCTAACTAGCTGGCTGGCTGGTTCTCTGCCCGGTAGCCAGCTAGCGGCTGCGTGCAGGTCTCTTCCCTGGCCGGGCGCATTGCTGAGGAGGTTCTGAACTCGATGGCTGTTGATATCCTCAACCCCTATGAAGTAGCGGTGGCCCAGTTTGATGAAGCCGCCGAAATACTGGGTCTCTCGCAGGCCATGCGCGCTATTCTGCGCAAGCCCAAACGAGAACTGATCGTCAATTTCCCCGTGCGCATGGATAACGGCGACGTGCAAATGTTCACCGGCTACCGTGTCCAGCACAACATCAACCGTGGCCCGGCGAAAGGCGGCATTCGCTTCAGCCCGGATGTCTCCCTGGACGAGGTGCGGGCCCTGGCCATGTGGATGACGTGGAAGTGTGCAGTGGTGGGCATTCCCTTTGGAGGTGCCAAAGGAGGCGTGGTCTGCGATCCGCACAGGCTCTCGCGTCACGAGCTGGAGCGCCTCACCAGGCGCTACGCCACCGAAATCTCTATTCTCATTGGTCCCAATAGCGATATTCCAGCCCCCGATATGAACACCAATCCCCAGATTATGGCCTGGATCATGGACACTTATTCCATGCATCACGGCTACTCTGTGCCCGAGGTGGTCACGGGGAAGCCGCTGTCGATCGGCGGCAGCGAGGGGCGCCTGGAGGCAACGGCGCGCGGGGTGCAAGTTGTAACGCGCGAGGCCCTGCTCAGTTTGGGCAGGCAGCCCGAGGGGGCCAGGGTGGTCATCCAGGGCTTCGGGAACGTCGGAGGCAACTCTGCACGCTTGCTCCAGTCTCTGGGCTGCAAGATTGTGGGCCTGAGCGATATCAGTGGCGGCGTCTATAATCCCAATGGCATTGACGTCACACGGGCGCTGCGCTATTCGCAAGAACATGGCGGCCTGCGCGGCCTGCCCGATAGTGAGCAGGTGACCAATCAGGAGCTACTGGAATTGCCCTGCGATGTACTGATTCCGGCTGCTCTGGAAAACCAGTTGACGGCCCAGAACGCCTCGCGCGTCAAGGCTCGCCTGATCGTTGAAGCCGCCAATGGACCAACGACGCCGGAGGCCGATCGCATCTTCCAGGATCGCGGTATTACGGTAGTGCCCGACATCCTGGCCAACGCCGGCGGAGTGACCGTCAGCTATTTCGAGTGGGTCCAGGATCTGCAGCGCTTCTTCTGGTCGGAGGACGAGATCAATCAGCGCCTGGAGCGTATCATGGTACGCTCCTTCCAGGCGGTCAAAGAGCGGGCAGAGCGTCAGCGTACCAGCCTGCGCATGGGGGCCTACTTGCTGGCCGTGGCGCGGGTCGCCGAGGCCACCGAGGCGCGCGGGATCTATCCCTGATCAGGTGAGCCAGCCGGCGGGCGGGAGAGCTGGACGGGCGCGTGGCCTGGCCGTGGCGAGGGCGCGATGTCAAGGATCTTGAGCACGATCTCGCGCGTGCTCTCGCCCTCCTGGGGACTCCAGGCTGGCTCGAGGCGGAAGATCACGTCGACGTGCGAGGCGCCGCTGAGGGCGCTCATGTGGGTCGCGGCTCCGCGTACAAAGGTCCCCATTACCTGTACGCTGCCGATGCCGAGGCGCAGGCGCAAGTTGCGTCCTTCTGGGCCGCTGCTCCAGTAGTTGAGCAGGCGTACTTTCTCGGCCTTGAAGATCGGCTCAGGGTTGGCGGCCCCGAAAGGAGCGAGCCGGCGAATACGACTATAGGTCTGGTAGTGGAAATATTCGGGGCGGCGCAAGACCAGGTCGACCATGAGCGTGTTGGTCGGAGCGGGCGTCTGGCTCTCCTGCTCGCTGGGTGGGGTGGTGGACTCAAACGCCGACAGGGCTGACTCTGCCCCGTTGCTCTGGCTATCGTGCCAGTTCAACAAGTGCTGATGTAGCTCTTCAACGTGCTGGTTGGCGATGGTGAAGCCCGCGGCCTGAGCATGGCCACCATAGCGCTCCAACAAGTGGGCACAGTCACGCAGGGCCGAAATCATGTTAAACCCCTCACGGCTGCGGGCCGAACCGCGGCTGAAGTCTTTGCCGCGGCTGAGTACTACTACCGGGCGGCCGATCTCCTCGGCCAGCTTGCTGGCCACCAGACCGATGATCCCTTCAGGCCAGTTGTCGCCGCTGACCATCACCACAGGATCGTCCGGGTGGCGGGCCGCCTCCTCGCGTGCCAGGCCCATCAGCTCTTCCGTCTGGACCTGGCGCAAGTGATTAAGGCGCTCCAGGTGGGCGGCATAGGCCCGCGCCTCAGCCGCATCATCTGTCATCAGTAGCTCGCAGGCCCAGCGCGCATGCTCCATGCGTCCGGCTGCATTGAGGCGCGGCCCCAGCACAAAGGCTACATCGCGCTCGCGTATCTGGCCAGGCTGCAGGCCGGCACTCCCCATCAGCGCCAGCAGGCCCGGGGACCTCGTCCGATTCAGCTGTTCCAGGCCCAGGCGCACCAGCGTGTGGTTCTCGCCGAGCAAATCGGCCACATCGGCAATCGTGCCGATGGCCACCAGATCGAGCAGGGCCAGCTCTTCCTCGCGGGAGAGACCAAAGGAACGGTAGAGGGCCTGCACCAGCTTGAAGGCGACGCCGACTCCGCAAAGCAGGCGCTCGGGGTAGGTTGAACCGGGCCGCCAGGGATTGACCAGGGCATAAGCTGGCGGCAGCTCCTCCGGAGGACGGTGATGATCCGTAATAATCACATCGATGCCGAGGACCTCGCGAGCATAGCGCACCTGGGCCACATCGGAGCTGGCGCAATCGGCGGTGATGATCAGCGACGTCCCCTGGCGCTTGAGCCAGTCGAGGGCACCGACGTTCAGACCACACCCCTCATCGATGCGAGACGGAATGTAGTAGTCAAGCGGCGTCTCCGGATTCTTGAGACGGCGCAAAGCCCGCATCAGCAGAGCGGTAGCCGTCACCCCATCGGCGTCGAAGTCACCGTAGACCGTGATATGCTCACCTTCTAGCAGGGCGCGGCGGATACGTTCCAGCGCCCGTGGCAGATCGATCAGGGTCAGAGGATCAGGCGTCTGCTCGTAGCGCGCCTCCAGAAAAGCCTTCATTTCCTCGGGCGTGTGCAGGCCGCGATTGTAAAGCAACTGAGCCTCCAACGGCTCGATACCCGCTGCCCGGAAACGCCGGAACTGGCTGGCACTCAACAGTTCGCGAACGCGCCAGGTGAGGCGCCATGCTCTTTCAGGCTCCACAGGGATATCCTTCTTCTCCACTCTCTAGGCTAATTTTCGTCGGGAAGCAGGCACAGAAAGACCTCGTTGCCCAGCAAGCGCCCGCGCTTGCTCAGGCGTAGCCAGCCCCCGTTCTCTCTCTCATACTCCAGCAAGCCAGCCTCCCAGACATGTTGCAGGCGCTTCCCCGCAAACTGCCAGAAGTCCAGGCCGAAGCGCTCACGGAAGGCCAGCAGAGACAGCCCGCGCGCGGTGCGCAGGGCCAGAATCGCCGTCTCGGCCATCTGCATCTCGCGAGAGAGAAGCTCGCTCTCGGCCTCGGGACGCTGGCGAGAAGCCAGGAGGCGGATATACTGGCGTGGCTCGCGCACGTTAGAAAAGCGCCGTCCGCCAAAGCAGGAATGGGCGCCGGCTCCCAGGCCCAGATAAGGCAGGTTTAACCAGTAAGTCAGATTGTGACGACACTCGTGGCCGGGGCGTGCCCAGTTCGAAATCTCGTAGTTCACATAACCGGCCTCTTGCAACAGAGCGTCGGCGTACTCGTACATCTCGGCGCAGAGGTCCTCGTCAGCGGGAACAAGGCGCCCCTCTTGTACCCAATGGAAGAAGGGGGTGCCCTCCTCCACGATCAGCGAGTAGAGCGAAAGGTGATCCGGAGCCAGCTCAAGCGCCCCCAGCAGTGTCTCGCGCCACTGAGCCATCGTCTGCTCGGGTAAGCCGAACATCAGATCGAGATTGAGCGAGGTGAAACCTGCGGTGCGGGCAGCTCGCACCGCCTGCGCCACATCCTCGGGAGAGTGGGTACGCCCAAGCAGCTTCAACAAGTGCGGGTCAAAGCTCTGCGCCCCCAGGCTCAGACGGTTCACGCCCGCTGCACGCAGGGCCTGCAAGTGCGGGCTAGAGAGCGTACCTGGATTGGCCTCCAGCGAGATTTCGGCCTCGGAATCAAGCACGAAAACCCTGCGACAGGCAGCGAGCAGGCGCTGAATCTGGTCAGCGCTCAACAGGCTGGGGGTGCCTCCTCCAAAGTAGACCGTGCGAACGCGGCGCGGGCCGCCGGTGGCTGTCTGGGCCATCTCTGCGGCCAGCTCGATTTCTGTCAGCAAAGCCCGCACGTACGGCTCACGCAGAGATAGCAGGCCCGCATACGTATTAAAATCGCAATAGTAGCAGCGTGTATGGCAGAAAGGGACATGCAAGTAGAGTGAAAGGCTCTCCAACAAGGAGGAAAGCGGTTCTTCGAAGAAGAAGGCCGTAAGTGGAGCATTCCCGAGCGTAGTGGTCATCCTGTTCTGCCTGTCCGTCTGTCTATCTATCTCTCTAGCTGTCCGTTAACTTTCAGGAAGAGCGAGAGGGCTAGAGGGATGAGCCTTAAGCTTGCCTCTCTGATCTTCTTCCCTGTCGTGGTTTGGTCGAGCGGCTCAGGGAAGACAGGGGAGTCGCCGGGCCTGGCCTATCTCCGCCTCTTTGCCAACTGGATAGAGCCGAGGAAGAGAGTGCGACCGGCGAAACTCCCCTGCAGAACCAGAGCCGCTGGGCGGCTACTGGCTTGGTGCCGACAGGCCGCCGCTGCTCTGCGAAGGACCGCTCACGGGCAGCTCAGTTGGCATATTGATTGGATCGAAGAGCCGATTCTGATCGGCGGGCGTAATATGCGTTGTAGGCAGCGCCCGAATCTCCAGGGACCAGTTGGAGAGGGCGTTGTCCTTCAGCGTCTGCAGCGTACTCTGGTCCAGGGGACGGGAAGGATCGATCCCCAGGATCTGCACGATGTGGTAGGCGCCGTTCTCCATGATGATCGGACTGATCTCATTAATTGTCCGGGCCGGATCGAAGAGCCAGTTGTCCACATAGGCCTGGCCCTCCTGGTGGGCGTACTGGCCACGAGCCAGCCAGCCAAGGTAGCCGCCTTTTGTATTGGTCGTCGTATCGACCGACTTCTGGCGGGCCAGGGTAGCAAAATCGGCGCCTTTCTTCAGTTGGTCCAGAATCTTCTGGGCATCGGCTTTGGTGCTGAGGGTCATAGTGCGGGCCAGCACCTGATACGTGGGTGACTTAATCTGCGAGGCCAGATAGTTCTGCATATTGTCGCGGCGCAGCTTCAGAGCCATCATCTCGTGCATATCGGCATCGCTGACGCCGTCCTGAGCGAGCATCTGTTGATAGCTGCGCGCATACTGGCCGGATTTCGGCATATTGGCCTTCAGATCGTTGAGGGCGCGCTCAATCTGGGCCGCGGTTGGCTCGATGCGGGCACGGACCGAAGCCGGCTGGGTCTGGAGCCATTCGCGGATCAGCTCGTCGTCCTGGAGCCAGGTTGCGCTATCGTTGCCGATCTGGGACTGCGTGAAAGGACCTTGCTGCTCGAAAGGAATAGTATTCTGCGTCAAGTTGTTGAGCTGAGATTGCAGTTTATCGTGTTGGGACTGAGCGTTGGCGTAGGCTTGCTTGGCCTCATTCAGCTCCTTGGTGAGCTGGGTGCGCTGGGGACTGGGGCCGGCGGGTAGCTTGCTGATCTGCTGGTTGAGGTCGTCGATCTTCTTGGAGGCGTTATTCATCGCCTGCTGCTGCTGAGCGACAGCCTTTTCGAGGTTCGTGCGCTGGGCGAAGAGGCCATTTGGTCCGTAGAGCTTGTTGATCTCCAACTGGGTCTTCAGGACTACCAGCTTGTGGTATTCGGACTGAGGGATGTCGTGGCCGTTAACCGAAGTAATCGGCAAGCCAGGCACGATCACATTGATGTTGATCCAGAACCCGATGAGAACACCGACGATGGTGAGCAAGATAAGGATCGTGAGGGCCCAGGTAGCGCGGACGCGGATACGGTTTTTCTCGCTCTGAGAGAGGTGGCTGCCCCAGCCGAAGATCAGGGGTTTGCCATCTCGTCGGGCCGCCACAAGGGCTGTTTGGCGGACATAGCGCCTGGGCTTCGCCTTCTCCGGGCGGCTCGCTCGCGTTGACCGCTGGTTTTGGGGTTCACGCGCTGTTTGACTCTTCATAGTGGAAGAACCCTTTCCTGCCTTCAGCAATGGCTGCTCATGGCTTCATGATACACAGGAACGGCCTCTGAGACAAGAGGGCAAGCGCAGAAGGCTCGGCGGAGCCAGGCATGCGGACAACCTACAAACAGCACCCAGGCCGCTCGCCTTTCGCCCCTGTGGCTGACCAAAGCGGGAAGCCAGAGCCGCCTGTCTCGACGGCCCTGGTCTGGACCTGGCCTGAGCTGGCCTGATTGAAGGGAGCGCTTCTGCTTCTCCGGTTCCGCCGATCTGGGTGAGCCTCGGCGCGCCCGTCCCTTGTCGCCGTATTGAGCCGCTCCTGCCGCGCTCTCGGCCTTTCGCCTCTGGCCGGGCGGGGCAGGAGTAAGAAGGAGCCGAAGCGAACGGCTCTCATCCATCCAGGTCACTCTGCTGCAGGAGAATGGCGGACGGCCCGGAAAAGCGGGAACGGGGCAAGATGAGGCGGGAGAGGAAGAGGGTAAAGCTACCTCTCCACGCCTTCTCGCCTGGCCCGTTGGCCTGCCGCTCTGCCTGATCGCTTGCCTCTCATCCTGCCGGGCGACTTCAGCCGTGGGTGGCCATTGCCGGCAGCGAAGCGTGCCTCTTCTTCTTCTTCTGCCAGGCTGAAGATCGCGTTCGCCGGCTACATGCTGCGCATATGTTCTGCAGTGTAGGGGAGCAGGGCCATGAAGCGGGCCTGCTTCAGCGCGCGGCTCAGGGCGCGCTGGTGCTTGGCGCACGTCCCTGTCTTGCGGCGGGGCTCGATCTTCCCGCGGTCAGAGATGTAGCGTTTCAGGAAGCGAGGGGCATCCTTATAATCGATCTCTCGCACGCGGTCGTGGCAGAACTGGCAGATCTTGCGCCGGGGACCGCGCATGCCCTCGCGGCGGCCCTGGCGAGCGCCGGCCTGGGGCTGAGCGGGAGCCTGGCCCTGGCCGGGGGCCTGGGGGCTGTTGCCGGCCTGAGCTGCCTGGCCCTGGGTATTCTGCTGGGCGGCTGGTGTCGCCGACTGGTTTGCCGCTTCGTTACGTTTTTGCACGGACTGTCCTCTCCTCCTTCGAACACACAACGAGTAGGTCTCGCTCGGAGTTCACCAGCCCCTCTGCTCGGCCATACGGGCATTAGAAGGGCTGAGTATCGTCCAAATCCTCGAGGAAATCGCTGCTATCGGTCGGGAACTCATCCGAGACATCGGCCTCTTGTGGCTTAGGCGAGAGGAAGCGCAGATCGGTAGCGATCACATCGAAGGCCGTGCGCTCGATGCCGTTCTTATCGGTGTACTTGCGCTGAGAGACCCGTCCCTCGACGTAGACCTTACTGCCCTTGCGCAGGTACTGGTAGCAGCGCTCGGCCAGCGAGCGCCAGGCGACCACATTGAACCATTCAGTTTCCTCGCGCTTCTCGCCGCTGGGCGTCTTATAGGTACGGCTGACTGCCAGCGAAAAGCGAGTGACAGCTGTCCCATTATCGGTGTAGGACATTTCCGGGTTGCGGCCCAGGTTGCCGATCAGCATGATTTTGTTCAGCATCGCTCAGATCCTTTCGTCACACTGGGAGGCGCCGCACCATCCTTCGCTGAAGCCAGACGGGGCCAGGCTGGCCCTCTCCTGGCTGGCTGGCTGACGGGCTGGCGGGCTGATTGGCCAGCCAGCCTGTCGCTTTGCTCACTGGCGTTCTGTCCTGATCGAGCCATCGCCTTGTTGGCCGTGTGCTCATTCCCGAACCGATTGCTTGCTTGCTTGCTATGGCAGGCATCTAGGCTTGCTCAGCCTCGGGGGCTGGCTGCTCATCGAGTGCGGGAGGGGCACTCTCCATCTCTTCAGGCGAGACGGCGGGCGCCTCTTGATCTCCTACTGCTGACTCCGATGACTCTGATTCTGGTGATTCTGACGGGGTAGCTGCTTCGGAAGCGTCGGCAGAAGCTGCCGCTCCCGCCTCGGACGCGCTGCCGGCAGCAGCCGCGGCCTCCGCACTGGCGCCAGCCAGCTCCTCGCTGGCGACGCTAGCAGGGGCCGGAGCCGGGGCAACCCCGGCGGCGCTCGCGGCGGCGTGGGCCTCGCGCTCCTTCTGTACCACCCGCGGATCGCGTCGCTTGATCAGATGCCGCAGCACCTCCTCAGAAACCTTGAGGGTGCGGTCCAGTTCCGGGAGGGTCTCAGGGGAGACACTCATATCAACAAAGACATAGATGCCATCGCGATGATGCTCGATGGGGTACGCCAACCGTCGCCGTCCCCAGTGGTTCACCCTGACAACCTGGCCGTCATGCGCGGTTACGATCTGCTCGATCCGTTCAAGAATAGTACGTGTTCGCTCCTCACTGACTTCGGGATGGAGAATGAAGCCAAGCTCGTAGTCTCTCCTCACGAAGCCACCTCCTTCCTATGGGTTTGCTCGCGGTCAGTCGCGGTCAAAGCTGCTTGTTCTGCTGCCGGAGCAGGTGGAGTATGGCGATCTCTATTTTCGCCATCCGCTCTGCCGCTGTCTTTTGCCCTCTCTTGCTTATGCCCTTGCCAACCACTCTGGCCGATCTTCCTCTTGGACTGCTCAGGCGCCGTGCAGATAAGCGCCTGGGGGCCGTCTGAGGAGGTCTGGCTATTCTCCGCTCGTTGGGCGGGCAGGCGTGGCCTGTGGCTTTTGAGAGCGTCGGTACAGTGCCCCGCTATTATAGCATTGTCCTCCCTTTCTGGCAAGAGAAGGCCCTTCTCGCTGGGCAGATGGCTCTGGAGCTGGCGCGTGCCCCGACGGCGCACCTTTCTTGGGCGCGACGGCTGGGCTTCCTCCCCAGATGGATGAGCTTCACCCCGACCTGATCTTGGCTGGCCGGGCTGCTGCTCTCTTGATCTCTCGCGCGTCTCTCCCGCTCTGGTATTCTTGGGGCGGCCTCTCAAAATGGAAATGCTGTGGCATGGCCGACCTCGCTGGTCGGGTGGGGGCGCCCCGCCTGGGTTGCTCCCTACTGGACAGGGAGAGCAATCTGTGCTATACTCGCAGACGGCGTGCGGGGCTTCTTCGCTCTTGAAAAAGGCTTCTCTGCGCCTTCGATGGAGCTTTTCTTCTCTGTGGCCCTTTTATGACGCTCCCACCGGCTGGTAGAGGCATCGGGTCGGTCTGGGTCGTGTCGGGCATACCACAAGCTGCTCTCTCCTGCAAGCGAACTGATGGCCTCGACTTTCGCTGGTCTCGGCCTCCCTTCTCCTCCTGGCAGGAGGAAGCATCTGAGAGAAGGCTCTCTCTTGCTGTATGGCCTTCTCGCCCCGCATGAGAAGAAAGAAAGAGAGTGTAAACCGGATGAAGCAGAAACTGAAGACCCATAAAGCGACGGCCAAACGCATTAAGATCACGGCCTCTGGCAAGCTATTGCGCCGTAAGGTTGCCATCAGCCACCTGCGCCGTAACAAGTCTGCTCGCTCGGTTCGCGCGGCTGACAAGGCTTTTGCCCTGGCACGAGGGGATTCTCGCCGCGTGCGGCGCCTTCTCCCCTACGCTGGCCGTTAAGTGGAAGGTCCCCGCCCTCCACTCCTGCGGGCGGGGCTGCGGCAGCTCTCCGTTGTCTTCTATGATCGGTAACAGAACAGACAAGAAGAGGGAAGGAAGAATACGCTATGCCAAGGGTTAAGCGAGGCGTTACGGCGCGTCAAAAGCATAAGAAGGTATTGAACTTTGTGGAGGGTCATCGTGGCACTCGCCGCCGCCTCATCAAGAGGGCGCGCGAGTCCATGATGCATGCCTTGGCCTATGCCTATCGCGATCGGCGCAACCGCAAGCGCGATATGCGTCGTCTCTGGATTACGCGCATCAATGCCGCCGCCCGCATGTTCGGCGTGACCTATAGCCAGTTGATGCACGCTATCCGCGTGGCCAACATCAGCGTCGACCGCAAGATTCTGGCCGAGATGGCGGTCAACGATCGGCCCGCTTTCGCTGAGCTGGTCAAGACGGCCCTGGCCGCCGTAGAGAGCCAGGATCAGGCGCAAGCTCAGGCCCAAGGCTAGTCTGCGAGGCGACAAGGCAGCAATCGGACCAACCCCGGCCTGGGGTTGGCTCAAAAAAGATCCAGGTGCTATCTCCAGGCCGTCCTGTCCGGCGAGAGAAGAAGGCCCGGTCCTGGCTTCTCTGGGGAGGGCGGGCGGCCCGCAATCGTCCGGGGGGCGACTGCTCTGGCGGTCGCCCCTTCTGCATGAGAAAGGGGGCTGACTCTCCCTTGCAGGTGATTAGCAGTCCGCTCAATCCCCGCATCGCTCGCCTGCGCGAGCTGCATACCCCGCGCGGACGAAAGAAGCATGGTCTCTTTCTCATGGAAGGGCCTCACCTGCTTAAGGAGCTGCTCGATCGCGGGGTGGCACCCCTCGAAGTCTACTATCAGCCCGAGCTACTGGCGCGCACGCCTGAAGGGCAGGCCCTATTGCAGCGTTTACAGGCTGGAGCTGTCCCGAAGCGGGCGCTAATCCAGGTCAGTGTGCGGATCATCGAGGCTTTGGGAGAAGTGCAGACCTCTCAAGGGGTAGTAGCTGTCCTGCCGCTGGCGGCTTTCCGCTACGAGGAGGTGGCGGCGCGCCGGCCCCCGCTCCTGCGGCCTGCGCTTCTAGTTCTCGATCAGCTGGCTGACCCCGGCAACCTTGGCACCATTCTGCGCACGGCCCTGGCGGCGGACGTGGCGGCGGTCCTGCTGACGCCAGGCTGTGTAGATGCTTTCAGCCCCAAGGTCGTGCGAGCGGCTGCCGGGGCCCATCTGGCGTTGCCGCTGGCAGAAGAGCAGGACTGGAGCGAGATTGCGCGGCGGGTCAGGGAGCACTGCGGCGGGCAGCCGCGGGTCTTTCTGGCGGAGGCTGGGGCGCCCCAGCTCTATTATGAGCAGGACCTGCGCCAGCCGTTCGCTCTTATCATTGGAAACGAGGCTCACGGTCCCTCAGCAGCGGCTCGCGCTTTGGCCACCAGTCGGCTGAGCATTCCGCTGGCCAACGGAGTCGAGTCTCTCAATGCGGCGATGGCCGCCGGCATCCTCCTCTACGAGGCCGTGCGCCAGCAGCGTCAGGGACTTCTTCCCTAGCAAGGTCCGCTCCGTTGTCAGGGGAGCCTTTCTGACCAGGTCGCCAGCCTGCATAGCTCTGCCTGGATGAGTGGGCGGAGCCGTGCAGGCTGTGGTCTCTAAAGAGAAGGGAGATCTCAAGGGCTACCTTTTGCTGCTGGCGACCAATAACAGAGGCGGCAGGACCTACGGCGCCGACGCCCGTCGTAAGCCCTGCCGCCTCTGCGGGTAAGAGGGGGCAGTGTCGTTAGCCAGAGAAGAAGTAGTCTGCAAGAGGTGGTCGGCAGTCTGCCGGCTCTCGCTAACTATAACCTACACCATCAGTCTAACAGAGGAATTAAACGCTTGTCTATGAAACAAGATAGAGGTTGCAGATACTATCTATAACGGAAAGCTTATGGGAAGAGAGGAAGAGGGACTGAGCGACGAGAGATCAACCCGGCCTGCTCGATCCTGCTGACCGCCTCCGTGCCCGGCTGGGGGAGGTGGTGGCAGAGGAGAGATGGAGCGGGGATTAGCCCAAGCCACTCCATGCAAGCTTGGGCTAATCCCCGCTCTCGCTATCGATCTGGCCAGCGACCTCAGATCCTTAGCGGTATGGCTGGACGAGACCGTGAGGCTGAGGCTTACTTATGGGCGACCGCTGCCATTGCCAGGCATTCCAGAGTTCCAGGGATCGTAGGGAGACTGTTCGAATGGAACAGCCCTGGCTGGCGCAGAGGGGAAGCCGCTAGGCGGCGGCGAGAAGGGCCAACCTGGCTGCGGGCTGCCGCTGGCAGGCATCGAGGGTAGCGACTGGCTCCACTCGTTGTTTCCCATGGGGGAGGGGGAGGGCGAGAGCGGCTGGAAGGAGGAGAAACCCTCGGAGCCAGGGGTAGGTCCAGCGCTCGGCTGACGAGCTGGGGGGAGGGCATTATACAGACCGGCATGTGTCGGCGTAGGCTGAGCCTGAGCGGTCGCTGTAACCGTTCGGAAAGCGCCACTCAGAGACTGGCTCTCCCCGCTGTCCTGGGCCGTCAGAGCGTCGGTGAAGCCCGTCGTTGACAGGTAGCTCTGATCCTCATTCAGCTTGAAGGCCTCCACCGAAGCGCGCAAGCGCTCCACCAGGCGAGCCAGGCGGCCCATAGCCTGAGCGGCCTCGCGCGTCGTCGTGCTACTGCGCTGCGTGGCCTCCGAGACGCTGTGCATGATCTGCACCACGGAGCTGGACGACTCCAGCTGCTGATTGGCCATCTGGTTAATCGTCTCAATCTCGCGGGCCTGCTGCTCGATCACCGTAAAGACCGTCTCCAGGGCGCCACCGGCCTCCTGAGTCAGGCGAGCCCCGGCCTCGGTCTCTCGCTCTGTATCCTGCATAGCTACAGCCACGGCGCCGATGTCCTCGCGGACACTGCGGACGATGCGCGTCACGTTGCTGGCCTGCTCCTTAGCGCGCTCGGCCAGGCGGCGGATATCGGCGGCCACGGCGCCGAAGCCCTTGCCGTGCTCGCCGGCCATCGCGGCCTGAATAGCGGCGTCAAGAGCCAGGCGATTGGTCTGATGGGCGATGCTGGAAATAGCCTCGACGATATTATTGATCTCGCGCGAGCGGTCGCCGAGCACCTGGACCTTCTTAGCGGTCGCCTGCACGTTCTCGTGAATGCGGCCCATACCGGCGATGGCCATCTCCACGGCCTCGCGGCCTCCCTGGGCGTCTTTGCGGGCCTCGACGGCCACGTTGTGAAGCAACTGGGCGCGCTCGGCCACACGGCGGCTGGCCTCCGCCATCTGCTCGACCTCGACCGCGGCCTCGCTGATCTGGCGAAGCTGCATATCATCCTCTTCCACCAGTTGAGTCATCCCATCGATCAACTGGCTCGTTGTCTGCTCCACCTCGCGGGCCACCGTCTTAACGCGGATCACCAGATTCCCCAGTTCCTCGACCATGTAGTTAAAGGAGTCCGCGAGCACGCCGAGGGCATCAGCCGTCACCTCTGCCTGCACGCGCAGGTCACCCTCGCCGACGCCGCTGACCTCGCTCACCAGCTTCTCCACCTGGGCCTGCAGATTATCGCGCTGGGCCTGGGTTTCCTGGATCAGGCGCACGATGTTGTCGAGCATGTTGTTCATCGAATTCGCCACGATGTAGATCTCATCGCGGCTGTTGATCTTAACGCGGGCCGTGGTGTCGCCCTTGCTGATGCGCTTGGTCAGGTTGGCAAGCTGGCGCAGGGGGCGGGTGATGGTCAGGTTAATGATATAGCCGATGGTGATGACCACCATTGCCGTCGCCAGAATAGCGATGACCGTGCCGAGCGTGATCATTCCGATCTGGTTGGAGCCGATGGTCGTCACCTCGTTGCTGATGGTCTGGGTCACGGTCACGAGCTGCTGCCAGCTTTTGAGGAGCGAGGCGTACCTGGCGTTGGCCTGTTCGAGGAGGCTGTGGGTCTGGCTGTGCGGAAGATTGGCCTTCAGCGCTGTCAGCTCGGCATCCTGGGCCTGCTTATAATCCGACCACTGCTGGCTAGCCGTGCGGAAGATCTGAGCCTGGTTGCTGGCCTGAGCATTGATATCGCCGGGAAGGCTTCGGCGCACGCTGTCCATATTCGGGGACGAACCCAGCAGGAAATTCTGTTGGTAAGTGCTCAGCTCATTGCCGAAGCTATGCTCCAGGTCAAGAATCTCCGTCTCGGCGGAGGTGGCCATGCGCGCCATGGCGCTGTTATTGAGGCCGTAGGGACCCTCGTTCGCGTAGAGCGTCGAGTGGTACTCACCCAGCAGCGCGTTCATGCGCTCCAGGTCCGACATGGCCTGCATCGAGATCGTCGTTGCCTGGTTGGCCACCTGCATGGCCTGGCCGTGGACGGTCAGGGTATTCAAAAAGAAGCTTCCCAGCACTATAATCACGATGGCGGGAATGATCGCAGCCAGCGCGAAGGCCAGGAAGAGCCGGAGGAAAATAGGCATTCGCGTAATTGCTCTCATGACAGCTCTCGCCCCCTCTAAGAAGGTACGCAATGATCTCTATTGCTTAAGGGAATGGGCCTTGCCGTTGCCAGCCTGTTGTTGATGTATGGGCAAACGTCAATGAGACCTGGAACAACCTGACAAAAGACTCCCAAGGTAGTGTACTCCACCCTGGACGATTTTGAAACTCTCTTGTGAGAGATTCCCCTCTTTTTCCTAGATGTGTGGCGCCGACCAACAGGATGGGAGACAGGCATAAGGCTCCGCTTGCTTGCTCGCTTGCAGCCAGTGGAACGGCAGCGGTAGCTGAACAACAACTACCGCTGCCTGCACTACACGTTATTTAACGATAGCGGAAAAGGCTCTTTCCAGCAAGCAATCTCACCTCATAGGGTGCTTCCGCGGCCTGTCCTTCTCTCCATCTGCCTCACTAATAATGGGGTGGATGGACTTGCCCGGCTTCAGCCTCTTTGCCAGGCTATCTCCCTGGCCGACTTGCTGACGTGAGGGCTGCCCTATCTAACAGGAGCGAGCCTGGGGATATGCCGGACTCTGGAGGAAGAGAGAGGAGCTGTTGGGTGGGAAGGGAGGGGAGGGACGAGACAAAGAGGTGAGGTGAGACAGAAGATCGGCAGGTCCTTCCTCGCTTGTCGCCCTGGTGAACAGGGCCTGCCGATCCTCCGCCGGCCAGCGGAACAGGAGAGAGCCCGCTCGCTGAGGATGGCTGCGCTCTCCCGCTCCGCTGGCCTGTTTAGCTGGCCTATTTGATGGCGGCAAAGACGCTACTCACGTCGGGCAGCAGGCCAAAGTTATTGGCTCCCAGGGGCCAGTAGACCAGGGCGGCTTTGCCGACAATATCTTGTCTGGGTACGGTGCCCCATTGACGTGAGTCAGAGCTATCGCCGCGATTATCGCCCATTACAAAGTACTGGTCGGGGCCGACGACCAGGTTGCGGATCGGCGGATAGACGGCCAGACTGGCCGGATCATTAGGATTGACGTATGGCTCGTGGAGCGTGACCCCATCGACAATCACAGTCTGGCCGATGACCGTGATGGTATCCCCGGGGATGGCAATAATTCGCTTCACATAGTCTATACTCGGATCGCGTGGATAGTGGAAGACAATGACATCACCGCGCTGAGGCGGATGAAAAAGGTAAGCCAGCCGATCGACAAGGATGTATTCCTGATTGTGCAGCGTCGGCTCCATGCTTGGACCATCGATATAGTAATGTTGGACCGTCAGGCGCACTACCAGGAGCAACAGCAGCGTCAAGGCTACCGTCTCCAAGATGTCGCGCAAGAGCCGACGGCCCCTCTCCTCTTTCTCTGGTTTCGCGCTCAAAACCCTTGCCTTGCCTCCTGTTCTATCTCAAGGTCGGTGTCCTGCCAGGGGCCCCCTTCATCCTCAGCGATCAACTGATTGACGTGGGCTGCCCCAGTCTGCGCGCTGGGCTGGGAGGTGCTTGCTGAGCTAGCTAGCTGGCAGTCGGTTCTGGCAGTGTGAAGGGCGGTGGCGTTTGGCGGCTGCGGGCTGCGGCAGCTTCTTTCAGGCGGGCCACACTTTCAGCAGGGACAGGGTGGCCTCCGAGAGGAGTCGGATGAATGCCAGGACCATGATAGTCGCTGCCGCCTGTGGGAATAAGGTCGAACTCGCGCGCCAGAGAGAGCAGCTGTGCCTCCTCTTCGGGGGTATAGGGACCATAGTAGACCTCGAGGCCCACCAGTCCCAGTGCGCATAGCTCCGGCAGCCACTGCCGCAGGATCTCTGGACCTGGTAGCTCCAGCGGATGAGCAATCACCGGCAGTCCTCTGGCGCTCACAATGAGGCGTACCGCATCCTGGGGCGACAGCTTATAGCGTGGGACATAGGCCGGGCAACCCTGGCCAATGTAGCGTGCGAAGGCTTCCTCGATGCTCTGGGCGTAACCGGCCTCAACCAGGGCCTGGGCCACGTGAGGACGCCCAACCGATCCCTGAGCCAGCTCGCGTACTCGCTCCCAGGTGATGGCGATGCCCTGCTCGTTGAGCAGCTCAACGATGCGCTGGCCGCGACGCTGGCGAGCATCGCGCAGCGTGCGCAAGGCCTGCTGGAACGCTTCCTGCTGATAGTGCAGGAAATAGCCCAGCATGTGCACCTCGCCGGCCGGGATCTCGGTATTGATCTCGATGCCCGGGATAAAGTCGATTCCTAACTGAGAGGCCGCCGTGGCGGCCTCCTCCAGACCTTCGGTGCTATCATGATCGGTGAGGGCTAGCACACGCACCCCCGCCTCATGAGCCTGCTGGAGCAGGACCCGTGGCGCATAGAGGCCGTCCGAAGCGGTTGAGTGCGTGTGCAGATCGATCGCATAATCGGTCATAGTTCCTCCAGCCTGACTGGCCCGTCCAGGTTCCTTTTCAAAGGCAGCGGCGGTCGAGCTATCTGTTGCTGCTGCTGCGTGCTCATCTGTATCTGGCTGGCAGAGCGAGCGGCCGCTGGCGCCGTCCTGCTCTTCCCCATTTGCGATGGCCTATCTGGCGTAGTCGACGGCCCGCGTCTCGCGCACCACGCAGACTTTGATCTGGCCGGGATAGTCAAGGCTCTCCTCAATCTTATGGGCGATTTCGCTTGCCAGGCGGTTGGCACCGTACTCGTCGATCTCGTCGGGCTTAACGATGATACGCACCTCGCGCCCAGCCTGAATGGCAAAGGATTTCTCGACGCCCGGGAAGGAGTTGGCAATACTCTCCAGGGCTTCAAGGCGCTTGAGATAGAGATCGATGGTCTCACGCCGCGCCCCAGGCCGAGCCGCGGAGATGGCATCGGCGGCCTGGACGATGGCTGCCTCCAGGCTCTGTGGCTCCATCTCGCTGGCGTGATGGGCGACCATTGCATGGATAATCTTAGGCGACTTACCAAAGCGGCGAGCGATCTCACCGCCGACGACGGCGTGCGGCCCCTCAACCTCCTGGTCGATGGCCTTGCCGATGTCATGCAGCAGGGCAGCAGTCTTGCAGACGTTGACGTCGGCCCCCAGCTCGTGGGCGATGGTTCCCGCCAGAATAGCTACCTCGACCGAGTGGGCCAGGACGTTCTGACCGTAGCTGGTGCGGAAGTGGAGACGACCCAGGATCTTGAGTAGCTCGGGCTGCAGACCGTGAACGTTGGCCTCCATAGCGGCCCGCTCGCCGGCTTCGCGAATGATATTGTCGACCTCCTGCTGAGCCTTGGCCACAACGTCTTCGATGCGTGTGGGATGAATACGCCCGTCGAGAATCAGACGGTTGAGGGCCAGACGGGCCACCTCACGCCGCACGGGGTCGAAGCCCGAAAGAATGACCGCTTCCGGTGTGTCGTCGATGATCAGATCGACGCCGGTCGCGGCCTCCAAGGCGCGGATATTGCGGCCCTCCCGCCCAATGATGCGCCCTTTCATCTCCTCGTTGGGCAGAGGGACGACCGAGACAACTGCCTCAGAGACCTGATCGGAGGCGCAGCGCTGAATGGCCAGAGTGATGATTTCGCGGGCCCGCGCCTCGGCTTGCTCGCGGGCCTCCTCTTCGATAATACGCGCTCGCCGCGAAGCCTCGGCCCGGACCAGGGCCTCCATGCGGCTTAAGAGAAGCTCGCGCGCCTCCTCTTCGCTCAGTCGAGAGATGCGCTCCAGTTCGGCTTGCTGCTCTCTTTTGAGCGCCTCAACCTCCTGATGCTCCTCCTCGACCGCCCGCTCACGCGCCTGCAGCCGCCGCTCACGCTGCTCCAGAGCCTCGATCTTCCGTTCAAGGCTCTCTTCTTTCTGCTGCAGTCGCCGCTCCTGACGCTGAAGCTCGGCTCGCCGCTCGGCGTTTTCTCTCTCGATCGTGGCCCGGAAACGCGCCGTCTCTTCACGCGCCTCTCGTAGAGCCTCACGCTGCTGCTGCTGCATCTCGAGGAGGAGGCGCTCACTGGCCTCTTTTTCGAGCCGGAGGCGCTCCTCGAACTTGCTTTTATTTCGTGCCTCCCCGAGACGGTATCCGATGACGAGTGCGATCCCGGCTCCAAGGAGCGCCGCCAGGATAATGCCCGCTGCGAGGATGGCGATAATGGTCGGCGTCACGTTAGCCTACCTCCAGAGTAGTAAAGGGCAAACAGGCCCGCCTGCCGGGCTTGTGGTGACCGAGTGCTGTGTTCCATCGTATCGAGAGACGGTATATGCTAAGTATACTATATAGAAGGCGTATAGTACGCCAAGCATACTATATAAGAGCGTTGAGGGGCTGTCAAGAACGCTCAATTGAGAAGATCGATTGTTTCTCTAGCAGGTTCGCAGCCTTTTCTAGTTTCCTGCAATCAATCTCTACGGGAGTCGCCTCATGACACAGCAACCAGCGGAGTCCACTGCTCCCCTGCGCCCCACGCCGGTCGTCACCAGTTTCCTTCTGCGTTTCGACCGCCCTGGCGGGCCTCAGCTCCTGATCGTCCAGCGCAGCCAGCGGGTTGGCAGCTATCAGGGACGCTGGGCAGGCATCAGTGGCTTTATCGAGCCGGGAGTCAGCCCCGAGGAGCAAGCCTACACGGAGATCCGCGAAGAGACTGGACTGGGGTCGCAGCAGGTGCGTCTGCTCAAGCGTGGAGCGGTAGTTGAGCACCGCGACCAGGAGTTGGGCCGTCACTGGATCATTCATCCCTTCCTCTTCGAGGTCCTGACCCCCGAGGCCATTCGGACCGATTGGGAGGCGCTGACCATGCGCTGGATTCCTCCGGAGGAGCTGGAGCGTTACGAGACGGTGCCCCTGCTCAAGGAAGCCTACGAGGCAGCGCAGCGGGGCGAGAGCGAGCCATAGGCGAGGCCGAGGGGGAATGGTGGTGAGCTGATGGCGTTGGGAGCCAGCCCTCTGTCTCTCTTGCTTGCTCGCTCTGCCCGCTGGCTAAGCCCTTGTTCAGGTGGGCTGGAGCAATCGAAGGCGGGCGGCGGGGATCTGCGGCAGAAGGTCTGAGGCCAGCAGGCCGGCGTCGC
This sequence comes from Thermogemmatispora sp., assembly GCF_042408735.1. GTDB lineage: Bacteria > Chloroflexota > Ktedonobacteria > Ktedonobacterales > Ktedonobacteraceae > Thermogemmatispora. The sequence continues at coordinate 27,302 of NZ_JBHOQV010000114.1, forward strand.
CGCAGCGCTGGCTGACCAGTTTCGAGGCCGCCACGTGGAGGTAAACGGCCAGGCTGGCCGCGTCAAAGGGAGTGAGGCCCTGAGCCAGGTAGCCGGCAATCATGCCGGCCAGGACGTCGCCGGTGCCGGCGCTCGCCAGTGCCGGATTGCCTTCCCAGTTGATACGCAGTCGCCCCGCTGGCTCACTGATCAGCGTGCAGGCCCCTTTGAGGACAAGCGTGACGTTCCAGCTACGGGCGCAGTTCCGCGCTACCTGCAGGCGATCGATGCCGCCGCCCGTGACCCTGGTGCCTCCCAACAGGCGGGTCATCTCGCCCGGGTGGGGCGTGATCACGGTCTCCGACGGCAACTGCTGCCACCAGCTCTCGACGTCGGCCAGGTTGTTGAGACCGTCGGCATCCAGAACCAGGGCGGGACGCTGCTTGTCGGGCAGAGCGCGCAGGCCGTCGAAGAGGGCCAGAATGGCAGCCCGTATGGCCGGTGTTCGACCGAGGCCGGGGCCGATCAGCAGGGCCCGGTAGCCGCTCAGGTGCTCTAAAAGGACGCGGGCCTGTTCCTGGCCCAGGCTCTCCTCCGGCTGGCCGCTGGGCAGGAGGACGTAGGTGGCCTCGTGGAGCGAGGAGGCGTAGATGGGCAGCAGGTCCGGCGTGGTGGCCAGCGTTACTAAACCGGCCCCGACGCGCAGCGCGGCGCCGCCGGCCAGATAGGCCGAACCGGGATAGGGTGGCGAGCCGCAGAAGAGCATAACACGCCCAAAGGTTCCTTTGTTGCTTTCCAGGGGACGCGGCGGCAGGAGCTGCCGAGCCAGCGTCTCGTCTAGCATCTCATCGCTGAGGTCGCGCTCCAGAGCCTCCGGTAGGCCAATGCTGCCGACCAGCAGCTCGCCAAGGTAGGCGCGGGCGGGAAAGAAAAAGAAGCCCTGCTTGGGACAGGCCAGGGTAATCGTGAGGTCGGCTCGAATGCTGCCAGGATCGACTTCACCGGTGTCGGCGTTGACGCCGGTCGGCAGATCGATCGCCACTACGAGCAGCTTGCCTGGACGGCGGACCCGCTCCTGCTCAACCCGCGCCAGCAGGGCGCGCATATCCTCTGGCAGGGGACGCGAGCGCCCGGTGCCCAACAGGGCATCGATGACGTAGCCAGCGCGCTCCAGGACGGCGTTCAGTTCCTCGGCAACCTGCTCTGCTGGTACCTCTCGTCCCTCGCGCGTTAGCTGACGCTCCTTCCAGCGGTAGAGGTTGATGCGGACCCCTTCCGCGGCCAGGTAGCGGGCCATGACCTGGCCATCGCCGCCGTTATTGCCAGGACCAATCAGAAAGAGCATCTCGCATTCGTTCAGCGAACGCTGCTGACGCTCACGAATATAGCGGGCCAGCAGCTCGGCTGCGCTGCGACCGGCGTTCTCCATGAGAATGCTGGTGTTCAGCCCATATTCCTGGTCTGCCCGCGTCTCCAGCTCGCGCATGCGGGCAACGTCAACGATATGCATGGTTCTCCTCTCCCTGCTTTCTGTTCTTTATTCTACATGGCGCTGCCGGCCCTGTCACGCGCTGGCTCCCTCTCAAAGGAGCGCGACAAAGACCTCTCAACCTGCTATACTCCACCGTATGAAACTGGCACTCAAGATCAGGCCGCAACGAAGCAATCAGTACAGCAACATGGTCGAGACCCTGGCCGAGCCGGAGCTGCGTGCCAGTCCCCTCGGTCCGGCCATCGCTGAGCTAGAGCGCCGCGCCCTGGGTGGGCAGAGCTATCTGCTGGCAACCATAGAAGAGGACAAGGTTGAGCGCGAGACGTGTCTACGTCTTCTGGCCCACCTGGGCACCATTAGCGAAGTCTACGAGTACTTTGCCGAGGTCGCTGGCGTCGAAGGCCCCTTTCTGCGCCCGCTGGCTCTACCCTGGCAGCCCTTCATCTCGCCGGAGGTTGCCGAGGTGCGCCGCTACAAAGGCAAGACCAACGAGATCTTCACGCGCGTCCTCTTGAACGTCGCTCTCTTCGCGGGGGCCTATGCCGGCAGTCGCGAGCGTCTGCGGATCCTTGATCCCCTGGCGGGCGGTGGCACGACCCTCTTTGTGGCCCTGGCCGCCGGCTACGATGCTTTCGGCATCGAGCAGAAGCGCCAGGATGTCGAGACGACGGCGGTCTTCCTGCGGCAGTATCTCAGCGGCGAAGGGATCACCTTCAGAGAGATCTGCGAGCGTCGCCGCAGCGGCAAGCGCTACCAGTTCGAGGTCAGACCAGAGGGCAAGCGGGGCGAAGCTCGCCTGGTGGTGCTGGTGCATGGCGACAGCTGTGAGGCCCCACTTCACTTGCGCGAGATTCCGGGCGGACCCCGCGTGCATGCCATTGTGGGCGACCTGCCCTATGGTATTCAACATATAGGGGAAATCGGCGAGCTGCTGGGACGGGCCTTGCCGGCCTGGGTCGAGCTTCTCCTACCCGGAGGTGCGATCGCCCTGGCCTGGAACGCCACACGTCTTCCCCGCGAGGAGATGTGCGCGCTCGTTGAGCGCTACAGTGGTCTGCAGACGCGCAACGATCCACCGTATACGCAATTTGGGCACACGGTGGATCGCGTCATCAAAAAGCGCGACCTGCTCGTCGCTGTCAAGAGCCGGGCCTGAGCTGGGGGAAGGTCTCGTTCCCCGAGCCTGCCTGGCTCTCTGGCTGGTTTAGCTGAGCAGATTGGCGATGGCGATGGCCTCTTGCTCATCGAGGTCACCGCTGATGCGGATACCCAGACCCTGCTCTTTCCAGGCCAGGGTGGGATTATCGCTATCGGTTGAGTAGGTGGCAGTGGTGCCACGCAGCGTGAGCCTTATGCCGCTGGGCAGCGGCTCGTTGGCCAGAGCCTGGCCTTCAAGGATGGAAAAACTCTGGTCGCCCTTCAGATAGTGGAGCACAAAGACCTGTCCACTGGTGCTCGTAAGGACGTCAACTCCCTCAAGCTGGTAGGCGCTCTGCGAGGACGGGAGACTCAGCAGGTGGTAGCCGGCGAGCTGCTCCGCCTGGCCAAGGGTCAGAGTTCCGCTCGTTGGCGTGGCGCTGGCCTGGAGCAGAGGAACGACCTGGACATCGGCGGGCGGAGTAAAGCGAAAAAGACTGTCGCTCAGAGGACGGTTTAGCTCCAGGGTGGATAGCTGCAGCGTCACCTGGGCGAAGCCTTGCAGGTTGAGCACCAGCTTGAGAGGAAGATCGCTGCGGCGGTCCAGGTAGACATCGCCGCTATAATCAGGGCCTGCATTGGCCACTTGCTGGGAGGTGACATGGATGACGATGGCTGTGTGGCCGGCGACGGTCGCCTCCTGCGAGGCCAGCGTGGCCCGGCTCTGCCTGAAGACAGGATCGATCAGGTTCAGTGTCAACTGGTTGACCGGGTTAGAGCTGCTGCCGAAGATCGCTGAGCCGCCCTGGCCGCTCAGGCTCCCGCTATAGACGATATGCCGGGTGGGATGATAAATCCAGAGCCGCTGGCCGTCGCAGACCGTTAGCTCCCCTGCAGGGAAGTCGCTCAGCGTCGAACGCAAGATCTGGCTGCGGCTCCGGCCCGCGCTGGCTTTCCAGATTTCGCTGGTCAATGTCCCCTGATACGTTTCGCCGTCGATGGCGATGGTCACGAGGGTGTGCAGGGTCTGAGCTGCCGTCAGTTGCTGCTCGCTCTGCTGGAGCAGGCGCTGAGCACTGGCGCCGGTGGCGGTGGCGGTGGCGGTAGTTTGCGCCGATGGCTCTCCCTGTCCACCGTTGCAGGCCACGAGCAAGAGCAGGGGCAAAAGAATCGCGAAGATAGAGAAGCAGCATCTTCTCTTGAGAATAGACATAGAAGCCTCTCCGTTGCAGAATGGCCTTATATAGGGAGTAGATCGCGAGAAGTTTTCGGGTGATAGAGAGAAGCATCGCAGAGATGCCTCCCTATTCTACGCTGTGATGGTCCCAGGAGCAAGGAGGTAGGAAGGAGGGAGGGAAGGCAGGAAGAGCTGACAGGTGAATCGGGAAGACGAGCGTGGTCCCTCAGCGGGCGGTAAGCTGGAAGAGGGCGATGACGTTGGGGGAGGTGGAGCGCTGGATAAGCACCCGCAGCTGCCAGAGGCCGCCCATGACGAACTGCAAGCGCGCGCGATAGAGGCCGTCGTTGCCCGGGCGGGCGGAGACGGTGGGCAGTCCCATATTCATCTCCGGCATTGTGCCCTCGATCTGAACGCGCGCATCGTTGACGAGCGAGCCGTTAGCGGTCTCGACGATGCGCAGAACGATGGTTGATGGCTGAGAGCTGAGGGGTGGGTTAGGGCTTAGCTGCAGGGTCACCTCGTAGGGACCGGCGCGGGCCTGCTGTGCTCCTGGCTCCGACGAAGTTGGAGTGATGTTGGCTACCAGGCCCCCCAGCCAGGTCAGCAGGGCCAGGAAGAGCAGACCGAGCAGAATAACAAGGAGGTTGCGTCTCATACCAGACCTTCAGGAAGGAGTGCCGCTGGCCGGAATCCTCACATAGATCTTACCATCCTCGATGCGGATGTCAAGCCGGGGCAGAGGGGCCAGGTAGCGCAGGCGACCGGCGGAAGGGTCGGCCTGGCCGCTGGCCGTGAAGACTCCCCCGTGGCAGGGGCAATGGAACTTGCCATCGCTCTCCTGCCACTCGACCAGGCACCCCATATGGGTACAGGCTGCCGAGAAAGCCACAATCTCCTCCTCGCCGCTCGTGGTCCCGTCCGGAGTGGGGGCCCACGAGCGCGATCCATAGCCCTCGCCGGAGTCACTGCTGCCCCGCTCCCGGCGGATGACATAGCCAGCGATCGTCTCGGTCACAAAACGGACCGGACGCTGACCGAGGGCCGAGACCTCGGTCACAAAGTGCCAGCGGGAGGGAACGTCGGCCCCGATCAGCGAGGGATAGGCGGGGGGCCTGTAAGTAGGAGGGGCGCCCGTTCCCGTACTGCCGACAGGTGGTGTGGCCTGGCTGGCGGCACCTGAAGAGCCGCCCTTGGCCTGTTGCAGGGCGCGGTCAAGTCCGGCACCAGCTACCAGCGAGGCGGCTGCTACCGCGCCGCCGGTCAAGAGGCGACGGCGCGAGACCCGTGTGTTCCGCTCGGCGGAGAGCGATGGCGATGCCGAAGAAGGAGCGACTGGCCCGCTCGCCGGTTCCTCAGAGGAGGTTGGAGTCACAGCCGACTCATAGGTCTGCTTTTGCTCTGGCTCACTCTCACCTGCCGCCTGGGCGGTCAGCTCCCGCTCCAGCCGAGCGCGCAGCTCACTGACAAACTCCGGACGAGGGTCAGCGGCGCCGGGAGCCGCGGCGCGCAAGAGCGCTGCCAGGCGATAGAGGCGGGCCTGAGCTGGCGTCAGCTCCGCGGATAGCGGCGGCCTGCGGTCCTCCTGCAACGCCGCCAGATAGCGCTCTAGCTCCAGATAATCCTCAAAACGTTCCTGGTCTCCCTCAGGCATAAACCTCGCCTCCCTTCCGGTTCGTCACCTTCACCGAATGCCTCCATGTGCGTCAGCCGGTCACAACGCTCTCTAATTCTGCGGCGCGCTTGAGCGCCCGGAACTGAAGCACCTTCACGTTGGCCTCGCTCAGCCCCAGGCGAAGGGCTGTCTCCTTAATGGAAAGGTTTAAAAGAAAGCGGCAGATCAAGACCTCGCGGTAATGAGCGGGAAGGGCCTGCAGGATACGCTGGACGCGCTCGACTGCTCGCTCGTCGGGACAGGCGAGAGAGATCTCCTCAATTGGTCCCTGCCAGCCGGCGTCGAGCAGCTCCTCAAGAGAATCGAGAGGGAAACGATAATGGCTGCGCCAGTAGTCGGCCAGGGTTGTCCTGGCAACCTGGAAGAGCCAGCGCTGCCAGCTACCAGCGCTGGCGCTGCGCTCGCTGCTCAGCAGGCGCACGGCCTTCATGAAGATCTGCGAAGTCAGGTCCTCGGCCTCTTCACGATTGCCCACTTTGCTATAGACATAGCGATAGACGAGATGCAGATTATCCTCATAGAAGCGCTGAAATGCTTGCACATCCACGGCATCCTGTCCTATAGCAAGATTTCGCTCCTGTTTGCTCTGGCGTGCAGTATTCACATTGGCCCTCCTCGCCCTGCCTGCGCACAGGCCGAGGTCCAGACAGCTACGTTAGTCAGTTACGGCGGATCTCAGATAGCTACCTACCTATTACGTCGGCGGGTTACAGTAGAGATGAAAGAAAGGGAGGGGGGAGTCCGTACTGGCGAGCGAGCGAGAGGGCGAGCGAGGGAAGCGGAGGAGCGCCAGGTTTGCGCGACGATGGCAACTGCAGTATAATAGGCAATGCAACAGGAGCGTTGGCGCACCCAGCGTGGGGCGCCGCGGGGAGCACTGCAGCGCGATGGAAAGCGCGCCGTGGGAGAGGTGGGCAGACCAGCCAGGCCAGGTCAAACCCGGCGAGAGAAGCCGGTCTGGCGACCTTTTTCAGCTTGCTAACCCACCTGAGCGCCAGGGATGCGCGACCGGTCCCTCCCGTGCCCTCTCTCCGGGCAGACCGGGGAGCCATTGACAGGCGGACAGGCAGGCCGATCAGCCAGACGAGACGCCCTGGCTGTCTGACTGGCCGCTGAGCGACTCGTCTCGTTCAGCGTTATCAACACAGTCAAGCAAGCGATATCACAAGATTACGACCATACCATAGGCGGGAGCGGTGGGCGACTGCGGTCGAAGAGGTTGTCCTGAAGAGCCAGCCTTCTGAAATACAAGGACGAGATCAGCAAGCAAGTGCAAGCAAGGTTGTGAGACATCCCAAGGCCTGGGGATGACGGAGCGCGGAGCTGCGCGTGGCCGGCGGTGCGTGCGGGTGAGTCAGAAGTAGGGGAAGGGTGGTTCTGCCCTCAGCTCCAGCAGCTTCAACGTTCCTCAGTCTTTCCGTGCAGCGCTTTCTCCCCCCGCCTTCCGCCTGAGAATCGAGGAGCGGCATGTATAAAGGACAATCTGGAATGTGGTCCTGGCTGCTGCATCGCGTGACAGGACTGGCGGTTCTTCTCTTCCTGCTTGTGCACATCGTCGATATAGGGTTGCTCTCCTTTGGCCCGGATGTCTACAACGAAGGGATTGCCCTCTTTAGCACCGGCATTGTGCGCGTCATCTCGCTCGGGCTAATCGCCTCCGTCCTTTACCACGCCTTCAATGGGGTGCGCATTATTTTAATCGATTTCTGGCCGCGAGGGGCGCGCTATCAAGGGGTCATGTTCGCGGTCGTGATGATCCTGACTATTGTCTGTTTCCTGCCGATGGCCTACTTTGTGGTAGCGCCTATCTTCCAGCCGGGGGCCTCTGCCGTGGCACCGCCGATGTAAGAATGGGCCGCTGGCGCTGCTGAGTCTTCCGGGTCAGAGCCGGACAGCCTGCTCTGGCGCCAGCGGGCAGGCTTGCCAGGGCGAGGGAGACGGGCAAACCCTGCGCAAAGCAGTTTCGGCTCCCCGAGAAACTTCCTGCTGAGCGCGGCGATGATTGGGTGCAGGCAAAACGGTTGGCACCGGCTCTCGAGACTGCGCGGAGAGACTCGCGCTGGAATGGTGGCCGACGGGGCGAGGCGGAAGAGAGAGGCGTGGGGAGAGCAGCGAGGGCCTGACCTGCTGACCAGCCGACCTGCTCTGACGACGACGATGATCTTGCTCTCGTGAAGAGGAGTGCTGCAGCTATGTTACGTGTTTCCAGTGGCTATGGCTCGCGTCCCCCAGGCGGTGGCTTTGAGACCTTTTCCTGGTACTTCTTCCGGGTCTCCGGGGTCGCTCTTATTTTCCTGGCGATCATCCATCTGATCCTCATGCATGTCACAACCGATGTTGCCTGCACCAGCTATCAGTTTGTGGCCCATCGCTATCAAAATCCTTTTTGGCGGCTCTACGACTGGCTGCTGCTGACACTGGCGCTCTTGCACGGCATGAACGGCCTGCGTGTTGTGATCGATGACTATGTACGTAGTCGTGGCTGGCGTCTGTTCCTGCTCTCGCTGGTGGGCCTGGCGACGCTGGCCTTCTTCCTGCTCGGAACCATTACGATCGTGACCTTCCAGCCTGTGCCCGGTGGACTGCAGGGTGCTTCCTGCGTGACCCACTAGAGAAGAGGGGAATAGCTATGTACCAGAAATTTGACGTGGTGATCGTCGGCGCTGGCGGCGCCGGGCTGATGGCAGCGATGCAGCTTCCCAACGCCAGCGTGGCCGTCCTCTCGAAGGTCTATCCCACACGCTCGCATACGGGCGCAGCCCAGGGAGGGGTCGCGGCAGCGCTGGGCAACCTTGAGGAAGACCACTGGAAGTGGCATATGTTCGATACCATCAAGGGCGGCGACTATCTGGTCGACCAGCCGGCGGCGGAGATCCTGGCCCGCGACGCGATCGATGCTATCTATGAGCTGGAGCATCGGGGCCTCCCCTTTAACCGCACGCCGGACGGGCGCATCGATCAGCGCCGCTTTGGCGGCCATACGCGCAACTACGGCGAGGCACCGGTGCGCCGCTCCTGTTATGCCGCCGATCGCACGGGGCATATGCTGCTTCAGACCATGTACCAGAACGCCATCAAGAACCAGGTGCGCTTCTTCAATGAGTTTCTGGCCCTTGATCTGCTGATCAACGAGGGCCGCGCCTGCGGAGTGGTGGCTCTGGAGATCCGTACGGGCGAGATCCATACCTTCCATGCTAAAGCGGTCCTCTTTGCCACCGGCGGCTATGGCCGTGCCTGGCGGGTGACCAGTAACGCTTTTGCCTGTATGGGCGATGGAATGGCCATCGCTTATCGCCGCGGCATCCCCCTGGAAGATATGGAGATGTATCAGTTCCACCCCACGGGCCTCTATAAGGTGGGGGTGCTCCTGAGCGAGGGCGCCCGCGGCGAGGGGGCGCGCCTGCTCAACGGCAAGGGCGAGTACTTCATGGAGCGCTACATGCCCACGCTCAAGGACCTGGCGCCGCGCGATATTGTCTCTCGCTGCATCATCAAGGAGATCAAAGAGGGGCGTGGCGTCAATGGCGAGGATTATGTCTATCTCGATCTGCGCCACCTGGGCGAGAAGGTAATTACGGAGAAGCTGCCCGATATTACGGAGTTTGCCCGCAACTACCTCGGCGTGGAGCCGATTCGCGAGCCAGTGCCTATTCAGCCGACCGCTCACTATGCCATGGGCGGTATCCCAACCGATAACGACGGGCGCGTGGTGGTCGATTCCAGGTGGACGCCGCTGCCGGGCTTCTACGCCGCCGGCGAGGTGGCCTGCGTCTCCGTCCACGGCGCCAATCGCCTGGGGACAAATTCGCTGGTCGACCTGATCGTCTTTGGGCGCCGCGCCGGCAAACACATGGCCAGGTTCATCGCCGAGAACGATCATGTCCCCCTGCCACCGCAGCACGAGGACTTCGCGCGCGAGATGGTCGATCATCTGCTAACCTCGAAGGGAGGCGAGTCCGCGGCCCGCATCCGCAATGAGCTGCAGGGCGAGATGCTGGAGAATGTCTTTGTCGAGCGCCAGGAGAAGGGCCTGCAGCATGCTATGGAGACCCTCGCTGGCCTGCAAGAAGATTACAAGAAGATCCAGCTTCAGGATAAGGGCAAAACATTCAATACTGAGCTGGTCGAAGCCATCGAGCTGGGCTTCCTGCTGGAGTGTGCGGCGGCGACGGTCCACGGTGCCCTTGCCCGCAAGGAGAGCCGCGGCGCCCATTATCGCCTCGACTATCCCGAGCGCGACGACGTCAACTGGCTCAAGCATACCCTGATCTATAGGGGCGACGGAGCCTGCAACGCTCGTCTCGACTACAAGGATGTCATCCTGATCGATGACCCGGTCTTTAAGCCCAAGGAACGCAAATACTAGGCGCGTCCCAGCTCCAGGGAGACGCTCGCTCTATGACAGGTGAGGTGCTATGAAAGTTACCCTGCGCATTAAGCGCTTCGATCCCGATAAGGATGCGAAGCCCTACTGGGCCGAGTATACGGTGGAAGCCAGCCCCGTCGACCGCCTGCTGGACGCGCTCAACACGATCAAATGGACGATCGACGGCACGTTGACCTTTCGCCGTTCTTGTGCCCATGGCGTCTGCGGCTCCGATGCCATGCGCATCAATGGGCGCAACCGTCTGGCCTGCAAGGTCCTGATCCGCGATGTGGGCGAGAAGGTAACGGTTGAGCCGATGCTCGGCTTCCCGGTCATCAAAGATCTGGTGGTCGATATGGACCCCTTCTTCCACAAGTATGAGTCGATCAAGCCCTATCTGATCACCTACGACAACGAGCCGGGAACCGAGCGCCTGCAGAGTCCCGAGGAACGCGCGCGCTACGACGAGGGGACCAAGTGTATTCTCTGTGGGGCCTGCACTGGCTCGTGCCCTTCGATTTGGGGCAATCCCGACTGGGTCGGGCCGGCAGCCATTGTTAACGCTCACCGCTTTATCTTCGATAGCCGCGATCAGGGCACGGCTGAGCGCCTGGCGATCCTTGGCCAGCGCAACGGCGTCTGGCGCTGCCGAACGATCTTCAACTGCTCTGATGCCTGCCCACGTGGCATCCCTGTAACCGATCTGATTGAGCAGGTCAAGCGCGCGATCATCTACGGTGATCGCAATATTGACTAGTGCCGCTCGGCCAGCGGTGGAGATAGCTCCGTCGCCCGCTCACTTCTGAAAACGGATGGGCGGCGATCAATGATCAGCGCCCAGCCCAACGGGTACCGAGGGTCTGCCGCTCTCGGGACCCGCGAGCTGGGCCGCTTTCTCTGACGGTGAAGAGGGCGCGGCCACGCGCCCGTTGCTTCTGGCCTGTTTGCCTGTCTGTCTTCCTGCCTGCCTGGATGACTGCCGGCTGCAGGCTGGCGAGGAGTATTGATGCTATGCCTCCTGTGACGACCGAAGAGGAACGAGCTTCCTGGGAGCATCGTTTCATCACGGCCAACGGTATTCGCTTCCACTATGTCACTCAGGGGCAGGGGCCGCTGGTGCTCTTGCTGCATGGCTTTCCGGAGTTCTGGTACTCCTGGCGCTTTCAGATTCCCGTGCTGGCTGAGGCTGGCTACTGCGTTGTGGCTCCCGATCTGCGCGGCTACAATGAGAGCGAGAAGCCGCGGTGGGGTTACGATCTGCGTACGCTGGCGCGCGATGTGGCGGCCCTGATTGTCGCCCTGGGCTACGACCGGGCCATTGTGGTAGGCCACGACTGGGGCGGAGTCATCGCCTGGCAGGTGGCGATGCGCTATCCCGAGCTGGTCGAGCGCCTGGTGATCATGAATGCTCCTCATCCTGCGGCCATGCTGCGTGAGCTGCGTTCCCTGAAGCAGCTGCGCATGAGCTGGTACATTTTCGCCTTCCAGCTTCCCTGGCTGCCGGAGTACGTGCTCAAGCGCAATGGGGCCAACGAGATCGGCAGAATGCTGCGTGGGAGCGCCGTCCAGAAGGAGGCTTTCCCGCGTGCCGTCACGGCCCACTACCAGGCGGCCATGAGTAAGCCCGGAGCTATCTCGGCGGCTCTCGCCTACTATCGCCAGTTCGTGCGCGATCTGCCACGCGCGCTCTGGCGTCGTCAGTTAAGGGCCTTGCCCCGCATTCAGGCCCCGACACTGCTGATCTGGGGCCTGCAGGATATTGCTCTCAGTGTCGAGCTGACCCACGGTCTGGAGCCGTACGTCGCGCAGTTGCGTGTCTGCTATCTTCCCGAAAGTGGACACTGGGTTCAGCAGGAGCAACCCGAGCAGGTCAATCGCCTGCTGCTCGACTTTCTGTCGAGCGAAGAGACCCACAAGGCCGGCGCCTGAGATCAGGAGACGATGACGGTAATCGTATGGTAGCCGGAGGCGCCATCGGGCAGGGGCGGAGCCGGCCGCGGGTCCTGGACGTTGCCCTGGAGATCGATGGCGCGCGCCGTGATGCTATAGCTGCCGGCCTGAGCTGGCACGCGCCAGGGCAGTTCCCATAGTACCCAGGTGAGCGCCGATAAGGGACGCTTGAGCGTGGCGCGCTGCCAGCTCTGCCCAAGGTCGAAGCTCACGTCAACCTCGCTGATGCCGCGCTCTCCCGAAAAGGCCACGCCGGCAATATAGGTCAGGCTGCCGGCCTGAAGGCGGCTGCCGTCGAGGGGGGTATCGATGCGGCTCGTCATACGGATCTGGGCCTCGTCGCTCCAGCCACGCTGCTGCCAATAGCCCTGATAATCGTAGTCCACAACCTCGATGCGCGTGATCCACTTGGCGTGCTTCATGCCGTAGATGCCTGGAACAAGCAGACGGGCCGGGTAGCCGTGGCGCGTCGGCAGAATCTCGCCGTTCATGCGCACGGCCAGCAAGGTCGTCGGCTCCAGGGCCTTAACGAGATGGAGGCTGTCGCTGTAGTCATCGGCGCAAAAGAAGACCACCTTCGTCGCCCCTGGCAGAGGGCGCGCGCGCCCCAGAAGGTCTGCCAGCGCTACCCCCTCCCAGAGGGCGTTGCTCATGTAGGGTCCCCCAACCTCATTGCTGATGCACATCATCGACTCATACTGGCGACGCATGGGCAGCCTCAGCAGCTCGGCATAAGTCAGGGTGTAGGGCCGCTCGACCTTACCACCGATCGTGAGGCGCCAGCTCTCGCCGTCGACTACCGGATCGGCCAGCAGGTTCTTGGAGACCACATAGTATTGGTCGTTGGGTGTAATTTCCGATGAAAGATGAGGGACGGGTACGATAGAACCATAGTTAGGCTGGGGAGGAGGCACAATGCGGCTTCTGAAGCCGCGCACGCTGACGGCGGGAGCATGGGCACCCTGGGTAATAAAGCGAAAGACAAAGGCCGCCAGCAGGCCCAGGCCACTGACAATCAGGCCGCGGCGCAACAGCATCTGGCGCCGCTCGCGTAGCGCGGCCCGGCGCTCTTCCTGGCGCTCGCCGCTGGCCGTGAGCCAGCGATAGGCCGGGGAGAAAAGCAGGGCAAAGACCAGGCCACTCACGGCCAGGCTCCCCATGCTGTTGAACCAGCCAATGCTCAGGGAGGCTCCAAAGAGGCCGGAGCCGGTCAGCGGCAGCACCACCAGACCGGCCACTAGCCAGAGCAAGGCCGCCAGAACCAGACCGTCGACGAGCCGCGGCGCCTGATCCGAGGTGAGCGGCCAGCGACGACGAACCAGCATATAGAGGCCACCGCTGGCCGCCAGAACCAGGCACTGGCCAAGGAGCACGCAAACCAGCAAGTAACGCTTCGCCTCGTCTCCAATCAGTTGCTGCAGAAACTGGAAAAGAGACAGCGGCATCAGCGCTGTAATGGTTGCCCCTACCTGCTCCGGCAGAGAAACGCCGTGGGCGAAAGCGCTCAGCAAGAGCATACAGCCCGAGGCGGCAAGCCCGGCCAGCAAAGCGGCGCCGGAGCCGGCGGCGAAGGTCTCCCGAGCCGAAGCTCTGCTGGGAGAAGAAGAGGGATTGGGCATAGCCATCGTCAAATGAAACAGCCCTTTCTAGCGCGAGCGTGGAAGGGAGAGCTTTTCATCCAGGGAAGCCCCTCAGCGCTGGCAGGTCTTCCCTTTGCGGGTCGCTTTCCTGGCCCCGCCTTATTGATTGTAAGGCGGGCCCCGTCATCGATGCTACACGTTTAAGGGAAGCGCCATTGACAGTCTCATAGCAGGCATGGACTGTAGAAAAGGTAGAAGCCTCAAGTAATCGGGCAGAGAGGGAAAGCAAGCTCAGGAGAAGGGTCACTTGTTGCTTGCCTGCAAATGGAGTATCATCTATGCCGAATAGCGCTCCCCCTGTCTGCCCAAGCCGCACCCGAGGTGTAGCGTGCGTTCCGCTCGCTGGCTGCTTGGAGAGGCGGGAGCACACACGGTTGTCAGTCGCCCCTCTTCCTGTTCCTGGCGTCCCGGGCGAAGGGACAGAGCAACAACCGACAAGTAAAAGACCATCTGCGAGGAAGCCGAGACTTATGCCAGAAGACCAAGTGATCACAGCTACGACGACAGCAGCGACAACAGAGACTGCGCATCTTCCCCTGGCCGTCGGCGTTGATCTGGGAGGAACGCAGCTTCGGGTGGCGGTGCTGCGCGGGGCCAGCCTGCTTTCGCGCGTGGGCCTGCTGACCGGCGAAGATGCCACGCCTGAGCGCCTGATTCCGCGCATCTGCGACGCCATTCGTCAGGCGCTGGCCGAAGCGCGGGTTGAGCTAGAGCAAGTGGCCGGTATAGGTTTAGGAGCGCCAGGCCCGCTCAACAGCAAGACTGGTGTCATCTACTCGCCGCCCAACTTGCCGGGGTGGGAGAACGTGCCCATCCGTGAGATTCTGCAGAGAGAATTCCCCGTGCCGATCCTGATTGAGAACGATGCCCATTGCGCGGCCCTGGGCGAGTACATGTTTGGAGCGGGGCGCGGCAGCGAGGACATGGTCTATATGACCGTCAGCACGGGAATCGGCGGCGGGATTATCTGCAAAGGCCGTCTGTTGGAAGGGGCCGGGGGGACCGCCGGCGAGCTGGGGCATATGACCATCGACCTGCATGGTCCCCGCTGCAACTGTGGCAATATTGGCTGCCTGGAGGCCATTGCCTCGGGAACCGCCATTGCGCGGCGCGCCAACGAGGCCATCGCTGCCGGCCAGGGGGATGAGCTGCTGGCCTTTGCGCGCTCGCTCGATGAGCAGACGGCCCGTCAGCTACACCTGCCGGCTGGCACGGAGAAGGAGAGCCTCGAGCGTGTCAATGCTCGCACCGTCGGCGAAGCGGCGCGCGCTGGCATCGCTCTGGCGCGGCAGATCATCGGCGAGGCGGCTCGTGGCCTGGGCGTTGGCCTCGTGAACGTGATCCATGTCTTCAATCCGCGTAAAATTATTCTGGGGGGCGGCGTCATGCAGCTCGGCGACCTGATTCTTGGGCCGGCCCTTGATGTGGTCGAGCAGCGCGCTATGAAGGCTCCGCGCTCCATCGTCAGCATCGAGCTGGCCCAGCTTGGCCCCAACGTCGGACTGATCGGGGCTGGGACACTGATCTATTATCATGCCTGATTCCACCGCTGGGCTGATCGCGGCCAGCGGCGGAAGGGACCAGACACAAGGGGAAGACAGTCAGACTCGACATGGCGACAAAGAAGAAGGAACGTCTCGACGTGGCAATGGTGCGTCGCGGCCTGGTGCCCAGCCGTGAGCGGGCGCAGGCCCTGATAATGGCTGGGCGCGTCTATGTAGGGGAGCGGCGCCTGGAGAAGCCTGGCGTCCAGGTGCCCGACGACGCCCAGATCAGACTTGATCTGGCCGCACCCGAGCTGCGCTACGTTAGCCGCGGTGGGCTGAAGCTCGAAAAGGCCCTCGATGTCTTCGGACTCGACCCGCGCGGCCTGATCGCCCTCGACGTTGGCGCTTCGACCGGCGGCTTTACCGATTGTCTGTTGCAGCGGGGGGCGGCCCGTGTCTACGCCCTCGATGTCGGGCATGGACAGCTTGCCTGGAAGCTGCGCAGCGATGCGCGCGTTGTCGTCATGGAGGGGGTCAACATCCGCTACCTGGAGGCCCTGCCAGAGCGGCCGCAGTGCGCAACCATCGATGTCTCCTTTATCTCGCTGCGCCTGGTTCTCCCCTCGGTAGCGCGCTTGTTGACTTCGGGGGCCTGGGTCGTGGCCCTGGTCAAACCGCAGTTTGAGGCCGGCAAGCAGGAGGCCGATCGTGGCGAAGGCATTATCCGCGATCCGCGCGTCCATGAGCGTGTCTTGCGCGACCTGGACGCCTGGATTCCGGAGCATACCCCGCTGCTGCCCCGCGGCGTGATCGAGTCGCCTATTGCTGGCAGAGAAGGCAACAAGGAGTTTTTGATGCACCTTGTCTTGCCACCACAAAAGTGACGAGCGTGTAGGGTCAGAGAGGCTCCGTGTGCGCTCTCGCAGGCGAGGCAGAGGAAGGCCCGCCGGGGGCCAGGCCCTTGTCGCCGCCGCCGTTCTCGGCTGGGGAGAAGAGACAAGAGCAGGCTCAAAGGGCGAAGGAACGCCATCAGGGGCTGCCCGCCCGGTGGTAACAGCAATAGTCTGGGAAGGTCGGGCCGCAATCTGGTACAATAACAGCAAGGTAGAGGTATCCCATCCTGGGGTGACGCGCCAACCTTCTCCTGCTGGCGGGCCTTCATCGTCCTGCCACCGTGGGGGGGCCGAAGACGACCGTTCTCGGACAGGCAAAGGAGCATACCAGAGCAGCGCTGCTCGCAGAGATACAAGACGGCGGGCCGGGAAGGGAGCCGAGGCCCGCTCTGGTGGAGAAGAGACGAGGGAGGACATGAACGGATGGGGCGCGTCCGCCGGGGATAAGCCAGGCATCGTGTCGCCTGCAGGTGAGAAAAGAGGGAAGATCATGGAGATTCCTACGGTCAACGTGCCCGACCAGTTCAATGCGGCCAGCGCCTTTCTCGATGCCAATCTTGCGCAGGGGCGTGGTGGCAAGGTGGCCATCTATTACGAGGATCAGACCTTTACCTATGCCCAAGTGGCTGAGATGGCTAACCGCGTCGGCAATGGATTGCTAGAACTCGGCGTCGAGATGGAGCAACGCGTGGCCCTGCTGCTGCTCGATTCCCCCCCGTTCGCGGCGGCCTTCTTCGGAGCCATCAAGATGGGCGCGGTTCCAATCCCCATGAACACCATGTTGCGCCCCGAAGACTATGTCTACATGCTCAACGACAGCCGTGCCAGGGTCCTCCTGATCCATGCAGTTCTCTGGCCTCCGCTGCGACAAGTCCTGTCCCAACTGCGCTTTCTGCGGCACGTCGTCGTCGTTGGCCTGGAGGAGGGAGCGGCGGGCACAACGCTGCTGGCAGGTCGCCAGCGCGTAACCCTGCACGATTTCGAGACCTGGATAGCCCGCGCCTCGCCCTCGCTCAGTCCGGCCCCCACCAGCAAAGATGACAGTGCCTTCTGGCTCTATAGCTCGGGAAGCACCGGTTTCCCCAAGGGCTGCGTCCATCTGCAGCATGACATGACCTTCTGCCTCGAGTGCTATGCCAGGCCCGTGCTGGGCATCACCAAAGACGACATCACCTTTTCTGCGGCGAAGCTCTTCTTTGCCTATGGGCTGGGCAATGCTCTCTATTTTCCTTTTGGCGTGGGCGCCAGCACGGTTCTCTATCCTGGACGCCCTCTGGCCGAAGACATGTTCAAGGTTGTGGAGCGCTATCGGCCCACCATCTTCTACGGTGTTCCTACCCTCTATGCCAGTATGCTCAATGTGCCCGAGGCCGAGAAGCGCTTCGATTTCTCCTCGGTGCGCGTCTGCGTTTCTGCGGGCGAGTCGCTGCCGGCGGATATTTTGCGACGTTGGGAAGAGAAATTCAAAGTGCCCATTCTGGACGGGATCGGCAGCACCGAGATTCTACACATCTTTATCAGCAACCGCCTCGGCGATATCAAGCCGGGCAGCTCGGGCAGGCTTGTGCCGGGCTATGAAGCGAAGATTGTCGATGAAGAGGGCCGGCCACTGGGTCCGGGCGAGATCGGCAACCTGCTCATTCGCGGCGATAGCATTGCCGCCTACTATTGGAACAAGCACGAGAAGACTAAGGATACCATTACCGGTCATTGGATTCATACCGGCGACAAGTATTATGTAGATAGCGAGGGCTACTACTGGTACTGCGGGCGTGCGGATGACATGCTCAAGGTCAGCGGTCAGTGGGTGTCGCCTGTGGAGGTTGAAAACGTGCTGATCGAGCACCCCGCCGTGTTGGAGGCGGCGGTGGTTGGAGCCTATGATAGCGATCGGCTGGTCAAGCCCAAAGCCTTTGTCGTGCTCAGATCGGGCTACGAGGCTTCCGAGTCGCTGGCAGGTGAGCTGCAAAACTTTGTCAAGGAGCGCCTGGCGCCGTTCAAGTATCCCCGCTGGGTGGTCTTTGTCTCGGAGCTGCCCAAAACAGCGACCGGCAAGATCCAGCGCTTTAAGCTGAGGGAGACGGGCGAGACTGCCCCGCTCTCCTGAGCTAAGGTGCTCGTCTCGCCCTGGTCGGACTGGGGTGCTGCTGGCGCGCTGTGGGCGGGCCGGAGCTGCTTGCGCCGGCGGTCCGTCTCACCTATGACGGAGGGAAGAGTGCAACAGGCTTATCGTGCGCTGCGTATTCTGGCTGAGGCGCAAACGGTGCGCCTGATGTTGACGCCCGAGCCGTGTGCGCTGCTGCTGGACGAGCTGGCCAGCGCATGTGCGGCTCTCCAGAATGGGGGTGCGGGCCTGCTCTGCGTCATTCTCGACTTTGGCAGTGCTGGGCGGCGGGCGGAGCTGCCCGGGGTGTCAGAGAGTCGATCGGGCGCGGCAGAGGCCGCGAAGGTGCGCAATGAGGCCAGGCGTGCAGCGGCGCTCGTGCAGGCTGTACCGCAGCCGGTGTTGGCTGTAGTGCGCGAGTCGCTCTCGGAGGCGGCTTCGCTCCTGGTGCAGGCTGCTGACCTGGTCCTGGTGGCGCAGGAGGCCAGCTTTCTGGCCCCGAGCGGGGGCCTGCGCGGACTCGAGCGTTTGCCGGGTGAGCAGGCGGTACGGCTGGGCCAGGCCACCTGGTCTGCACCGGCGCGCCAGCTTGACAGGCGCCTGGAAGAGGTACTGGCCCTCTTGCGCCGGAGCAGCGCCACGGTTCTGCGCCAGGCCAAGGCCGCCGTGAGGCTGGGGATGCGCTGGCTCCCTCCGGCTGAGGGGCTAACCCCGTTGCCGTGGTTGGAGTCTGGCAGCTTCTCCCTACCCCTGCCTTCCGAGGACGAGGATGAGGAGAGTCGTCGTCTGCGCGAGAGCCGTGCGCGTCTAGAGGCCCTCCGCCGGGTCAACGCCTTTTATCTGGGCGAGGTCTCGCCTTCGCAGGAGGCTCAGGAGGGTCTGCGGGCTTTCCTGGAGAAGCGGGCGCCGCGCTGGCAGCAACGACGGGAGCAAGGAGAGCGCGAGAGAGCATGACGACGGATCACCACTCTGCCCGGCAGCAGCAAGAGTCAGCTCTGCGCCCGTGGGTGACGCGGGCCGCTGAGCGAATTCTAGATACGCCTTACCTGAAGGTGCGGCGTGAGGAGGTGCTGCTGCCGGATGGCACGCTTATCCCTGACTACTATATTATCGAGAATCGGGGCTGGGTGGGCATTGTGCCGCTTACACCCGATGGACGCTTCTTGCTCAATCGGCAGTACAAGCATGGCATTGGGCGGCAGGTACTCGAGTTTCCCGCGGGGGCCATTGATCCTGACGAGGATGATCCTCTGCTCACGGCCCATCGCGAGCTGATGGAGGAGACAGGCTACAGCGTGGTCCCGGAGAAGATCGAGCTGCTCGCCCATATGTATGCGAATCCTACGGGGGCGCAAACGCGCATCTGGTGGTATCTGGCACGCGATGTGGAAAAGACCGGTCAGCAAAAGCTGGACCCACGCGAGGTCATTGAGAATCTACTGGTAACTCCGCGCGAGCTGCTCGCCCTGATCCATAGCGGAGAGTTCGCGGTCCAGGGCCAGATCGCCGCCGCCTACCTGGCTCTGGAGCGCCTGGGGTACCTGCGGGCCTCCTTCTAAGGTCGAAGCATGGCGGGGGCCAGTTTCGGACCTGGCTCGCTCAGGCCCGACGGCCCCCGGTCTTTTTGAGGGCTGGCTGTCTTTGGAGACAGCTCCTGGCTTTCCTCCTCCCCTGACCTGCTCCAATCAGGCTTCGCCTGGCTCCTTACAAAATCTTTACAGATTATTGCTGGTTTTCTCACCCTCCGGCGCTATGCTCTATATGCTATAACTTAGTGGATACTTCCTACCTGTTAGTAGAAGAACAGGACAGGACAGGTGGGTTATGAAGATCCTGATTATAGAAGATGAGAACAACATTGCGCAGCTCATTCGCCTTTATCTGGAACAGGCTGGCTATGAGGTGGTCATAGCCGGTGACGGGGCGGCGGGGCTGGAACTGCATGCGCGCGAGAAGCCCGACCTGGTGATCCTGGATCTGATGCTACCGGCCCTCGATGGAATGGAGGTCTGCCGCCGCATCCGCGCCTGGGCGGACACCCCTATCCTGATGCTGACGGCGCGGCAAGGGGAAGAGGATCGCATTGCCGGGCTAGAGCTGGGCGCAGACGACTATCTGGTCAAGCCCTTCAGCCCGCGCGAGGTTGTCAGCCGGGTGCGGGCCATCTTGCGGCGCACCGCCCTGGCTGGGGCCCATCGAGCTGGGGCCACGGCGGGGAACGGCGCCGAAGGCAGCAGCGGCGAGCAAGGTCGGCCAGGGGGTGAGCGAGAGCACGAGCGAGAAGAGCTACGCTTCCCAGGTCTGGTCATCAACATTCCAGCGCGACGCGTCGAGGTCAACGGACAGCGTGTTGCCCTGACGGTCAAAGAATTCGACCTGCTGGTCGTACTCGCCTCCTCACCCGAGCGCGTCTTTACGCGCGAGGTCTTGCTCAACAAGGTCTGGGGCTACGACTATCTGGGCGATGGGCGCACGGTCGATGTCCATATCGGTACGCTGCGCAAGAAGATTGAGGCGGTGCCAGGGGCGCCGCGTAACATCAAGACCGTCTGGGGGGTTGGCTACAAATTCGAGCCAGAGGCGTCCGCATGAATGGATCGGCGACCAGCACCTCGCGGTTACCTTCCGCGCCCCAGCCGGAGCGAGTGACTAACGGGCTACCATCCTTGAGCCTGCGCAGCAAGCTGGTCCTCAGCTATCTGGCGGTCGCCCTGGGGGCGATTGTGGTGCTTGCCATTGCTGTGATCGCGGCTGTCTACAACTACTACTATACAGCTCAGATTCGGCAGTTGCAGGACGCAGCCCAGACCTACGCCCGCGGCGTGGAGGACTTCTACACCTATCAGCTTGGAGGGCGGTGGGGACCATTTTCGCTGCGCTTCCCCGTGCCCGCGCTCCTGGTGATCGTTGACCAGAACGGCCATCAGCTCCTCTGCAACCCGCCGGCTGGCTTTGATAACCAATTCTGCTCTGACTCGACCATTGCGCAGTCGGTAGCGCGGGCTTTGCAGGGTCAAGAGGTCGATGGGCACCTGGAGAGCAGCGGTTTTAAGGGTCTGTATGTCAGTGTCCCCCTCTATGACGAAAACAGCAGCGGCCACCCGCTCATTGGGGCCTTGCTGATCGCTCAGCCCGAGGCGTCACCGCAGCGCTTTCTGAGCAACGTCACCCAGGCGATCCTGCTCGCTGGCCTGCTCATTGGCGTGGCCGTCATCATCTTCAGCCTGCTGCTAGCGCGACGGCTGACCCATCCCCTGGAGTCGCTGACCGCCGCCGTGGAGCGGATGAAAGAAGGCGACTACTCGCAGCGCGTCGATCCACCGCCGGCTCAGGATGAGCTGGGACGGCTGGCCCAGACCTTCAACGACATGGCCGATCGCATTGAGGCCGATGTGGCCGAGCTACGTCGTCAGGACCAGATCCGTCGCGATATGATCGCCAACATCGCTCACGATCTGGCCACTCCTCTCACAGCCATTCAAGGCTTCAGCGAGGCCCTGGCTGACGAGGTCATTCAGGAACCGGGGGCGCGTAAAGAAACGGCCCAGCTCATTGCGCGCGAGGTCCAGCGTCTGCGGCGCCTGGTGGCGGACATTCAGCATATGACTCTGCTGGAGTCTGGCCGGGCCCGGCTGGATCTGGCCCCGCTCGATCTAGCCGTACTCGTCGATGAGACCCTGGCCGTCATCGAGCCTGAATGCTCACAGGCCGGCATTACTCTGCAGAACGCCATCGATCCCCAGACGCCGCCGGTCCTGGCCGATAGCGACCGCATCACTCAGGTGCTGCTCAACCTCATCGATAATGCCCGCCGTCACACCCCTGCCGGCGGCAGCATCACCGTGGGGGCCAGGCGCCTGGGGCGCATGCTGGAGGTCTGGATACGCGATACCGGGGTGGGCATCGATCCGATCGACCTCCCCCACATTTTTGAACGCTTCTACCGCGCCGATCGGGCCCGCAGCGGAGGACGCGGCGGCAGCGGCCTGGGCCTGACCATTGTCAAGGCTATCGTGACAGCCCACGGCGGGACGGTGGCCGCGGAAAGCACCCCGGGCAAGGGTACCTGCATCCGCTTCACCCTGCCGCTGGCCCCCGGCCAGGAGGAGCAGAAAAGTTCTTCGGGGTCGGGACCCGGGCGAGAACGACGCGATAAAAGTGGGCGGCTCTTGCCTCACGCCTGGGGGTATAATACATAAAAGAGCCACCAGGGTTGGGCACGGTATGGCGGCGGGCGACGGCGGCATACCCCTCTGCCCATGCCGTGCCCGCTGCCGCGACAGTGCCCGGCTGGCATGCCGCTATCTCGACTGGATCGTTGCAGACCGGACTCGGTTCGCTCAGTCCAGTCTCGCTCACTCAGGCTGAACAACTTTCCTCACCCACCAAGGAGAGGAGAAAGGAGCGCCTCACTTATGGCGATCGACGCGAGCTTGATCGGCAAGACCTCGGCCCCCCAGACCTTCGAAGTCACGGAGGAGGCCGTGCGGCGCTTTATGGAAGCTACGGGAGACCCCGCTCTGGAGCGCCAGACTCCCCTCGTCTATGCTCCCCCTACCTTCCCGACGACCTTCCGCCTGCGTCCCCCAGAGCTGCAGATCGATCCCTCACAGATGCAGCTACTGCATGGCGAGCAAAGCTATAGCTACCAGCGACGCCTGCGCATCGGAGAGCAGGTGACCTGCGTGGCGCGCGTGGCCGACGTGCGCGAGCGCAGTGGACGCTCCGGCCCAATGACCTTTGTGATCCTGGAGATCGAGGGGCGCGATCCTCAGAACCAGCTCCTCTTTACGTCACAGGGCACCCTGATCGTGCGTGCGAAAAAGCAAGGCTAACCGTTGACAAATCTCAGGGGTCAGTATACAATACAATGCGGAATCTATGAGAGATGCCCTCGTGGCGGAATGGTATACGCAGCAGGTTGAGGGCCTGTGCCCGTAAGGGCGTGGTGGTTCGAGTCCACTCGAGGGCACCCTCATCTGTATAGCTCCTATCCGACTGGCGAGCGGCAGCTCATCCAAAGCCTCGCTCGCCAGCGGAGAGCGAGCAAGTACCCTTCTCTCCTCTTCCGTTCTTTCTTTTCTTCTTTGCAAAGCAATGATGCCCTCGTGGCGGAATGGTATACGCAGCAGGTTGAGGGCCTGTGCCCGTAAGGGCGTGGTGGTTCGAGTCCACTCGAGGGCACCGTGACTATGGTGGCAGGTCAGGAAGAGGCGGATAGGCGAGGCCGCCTCTTCCTCCTTCCTTGCCTTGTCAGCTTGATGAGGTCCAGCCAGTTGGGCGACTAGCTCAGTTGGGTAGAGCGGCTGCTTTACACGCAGTAGGTCAGGGGTTCGAGTCCCTTGTCGCCCACTCTCCTCGCTTTCCTTTTCCTTTGTCTTTCCTCTTCTCTCTTCCCTTTCCTGACCACCCGGCTCCCTGTTCCTCCTCTTTTTTAATCCGATCTGGCAGGTGGCTCAAAAAGCTGCGGTCCTGGCTGCCTTGCTCTCTTCCCCGTTCTCGCCTCAGACTATCCCCAGGATAGGGAACCGTTCGTTTACAAGGGCCTCCCTTGCTGCCTGTGGCCCGCGCTGCGTCGATCTTTCCTTCCGGTTCAGAGCCTGACCGCTCGCGCCGCCTGGACGCTCTGGGCGGCTCCATCAGCCCAGTCCACTGCTGCTGTCGGAACGGCCCTGCTCTCGGCGCACGAAGGGCTGTTAGCGCGCTACATTGTCAGAGAAAGGAGCGGGCGCTATCATTCATCTTAGCAGTGCTGATGGGCGAAGCCGCGGCCCGGCTGCTTGGGGAGTTGGCTCGTCCCCCTGTCGGACTGGAAGGTGCTCGCTCGTCTGGGATAGAGGTGTGCTGGGCCGCACCTGCTGCGGCAGGGCGGAGCGGAACGAGGTGGGACGGAAAAGGCGGCCACGGTGGGGAGGCCGGTGAGCGGGCCAGCAGCTTTTCTGAGGCTGGCAGAGAGAAGCAACCGAGCAGAGTTGCTCAAGACAAAGGAGGCGAAACGTGAGTATCACGCATGGTGGCTGGCTGGTTGCCAAGGTTCTCAAGCGCGAGGGAGTTGAAGTTGTCTTCACCCTCAGCGGGGGGCATATCGCGGCCATCTATGATGGCTGTCTCCGTGAAGGCATTCGCGTCGTAGACACTCGGCACGAGCAAGCGGCAGTGCATGCCGCCGAGGGCTGGGCCAAGTGCACGCGCCGGCCAGGGGTCGCCTTATTGACAGCCGGTCCCGGGGTCACCGATGGGGTGACCGGCGTCGCCAATGCCTATCTGGCGGGCAGCCCTGTCCTCATCATCGGCGGCGCGGCTCCGCTCAGTCTCTGGGACCGCGGCGCATTGCAGGAAATGAACCAGATTGACCTGCTGCGACCAATCACCAAATGGGCGCGCACCGTCCATGAAACTGGGCGCATTCCCGAATATGTGGCCACTGCCTTTCGCCAGATGCTCAACGGGAAGCCGGGTCCCGTCTTTCTAGAGATTCCGATGGATGTCCTCAACAACCTGGCGGATACCGACAACGTCACCGATCCAGGTGAACCGAGCAGCTATCGCCCGGCGGGGCCTGTGCAGCCGACTCCGGACCAGATCGAGCGAGCCGCCGCTCTACTGGAGCAGGCTGAGCGCCCGGTCATTATGGCGGGAAGCGCCGTCTGGTGGTGTGAGGCCTCTGAGGCCCTGCGCGAGCTGGCCGAGCGCATCCAGGCCCCGGTCTATCTGAATGGGGCCGGACGGGGGTGTCTGCCTCCCACCCATCCCCTCTTTTTCAGCGCCTCGCGGCGCAAGGCCCTGGAGGGAGCCGATACCATTCTGGCCATTGGGACGCGCATGGACTTCCGCCTCAATCATGGGCGACCGCCGCTCATTCCCGCTGAGGCCCGGCTGATCTGGTTCGATCTGGCGGGCGAAGATATCGGGGTCAACCGTGGGGCTGAAGTGGGATTGGTGGGCGATGTCGGCATCGCCATGCGTCAGGTCGCGGCGGCCTGCAAAGCCTATAGCGGTGAGCGCGCCTGGCTGCGTTTTGTGCGCCAGGAGGAGACCAAAGCCTGGGAGCGCGATGCGCCGGCCCTCAACTCCGACGCTGTTCCCATCCACCCGATGCGCCTCTGTAAAGAGATTCGTGACTTCATCGATGAAGAGACCACGGTCATCGGCGACGGAGGCGACATCGTCAGCTATGGCGGGCGGGTCATCAACGTCTATCGACCTGGCTACTGGCTGGATGCCGGGCCGATGGGAACGCTTGGCACCGGCACCGGCTTTGCCATGGCGGCCCAACTGGCCCGTCCAGGGAAGCGCGTCCTCATTCTACACGGAGATGGGGCCTTCGGGCTGAACGGCATGGAGTTCGAGAGCATGGTACGCCACAAACTGCCAGTAGTCTCGGTGATCGGCAACGATGGCGCCTGGGGCCAGATCAAGCATCCCCAGAAGGCGCTGATCGGTCACGCCACGGCAGCGGAGCTGGCGCCGGGCATTCGCTACGACAAGATGGTGGAGGCCCTGGGAGGCTACGGCGAGCTGGTCGAACGTCCCGAGGAAATCCGTCCCGCCCTCGAGCGCGCTTTCGCCTCCGGCCTGCCAGCCTGCATCAACGTGCTGATCGACCCCGATAAGCCCTACAGCCGTTCAACCAACGTCGCCGTCTAGCCGACCCCTCCCCTCCAGCCGGCCAGCCAGACCCGGACGGGCCGGGAGCAGTGGAAGCAGGCGGCCTCGGATGCCAACAACAAGGAAAGCAGACAAAGGGAGAGCGGCGAGGACGATGTCCACCTGGCCAGCGTCTGGCCGGCGTCGTCTTCGCCGCTCCGCTTCATGCCTGGGGCGAGCGCTCTCCCAACTCCTGGCTCTGGAACGACCCTTGATCCCCCTGCAGGGAGGGAAGGGGCCAACCACCAGGTGGGGGCGCCGCGCCTGCCAAGATACTCCTCTTCTGATACGTGTGAGCGCTCTGTTTGGGAGACGGACGAATCCTACTGCTTGCTTCTCTCGGACTGGCCTCCGCCTCTCTTAAGGCTTTCATCAAGCCGCCTGCCAGTCTGGGCAGCCTGGCGCTTCGACGCGGCTGGTTGAACGACTGGCGGACGTGAGGCGGATGGACCACCAGGTCCTCTCTTGTTGCTTGTAGCTGCCGCCGATCTCTGCGCTGCCTGTCAGACTGAGCGCAGCCGCGGCCAAGGCCCGCCTAGGGCTGGCAGGACCATTCCCGCCAGGAGAACCCATCGCGCGCAAAGACCTCGTAAGCGGCGCGGATATTGGCCGCCGCGTTATAGGGCGAGTAAGCCGCCTGCGAGGTAGTAGCCCAGGTGCTGGGCAGGAACTGGAAGAGACCCGCCGCTCCAGATGAACTGTTGGTCGCATACGGGTTCAGCCCCGACTCGCACTGAGCAACGCTGAGAGCCTGCCCTCCATAGGAGCCGAAGACCTGATAGATCATCTGCGGGATCGAGCCACTGACGCTCTGAGAAGAGGCACTGGTGGCCACACTGCTCTGAGTTGTCTGGCTCTGGCTCTGGACGCTCACCGAGGTCGCGTTGCTGTTCCCCTGACCAGGGATGCAGACCTGCTGCCCCGGGAAGATCAGGTTCGGGTTGGCGATGTGGTTATAGGAAGCCAGCGTCTGCCAGCTCGTGCCATAGCGCACGGCGATCCCGCTGAGGGTGTCGCCTGAGACAACGGTATAGCAGCCACCGGCGGCCTGGGCGTGGGCCCCCTGGCTGCTCAGTGTGAGCAGGGCGCCGGCCAGTGCAAGAGCCAGCATCAGGCTGGCGACAAACTTCGTGAAGAGACGACCTCCCTTGTTCTGCTGTTCACACCTACGAATGTCCGTATGTAGTAACTGCATGTAACCCCTTCTGACAAAACCTACAAGTCTCCCCAAACAGCGGCCTCTGGCGGGCAAGATAGCCACAGCGACCAGCCACTGGCAGTCTGACGGCCTGCACCGCACCTTTCTTGCTGGCTGTAAAGGCCAACAGACTGGAGACAACCGGCCAGCCCGGCAACCCGCCGGAAGCTCTGGCGTCCCCGCAGGGCACAAAGTTGCTCCCTTAGGGAGCAGCCAGCCGGCGCGGGAACACGCATATGATAGCATGAGCTAAAGTGAGACATGCAAATACTCTTTGAAACATAGCCAAAACTGGCTATTGCAGTGCTAAAGCAAGCATGCGTAACAATGATGGGGAGACTATAGATGATGGACCGACTATTTGTGCAGAAGCCAGGGGCCAGGAAAAACCAGGATTACCAACGAACGGGGAGGGGGGAGCGTTTCAGGTGAGCGGGTCCTGGTCGGCCTGAGAGAAGGAGGATCATGGGTGAATTCACAGATAGGCGCGGGCCTCGGTTGCCTTGAAGCCGGCGTAGACGTGGCTGCCCTCATGTAGCTCCAGGCGCTGGAGGGACTCTTCAGTGATCTCGGCGGTGAGGGGAGGAAGGGAGGGATCGATCGCTATGCTCACGCGTACGCGGCCATCGTGAGCCGGGCCTTGGCCGGCGCTCAGCGGCAGGATCTGGACGATCTCGCCGGCGAAGAGATTGCGGGCCGAACCCTCTGGCGGAGTGCGATAGAGCGTGATACTGCGGGGGTCGACCACCACGCAAGCCTCATCGGCAGGACCGGCCTCTGCCGATTCGCCCTCGTCCAGGATGGCGCTGACCTGCCAGGGGTGGTGAGCGCCGTTAATAGCCAGCGTGCAGAGGGACCCGGCCTCGCGCGTCACCAGGCGTCCGCGCAAGAAATTCAGTCCGACCAGCTCGGCGATGTAGGCCGAGCGTGGGCGCTCTAGCAGCTCGCGTCGGCTCCCCTGCTGGATCACCTGACCGTTGTCAAGGACCAGAATCTGATCGCCGAAGAGTAGCGCCTCGAGATGGTTATGGGTCACGAAAATAGTGGTAATCCCGATCTCGCTCAGCAGGCGGCGCAGCTCCTGGCGCACCTCGCGCTGAGTCTGGACATCCAGAGCTGCCAGCGGCTCATCGAGCAAGAGCAGGCGTGGCTGAAGCACGAGGGCGCGGGCCAGGGCGACGCGCTGCTGTTGTCCGCCCGAGAGCTGGGCTGGACGGCGCCCGGCCAGACCGCTGAGGCGCATCTGCTCGATTGCGGCCTCTGTGCGCCGGCGGACTTCCGGGCCAGGCAGACCCTGGGCTCGGAGACCAAAGGCGATGTTCTCGAAGACCGTCAGGTGTGGAAAGAGCAGGTAGTCCTGAAAGACGTAGCCAATGGGCCGCTCCTGGGGAGGGACGAAAAGACCCCTCTCGCTGTCGAAGTAGCAGGTGCCGTCAAGGATCATCTGCCCTCGCCTGGGGCGCAACAGGCCGGCCAGCAGGCGCAGAACCGTCGACTTGCCGGCTCCGCTCTCGCCGAGTAGAACGGTGGTGTGGCCAGCCTCTGCCTGCAGGCTAATCGTGAGACGAAAGTGGCTTGCCCGCTCCGCCGATGAGCGTCGCCCCGGCTGGCCCGCGAGATCAACCTCGAATCTGGCAGTCAACATACCTGTAGGTAGTATAGGCGAAGGTCTGCCGTTCCGCAAGCACTCGACTCGGCCTGGCGGTTCCGGCCAGCTACAGAATGAGAGGCGCTCCGGCTGGTCGTTGCCGGGTCCCGCTGCCTGGGTGGTCTGGAGTGGTATATGTGGTAGGATACACAGTATCGTCTTTCATCTGGTTCAATGAAGAAAATCGATAAGAAACGCCCTATTGGAACGAGAAGATGAGCCGATAAAGAAGAGTAGAGAGGGGGAGCGTCCGAAGTGTACAGTGAGCCGCTGCCACTTCTCTCCTCTCCTCAGCCTGTGCCTCCCGTGTCTCCCGACCTGCCGACCTCCAGGACGCTCCCCGCTCTCCCTGTGGGAAGGGGCGTGCATCGGCGCGCCCCTTCCCCTTTGTTCTGCCTCCGGGGGTCACCTCCTCCGCCTGAGTGGCCTGGGATAGCCCAGCTCTTCGGGAGTGGTCCCGAGCACCTCGCACAAAAGCAGAACATTGGCGACCCGCGGGCACTGCTCTCCCCTCTCCCAACGCGCGATGGTGCTGACGTCTGGGGCGCGCTGGCCTGGGCTGCGCTCCCCGGCTTGCCCATCCATGCGGCTGACAAGCCCTTCGCGCGTCAGGCCCAGCTCTTCGCGCCTCCGCCGGATATTCTGGCCAAAACGCACCCATGAAGGATTCTTCATTGTTTTCCTCCTTAAGGAGGTAGTGGGATGAAATTTTGAAAAATATAAAATCTGTGATGTTTTTGCGCTGCAAGAAAGACGCTCCTTTCCTGTGGGGGACCTCTTGTCGGAGAAGCCCAATCGGGTGGCGTGCTTTTCTTGCATGTGACAATGCTACTCACATTGTGAATAGCAAGTTATCACATCGCAAATAACATGTTTCTACTTCGATCGAGGTAATCCTAGAGCAGAGGAAAGATTTTTTACAGTGCGTTTTGGAGTTGCAGATCAACTCGGGGAAGAAGATCGCAGAGCTACCTCTTTGTTAGCATGGTGCTAACCAGGCTCGCGAGTTGGATAGGGCAACCTTTCTAATCCATTATGGGAATATTTCTAACTGTAATTAATCAACGCAGGCTGCTCTTGGGAGAAAGGTACCGGGGGAGGCGAGCCTGTCCTCTCAGTCCGGTGGTACCGGCGGAGTGCCTACAGGGTGCCTGGCCGGCGGGCTTCACGCGGGCCATATGAGCTATCTCACAGCAGCTATTGTCGAGCTATGTTATGCTAATCCTGCAGCGGGAACGAGCGCAGTTCCTTAATGAGGAGAAAGCCCATGCTGAACCGCTTCCGTCCAGCCAAGCGGCCTGGACATCCCAGCTATTCAGAGCGAGCCTGCTGGCCTCAGCGCTATCGAAAGGGAGTCCTGAGTGGCATACTGCTGCTGCTGCTCTGCCTTGGCCTGGTGGCCTGTGCCACTCCCTTTGGGGGAGGAAGCCAGGCCACGCCGACCGCCGGAGCGGCCACGCCGACGGCGGGAGGGGCCACTGCCACAGCCACGCAGAGCGTC
This sequence comes from Thermogemmatispora sp., assembly GCF_042408735.1. Taxonomy (GTDB): domain Bacteria; phylum Chloroflexota; class Ktedonobacteria; order Ktedonobacterales; family Ktedonobacteraceae; genus Thermogemmatispora. The sequence continues at coordinate 57,196 of NZ_JBHOQV010000114.1, forward strand.
CTCCTGGGTCCCCGCCCTTGTCCCACAGCAGTCCAGTCGCCCGCCTACTGGAGCGGCATCGTGCACACCGTGGCGGGCGTCACGAGTGTTGCGCGTGTCCAGTGTGCCAACCTCATGGGCACGCCGGAGCTGCAGGCCCTGGTCACCGTGACTCACCAGGGGGGACATGCCCTTGACGTCCATGTCTATACGCACATTACCAACCCCAACCCGCAGCAGATCTTTCAATTGCTCAATCTCTACGACGGCGATGCCGTCATCAGCGGTTACAACACCGTTCTCACCGCTGAAGTCAACCAGAACTCGGCCCTCAACCGGGGGCGCAGCCCTGCCAACTACCAGCGCGACCTTTTCCGAGAATTCAAGTGGTCCGACGCCCAGCAGACCCTGGTTCAAATTGCCTTTCCGGGTTTCTTTCCCGACCTGACCCGCTATCAGGCTGAAGCGGATCAGGCGGCAGTCAACCAGGGGCATGATCCCTGGAAGCTGGACGCCATCAAGGTGGCCCAGGCCCTGGCCGCCTCGTCCTCCTTCTTCAATTGGGGGGCCGACGCGCCGGCGCGCCTCATCAGCGGCGGTGGTCAGCACGATCTCAACGCCGTGGTTGAGGTCAAGAGTCTGCACCCTGGAGGCAGCACCATTCGCGTCAGCATGAGCCGGCTGGAGTCCAACACCAACGGCGGCATCTGGGAAGTGACCGACGTCAGCAGCCCGACGCTCTCCATCAGCTCGCCGACCTCCCTGGCCCGGCTGCACAGTCCCACGACCGTTACCGGGCGAGGCCCCGCCTTTGAGGGCGTCATTGGCAGCCTGCGTCTGCTGGATCATCTCTACAACCAGGTTGGCCAGGCCCAGGTACGCGGCGCCAGCGGGAATGGCGCTACCACCTTCTCGACCAGCCTGAGCTACACGACCGACTTCAGCGCCGGAGCACAAGAGGGCCTGCTCATGCTCTCGACACCGAGCCAGGCCGACGGCTCGATCGCCACCGGCACCCTGCTCAAAGTCCTGCTCACCTGACGGTCAGCACCCCACGCGTCACCTCCTGTCGATGGCCGATGAGAGGAGCCAGGAGGCCAGATCTAGCAGTGCAGCGGCGGCCTCGCTCCTCTCCTGCTCCTTCTCTCCCTGTCCTTGCTCGCTGAGAGCGAACCGGCCCAGGCCTCTCTCCTGTAAAGGACCTCCCTCCTCTCTCGCCTACCGTCGTGACCTGTTTGTCCGTGACCGGCAACAGATTGCCCTATTGGCTGGAATAAAACTGGCTCCCTCGTCCGTTACTAATAAGAGAAGAGACTTTGTTGAGTATGTCGCTCAACAAAATCAAAAATATTTCAGGCAGCAACATGGAGGAGATCGATGGCAGAAAACAAAGGCTATGCCCATCCAGAAGTGCTGGTAGATGCGGACTGGGTTGAGGCTCATCTCAACGATCCCAAGGTGCGGCTCATTGAAGTAGACGTCGACACCAGTGCCTACGAGCAGGGGCACATTCCTGGGGCCATTGGCTTTAACTGGCAGAAAGAGCTACAGGACCAGGTGATCCGGGCCCCGATTGGTAAGGAGCAGCTAGAGGACCTGCTCAGCCGGGCGGGCGTCAGCAACGACACCACGATCGTGCTCTACGGTGACAATAACAACTGGTTTGCCGCCTGGGCCTTCTGGCTGCTCAAGTACTACGGGCATAGGGATGTGCGCCTGCTTGACGGAGGGCGAGCCAAGTGGGTTGCCGAGAAGCGGGCTCTGACCACGGAGGTCCCGAGCTATCCGCGTACGGAGTATCATGCTGAGGAGCCGCATCGCGAGGTGCGGGCCTTGCGCGACGAGGTGCTCAGCAAGCTTGGCAACAACCAGGTAGCCCTGGTTGATGTGCGCTCGCCGGGCGAGTACAAAGGCGAGCTGCTGGCGCCGCCCAACCTGCCGCAGGAGGGGGCTCAGCGCGGCGGACACATTCCGGGGGCCAAGAACATTCCCTGGGCCAGCGCAGTGCGCGAGGACGGCACCTTCAAGTCTGCCGATGAGCTGCGGGCCATCTACGAGGGTCAGGGCATCACGGGCGACAAAGAGGTTATCGCCTACTGCCGCATTGGTGAGCGCAGCAGCCACACCTGGTTTGCCCTGCGCTACCTGTTGGGCTACCCCAACGTGCGCAACTACGACGGCTCCTGGACCGAGTGGGGGAGCCTGATCGGCGTACCCATCGAAAAGTAAGAGCAGACAAACCACAAACACACGTCCCTCCTGTATCCAGAGCTGGGACCGCGGAGGCCGCCACCGCGCAAGGGGGCGCGAGGGCGATCCGCGGTCCCACTGTCTTCGCGCTCTCCTCTCCCTTCTTTATCCGCCCGGTGGCTACCCGCCCCTGTCCGCTGACTGTCCTCTCGCTTGCCCTGCCTGGTCCTCGCCCGGGTTCACCCGGGTGCTTCTCTCTCGCTCTCGAAGCGGGCAAAAAAGCTTTCCATTCGCTTATTGTTGCTTCTGTCATCATGGCAATGAGAGGAAGCGGCGGTGGGTAGGAGCGGGCGCATCGCCGTGGGCTGGTGCCAGCCGGCCCAAGTGTTTGACAGCCTGGACATGCTGTGCTACCATACAAACTGAAGTAGTGTATAAATAACACCAGGTACCAGCGCCGGTACCCGTGGCAACGCGCAAAGTATTTACTGAAAATAAAGGACATCCACGATGGGCGATCCTCTCCCCATTTTTCTCATGGTGGGGCTGGCGCTCCTCTTTGGGTTGTTGGTCATGGCGGCCACGGCTATTCTGGGGCCGAAGAAGCCGACGCCGGAGAAGCTGGCGCCCTACGAATGTGGCATACAGGAGATTCAGGCGCCGAAGCGGCGCTTTCCTGTCAAATATCTTCTGACAGGGATGCTTTTTATTGCCTTTGATATTGAAATTGTCTCATTGTATCCCCTGGCCGTTCTCTTAAAGGATCAGCTGAAGACGCTGGGCCTGATCGAGCTGCTGATCTTCTTCGTGATCCTGATGATCGGCTACATTTACGTCTGGCGAAAAGGGGCATTCACATGGGAGTAACCAATCCCTGGGAACCGGTACAGACCTTTTCCAACACGCAGACGCCGCGCCGTCCGCGCCAGGTGCCGATGCGCACTGGCGAATTTGGCATTTTGACGACGCAGGTCAGCAAGATCATCGAGTGGGGGCGAAGCTCGTCGCTGTGGCCGGCGCTCTTTGGTCTGGCCTGCTGTGCCATCGAGATGATGGCCACCAGCGCCGACCGCTTTGACATTGCGCGTTTTGGGGCCGAGGTCTATCGGGCCTCGCCGCGCCAGGCCGACCTGATGATCGTGGCGGGCCGCTGCTCGATCAAGATGGCCCCTGTGCTGCGCCAGATCTACGATCAGATGCCTGAGCCGAAGTGGGTGATCGCCATGGGGGCCTGTGCCTCCTGCGGCGGCGTCTTCAATAACTATGCCATCGTCCAGGGTGTGGACAAGATTGTCCCGGTCGATGTCTACATTCCGGGCTGCCCACCCACGCCCGATATGCTGCTCTATGGCTTCAACGAGCTGCAGCGCAAGATTCGCGAAGGCATCCCGAATCCTCCCGACCCGCTCAAGGAAAGCGGCTTGAGGCTGCCTGGTCCCACCGAGGAGCGACCTGGCTGAGAGCAGTCGGAGTGAAATAGGCAGGAGGAGGTCCGCTTCCTCGACCCTCCCTGACCGGGCTAGCGGGCCTGGCTGACCCGCGGGCGCGGGCCGGGGCAGGGCGGCGTAAAGCGCGTGGTGTGGAGTGGTGGGGGGAGGATGGGAGCAGCACGGGGAAAGCGAGGCGAAAGAAAGAACGATCATGGATACATTTGCCGAGGCTGCCGTAGCAGCCCTACGCGAGCGATTCCCCCAGGCGGTGGTAGAGACCAGCGAGCACCGTGGTGAGCTGACGGTCGTCCTAACCACCGAGCACCTGGTCGCTGTCTGTGACTATCTCAAGCGGCACCATCACTATACCTTTCTCTCGACGATCACCGCTGTCGACTGGCTGGAGCGCGTGCCCCGCTACGATGTGGTGTATCAGTTGCTCTCTCTGCCGCGGCGAAGCACGCTCGCGCTCAAGGTGCGTGTGGGTGGCAAGCGTGAAGAGCACCCGCAGGTGCCATCGGTGACCGCTGTCTGGCCGGCGGCTAACTGGTACGAGCGCGAGGTCTATGATCTGTTTGGCATCATCTTCAGTCATCATCCCGATCTGCGCCGCATTCTGATGCCGAGCAACTGGACCACTCACCCGTTGCGCAAGGATTATCCGCTGACCGGCTTCGATCTGCCTGAACCACACTGGGGCGGTCAGGTTCCCTATGACGTGGACCCCGGCGTTGGCCGCCAGACC
>NZ_JBHOQV010000115.1:0-13159 GCF_042408735.1 Thermogemmatispora sp.
TGGCCGCTTTGATCAGTCCTGCTCCATCGAGCGGAGACGCCGCCTCGACGCGCCTTTGCGCTCGGGCCGCCGTTTCCAGCAACGCGGAAGGTAACAGCTGCTCTAAGGGTTGATGGAAAGAGGAAGAGCCACGTTGATAAACAGAGTTGAGAAAGTGGTACAACTCCCGCGTGTCCGTCCCGATAAAGTCACCATCGTTTATTATATCACAAACGTGTTGACTTAAACCAGGATGGAGGAGGAGTAGCCCGATTAGGTAGTCTTCCCATTCTACCCTATCCAGCGTCGCCCTGTCAAGCTTTGGGCTGCTGCCGCCAGGGCTGATGCTGGCTGGCGCGCTCGCAGGAAGGGATGCGCGGGCTTCTTCCTCTCCGGCAGATGAGGCCGGGGACAGCGTGCCTGTTCCTGGCCGCCCGCTGGAGCTGGTGCTAGCCTGAGTGAGCGTGGCGAGCGCGCGCGGCGATGTCTGGGACGACTGGCGCTGCCATCCTCGCCTCTTTCCGCCGCCTTCCACCTCCCCTCTGCCCGCTTCTGCGGGCACGATGATCTCGGCCACACTCTGGTGCTTGCCGCGCAGGCTACGCTGCAATTCATTATACAGGCTCTGTTCATCGACATGGATCATCCTTGCCAGCTTCCGCACATAGGCGTCGCGTTTGACGCGGTCGCTGATCATCGCAATGACAGGAAGCAGGCGCCGCGCCGCCAGGGCCTGGTCGCCGGGCTGGCGCAGATCAAGGTCCGCGGTCTTGGCTACAAAGTAATAATCGACCAAAGGTAACGGATGAGCAAGGGCCTCCTCCCACTGGGCCGGATTCTGGCGGATTACCTCGTCGGGATCCTGGCCGGCGGGCAGGAGCAGTACATCGATTTGGGCGTCCACCTCCTCCTCTAGACGAATAATGGCTTTGGGACCGCGCCCCCGGCCCTGAGTCCGGCGTTCCTGGGGCGAAGCCGGCAGAGGCACGGGCACGATCGTACGCTCCAGCGAGCGTAAGGCTTCCTGAATACCGTGCTCGGTGGCCGCCATGCCGGCGGCATCCGGGTCGAGGGCCAGGGTGATGCGCCGCGCCAGCTTTTTGATCTGCTGGATGTGCCTTTCGGTGATCGCGCTACCAATGCAGGCCACGGTCTGCCGCGTTCCATGCTGGTGAGCCATGATGGCATCAATATAGCCCTCGACGATGATGACCTGGTTGGCCTGCTTGATAGCATCCCTGGCGCGGTCGAGCGCGTAAAGGACGCTGTTTTTTTCAAAGAGCGGCGTCTGCGGCGTGTTGAGATATTTGGGCTGACCGTCGCCAAGGATGCGTCCCCCGAAACCAATCACCTGGCCACGCAGGTCTCGAATCGGGAAGATAAGGCGATTCCTGAAGTAGTCATAGAGACCCCCCCCTTCCTCCGGTTCGCGGGCCAGGCCGGCATCGACCAGCTCCTGCTGGCTGTAGCCCTGCGCGAGGAGATAGCGGCTGAGGGCATCGCGGCTGTCAGGGGCATACCCCAGACCGAAGGCGATGGCGGTTTCTCCGGTGATGCCGCGGCTCTGCAGATAGGCCCGAGCCTGGGCAGCCTCGCGCGAGCGCAACAGAGCCTGGTGAAACCAGAGCTGGGCGTCCTCGTTCAGTTGACGCAGCCGCTGACGCTGGGCCGCCAGCTCGCGCTGCTGGGCCGCATCGTAGCCGGGCTGCTCCTCCAGGGGAACGCCGGCTTTCTCGGCCAGGTAGCGCAGGGCTTCCGGAAAGTCGAGGCCCTGCGACTTTTGGACAAAGGTGAAAATATCACCGCTCTCATGACAGCCGAAGCAGTGCCAGTGCTGCGATTCCGGGAAGACGTAGAAGGACGGCGTGCGCTCGCTGTGAAAGGGACAGACAGCCTTGAAGGCCCGCCCTGATTTCTGGAGCTTCACGACCTGGCCGACTTCGTCTACCAGGTCGAGGCGCGCTTTGATGGTCTCGATGATTGAAGACATTGGCCGCCCCCACTGATCGGTGACACTGCTACACTCGTGCTCAGGCGTTGGCTATAGATAGATAGAAGGCACCGGCAGCGGTCGGACAGGCGGACTCCTGGATTCGCTCTGCCGCTCGCCTGCCCTGTTCCGCCATAGTTCAGCTGATCGCGAGGGAAACAGACTGTCACTCTCGGTCGATATGGCACTGAGGGAGGGAAGAATGTGCTACACCCATCCTTCTTGCGTTAGCCACCGCTCCAGCCCGGCATAGAGTAACCGCATCAGCTAGCCTGGTCTGCCCTCTCTCTGCCATCCCTAGAGATATAACGAGCTACTGTCGGGAAAGTCGCACCCCCGGGTACGAGGTTCGCTTAGCTCTGACTTTTAGCCGGGAGAGGCCGCCAGTCAGGACCGGCAAGAGGCCGCCGTCGAGTTCCCAGCCGCAGCTCCTTAGCTTCTGCTCAGACCATCTCTGCCGATAGGCAGAGTTATGCCTGCGATGCGAGAGACCAACCCGCTCTTGTTATCTGGATCGCGCTGCCTCTCGGCAAAGCTGGTTCCTTTTCCCCCGGTGCCAAGAGGCAGGTCGGCCCTGGGGCAGTTATCCACATTTCCACAGCCCCTACTACTGTTATATCCATCTCTTTTATAGAGATAGAGATGGATAGCAGTAGTAATAGGGCCTGTGGAAATGTGGATAACTCCGGCCAGCCACTCTCTGCGTCCGGAGGCTGTGTATGGCCTGAAATGGCTCTGGAAGCGGCACGAGGCGCTACTTGACATTACTTTTATTTTGCCAGAAAACGCCGCTCGCTCTGTGCAAAAGTGGTGGAAAACTTGGGGATAAATGACAAGCGGGCTGTGGATAGAGGTGGTGGACACCTGGGGCCTGTGGATAAGTTTTCCACAGGCCAGGTGGAGAAGTCCGATGGTCAAAGACCCCTCTGTGGAAAGTGTGGAAAAGTTATCCACAGAATCGGTGGAAAACCCAAAAACTAGTCATCCTGACAAGCCTTGTTAGGATGACTAGTTTTCATCGACTTATCCACAGAATCGGTGGAAAACTCGAGAGAGGGATGTCCTGACGAGTCTTGTCAGGATGAGTGATGTGGATAAGTTATCCACAAAACCTGTGGATAAGTGGCTTGGGGAGCGCTATCCAGGGGACCCTGTCGTGAAAATACCGCCTGCTCGTGTGGAAAGTGTGGAAAAGTTATCCACAGAATCGGTGGAAAACTCAAAAACTAGTCATCCTGACAAGGCTTGTCAGGATGAGTGGTGTGGAAAAGTTATCCACAGAATCGGTGGAAAACCCAAAAAACATGATGTCCTGACAAAGCTCGTCAGGATGAGTGATGTGGATAACTTTCCGCGGGGTCGCTAGAAGAAGCTTTAGGAGGATCAGTCTGGCGGAGAAATGACCATCGCAGGAAACCTTTATCGACAGGTTATCCACATCGCCTGTGGATAACCTGCCTGGAGTGTGTATAAGACTATCTGCAGGGAACTGTGAAAATGGTGGAACGCTGCTCTTACACCGAGAGAGCGGGAACCAGGTGCCTGGCTCCAGTCTGAGCTAAATAGCTATAGATCCGCAGCAGCTCAGCCACCCCGCTGGCGCAGGCCGCCTGGTAGCCGGCTCGATGGGGCGGATCGCCATCGAAGACGCCGCCGATCATCCCAAGCATGTTCTGGGTCAGCTCCTGAAGGAACGGCTCCAAAGCCCGCAATCCCTGACGCCAGATATATTCCTGCCCAAGAGGAGAGGTTTGGGCGCGGTCCGACTCGCCCTGCCCATTGCTACGACCATCGAGCTTCAGAAGGGCCTCGATATAGGGGCCAATGAGCCATGTCCAGACGCTTCCCTGGTGCAGAGCCTGCTGTTGCTCCTCGCTGCTCTGGCCCAACCGTCCGCGGTAAGCCGGGTCGGAGGGAGCCAGCGTGCGCAACCCGTAGGGAGTCAACAGGTGGCGAGAGACCTGCTCCAGTATCTCTGGACGGTATGCGGGGGGGAGAGCCGAATGGCGCAAAGAAAGGGCCAGCAACTGATTGGGACGCAGGCCAGGATCATGGCCTTCAGGTCCATCGATCACATCGTAGAGATAGTGGCCCTCGGCGTACCAGAAACGCTGAAACCCCTCTTCACAGCGCTGGCGGAGTTCTTGAAAGCGGCCACTCAAATAGGCATCCCCGCCACGTCCACGCACCAGGGCCGACCACTCTTCCATCAGAGCCAGGGCATGATACCACAAGGCATTGACCTCGACCGCCTTGCCTGTACGGGGAGTGACCGGAGTCCCGTTAACGTAGGCATTCATCCATGTCAGGGCCTGATTGGGGCTGGAGCTGCGCAGCAAACCGTCGTGCGGATCAACCCGAATCCCATGCAGGGTACCTTCCAGGTACCAGAGCAGGCTCTCTGCCAGGCGCTGGTACAGCTCGACAATCAGCTCCTCGTCACCGCTGCAGCGAAAATAGTGGTCGAGAGCATAAAGATACCAGAGTGTGACGTCGACATTGCAATAGTCGGTGGTGTCGAGGCTCTGACCCGCGCGCGGCAAATGGTCCGGTAGCAATCCTTGCTTAAAGCTGCGCGCCAGCCCGCGCAGAAGGCGGCGGCACTCTTCAAAGCGCCCAGTAGCCAGCGCCAGCCCGGGCAGAGCGATCAGCGCATCGCGCGTGTACTCCTCCAGTCCATAGAAGGTCGAGAGGATCGAGAACCGCTCTGTCTCCGCTCCTGCCGGAAGACCAGCGTAAGGTCCATGGCCTGTACCGGCCAGGCGCGCTGGCCGCTGGCGAATCAAAAAGCGATCGCCGGCCTGCACGAGTACATGCAGGAACTCCTCGCCCTGGCGCTGAGGATGAGCGCTACCCGCCAGCGGGAGCACCTGAAGCCGATGGGAGGTCTCGCCGCCTTCGCCAAAGTAGCGCTGTGGCTGCAGCAGGCCGCGCTGCTGCTCGACACTACGTCGGTAAGCCAGGGCCAGATAGCTGGGGGTCAGCGTCAACAAGGCCGGGTCCTCGGTGGTGGCCACAATAGTGAGCGTTGCCTCCTCTCCCGGCCAGAGACGGGCCCGAAAAACGCCCGGCAGGTAGAGATCATCTACGGAAGGACGCCCCGCCTCGCGATCGACGCGCCGCAGAAAATGCCAGTACCATACTCCGGTAGGAATAAAAAGAGGCTGACTTTCAGGATGGCCAACCATAAAGAGATGGTAAGGCTGGGCATCCTGATAGGCCCGGATGCTACAGCCCGTCACGCCGCGAGGCAGTACCAGTTCTTCTCCTGACCAGCGAGACGCGCCGGTTGCCGCCCGCTGCTCGCTGCTGTGGTGTACCTCTACTTGAAAATGCCAGTCGTTGTGGCCGGCCTGGGGGAAGTTGAAAGGACGGTAGGCAGAGAATGGCAGCAGGGTAAGCTCCAAAACGTGCTGGTCCAACGCGCGATAGCGAAGATAAGGGCGCTGATAGGCAGGCGAACTGGTCGGTCCCGAGGCCGAGGCCGCCAGAGGCACGCGCTCATCCCTCGACCCCAAGTTATGCTGCTCGTGATTGCGCGACAGGCGGTACTGGATACACGTTGTATGCTGGCCCGGAATCATCCAAATGCGCTTCTCCAGCATCACCCCATCGAGGCCGCCGATGCGATAGAGAAAGACAGGAAAGCCATCCTCTAAGCGAAAAGCCTCCAGATGGACGAAGCCCGCTGGACTTAAGGTGCCGTCGCGGTACTCGTTGGTCCCCAGGTAGTAGGTGCGCTGGTCGAAGACTGCCTCCTCGTCGATCTTGGCCAGCAAGAGCTGGGGAGGGGCCTTCTGCTCAAGCGGGACGACCAGCAGGCCATGCTCCATGCGCGTCAGCACGCCGGCGACAGTGCCAGCGGCATAAGCCCCCAGCCCATTCGTAATCAGCCACTCGCGCGAAATGGTCTCGTTTAGATCACAACAGACACTGCGATCAAATGTAATGGGCATCGTGGACCCTCCAGGCCCTCTTCAATGATACGCGGCTCTCCCCGCTGGACAATCATGCTCTGCCTGTACGTTGTGCCTCACAGCACCCCTTATTTAGTGTAGCATAACAAGCGTCAGGAAGCAGCGTTTTTCATGCAGTCCTTCCTACAATGTCAAAGGATTGTTCATCTGGCGTTGCACAAATGCGCCTCGGGGTGATGATCCTCTCGGATGGGACGTATATAACAATGCAGAGAGTGCCAGTGTACAGCCCCAAGCTAGCAAGCAAGCACTGTTGATTGAGAGACCCGAACCGAGGCGGACCCCGACCGTCGTCCTGTGCAACGGCTGTAGCCTTCCTCCTACCTTGTATTATGTCGACGGGCGTCCAGGTCTGCGATCAAACCGGGAGCTTGTCAATAACAGTCGAGCTATGCTACACTGCGCATAGCCTTTGCACCCCATGTCGTTCTGATAACCCGAGGAGGTGTCTGCATGCTATCCTCTCCAATCCGCAGGGCAGGAAGCCGGCGCGTGCTCCGAAGCGGAATGTTGTTGGGCCTCGTGCTTATCTTGGCCCTGGCCCTGGTTGCCTGCGGTGGTTCATCAGCGCCCGCGAGCGGCGGGGGCAATGCGAGTAACAAATATGGCCTCATTACGCCGGGCGTGCTCACGGTCGGTAGCGATACAACCTATCCTCCCCAGGAATTCATCGATCCGGCCACCAATCAGCCCAAGGGCTTCGACATTGATCTCATCACTGAGATTGCCAGGCGCCTGGGCCTGCAAGCCCGCATCGTGACAGATGGCTTCGATACCATCTTTGATGATCTGGCCGCGCGACGCTTCGATCTGGTGATTTCCGCGGTGACGATCAACCCCGATCGTCAAAAGAAGTTTGATTTCATCCCCTACTTCAACGCTGGCGAGTCGCTTCTGGTCGAAAAAGGCAATCCTCTCCATATCACGAGCGTCGACCAGCTCTGTGGTCAAAACGTCGGGGTCCAGACAGGGACAGTTGAGCAGACGGATCTGCAGACGGCCTCGGAGAACTGCACCAAGGCTGGCAAGCCACCCATTCATCTGACGGTCCTCAAGGATCAGACGGAGGTCGTCCAGCTACTGGCGAACCATCGTGTGGTGGCCACCTATCAAGATTCGCCGGTGACGGACTATTATTTGAAGCAGAATCCGGGCAAGTTCGAAGTTGGGGGCTCGGTGGTCAACGCCGCGCCCGAAGGCATCATGTTCCGCAAAGGGGATACGGCCCTCTACAACGCTGTCAAGGGTGCCTTTGATGCGATGCGAAGCGATGGCACCTACAAGCAGATCATCGATAAGTGGGGGCTGGTCAGCGGTGCCATCGCTGTGATAGAGCGGCGTACCCTCCTCTAGCCTTCCCTGATGGACTGTGCGGGCCGGGCCTGTGACCTCAGCTTCCCTTCCTGGCCTTCGCTCGCTCCTATTCCTATGGTCGCGCGCACTGGCCTGAAGGCTGCTGGCTCCGTCAGAGTGAGCTTGCTGCCAACTGCCATCAGGTGGCTGCTACCGCCGGCTGTTTCTTCTCCCGCCCAGAGCCGAGAGAGAGAAACACCTGCTGGCATCTACCCCTCTCTTCTGCAGTAAACTATCATCAATCAAAGAAAAAGATGGCTGGCCCTCACGGGCCAGCCAGACTCTGCGGCCAGGGTAGAAGAGTGGATCAGTCGGCGCCGCTCACTCTGCGCTCACTCTGTGCCCAGGATCTAACGATCCAAGGAGATCCCCAACATGTTCGATTGGGAAGCCTTCTCGAATTCCATATTCTCGCCCTTTTTTCTCCAGGCCGCCTGGACCACGCTCTGGCTCTCTGTGGTTGCCCAGCTCGCCGGCGTCATCCTCGGCCTCTTTCTGGCCCTCATGCGGATGTCGCGCTTCAAATGGCTCTCCTTCCCTGTGCAGGCTTATGTCTGGTTCTTCCGCGGCAGCCCGCTGCTTGTTCAGGTGCTGTTGCTCTGGGATGGCCTGCCCAAGCTGGTTCCTGGCCTGCTTTTCAGCCAGATCGCCTGCATATTGATCGCCTTTTCGTTAAATGAGGCCGCTTATATGTCGGAGATTATCCGGGCAGGCATCAGCTCGGTCGATCCCGGCCAGATGGAGGCGGCGCGCGCCCTGGGCATGCGCTACTGGCTGGCCATGCGCCGCATCATTCTCCCCCAGGCGGCCCGCGTCATCATCCCTCCCCTCGGCAACGAGTTCAACAATATGCTCAAGACCACCTCGATCGCCTCGGTCATTGGGCTAGAGGAGTTAACCGGGACCGCTGAGATCCTTGGGGCTCCAAGCTTCTCGATTTTTGAATTGCTGATTGTGGCTACCCTCTATTATCTGCTGCTGACGACCCTCTGGGATTACTTCCAGCGCTGGATCGAGCGCCGGCTGGACCCCGAGCATGCAGCCAGGGGTAGACCGCCCAGGCGCCGGCTACGTCAGAAGAGCTGGACTCAGCGGGTTCTGGGATTCGGCAATCCGCCGCTGGAATCGGGCGAGCTGATCGCAGGTGGACATGGAGAAGCACGCTAAAGCCGGCATAATATGAAAGGAGGTGCTTCCAGTGACACAGCAGCGGAACTACGATGGCTCTTCTTGGGAAGAGCAGCCATCGCCCTACGGGCAGCCTTCGGCGGCTGCTGCCTCCGCACCTGAGCCTGCCGAACCTGTGGAGATGGTCCGTGTCGAGCGGGCGGTGAAGCGCTTTGGCGACCTGCTCGTACTCAACAATGTGAATATGACGGTGAAGCGAGGACAGGTAGTGGTGATCATCGGCCCCAGTGGCTCGGGCAAGACCACTCTCCTGCGCTGCATCAACCACCTGGAGAAGATCGACAGCGGTCGCATCTATGTCGATGGAAAGCTTGTCGGCTACCGCCTGGTGAAGGGACGGCTGGTTGAGGCCAGAGAGGCCGAGATTGCCAGGATGCGAGCCCAGATTGGCTTTGTCTTCCAGCGCTTCAATCTCTTTGCTCACATGACCGCCCTGGAGAACGTGATTGAGGCTCCCATCCATGTGCTGGGTATACCGCGCCAGGAGGCGATCGCTGAGGCGATGGAGCTGCTGCGCAAGGTCGGCCTGGAAGAGAAGGCCCATGTTTATCCTCATAAGCTCTCGGGTGGTCAACAGCAGCGGGTGGCTATTGCTCGCGCTCTGGCCATGCGGCCCAAGCTGATGCTCTTCGATGAAGCGACCTCGGCTCTCGATCCCGAGCTAGTGGGCGAGGTGCTAAAGGTCATGCGCCAGCTAGCAGAAGAAGGTATGACAATGGTGGTGGTGACCCACGAGATGGGTTTTGCGCGCGATGTCTCGGACCACGTGATCTTTATGGATCACGGGGTCATTGTCGAAGAAGGGCCACCCGAGCAGATTTTCGATGATCCTCAAAACGAGCGTACGCGCAATTTCCTCGGCCTCATCGCCGCAGATTAGGTGGTCGATCACCGGGTACGCACGAGGAGCACGGAGGATATGCGTCTTCAGCGGGCGAGAGTTCAAGAGAACCTGGTAGTAAGGCAGGGCCTGCATTTGCTGGAGCTGCAGGCGCCGGCGCTCGCGCAGGCTGTACGCCCGGGCCAGTATTGTATGGTGCGCTGTGCCGAGGAAACCTCATATGACCCGCTCCTGCGCCGCCCTTTCTTTGTTCACAGCGTCGAGGGTGAGCGCTGCCGCCTGCTCTTTCAGGTCCGTGGGCGGGGCACAGCCTGGCTAGCGCGGCGCCTGGTTGGGGAGGAGCTAGACCTGCTGGGGCCACTGGGACAGGGCTGGCGGCTGCCATCGCGTACCAGCACGCTGCTCCTGGTGGCCGAGGAGTTGGGCGTGGTAACGCTGACGCTGCTGGCTCAGCGCGCCAGCGAGCAGGGACTGGCCGTGACCCTGCTTCAGGAGGTGCCCCGACTGGAGGAAGGCTACCCGGCGACGCTGCTGCCGGAGGAAGTGGAGTACCATCTGGTGGAGCGCAGCGCGGAACAGGATCCGACTCGCCAGGACGGGCTTTCGGCGGCCCTGGAGAGCTACCTTAGTTGGGCCGATGCGGTCTGTCTGGGCGTTTCACGTGAAACGGCGCTGCGGCTCTATCGGCGCTTCGAACCCCTGCGCCGTCCAGGTTTCGCCCAGGTGGCCGTCCTTCATCCCCTCGTCTGCGGCCTGGGCACCTGCCTGGCCTGTGCGCTGGAGACCGCCCACGGCCCGCGCCTGATCTGCCAGGAAGGACCAGCCTTCGACCTGCGCACCCTTGCCCAGGCCTGAAGCCGACAGGAACCTGAACCAACCAGCGGACCGGCAGCGCGCAGGCCCGCTGGTTAGTGAGGAGGCTCGTCTGCCAGCCTGCTCCCTCTCCGCTATCCGCTCTTCTCTTAAGGGCAGATCAGGAGCGACAACAGGTCTTCAGGTAAACAGACGGCCAGGCATCAGGGCAACTGCAACAAGGCGATCTCCGCCACCTGGTCCAGGTCCGCCGGCTGACAGGGGAGAAGAAAATCTGGAGTCGTATCCAGCAGCTCCAGAAAGGCCGCCACAACCGCCGGGTCAAAGCTGCTACCGGCATCGCGTCCGATGCAGGCGCGAGCCATCTCCGACGAATAAGGCTCCTTGTAGGGCCGCTGCGAGGTCAGGACATCGTAGACATCGGCTACGGTCAGAATGCGCGCACTCAGAGGAATAGCCTCAGCACGCAGTCCCGAAGGGTAACCCTGGCCATCCCAGCGCTCGTGATGGTAGAGGACGGTCTCGACGAAGAAGGGGTCGACATCGCAGCCGATCAGAATGCGGGCCCCGATGACCGGGTGACGCTGCATTTTGCGCCGCTCCTCTGCAGAGAGGGCCGCGGACTTGTGCAGAATCTCGTTGGCGATCCAGGTTTTGCCCAGATCATGGACGAGGGCCGCCAGAGCCAGATCGCGCGCTTGCGCATGCTCCCAGCCCAGCTTGCCTGCCAATCGATAGGCGTAGACGGCAACGCGGCGCGAGTGCTCGTACGTGACGAGATCGCGCTCCTTTATGCTTCTGGCGAAGGCGAGCAAGATCTCCCTGCTCTCCCTGCCATCCTTTAAGGTTTTGACTGCCACCACTCTGCTCTACTCCCTCTAAGCCCACGATGAATGACACTACTAAGGCGGATGAGTGCAAGACGATGAATCATATAATATAGTAATGTTTTCACTTGCTGTCTGCCCAAGCTCTTGTTTTCAGGCAGTACTTTTGTGTCACTGGTCTTCTATTTTGTTCTGCCGGAGAGCCTGGGCGCCCCTGGCCGGCCCACGGCTCTGGCCCGGCAGTGCAGACCGGGGGCCGCCCTTCCTTCGCGAGCGCAGGCCGCCTGCTCATCCCCCAAATGGTCCCTCTTTCCGGGTCGCCTGTTTTTTAATCGTCATAATTTATGATAGACTCCTCTTACCATCCATTCTATGTGCAGGAAAGATCGCTGCGACTTGGTGCACAGCAGTAAGATCGTCTCTCAGTTCAGTTGGAAGTAGCTTGCGATGACAGAAGAACTTGTGGAGGAGGGTTCAGAAAAGCGGCTGGACCCCGAGCAGCAGGCGAGTGAGGGGCAGGATACAGCGTCAGGCCCGCGCGACGTGATTACGGTTGTCCTGACAGCGGACAACCACCTGGGCGCTGCCGCTGGTCAGCCAATGCGCCGACGCGAGGAGCGGGCGCGCCAGTTACGGCATGCCTTTCAACAGGCAGTTGATTTTGCCATTGGCCAGGGCGTCGACCTCTTCGTCCAGGCCGGCGACCTCTTCGACTCCTTGAACCCGGCTGAAGACGAGCGCAGCTTCGTGGCCGAGCGCCTGGTTCAGCTCCGTCAGGCTGGTGTGCGCACGTTTATGGTCGGTGGGTTGCACGATACGCCGCCGCTGGGACGCTCCCTTGCCGAGGGAACGTTGCCGGCGCCTCAATTGAGCTTTGCGCGCCTCGGCGCCCTCCATTATTTTGAGCCGCTCTCGCTCCCTCCCCGCCCAGCGCTGTCGATGGCCGCTGGCGCCACGGTGGGAAGCGGACAGCCTCTGATCGAGCTAGCGCCGGCCCTCTGCGAGATCCGGCAGCTACGGGTCGGCCTTTGTGGCCTGAGCGTGCGGGTGGGACAGGAGGGCGATCCTCTGGCCTCTGTCCGTCCTGCGGCTGAGCTTGAACGCGCTCAGATCCGTATTTTGATCCTCCATGCTCCTATCGAGGGCCTGAGCGCTGACCTCGCCCCCGCCGATGCTCAGGTCCAGGTCAGCCGCTCTACGCTGGCGCGGCAGACTGCTTTCCAGTATGTCCTGGCTGGCTACCACCACGCCTTTGAGCATCTGCGCCTTGGCCAGTGCGAGCTGATTGTGGCTGGCTCAACCCAGCATATCGATTTCAATGACCCCGACGCCGAGCCAGGCTTTGTTTTTCTCGGTCTGGCCAGCGATGGCCTCCGCTGGTGTAAGCATATTGCCGTTGAGGCCCTGCGCCTGCGCCGCCTGATCGTTCCGACAAGCGACCTCTGGCCGGCCCCTGCCCCAGAGACCCAGGCCGAGCGGGCTGGCACTCTGGCTTCGGCCTCCAATGTTGGCTCTCCTACGGCGGTGATTCTGGAGCGTCTGCGTCCCCTCTGCGATCAACAGACCATGGTCCAGCTCAAGCTGGAGGGCGAGCTGACACGCCAGCAATATCACCAGCTCGATCTCAACCAGATCCGGCGCTACGGTGAACAGCATGCTTTCTCGCTGGCCATCGACGATACGGCCTTGACGCTGCTACCTGACCACGAGGCTTCTGCCGGCTCCGGCTCCGGCCCGGCCGAGGCCACCGAGCGTTTCTCTCCTCGCGAGGAGCTGGCTGCTCTGGCCGACGAGTGGATCGCTGCCGCCTCTGATGAACAAGAAAAAAAAGCTCTATTGGTGACAAAAGAAGTGCTGCTGAATGCTCTTGATGAGATCCATTAGCGTCGATCGCTCTGGGCGCCGCTCCTACTGACCCTTGATCGGTGCGCTCGCTGGTCGGTCAGTGGATCTGCACCGCTGGAGCTATGTGAAGGAGATGTGGTAGCGTAAGGGCGGAGCGCGGCGAGCATGCCGGCCTCTCTGCAACACTCGCTTATAGAGGGGACCAGCGGAGAGCGCTCGCATCTCCCGAGAGGAGTGTGAACGGAGTGAAGCAGAAATGATTATTCTGAAACATCTGACAGTCGAGCGTTTCAGGCTCTTGCGAGAAATAGATCTGCACTTTCCCCAGCGCGGAAGTATCCTGATC
>NZ_JBHOQV010000118.1:0-119278 GCF_042408735.1 Thermogemmatispora sp.
TGCTCTCTGGCAGCAGGAGCAGAATGAGCAACTCAGAGCTGCACTTCTGATGGCCCTGATATGTCTTGATGAGCCGGATCTCCTGGAGCAGGCAGAGCGGCTGGCTTTGCGGCCCCATCCGGTTCTTGTCCTTTTCAGCCAGCAGAGCAGACTGCATCTCGTAGAAGTGTATTTGGCAAAATATTTGGTAAAGCATAGCAGAGCCGAGACTTTGGAGCACTTGCTGAAGAGGGGTCTATTTAGTCATGAGAGTTCGGTTTTGGCGTTGATGAGGTTTATAGAGGATGCCGAACGTCGCGATGTACTGCCTGTCCTGCTCAAGATAATGGAGCAAAAGGTGACGGAAGCCGGGCTGAGTCAGCTCAAAGATGCGGAGCAGAGGAAGCTAAGGCGGATGGCCATAACTCTCAGCGAGCTGGGTGAGACGCCCGATGTTGCCGAGCGCCTGCTCGCGCTCTTCCAGCGCATAGGAGTAACTGCTAGCCCAGCCGGCGCAGAATTGCCCCGGCTCAGTGATGCCCTTTTCGAGGCTCTCTGGCACGTCACGCGGCGGACTGGCCTGCTTGTTGTCGAGCAGCCGCGCGGCAGCCGCCGCTACGTCCTGCGCCCGCGCCGCGGATCGACTGCCCCCACGGTATCGCCTCTATCCCGGGGAAGCGGGCAGACAGGCAGAGCGCGTGGCGAAACCTCTGAATGAAGGCTCAAGTCTGGCTGGCAGCCCCTGCCCCCTCATCCTCCGTTGCCACCACGCGCTTCACCCCCCAAATGCAGCCCGCCAGGCGCTCATTGTAGTCCTCGTCGCCCGGCTGCAGGCTATTGATCACCACGCGGTTATACTCTACTCCCTCCGCATGTATGAAACGCCGCTCATCCAGGGCCAGCGCCACGTGAGTGATCCGCTCCCGTCCGAAAAAGAGCAGATCCCCAGCCCGCAGCTCCGCCAGCGGCACCGAGTGGCTTAGAAAAGCGTACTGCTGATCGGCATCGCGCGGCAGCGCATAGCCAGCCATTCGATAGCAGAGCTGGACCAGTCCGCTGCAATCGATCCCCTCGCAGGTCGTTCCGCCCCACAGATAGGGCGTTCCCAGCAAATCGCGCGCATACTCCAGCACCACCCTCAGCGGACGGCGCGGGAAAGCCTCGTGGGCCAGCTCCACGGCTACCGTCTCGCGCTCCAGCCAGGCACGGCGCTCGCCCGGCAGAGCCACCTCCACGCGCTCCGCCAGGCGAAGATCCGTCAGCGGGAGCACTGTCGACAGATAGGCTGGCCCCAGGGTCTCATCGCCCTCCGCCGCAGCCAGGAGGCGGGCGCGTGGCCTCTGAACCACCGCCACCAGTGGCAGTGCTGTCCCGCAGCCCTCCCCAACGCGGCAGAAGCCCGACTTGATCGGCTCCTCCAGCTCGACCCCGCGCAGCCAGCCGCTGTAGTCCGAGAGCTGTCCATGTAGCCACTCGCCCTGCTCCCCATCGACCAGCACCTCGCGGTTCAGCAGGGCCTGCGTCACCAGCTCCGCCGCCGCATCCGGTTCCCGTCGCACATCTGCCACCGGCACTGCCACCACCAGCTTCGTCGTCATCGGTCCTCCCTCCTCAATCGGGTCCAAAGAAAGAACGAGCGGCGCTCAGCGCCACAGATTGCTCAGCACGAACATCAAGTTGGCCGGACGCTCAGCCAGGCGGCGCATCAGATAGGGATACCACTGCGAACCGTAGGGGACATAGACCCGCACACGGTAGCCCTGACGTGCCAGCCGCTCCTGAAGATCGCGCCGGATGCCATAGAGCATCTGGAACTCAAAAGCCTCGCGGCTGATCCCGTGATCGCGCGCGAAGCGGCAGGCCGCCGTAATCATCGCCTCATCGTGCGTCGCGATCGCAGGAAAATTCCCGCGCGCCAGCAGCATGCCCATCAAGCGCACATAATTGGCATCCACCTCGGCCTTCTGCGGGAAAGCCAGGTTAGGAGGCTCCTTATAGGCCCCCTTAACCAGGCGCACCCGTACCCCGGCTTGCAGCAGACGCTCCAGATCATCCTTGCTGCGGTACAGATACGCCTGGATGACGGTTCCGACCTGCTCAAACTCGCGATGCAGGCGCAGCGTCATCTCGATCGTTCGCTCGGTATAGGCCGAGCTTTCCATATCGATGCAGACAAAGATTCCCAGGCGACCGGCCTCCGACAGGAGATGACGCAGATTCTCCTCGCACAAGATCGGCGAAATGTCCAGGCCCAGGGCCGTCAGCTTGATCGAAAGATTGGCATCGAGGCCGCTCTCCTTGATGCAGCTCAGCGCGCGGATATAATCCTCCGTTGCCTCTCGGGCCTCGTGCTCGTCGGTCACATTCTCGCCGAGATGATCCAGCGCCACACTCAGGCCCCTCTGATTGAGGGCCCGAGTGACCTCGACACACTCGCTCAACCGCTCCCCGGCCACAAAGCGGTGAGAGAAATTGCGCGCCGCCCGGTTCGACAGCGCAAAGTTGCGCAGCCCATCGTGCTGCGACAGATACAGCAGTGTATCTCTGAGCATCAGCGCCCCCTATGGCCAATGATAGAATCCAGGTAATAGTGAAGCCTCAGCATAGGTTGCCCTGTGAAGCTTTCCTGCCCTTATGATAGCACAAAAAGGGCTGCTCTGGTCCGCTGCCGACGGAGGCCAGAGCAGTCCTATGCCTCTCAACCTGACTCAAGCAAACCAGCAAGCAGGATCGCTGGAGCCGCCTGAGCGATAGCTCCTGCTGCTTCTTCCTGACGGACCGATGAGCTGGCTGGCGAGCCAGTTGCGCATCGACTGCACTGCGCCCTGTTTTGCTGGCTACCAGCGCAGGGTGCGACGAATCTGCCAGTCCCAAAAGCGGTCGGGGAGCCAATAGCGCAGGCGCATGGCCCAGGCCATGTTGGGAGGAACAGCGTAGCGCGTACGTGGGCGGGGACTGCGCAGAATCTTCTCAACCGTCTGAGCGAACTGCTCGGGAGGAAAGCCTCCGCGCCCGGCGGCCAGGCGCAGTGCGCTCTTCTCCATCACCGTCAGCAGGCGCTCATATGGGCTTCCCTGACCGCGATACTGCTCCAACTTGCTACGGGCGCGCTCCATGCTCGTGCGCCAGATCCCTGTCGGGCTAGAGGTCGGCTCGATCACTACCACCCGCACTCCGAAGGGCGCCAGCTCGACCCGCAGGCTATCGCTGAGCGCCTCCAGAGCAAACTTGCTTGCCCCATAAGGACCAAGAGCTGGCAGCGGAATGCGGCCATTAACGCTGCTCACATTGATAATCGTCCCGCGCGCCGTCTTCAGTAGAGGCAGCAAGGTCTGCGTCACCCCGATATGGGCGATCGTATTGACCTCGAACTGCGCGCGCAGATCGTCGAGATCGATCAGTTCCAGCGGGCCGGCGAAGGCCGTGCCGGCGTTGTTGAGAAGGGCCGTCAAGGTTGGCGTTGCAGCCGCCACCTGCTCGCCCAGCGCCCTCACCTGGGCAGCGTCCGTAATATCGCACAAGAGCGGCGTCAGGTTCCCAGCGATTTCGGAGGTCTTGGCCTCGGCCAGCAGCCGCTCGGCATCCTCCGCCCGCCGCACCGTCGCAAAGACTTGCCAGCCGCGTTGCGCCAGGTGCAGGGCCGTAACGCGCCCGAAGCCGCTGGAACAACCAGTAATCACAATGGTCGCCTTCCCTGCCGTCGTACTCATCTTATTTTCGGCTCCTCTCTCCCTCTCTGTCGCGCCCAGGAGATCAGAAAGGCTCTTCGCCCCCCTGGTCTTCAGGGCCTGGGCCAGGCCCGATACGATCCCAGAGGCCCAGGCGGATCAGCTCACAGCGGGCCTCGAAGCCAAATTGCTCGGGATCCATCTCACGGCCATGGCGGAGGACCAGGCTGCGCAGCATCTCGATCTGCTCCGCCTTGGTGGCAACGTCTTGTTCGAAAGGAATATGCTGTGCCAGATGCTCTACCGCCTGGCGCTGATACCATTGCTCCTGTGTCTCTGCCATAGGCCCCCCACCCGCTCAAGAGGCAGTCAGATCAAGACCAACAAGCTGCATACGCATACGGCGAGCAATCGCCGGGGGCATCACCGGCCACAGTAGCCCTCGCTTCTTCCCCGGCCCTGACTGAGTGTGGCTGGCTGTGCCTCTATCGGCCTTGCTCCCTTTCATCAACGTAATGCTATCATGGCCACTCCAGGAGGCGCAAGAGCGTCCCCCCGCTGTCCAGGCTCATGAAGAGATACACCCTGAAACAGATTTGTATACGTTGGAGATAGCCATTTTGCCCTAAAGCGCCCGCTCACTCTTGACCGCATCAGGCAACAATGCTACTGTCAGAAAGGAGATCGAGGCTCGATAGATAACTTCCGGTAAATAGCGAAGGTGATTGTGATGATGCTCTGTGTCCACTGTAATACGTATCGACCGGAGGGTGAGGGTCCCTGTCCCTATTGCGGCGGGCCGGCGCCGACCAGTCCGGCCAGCCCTGCCACTGCCAATGGTAGCGGCTTCTTCTCCGCTGGTGGCGGCCAGACGACAGTTGCCATGCCGCCGCTGGCTTCCTCATTTGGAATGCCCTCCGCCTCTGGGACTGGAACGGGGACAGAGTGGCAGGCACAATCACTGTCGAGCTATTCGCCCGAGCAGCAAAGCGTAGGGCGCATGGGGAGTGGAGGTTCGGGGGTCAACTATGCGCCCATCGGTCCGGGCGCGGCTGGCTCAGACATCAGCTATCCGGCCCTGAGTGCTCCCGGCCTTAGCTCTGCGGGAATGAATGGGGCCGCCAGCTTCTCTGGTCCCTTCTGGAGCCAGAGTCAGCAGCTGCAGGCGGGGACGAGCGAGTCTGTGCCTCAGGAGCCTTTCCCGCCAGGTCAGCAGCAGTTTCCCGGAGCCTACCCGGGCGGAGATGGGGCTGCGGGACAGCAGCAGACTGGTCCCCAGAACCCCCTGCAGGCCCAGGCGCAGGGTCAGCAGACAATGGCCATGCTGCCCGTCCTTTATCAGGACCCGGCCAATCCTTCCACGCAATCCCTGATCCTCATTCCCCAGGCCCAGGGTCAGGCCATCAATACCGGCGCCTTGCTGCCGCTCGGCCAGCAGATGCCCGGGCCTCCCATTGCCGGCATTCCCACCGAGGAGGAGGCCCTCTATATTCCTCCCATGTACACGAAGCCGAGGCCGATCATCCCGCGCTATCGCGCGATCAGCGGCTTTGTCAGCTTCCTCATTGTTGTGCTGCTGCTCTGCAGCGGAGCGGCCTATTATGCCAAAGTCACTGGCAAGCTGGCCTTCCTGGGGCAGCTCGTAGGAGTCACTCCTCCCAACGTCGCAGCGACGCCGGTGCCGAACCTGCCCGATCCCAAGCCCAGCGAGAATGGTCCGGCCTACGGAATCATCAGCTCAGCTACGACTGCGCCCAGTGTTGACCCCAAGACCGGCATCGCCCTCCAGCCCGGTCAGGTTTTTAAGCCGGGTCAGACCATTTACCTGACCTATAGCGTCCACGCCAAAAAGGCTGGAACGGTCACTGTGAAGTGGTATACCAATGGCCTGCTCTACCAGGTGCTTTCAAAAGCGACCCCGGACCCGAAAGGCGGTTCCTGGACGGGCGTCTCTATGATGCGCTTTACTCAGCCTCTCGAAGGCATGGTCGAACTCTACTGGAACGATACTGGAAAACAACCCCAACTGGCCATTCGCCTCTACTTCGTTGTCCGTCCCTAGCCTGGCTAAGGAGATCGGGGCCTGAGACAGGGTTGGGCCGCGGGCGGAGTCACCGATGAGAGACTTTTCTAAGCAAAAGGCTGTCCGCCCAGCAAACAGCAAGGAGGAAGGAGACAAGGGCGGCTGGCAAAATCTGAGCTGCCCCGCTCCTTCTCTGCTCCGCCTTTCGCCTGCGCTAGGCTTCCTCCCCGCGCCTCTTGCACAGCGTCTCAACGCTGACATCGCCATAGACCCGCACCTGGCAGGCCAGACGCAGGTTAGGGTTCTTCTTGAGATCGTTGCGCAGCCAGAACTTCTCCATGAAAGTCAGTTCGTTCGTGTTGCTGGCAGGGTAGACCGCCACGCGGTCCGTCCCACAGAGACCATTGCCGTGGCAATTGGCGAACTTCCACAGGCCGCAGTAAACGGGTACGTCATGCTCAAGCGCCGGATAGCGCACATTGTCACCTTCAGGAACCTCGACCTTAACCTTCTCACGTACAAACGTAATCGTTGGCACGGTGACTTCCTCCACAGGAATGGTGCTGGTTCTCTTTGGATGCTTCTTTGGAGGGACCAGCTGGCCAGTCAGCAAACCAGACAAACCAGGCAAGCCAGGCAGGTCGGACCTGCCAGAACACGCCCAGAGCGATGGTACAGATCAGGGCTGTGCTCGCAAGGAAGCGATGACTGCGATGGGATCGAGCCGCAGCAGCGCACTCTTTCTTACTTACTTAACCGACCTCTGCCTGGTTCCTACTTTCTTTTGCGCCAGCGCCAGCGCGCCGGCCTGGTAACTCACCTGCTGGACCTCCCTCCCTCATATCGGTCAGGCGAGCCGCTCGCTGTTGCTGCTGTGCCTGGTCAGAGTGTAGCATAGAGCACCAGGGCTAGCAAGGGCAGAAGCGAGCCAGAATCTTGCCGGACCTGGCTGGGGTCGGGCGTCCTGGCCTGGTCTGCTCTGCTCCCGATCAAATCACAGCCATGAGCACAAGCACCTGCTGTGGAGTCACCAAAGGGGCAAGAACGGGATCGCGCTCCGCCACCGTCAGCGTCAGGCTCAGCGAGGTGTTGGCTGGCACCTGAGAGAGCGCGGGAAGAATACTGACGCTTGTGTCCTGGCCTGGCGCCAGGGGACCACCACTGTTCGGCGTGATCTCCAGGGGCGGATCGTCCTGGTCAGCGGTAATGACCCAGTTGAGCGGTGCCGTACCTGTGTTGCTGACGGTCACCGTTTGCGCCCTGGGCCTGCTGCCGTGCGGCACGTCGAAGATGAGAATCGTCGGCTCAACCGTAATAGTTGGCGAGGCGGGCGCTGCCACCGTCAAAGTAACAGCAATTTCCTGCTCGGTCGAACCAGCGCTGAAAAGCAGGCGCCCCCGATAGCTTCCAGGAGCCAGACCGGCCGTGTTAATCTGCACGGTCACTGTGGCCTGCCCACCGGCGGCCAGGGTTCCCGAGGTCGGCGTGGCCCCCAGCCACTGGCCGTTGTCGCTTGTGCTGCTCGTCAGCGACCAGCTCACCTCCAGGCCGCCGTTGTTGTGCAGCGTCAGCGCTTGAGGAGGAGGATTGTGCCCCTCCGGCGCCGTGAAGCTAAGCGTTGCGGGGGTCAGCGTGAGCTGGCCCGGTGCCACCAGATGCAGACTCACCCGCAACTGTGGACCTCCGCCTGAGTAGCCGACGCCCTCAAAAAGAACCGTTCCTTGATAGTTTCCCACAGCGAGCGAGACGGGCGAGATCGTCACACTCAGGGTGACGCTGGCACCGGCGGCCAGATGGCCACTGCTTGGGGTGATCTGTAGCCAGCTACCGCCGGCGCTTGTGCTCACATTGCTCTTCCAATCGAGCGCCCGCGGGCCATGATTCTGCAGCGTCACAGTCTGCGCTGGCAGGGTCTGGGTGCCGCTACTCGCCGTGTAGCTCAAGCTGGCGGGGGCAATACTGAGCGTGTCTGAGGGACCGAGAACCGTCATGTTGACCGTCAAGACCTGGGCGGGGCTGCCCTTCCCCTGATCATCTGGCTGCTGAGCAAAGATCACGTGGGCCGTATAGCTGCCGGCGGGCAGATCTCCACGCTGAGCAATCAGCGTGACCACCTCACTACCGACAAAGCTGCCCGCAGAGGGATCCACCGTTAGCCAGGGCTGATCGCTGCTGGCTCGCCAGCTCAACTGGCCGTTGCCGCTATTGAGTAAAGTAATAGCCAGCCGCGTCGCTGTCCCCGGCAGATCGGCCCCCAGGTCAACGCTATAGTCGGAAAGCTTCAGTTGGGCCGGAGCTGACACCGGAGGCAGCACTGTAATCGTTGTCGAAATGCTCAGCAACTGCGTTTCATCAACCACTAGAAGCTGGTGCTCTCCAGGTTGCCAATCTGACGCAACCGTTAACTGAAGAACAAAGGCGCCGATCTCGTTGGCCCGCACATGCAGTGGCTGTCCATGGGCATCGAGCAAGGGAATCGCACTGTCGCGTTGCAGAACAAGCGTATCGCCCGCGCCGAACCCCTTGCCGACCAGCGTCAGGCTCTCATAGACGTGGAGCTGGCGTGGAAGGACGGTCAGCGAGGGAGAGAGGGTCGCACCCGACAGACGGCGCGTGAAGAACAGATAGGTGAGAGCTGTGCTCAGCGCCAGCGCGATCAAAAATAGCGCTAGCAGCAGGCGAGACAGGAAAGGACGCCGGCGCGAAGAGGAGGCCGGCTGCGCAGGCTTGCCGACCGGAGCGCTCTCCCCGGGCTGGAATCCTGCAAAGGAAGGCAGAGCCTCCTGGGCCTGCAAAAGCATTGGCTGTGGCTCAGCGCTCTCCGCCCTCGAGGCAGGGGCAGGCGACCTTTGGGAGGCAGGCCCCTCCCAGATAGCGGAGGGCGGCACCGAGAAAGGACTGGAGAGATAGGGGAGATCCTCGGGGTGGAGCCCGGCATGGTAGCCGATCGGTTGCGGCGAAGCCGGAGGAACGGAGCGCCGCAGGCGCCGGCCCCTTCTGCCCGCAAGAGCAGAAGGCCCAAGGACATGCCCACAGTGACGGCACACCTGGGCATCGGCAGGCACCAGTTTATGACAGAAACGACAACGCCTGGTCTGCATCGCTGTGTCCCACTCTCTGACCTTACTGCCCGCCGGCACAGCTCAACACGGGCCTGGCAGGCCAGCCCGCCTCGGAGCTGCTTGCTCGACCGCTCCCTGGCCAGGCTGAGAAGCGGGCTGTTGTGGAGGGAGATGTTCGCATGCTCTCTACTGAGATAGACGTCAAACCTTGCCTGACGTCCAGGGGAGAAGCAGGACCGCTCATAGTGTATCATAATTTGCCAGCTTGGGCACAACGATAACTGAGAGTAGCGAATAGCGGGACCGGAGCGGAGGGCGAGGGAGAGCAGAGGGAGAGCAGGCGGAAGAGCGGAGAGGGGCAGTGAAAGAGGACAGGGAGAGGGAAACCAACGGGCCGGCCGCCGCGCGAGGGGAGAAACGGGAGATGCGAGGGATGTACCACGGGCACCACAACAGGTACAATGGCCCTCGCAGATCCCCGAAAGCGTCTTACGGCTCCTGGTTCTCGTCAGAAGGAGCGACCAGCGTGAGTAGCTCCTCTTCAAGCTGGCGCCAGGCAAGCGCTTCGGCCTGGCTGACATCGAGCGGCTGGTGCTGGCGCGTCGCCTCGCTCATCATCCGAGCGACGCGACGGCGCAGGCTGGCGAGTAGGGGCTTTTGCCTCTCTAGCGGTGGTAGGCTATAGAGATCGATCGATTCGATAGAGTAGAATTCGTCAGGATCAAAGGCTAGTAAAAGTAGATTGGCGTATTTATGTAGCAGAGAAAGTTGTTCCTGTGCCAGCAACGGCAGTTGGCTGCTCACGGCCAGCAGGCAGCCGGCGACGCGGCGGACCCGGACGATCGGGCAGGCGATAGCGGTGAGAGCCTCGTCTTGCGCCAGTGGCTCCCATCCGGGAGTCGGAAGAAGCGTGAGCGGGGCCTGGGCTGGAACCTGGAAGATGACCGTGCGGGCGATAGAGACCGCATGACCGGCCAGGGACTCGCTGCCATAAAAGCAAGCCTCGTTCTGGGAGCTGAGCTGCCAGCGCCGGCTGTCATTGGCCAGAGACGTGCGCAGGGTGCGTACACGCCCGCCACGCGAGGGCGGCATGCAGCGCAAGATGAGCAGGCTCAGGCCCTGTCGCCGTGGGTCAAGATGAATGCTGGCCTGCTGCAGCACAAGGTTGCTGACTACCCAGGTGCGCAGCGGCATCGGCACCCTGAGCGCAGCATTCAAGACGCGGTCATAAAAGACAGGAGCGATCTCCTGAGCCTCGCTGCAAAGGGTGGCACCCTGATCCCTGCGGCTCAGAAGAGCAAATTCGCGCGCCACCAGCTCCAGCAGCCCTTGATGGTGCTCTGGTAATGCACAGAAGAGGCGGTAAAGAGCATATGGACAGGGCGACTCGTCGCCGGTGGCCCAGCGTGACAGGGTAATGGGGGAAACACCTGCTGCTTCTATCAAGCGCATTTGTTCTTGAGGATCGTCTTCAATGCTGCTCAGGAATTCATACCATCTTTGAGGCTCGTACATTCTTCCTTCCTTGGACCCTCTCAATAGCTACACACCGCTCCTCACCTAACTATAGCACGCCCCTCCGACCTCGGCCATTAAAATTCCGTTAAAATTACGGGCCATGCATTTTTTGTCTATGGCAAACGTATATAAATAGTTATATATCTACTAGAAGGAGACATCTAGTAGGAAGCGAGCCGCTGGGAGAACCCAAAAAGGCTAGAGGGTCTTGTGGCTCTTGCTGGGGGTGAAGGCAAGCGACTCTGCTGCTGACTGGGGAGCGGAGCCCGAATCAGAGGCCGCGTGCTGCCTGACTCTATGGTATAATCAGCTCGTACGAACAATCGTTCTTGCCTGCCCGCTTCCCGCCGAGGGGAGGAAGATCGAAAGCGGGCTGAGCGACTACTGTTGAGGAGTGGAGCGAGGGCGGGAGCTGTCTGTTTCTCCCTGCTCGCTTCAGCAGCGAAAGAAGAGTCTGCCCTATGCCGATTCGCCAACTGGCCCCAGAGGTCGCAGCCAAAATCGCCGCTGGCGAGGTGGTGGAGCGCCCCGCCTCGGTCGTTAAAGAATTAATTGAGAACAGCATCGATGCCGGAGCCTCGCAGATTCGGGTTGATCTTATTCAAGGAGGTCTGCAGCTGATACGGGTCAGCGACAATGGCTGCGGCATTCCTCCGGAGGAGCTACCCTTAGCGCTGGCGCGCCATGCCACCAGCAAGGTCAGTACTGTGGAGGATCTGGAGCGCATTCGCTCGCTGGGTTTCCGTGGGGAGGCGCTGGCAAGCATTGCTGCCGTGGCTGAAGTGGTGCTGATCAGCCGGCCCCGTGGGGCGGCGGACAGCGCTCAGGTCAGCGCCTGCAATGGCCAGATTTCCTCAGTTAGCCCGGCGGCCTCCCCCGAGGGAACCATCGTCACGGTGCGCAACCTCTTCAGTGCCGTACCGGCGCGCTTGAAGTTTCTCAAGAGCCGCCAGACAGAGGTCAGTCATTGTTTGCATCTGCTTCAGCAGTATGCCCTGGCCTACCCAGAGATCCGCTTTACGGTCACGAGCGAGGGGCGCGAGGTCTTTACCACTCCCGGCGATGGCCAACTGGCCACCGTGCTGGTGCAGATGTATGGTCCGACTGTGGCCAGGCAGATGGTGCCCCTCAGCAGCGCCCCGGCTGAGGACCCTGAGCGCCCGCTGATTAGCGGCTACGTCAGCCGGCCCACCTGTTATAAGAGCACGCGCCAGTACCTCTCGTTCTTTGTCAATCGTCGCTGGGTTCACAGCCGCCTGCTCATCGCCGCTGTTGAAGAAGCCTACCGCACCCTCTTGCTCAGTGGGCGCCATCCGCTGGCGGTGATCAACATCCAGGTTGACCCCTCGCAAATCGATGTCAACGTCCACCCGGCCAAGACGGAGATTCGCTTTCTGCGCGAGCGTCGTATCTACGCCGAACTGATGCGGGCGGTGCGCCGCGCCGTTCTGGACGGGGCGGAGGCTCCAAGCTGGCAGCCAGCCCAGCGATCCTCTTCGGCGGCGGCTGCTCCGTCTGCGGAGCCAGCGCCTCAGCCTGACGAGAAGGTGGGGGAAGAGGAAGAGACGATTGCCCAGGAGCAAGCTCCCGCCTCCTCGGCGGAGCTGGCCTCTCAAGAGCAGCCGCGGAAGGGGCAGGCCGTCGGGCCGACCTCCGATCCCGCGCACGGCCCTCAGAGGGTCGACAGGGTCAGCCTGAGACATGCTTTTCCTCTTGATAATCCCTGGCTGACGGTCAGCGAGGAGGAGCGCGGAGCACGAGCCGCTCTGCAGTCGCGTCTGTGGCAGGGTCATTTACATCCGAGGCAGGGCGAAGCGGGACGTTCCTCCCGTTCCCAGGCAGCCGCTTTTAGCAGGTCCTCGGGGCCTGCCGAGAAGGAGCTGGAGAGGGAGCACGAGCAGGCTACTCCTCCTCTCCAGGAGGAGGCCGAGCAGGCCGCCGGGCCTCTGCCCGCGTCCGAGATAATGGCTCCCACGCCGTTTGGGTCGCGCCAGGAGCAGGCACGCTTTCCTGAGCTGCGCGTCATCGGGCAGTTGCTCCAGAGCTATATTGTGGCTGAGGGGCGTGATGGCCTCTATCTGATCGATCAGCACGCCGCTCACGAGCGCATTATTCTGGAGCGCATGCTGACCGCGCGTCAGGAACAGACATCGCTGGCCCAGATGCTCCTGACACCCCTGCGCCTTGAGCTTGCGCCTGCTGAGTTGGAGGCCATCGAGGGGCGCCTTGACGAGCTGCGCGCTCTGGGCTTTGAGTTGGAGATGCTCGATCACGGCCAGCTCCTGGCGCGCGCGGTTCCTTCCGTGCTTGCCAGGCAGCTCAGCGCACGCTCGCTGCAGGAGCTGCTCAGGGAGCTGACTGCCCCAGAGCACGATGGGTATAGCCAGACCTGGGAGGAGCATGCACTCGCTAACATCGCCTGTAAGGCCGCCATTAAAGCTAACTATTTTCTGACCAGCAGCGAAATGCGTGAACTGATCGATCAGCTTGCGCGAACGCGCGCACCCTTTAGCTGCTGCCATGGTCGCCCGACAACTATCCGTTTTAGTGCTGCCGCACTGGAACGCGAGTTTGGGAGGCGCTAGTGTTTGCTGACGTGCTGACTGTGGCCGCCAGTTGGCAGGGAGAGCGACCTCTCCTGACATATGAGGTGCCTGAGGAGCTGAGCGGGCAGCTCCGGCCCGGCCAGTTGGTGGCTGTGCCCTATGGAGAACGGTTGGTCGAGGGCGTTATCTGGCAACTGGCGGAGACCTGTCGCTATGGCGAGCTGGAAGGGCTGCGCCCGCTGCAGGCCCTGCTCGATCCTCAGCCGGTGCTCTTGCCCTATCAGCAGGCCCTGGCTGAGTGGATGGCCGATTACTATGTCACCTCGCTGGCGCTGGTGGTTCAGCTGATGCTCCCTCCGGGCCTGCTGCAGGGGTCGCGAGCTGTTCTGACGCTGGTGAAGCAAGAGCCGCGTGGGGCTATCTCTCTGCCGCTGCAGGCTTTAATTGGCCTGCTATTGGACGAGGGCGAGATAGATGTCGCGCGCCTGCGGAGTATGCTGGGTCCCACGCGGGCCCGCGCCCTCCTCAAGGAAGCCGTGGCCAGCGGCCTCATCGAGCGCGAGCCGCGCCTGAAAGAGCCGCGCCTGCGTCCACGGCGTCAGCGGGCCGTTCGGCTGCGGCTGTATGGCGAGGAGCTAGCCGCCTGGAAACGGCATCTGGAGGAAAGTCTGCCGCCGAACGCTGTGTCCGCTGCTTCCCCCGGCGAGCCCCTGGAGCTGCTGCCTTTCTCCTCTGCCCCAGGCCGGGGACTGCGCTCGCTGAGGTCCCCGACCTTCCCAACGGCCTCCAAAGGGCAGACCAGAGCCTCCCTGGCGCCGCTTCAGATCGGCCGGAGCCAGGAGCAGTGGCGTGCCCTGCGCGCGCTGGCTGCCGTTGACCTGCTCGAGCACAGCCCGCCCGAGATACTCTGGACGCCAAGCCGTCTGGCGCGTGCCAGTGGCCTTACCCAGGCCCAGCTCCAACAGCTCGTAGCTGAGGGTGTTCTGGCCATCGAAGAGGATGTGGAGGTCCGGCGTGACCCGCTGCGCGACCGGCCCATTGTGCCCAGCGAGCCGTTGCCTCTGACGCCGGCCCAGGAAGCTGCCCTGGGTGCCATCCTGGCCCCCGAAGCTGCTCAGCGTCCCCTGCTCCTCCACGGGGTCACCGGCAGCGGCAAAACCGAGGTCTACCTGCAAGCCCTGTCGGCGCTCATTGCTCGCGGCAAGAAAGGGCTGGTCCTGGTCCCGGAGATTGCCATCACGGCCCAGGCCGTCCAGCGTATCGCCGGGCGCTTCCCGGGGCGGGTAGCCATCATCCACAGCGCCCTTAGCCCCGGCGAGCGCTACGACGAATGGCGGCGTATCCGGGCCGGTCAAGTGGACGTGGTCCTTGGCTCGCGCTCGGCCCTGTTCGTCCCATTACCCGACCTGGGGATTGTCATCCTTGACGAGGAGCACGAAACGGCCTACAAGCAGGAGGAGCGTCGACCCACCTATCATGCGCGTGAGGTAGCCTGTGCCCTGGGGCGGCTCCTTGGGATTCCCATCGTTCTCGGCAGCGCCACCCCTTCCGTGTCGAGCTTCTACCGTGCCCGGCAGGGGACCTATCAACTGGTGGAACTGCCCGAGCGCATAGGGGCCCCGCTGCCGCCGGTAGAGATCGTTGACCTGCGCAGTGAGCTTCATGCCGGCAACACCAGCATTCTCAGTCGGCGCCTGCGCAGCGAGCTGGAGCGTGTCCTTGCCCGGCGCCAGCAGGCCATTCTCTATCTCAACCGCCGCGGAGCTGCCAGTTGTGTCCTCTGTCGCGAATGTGGCTACGTAGCCATGTGTGAACACTGCGACGTCCCGCTAACCTATCACGCCACCGAGCGCATTCTCCTCTGCCACTACTGCAATCTCCGACGTCCCGTCCTGACCCGCTGTCCACACTGCGACAGCCACGGCCTGCGCTACTTTGGGATTGGCACCGAGAAGGTTGAGCAGGCGCTGCAACAGACCTTTCCTGGCGCCCGTCTGCTGCGCTGGGACCGCGATACGGCGCGCACGCGCCGCGCCCATGAACAGCTGCTAGACCGCTTTGCCAATCACGAAGCCGACATCCTGATCGGCACCCAGATGATTGCCAAGGGCCTCGATCTACCTGGGGTCACCCTGGTAGGTGTGGTTGCCGCCGACATCGCTCTCCTGCTACCGGACTTTGCGGCCTCCGAGCGGGCTTTCACCCTTCTGACCCAGGTTGCGGGCCGCGCCGGGCGCGGCAGCGAGTCCGGGCTGGTCATCATTCAGACCTTCAATCCCGAGCACTTTGCCATCGAGACGGCCTCACGCCACGCCTACCATGAATTCTATGCCGCTGAAATCGCTCTGCGTCAGCGCTACGGCTATCCTCCCTTCCGCCAGTTCGTCAAGTTCACCTATAGCCATGTAAACCGGCGCCAGGCCCAGAACGAGGCTCTCCTGCTGCGCGAGCAACTCGATCGCGTCATCGCCGAGCTGGGACTTGAGGAGACCGACATCGTGGGTCCGGCCCCGGCAGTGATGGAGCGCATCCGTGACGAATTTCGCTGGCAGATGATCGCGCGCGGTCCAGATCTGCGCCCCCTGCTGCGCGCACTCGCTATTCCTCCGGGCTGGCACGTCGACATCGATCCAGTCAGCACCATGTGAGAGCCTGCCTGTATGCCTGAGCGCTCGCTAGGGGATAGCCTCGATGCGCACGCACCCCTGGCCTGGCACCAGGCGCAGGCCCAGGCGCCGGCTGATCCTCCAGAGGGCCTCATAGACAGCGTCGGCGATATCCCCATCCTGGAGCAGGAGCGTGAGCGTCTGCAGGGTCTCTTGATCCTGGGCGAGTTGTCCGACAGCCTCCGCCAGGGTGCGGCGTAGATACTTATCTTCCTCCTCGCGGCAAAGCAGGCGCAGCAGTTGGGGAACAAGCGAACGTTCGCCAAGCTGGCCGAGGGTATGGGCGATGGTACAGCGCACCGGCAACTCGACCTCCTCGTCGCTCAGCAGGGCCAGCAAGTATGGCCCGACGCTGCGCTCCCCCAGGTTGCCCAGCGCCCGCGCAATGGCCTCACGCACCCAGGAACCGCGTCGCCGATCGGCCAGCAGCGTCAGGAGCTGTGGCACGACCCATCGTTCGCCCAGGTGGCCTAAGGCCCCAGCAATGGCCTCGCGTACCGGTAACTCGACCTCCTCATCGGCCAACAGGTTCAGCAGCAAGGGGATGACCGAGCGCTCGCCCAGGTAGCCCAGGGCCACAGCAATGGCATGGCGCACTGAGCGATCGATATACTCATTGTCAAGGAGGCTCAGGAGCTGCGGAATCAGGCTCCGCTCACCCAGGCGGGCCAGGGCTGCTGCGATCGCGTGGCGCAGCGGCAGCGGCAAGCGCTCATCGGCGAGCAGGCGCAGCAGTTGAGGGGCGATGGAGCGCTCGCCAAGCTGACCCAAGGCCGCCGCCAGCGTATGACGTAGCGGCAGCGGAAGATGCTCCTCGACGAGAAGGACAAGCAACTGAGGGGCGATGGAGCGTTCGCCAAGCTGGCCGAGGGTGGCCGCGATAGCATCGCGCACCGAGGGATCCAGGCCGTCATCTGTCAGCAAGTTGAGCAGCTGAGGCACAATCGAGCGCTCGCCCAGATGGCCCAGGGCGTGGGCGATGGCGTAGCGCACCGAAGGATCGATCTCCTCATCCGAGAGCAGGCGCAAAAGATGGGGCACGATGGCGCGCTCTCCTATGTGGCCCAGGGCGTTAGCGATGGCGTAGCGCACCGAGGCATCAAGCTGCTCGTCGACCAGCAGGTGTACCAGAGGCAAGGCCAGCGAGCGCTCGCCGAGTCGCCCCAGGGCATCGGCGATAGCGTCGCGCACCAGCACATCGACCCCCTCATCGGCCAACAGATGCAAGAGGCCCATGTTCACCCACTCACCCCCAATCTCTGCCAGCACTTCCGCGCTATTGCGCCGGTCCAGGGGATAGGGAGTCGCCGTCAGCAGAGCAAAGAGGCGGCTGATGACCTCCTGGCGCAGGCCGCTCTCGCGCATGGCTGGTCGCATCGCCAGACAGCGTCCCGCCAGGAGCAGATTCGTATGGAAAAGGTCGTCGCTGGAGCGCCTCCGTCCACCGTTGCCAAGCAGGTGCTGAAGCAGGGGACTGAGATCGCTCACGCGCCCGGCGTAGAGCAAGATCACCTCTTCCCACCAGGGATTGCCGCGACGCTTGATCAGCTCTGAGAGCTTCCCATGCTCGACGGCGTAGAGAGCGGTCAGATACTCCTGCAAGGTCAAATGCAGAAAGCCATACCACCCACGGGCCTGCTCCTTCAGGAGCGTGTGTTGCCCTATGATTTCCTTGAAGATCTCCTGGCTCTGCTCGGAGTCGAGACCGATGGTCGGCAGGAAGCGAGCGATTTCCTCCAGCAGCTCATCTTCGGGAAAATAGCGCTGGCCACGCAGGTGGAAGTGCCAGGCAATAGCCTCCAGCAACTGAAGCTTGTGCTGAGGCAGAAATTGACTGTGACGGCGAATATCGCGACTGCTATCCCAGCGCGTCAGCAGCGTCTCCACGCAACGCCGATATAGCTCGACGCGCCGGTCGGGCAAATCTAACTGCTCTTCGTAGAGGAGGACGATCAGCGAGAGCAGCAAGGGATTGCCCGCCAGAGCCTGCACCCGGGGACTGCGTTCGAGACGATAGATCAAATCGTTCGCCGCCTCGGGCGGCAGCCGAGAGCCGGTCAGCGCCAGCCAGCGCTGAATGAACTGACGGATATCCTCGGGACGGAAATCGAGAACCTCCAACTCGCGGAAACCGGTCAGGCGACTGCGCTGGTGGTAACCGGCCTTGCGGGCCGTCACTACGATTGGCACCTGGGGATAGCGTGTCGCCAGCTCCATGATCATCATGACGACCGTACGATAGGTCGACTCGGCCTCATCTTTGCTGGTGCCGGTCAGAGTCTCATCGAGAGCGTCGAGCAGGAGCAGGGCCTTCCCTTCCTGAAGGCGGGCGTGCATCAGGGCCAGGGCCATTCCCCGAGGAATGCGATAGCGCTCCTCCCACGTTCGGGCGGAAAATTGAATGATGTCAATGTTGCGAGAGGCAGCGCTGGGGGTGGCGGAGACGAAAGTATTCAGCTCAACAAAGATGGGAAGGTCGGGCAGGCCCTCTAGCTGGCCGGAGAGCGAGCGCAGGGCCAGATATTTCAGCAAGGTAGTCTTACCGGCGCCGGGGTCTCCCAGGACCACGCTCCGGCGGTAGCGGCGAATAGCCTCGTCTGGATCGAGCGTAGCGGTTGACTGGCTATCGCAGTAGCGGTGGCTGCCGTGAGCAAGATCGACAAGGTCGCCGCCGGGCTGCCTTCCGTAGCGCTCCTCATCGAGCTGGTAGCCCGGGCGAGTCTCCTCGTGCAGGCGTACGCGGATATAGAGATCAAGCAGATTGATAGGAAGATTCATATCGAGAATTTGTAGGTGGGTCAGGCGGGGATCGACGCGCAACCCCGATCGATACTGCTCCAGGGCCTGGCGCAGGCAGCGGGTAGAGAGGCGCTGGCGCCAGGCATTAGCCTCATCTTCGCTCTGGGAGGCGCGCAGACGTCCCAGGTAGAGGTTGACGGCGGCAGGGATCGCGGCAGCCAGCACGGCTCCTGCCAGCGAGATAAAGGCCACCACGATCGGCGTATTTTCCCACCATGCTCCGCTGTTGATGGAGCCTGTAAGCAGGACCATGACGGTCAGATTTGGGGCCGCCCAGGCGGCTAGCCGCTGCTCGCCCCAGGCGGGAGCAGGCAGACCGGGGGCAACGGTAGTCCAGCCGAAGGTTGCCAGGGCCAGCACCGTCGTGCCCATCGTTGCCAGAAAGCAAGGAGAGCGGGTGAACATACTGTCCTCTTTTCTTGGCTTCCACGCACTGCGTCTCAACGCAGGCGGCTGCCAGCGGAGAGCTGTGAATCTGGAGTAAGCCTTGTTCAACATCAGACACATCGGACAGATCACCACCTCGTTTCCTGTCCGCTGTAGCGGGCACAGAGAACAAGACGGCAGTTCAGTGCAACCTGGCACCTCTTCCGCTCGACTATGGGCGGAAAGTAGTAGGAGGAGCAAAGGATCACAAAAACGCAGTACAGTCTCTCCCTGGTCGGCCAGGGGAGCCAGGGCCTTTCCATGCATCCGCTCTTGCCATCGCTCGTCTGGTCCTCAGCGGCCGGGTGGGGATAGGGTCGGGCCGGCCTGGAGGCTTAGATGGCGGGCCGCGAGAAGTCTATTTTTCCGGACGAAAGGCTGACCCTGGCTGGCCACGCCTCGCCATCCCATGGTCTCTTTGCATCCTAAAAAAGAGGATAGTAGTTAGTTTGTTATTTGTCAAAATAATTCCGCTATATGGAACTATACTTTATTCCTGTGGTTATATTTGGGAAGAAGGACTTCTGTAGACTGATCAACAGCGAGAAAAGAAAGCATGTTTAGCTTAGAAAGCCGAGGAAAAACGCTGATGCTGTTCCCACATTTCACAGGAACAGCATCAGCGTGGCACGGACCAGACTGGGGATGGTTCACCGGAGGGGAGGCCGCCAGGCTCACCCTCCGGGTCCTCTCTCAGAGTGGGCGCATGGGGGCAGACGAGGGTGGCTGGATCAAGAGCGGGAGAAGCTTCGCCACGCGCGGCGTGCCCAGGCCGGTCACGGCATCCCAGCCGGGGCCGGCGCTGTAGCCCTGGATCGCCACGGCATTGCCCTGCCCGTCCTGGCCGACGAAGGTATTATCGCCCGAGGTAATGTCGTGGAAAGCCTGGGTATAGACATTGGAGCGTCCGATCGCGTAGAGAGCGGGATTCAGGTTGCCCAGACGGTGGCCAGCCATTTGAGCAGCCAGAGCGGCGATCCCGGCCCACTGGGGAGAGCCAGCGCTGGTACCGCCGAAGCGGAAGACCAGGTCTTCGCCCTGGCCCGAGGAACTCCAGACCACCAGCACGCCGCTATCGATGCCGGCATTGAAGGCCACATCTGGCAGGCCACGATAGCCGCCGATCTGAGCCAGGCCGTTTTGATAATCTGGCCGGGGATACGTGGTGCTGAAGCCCCCACCGCTGGCCGCCTGATACTGAGGCTCATCCCAGGCTTCTTCACCCTGATAGCTGCCCTGGGCGCCGTTCGCCTCCAGCAGCGTTCCCCCGACAGCCGTCACCAGGGGATCGCTGGCCGGCGAGGAGACGCTCAGGAAGTAGGAATTGCCGTCGCAGGTGTACTGGGCGGCCCCCTGGTCCCCAGAGGCAGCAAAGAGCGTCATGCCCTGCGCCACAGCTTTGGCGAACAGCTCATGCTCCTGCTTGAGCAGCTGGGGATCGACACAGCTCTCACCCTCACCAAAGCTCTGGGAGATGATATCGCCCAGGTTGTGCTCGATCGCGTAGCGCGTCGCGTTCAGCACATCGATGTCCTGATTAGACTTGGCCAGGACCAGCGTGATGGCCGCATCCGGCGCGATCGCATGGGCCCACTCCACATCGAGGCTGATCTCGGCGGCCCAGCCGACCTGCGTGTTGTCGAAGGGATTGAAAGGTGGAAGGCCATCGGGCGCCACAATGGTAAGGCTGGGCGGGTCCGGCAGGCCGAAGAGCGTGTCGAAGGTGTGCAGGTCATGGCGGATCGTCGGACTCTGGTAGGCGTCGATGATCACGATGGTGTGCCCTTTGCCGGTAATCCCCTTAGCTAAAACTGGGGCGATCTCGTAGGCGGCTTGAATCTGCTTCGGCCCAAAGCAGGTAGCCGGATTCGTCGTCTGGCATGGGAAGGTGCGGTCCTTATTGACCGCGCCGGCATAGACGTACTCGGGCCGGTTGATGACGTAGTGTGGTTTGGCCGCCTGCGCGATCTGGTCGGCATAGAAGTGGATCAGCGTCCCTACCAGCAAGCCACACAGGACAATGGCGGTGGCTACCAGGTGCGGCAGCCAGCGCGTAATGGGGCTTCTCTCCATGAGAATTGTGACCTCCTTGTGAGCTAAACGGGACAATGTGCGCCGCGATCGATACCTTGCGGCACCCCATCGATCCTAGTGTAGGAGGCCACAACCGCTTTTGAATAGCTAAAAACAGTTAAAATATGGTTAAAATGTATCATAGTTAAGTAGATGTTTATTGGATACAGAAATGTCTATTTTTATATTAATGACGAGATAGATGATAAGGATGGGATTACTGATGGGGTAAGAGAGGTATATGACAGGGAGAGGGGAGGGGCTGAAAAAAGGGGACAGGAAGACCAGCCTTCCTGTCCCCCTTTGGCCATGTGGTCTGATTGCCGACCTGCCAGGGGCCGACCTGGCGAGGGGTTGGACGGGTTATAGAGAGCGAGCGCGCGCCAGATCGGGGCCCGTGGTGCCGCAGCCGAAGGCTACCAGCAGTGGCAGGAGATTGGCCACGCGAGGCGTTCCCCAACCGGTCACGGGGTCCCAGCCCTTAGCGGCGGAGTAGCCATTGACCGTCACCGAGTTGCCATTGACATCGGTGCCCGTAAAGGTATTGTTCCCCGTCGTGATATCATGGAAGGCCCGCGCATAGAGCGGCGAATGGCCAATCAGGTAGAAGGCGGGGTTAAGGAAGCCTACACGATGATGGCCGAGCTGATCGGCCAGGGCTACGATTCCGGCCCACTGGGGGGAGCCGGCGCTCGTACCGCCGAAGCGGAAGACCAGGTCTTGCCCGAGGCCCGACGAGCTCCACACAGCCAGTACGCCGCCATCGATCGCCGCGTTATAGGCCACGTCGGGCACTCCGCGATAGCGACCGATTCCAGCGGTGCCGATCTGGTAGAACGGCTTCCGATAGACGGTGCTGAAGCCGCCGCCGCTGGCCGCCTCATACTGGGGTTCATTCCAGGCCGTCTCGCTCTGGTAGGCGCCAGTCTGGCCATCGGCGACCAGTTGCGTGCCGCCGACACCCGTCACCAGGGGATCGCTGGCCGGCGAACTCGCGCTCAGGAAATAGGAATTGCCGTCACAGGTTGGCTGGGCCGCACCCTGATCACCCGAGGAGGCGAAGAGCGTAATGCCCTTGAGGGTGGCCTCGAGGAACAGCTCATGCTCCTGCTTGAGCAGCTTGGGATCGACGCAGCTCTCTCCCTCACCGAAGCTCTGGGAGATCACATCGCCCAGGTTATGGCGGATGGCGTAGCGTGTCGCGCTGAGAATATCCGTGTCCTGGTTGGTCTTGGCCAGCACCAGCACGATGTGGGCGTCAGGAGCGATAGCGTGGGCCCACTCCACATCGAGGGTGATCTCGCCTGCCCAGCCCACCTGGTTGGCATCGTTAGGATCGAAGGGAGTCAATCCGTCCGGTGCGATGATAGTGAAGGAAGGATCGGGCAGCCCAAAGATGGAGTCAAATGTCTGCAGATCGTGGCTGATGGTCGGGCTTTGGTAGGCATCAATAATGACGATGCTTCTTCCTTTTCCTGTAATCCCTCTATTCAGAAGAGGCGTGATTTCATAGGCTTCGCGGATCTGCTTGGGGCCGTAGCACCTGGGTGGCGTCGTCGTCTGACAACTGAAGGTCGTATCGCTGCGGGCGACTCCGACATACTCGTACTGCGGATGGACTACAGCAAAGCCGTGTAGACGGTGGGCCGTCAGTGTCGCCGCGCTCGCCCCCCCACTCAGACCAAGGCT
This sequence comes from Thermogemmatispora sp., assembly GCF_042408735.1. GTDB lineage: Bacteria > Chloroflexota > Ktedonobacteria > Ktedonobacterales > Ktedonobacteraceae > Thermogemmatispora. Next base: position 22,450 of record NZ_JBHOQV010000118.1, read on the forward strand.
GAGCGCCAGCATTGCGCTGATGGCTACTGCGGTAATAAGCAGGCGCGAGAACCGACGGACGAGAGGTAGATCTTTCATGAATGTCTGACCCCCTTTTTCAGAACATAGTGCCTTAAGACAGTAGAGAAAACTCGTGCCTGGTGCGGATAGAGGGGAATAGGAATGGCACCCGCTTATAGTATACATGGTCTTCCTGCTTTTTTTAAAGAGGAACAGGTTGATAGATGGTAAAGATCTACCTTAAGAAATCTTAACATATGGCGCTTAATTGTCGGCTCGCTTGCTTAAAGGCAAGAGCTTCCCTTGCCGTCCTCCGCGCCTCCTCTGCGGGCTTCACTCGTGCTCTAAAGTCGCTGTCGGGACCAAAGGCTCGCCTCCTGGCTGGCTGCGTCACTTCCTCGCCGGGCCGTTCGTATACTGAAAAAGAAGGATAAAAGGAGTGCAGAAGACGGGTGGTCTGCAGGATCACCCTGGTGAGGAAGGAGTGGTTTGACCATGACCGGGTCACTGGAGAGACCCACGCTGCGCGATCCCCAGCCTGGCAAGGAGCCGGCTGCTGGGCCGATGCCCCAGGTTGAGGCGGCCCAGGGTGAGAGGGGGGCAGTGGTGGAGAAGCAAGAAGAGGTGGAGGAGAAGACTCTGCTCCAGCAAGCAGCGACCGCTGCTGAGGCCGACGGGAGGCTACAGGCTGGTGAAATAAATCTGGCGGAGGCTACTCTGAAGCGTGAAGCCGTAGCCGCTCCTCGACAGGAGCAGGAGGCGCTCGTGGTGCCGTCGCTGGAGGCGGTACCGGCTGATCATCGTGAAGATACTCTCCCGCTCAAGCGCCCTGCTGAGGACAGTTCGGGGTCGCAGGCAGCCTTCCACAGTGCGCCGACGCTGCCGGTCCTGCCGCAGGAACCGCCCGGCCTTGCCCGGCACTTGCCAGGCCAATCTCGAGGCTGGCGCCCTCCAGGCGCGCGCCGACGACCCTCTCAGGGTACAGCGGGCGGCTCCACTTTCACAAAGCTCTCGCTGGCAGCCCTCATTGCTTCTTTGCTTTTGCTGCTGGCGAGCCTTGGTCTGCTGGTTTATCTTTTAAGCGTGCTGGCGGCGCGCGAGGGTCTTCCTCCTGCCTCGCTCATCTCGGCGACCGTCGACGGCAAGTCAGCAGATAGAGAGCACGGCCAGGGCAGCGCAACCATTGAGCTGGCGCTCTTCCCTCAGACCTTCAGTCCGGCCAACTGTCTTCCCGATAATGGCTATCGCTGCACTGCAACACTGATGGCCAGCGGGCCGGCGGGCAGCGTGCGCTGGCAAGCCTGGGCTCAGGGCGTCGCGGCCCGCTTCAACCCTGGCAGCGGCAGTATCGAGCCTGGGCAGCAGCAGCAAGTCATCATCTATCTCCCGGCGACCTGTCCGGTCTCTGGAAAACTGATCTTCTCCTGGAATAACCGCCAGCTCAGTGTGCCCTGGAGCTGCTAAAGGGCCGCCGGTAGCAGGCTGCCCGGGCCGACCCGCTGCGACCTTTGGTCCTGGTCGGCTCTGCCCGACCAGGCCGTCCGCCCGCCTCAGCTCAGCGAGGCAGATCGGGGCGTGATTTGCGCAGCCGCAGCCAGCCTTTCTCTTTGGGTAGCTCCTCCTGGCTGTTCTGCCCTTGGGGCTTAAGCCCCATCTGCTCCAGGAAACGAATCCCCGTTTCACTCCAGGTAACGCCCGCGGCCAGCTCAATAACTTGATCGCTGCGCACGGGAACCGGACGGTAGCCCGGCGGCGGCTCTGTAGCTTGCGGCCCCGGGCGCGACGTCGGCCACTGTGGGTATTTCGGCGCGACGACCGGTACTTGTGACGGCTTTACCTTTTCCAGCTCCATCGCAGTTGACCACCTTCTTTCTCTATGTTCGCGGTCTCAAAAAGCGTGGCAGCGCACAAAAGGTGTGACGAGCGGAGCGCGCTGTCGACGCTGGAGAACAATCCTCAGTCCTGGTCGATAGTCTCTATCTTAATCTATCTAAAGGAAGGAGAGACAGGTCGTCCAGCTAGATGATAGCGCAAAGCCGGCGCCTCGTCCATAGCTGTGGCGTGGCCGTCCTGGTCCGACCCAGTTACCTGGAAAGAGTTAGCCTTCGGCTTGGAGGCGAGCCGGTGGAAAGGCTGTTGGCTGTCAGCTTGCTGGGGGCCAATCTTTCTGCTCTGCTGCCGCGGAGCGGAATAGATGCTGATCTTCTCGCCTTAGGGAGCCGGAACTGCCCTTGGGGCTTCCGTTTTGCGCGGTCTCAGAAAGAACAAGAGAGTAGGACAGTTACCCATAAGGAAGCGTGCTAACTGCCATGCCTGGGGAAACAGGACCGGATCAGTTGAAACAAGACAAGGGGAGAGCATAGGCATGATCGACCTGCAGGACCCCGCTCTCAGGGAGCAATTGCGGCGCAGGACCCCGGAGGGTCGCTATGTGATCAGCGAAGCCGAGCTGGTGCTGGCGATCCGCGCCTGTAAGGCTCGGGGGGAGAGTGAGCGTGTCCAGCTCCTCAGCGAGGAGCTGGTTGAGCGCTGCGCGCCGGAGTTCCAGCGGCGCACCCAGGGGCTGCGTCACCGGCCCGAGCTGCGCGAGGAAGCGATTGCCAACATGTTCGAGCATCTCCTGCGCGAGGCCCTGGATCCACAAGAGCTGTTTATGACCCAGAATTTCCCACACTATTTGCGCTGTCTCTGTGCCGATGAGTTTATGCGCGTTCTGCGTCAGGAAGGGCTACATTATCGGCGCGATAGCGAGGGGCGTCCGCTGGGGCAGCCTCAGCACATCCCGCGTGCCCTGGTGGAGTCGCTCCAGGCCAGTCCCTCGGAAGAGGAAGGGTCGCCCGGCGCCGACGTGGCGGATCCCCAGGATGCCTATGAGCGCCTGCATGCCGTTGAGGAGAGCATGCGCATTCTCACCTATCTCTCGGATCCGCTCGATCGGAAGATCATGGTGCTGCGCGTCTTCCAGAGCTTGAAGTGGGACGACATCGCGCAGCTTTGTCAGCGAACTGAGCGCACGGTGCGCCTGCGCTACGAGAAGGCCCGGGCCTATCTGCGGGCCTGCCTTGATCGCGAGCAGGGGCAGGATGCGACTCAGGTGCGTCAGCAGCCCCATCAGCGACGACCAGCGCAGCATACACCCACGACTCAGGGGCAGAACCAGCAAAGGTGAGGAGGCGTCAACTATGGCTAGTATGGACAGCCAGACGATTCAGCAGCTCAAGATGGCCTGGCTGGCCGCCGAGGAACGCGGCGATAAACAAGCGCAAATTGCACTCTTGCGCGCACATCCCGAGGCCCAGGAAGCCCTGATCGATTTCATCGCAGCCTACCGCGCTACGGCGCTTGAGCAAGAAACTGGCGCGCCTGCCTCGCCCGCGGCAGCGCCGCTGCTGCCTTTAACGGAGCGCGCCCGGCGGCGGGCCTGGGAGCGTGTTTTCGGTTCCAGCCAGCCCGGCACGGTTACCGATGCTCAGGCTATGCCCGCGCTAACTTCCGTCAAAACGCTGCGCGAGCTGCGCCAGCGGCATCGGCTGAGCCTGGTCGAGGCGGCCCGTGGTCTGCGCCTGGGTGTCGACGTCTGGAAAAAGTTTGAAGATGGCCTGATCGACCTCTTCAGTCTCAGCGCCCGCCAGCTTGAGCGACTGGCCAGCTTCTTCAACATCAGCCCACAGCAATTCGGCGAGCTGCTCTGCAACAGCCAGCCAACGCTGGCGCTCAATCGAAGGCAGACGGGCGAGGCGGCCCGTCGGCAGCGGCAGGAGGTACCCAGCAAACAGAGCCTGGCCGAGGCCATCGCCCGCAGCGACATGAGCGATGAAGAGAAGCGCCTCTGGTTAGAGGAGTAGCCTTGCCGCTGCTCTCCTGCCCCTTCTCCTCGTGGATGCTGGCGGGACCGCTCTAGCTTGCTCCCTGCGAAGACTCGGGCCGGAGCGGGAGCCTGGACGGCACGGATTCCTGATGAGCGCGGGAGCGCGGCGGAGGTTGGCGCAGTGCATAGCCCAGGTAGCGCAGGCCCAAATAGCGACCGAGGCTCTGGGCCAGAGCACCCTTAGCCGAGCCACGCGGGGAAAAGCCGCGGATCTCGCCGGGTTGCAGGCCATAGGCGCGCAGCAGGAAAATCAACTCCCGCGGACGCAGACAGTGGCGGGCATCGGCAACCCTCTCGGCTGCCAGAACCGCTGACCAGCGCTTTCCCAGCCAGTTCCAGAGCAGGCGCAAGAGCCAGCCGCCCCTCTGCGCCTCAAAGACCAGCAGCCCCCCAGGGGCCAGGACACGCGCCATTTCAGCAACAGCCGCCCGCAGGTCCTCAGCCTGGGTCAGCGCCTGCAGAGAGACCACCAGCGAGAAGGAACCGCTTGCAAAGGGCAGAGCCTCGGCTCGTCCTTGAACGTAGGCAATCACGTGTCCCAGAGCGACCTCCTCGGCGTGGCGCCGGGCCTGGGCCAGCATCGCCGGCGAGTCGTCCAGGCCCAAAACAATTGCTCCCCGTCGCGCCAGCTCCTCGCAGAGCTGGCCCTGACCGCAGCCCACAACAAGGATCTCCTCCTGTCCTAAAGCCTGCCTCCCATAGAGGCGTGCCGCCACTGCCTCCACATAGTCGCCGCGTACCTTCGTGAGCTGTGGCTGCCGCTCGCGCGGGTGAGCAGCGGAAAAAATCACCGTTTGCCAGCGTTTTACGGTAGGCATACCAGCTTTCTCCTCCATGAGACCATGAGCGATGCTCATCGATTATATAGTAATAGGAATGGTCGCTTTTCGTCGGAGAGTTGTACAGAAAAGGGAGTATCCTTACAACGAGTGCAAACAGAGCCGGGAAAGATGGTATAATAGGGCGACTGATTACGCGATTGGTGGAGAGAGGAACCTGTTCCTATGGCTATGTTTGAAAGTCTCTCGAAACGCCTTGAAGGAATTTTCAGCGGTTTAAGTGGCAAGGGGAAACTGACCGAGGCCGATGTCAACGAGGCCATGCGTGAGGTGCGCCTGGCCCTGCTCGAAGCTGATGTCAACCTGCGTGTGGTGCGCCAGTTTGTCGAGCGTGTCCGGGCCAAAGCCATTGGCGCGGAGGTTTTGGGGAGCTTCTCGCCGGCCCAGCAAGTTCTGCAGATAGTGCATGAGGAACTCATAGACATGCTGGGAGGTGAAGGCAATCAGAATCGGCTGGACCTGGGAGGCCCGCCGCCCAACGTCATCATGCTCGTCGGGCTGCAAGGCTCGGGCAAGACTACCACGGCGGCCAAGCTAGCCAACTATCTGCGCAAGGAGGGCCAGCGCCCGCTGCTGGTCGCCGCTGACATGTACCGGCCAGCCGCCGTGCGCCAGCTTCAGACGCTGGGCAAGCAGCTCTCGATTCCAGTCTATGCCGAGCCAATGGGGGCCAATCCGGTCGACATCTGCGCCCATGCTGTGGACTACGCCCGCGAGCAGGCTGCCTCTGTCGTTATTCTGGATACCGCCGGGCGCCTCAACATCGATGAGCAGATGATGCAGGAGGTCATCGCCATTCGCAGGCGTGTCCAGCCCCGTGAGGTGCTGCTGGTAGCCGACGCCATGACTGGTCAGGAAGCGGTGCGCGTGGCCAGCGACTTCAACCAGGCGGTGGCCCTGACGGGCATGATCCTGACCAAGATGGACGGCGATGCCCGCGGCGGCGCGGCCCTCTCGATCCGGGCGGTCACAGGGGTACCCATTAAGTTTTTGGGCGTCGGCGAAAAGACGGATGCTCTGGAACCGTTTTACCCGGACCGTTTGGCTTCGCGTATACTGGGAATGGGCGATGTCCTGACCCTCATCGAGCGAGCGCAGGAGGCCATTGATCAACAGGAAGCTCTCCAGACGCAGGCCCGCTTACAGCAGGGGCAGTTTGACCTGGAGGACTTCCTCAAGGCCATGCGCCAGCTCAAGCGCATGGGACCGCTGCGTTCCATCCTGGAGATGCTGCCCGGCTTCAACAAGCTGGCTGCTCTGCCCGAGATGGATGAGGCCCTGGAGGGCGATCCCTTGAAGCATATCGAGGCGATCATCCTCTCGATGACGCCCGAGGAACGACGCAATCCCGATATCATCAACGGCAGCCGACGCCGACGGATTGCGCGCGGCAGCGGCACCAGCGTGCAAGAGGTCAACCAGCTCCTCGCCCAGTTCAGCGAGACGCGTACCATGCTGCGCCAGCTCGCGAGCGGGAAAGGTCCCTGGGCCCGCTTGCTACGCCAGTACGCCAGCGATGGCGCTGGCCTGACCTCAGGACTGCCCGGTATGCCGGCTGCTCCGGCGATCCCTCAGCTCAATCCTGGCGAGAAGAAGACCGGCAAGGCTGCCCGTAAAGAACGGAAAAAGCAGAAGGCCAAGCAGAAAAAGAGGAGGTAACTCTATGCCGGCCAGACCCCAGCCCCGTGCCCGTCCACCCGCGTCAGGCGCGCTGCTCTTGCTGAGCTTGATGCTTCTGTTGCTGCTCATGAGTGCCTGCGGCGGCGACTCTCAGGCCCGCCAGCAGGCCAGCCAGAGCAAGGATCAGCTCGATCGCTTGCTGCGCTACGCGCTCTCTATCGGTGTGCCCGCCAGTTTACTTCAACCAATCCAAAAGCAGGAGGCCATTCTTAATAGCAGCTCCCCCCCGTTTTCTCCATTCGACGATCGGCCAGCCACTGCCTATTATACTCGCTTGTCTGATCAATACAAGCATTTGCAAGAACAAACTCAACAAATTATTAATAGCGCTACTGAGCAATTTCAAGCGCGAGCCCAGCAGGACATGCAGAATTTCCAGGACGCTCTCACGGCTCGCCGCGTTGATGGTTTTGGCAATCTTTCCTTCTTTACGCAGCAATATCAGCAAGATCAAAATCTTATGGCCGCCGCCCGTTATCCGCGCGACTACGCCGCCATTAGCCGGGATGCCCAGACGCATACCCAGGCTTTAAATCTCATGAAGACGACCCATGATCGTCTAACGGCCTTGCAGACTACCATTAAACAACTGCAGAGTGCCAGGATCGATGTCACGGCCATGCAGGCCCAGTACCAGGACGATCTGCAGAGCTTCAACCAGGCTGTCAAGCCGGCGGACTTCCTACACCTGCAGAGTCTGATCAATGCCCAGTACGAGCTGGCGGTGGTCAATTCTATTCAGGCCGTCCCCTATGTTGGCAGTGCCAAACTCAATGCCTTTAAAGCCCAGCTTGATGACCTCAAGAAGTATGGCGTTGATGCCAGTGCCTATCAGCAGCGCTACAATGCCGATAAGGCGGCGATGGAGCGGGCCACCACCCTGGAGCAGTACCTGGCTGTCTCCCGTCAGATCGACGCTGACATGGCTGCCATGTATCCCGATCTTGTGCGAGGTCAGGCCTACTGGCTGGTGAACGAGATCGATCGCCAGGCGCGTGCCTGGGGGAAAGCGCATCTCTATCACGATAAATTTGATGGAAACAATTATATACTCGATGCGGGCTACACCCTTGACGGCATTGGCTACTGGCTCAACCGTGAGCTGAGCTGGACCTATACCACCGAGGACTATCAGGCGGTTGTAGATGAGGAACAGAACGAACTATTCAATCTCCACATGATGGAGCAGAACTACAACGACCCCACGCCGTACAACAAAGTTCACCAGACCGACCTGCAGATCCTCGATCACTATCGCCTGCGCGGCTCCCAGGTCCTGATGGTCTCCTTCACCGAGCAGGCCATGCGCATCTATGATCATGGCAAGCTTGTCAACGCCTTCCTGGTCACCACGGGTCGGGTTGAGCGTCCGGCTCTACCCGGAGTCTGGCCGACGCAGAACCGCGAATCGCCGACACAGTTCAAGTCGAGCGATCCCCCAGGCTCACCCTACTACTATCCTCCTACCAAGATCAACTATGCTATTCTCTACCACTGGGGAGGCTTCTTCGTCCACGATGCCTGGTGGCGCGTCGACTTCGGTCCCGGCACGCAGTTCCCCCATTATGACCGTGGTGGCGACGAGAGCTTCGCAGGCAACGGCAGTCATGGCTGCGTCAACGTCCAGGAAGACCAGATGGCCTGGCTCTACGGTCACACCGATTGGAACACCGTTATCGTGATCTATTGAGTGTCTCTCTGGCGGAGCAAGGAGAGCACTCCTGTCAGAAAGCGGCGCTGCTCTGGATTCACCAGAGCAGCGCCCTGTAGTGGAGCGATCGATAGCCACGATGGTCAGCCAGACGAGAGCTGACCTGACCATCACAGGCTTGCCCCTCTGATTACTCCTGCTCAGGCCACGTCTTCGCTCTCGCCAGTGCTCTCCCCGGCCTGCCCGGAAGCGGAAGGCAGGGGTGGCAAGAGATCGGGTCGCACCCGTGGCAGGCGGAGATAGAGATCGGCCCCGTTCAGGGGATGGCGCCAGCTATGGGCGGCGCGCAAGTCCTGCAGAAAATCGCGCTGCAGATCGACCCCCAGGGCCTGCCAGAAGAGACTGATGGCGCGCCGGGCAAAGGCCAGGGCGTTGCGCGGCTCAATGCGATCCAGGTCCTCAAAGAAGAAGGCGCAGCTTGTGAAGCTACACAGCAGGTAATACTCGGCCTCCAGCAGCAACAAAGTGCGGCGGCGTTTTTCGGAGCTGACGACCTTCCCGCCGGAACCGGCGGGCCGGGCGAACTCCTCCCAGAAGCTATCGGGAGAGCGCCAGCCATTGCGCAGGGCCAGATAGCTGTTGCGGGCCGCCCAGGGATCGCGCAGCACCTCCCCGGCGGCCCGCTCGAAAAGCTGATCGCCGCGGGCCGCCAGGCGATTGAGCGCCTGCCGCAAGGCTCCTTTCCAGTCACTACGCCCTTCGGTGCATGGGCAGCCGCGGGCCCAGCGATCAACGCCGTGGAAACAGCTCCACGATGTGGGGGTACGCAGCGTCACCTCGCGCCTTGGCGGATGCAGACGCAGGTAGCGCTCCAGCGTGCATAGCTGGAAGCCTGCCGCCTCAGCGCTATAGCGGACCAGGCGTGTCAGAAACTTATCGCGCCAGATCCAGTGATGGCCATAGAGTTCGCCATCGGTGGCGATCAGGAGCAACTGTGGCTCTTGCCGTTCCAGCTTCTCCGCTGCCAGATGAGCGGGCAGAATAGAGGCCGCAAAGTGATCGGCGTTCCCCGTCACGTTGCCATCGAACGAGACCGCCCCTGACAGCGGGGCATGGTAGAAGAAGACTGTTATGCTGCGACCTGCCGGTAGGCGCACCAGGTAAGGCTCCGTCACATCCACCGGACCGGCGGCCTGCCAGGGAGCCAGCACAGTGAAGGCGATCCCGCAGCGCGCCAGCAGATCGAGCGTTTCCATATCCACCGCCGTCTCAGGTAGCCACATCCCCAGGGCCTCGCGACCGTAGCGCTGACGGAAATCCTCCAGGCCCCAAACGATCTGCGTATACTTATCGCGGCTATTGGCCAGGGGGAGGATCACATGGTGGTAGGGGTGGGCCAGAGCGTTGCCGGCGCCGTAGCGTGCGCGGTGCAGTCGATCGGCCTCAATGATGGTTCGATAGACCGTAGGATGATGGTCGGCCAGCCAGGAAGCCAGGGTCGGCCCCAGGTCGTAGCTTATCAGCTCGAAATTGCCGGCCTCGGCGTTCGGGCGGTAGCACTCCGCCGTGATCTTCTCATTGAAATTGGCAAAGGGAGCGGCCTCGACCTCGGCGGGAATGGCGCCGGTGAAAGGGTCCTCGCGCGGGGGTTGATAGAAGTGCCCGTGGAGGCAGAGGAAGAGAGGCGCGGCGCCGGGAGTCGCGGCCTCGCTCACCGCTTGCTGTTCAAGCATAGACAAACGAACCTTCTCACCTGCTCACTAGAGTTAGCTGCTTGCTGCGCGGCCAGCCTCCGCCTCTACCTGCGACGCTGCTTCTCTGCGCGCAACCTGGCTAACCCGTGGCATAGAGTATACGAACGCCGGAGGAAGAGCGTTCCAACCTCCTGCCACGTTGGCCAGACAGCCAACCGACCAGGGGAGGGGCCGCGGCAGCAGCCTGGCTTATCCTGGTCCAGCTCTTCTCTTGCCTTTGCCTTAGCCTCCATCAGGGAGGGGCGAAGCCGATCCGGAGGCTGGCTTGCTTCAGGCCGAGCGGGACTGGGTGCTCATCAAGAACTCCTCGTAGGCCTGGCGCAGCTTCGGATAACGCAGCAGAAAGACGCCGGCGTACTCCTGCGTCAGCGGGCGAGGCTGGCGGATCAGACGCATATTGGCCTCTTTGAGGAGGCGGTTGCCTTTCTTGCTATTGCAGGCCCTGCAGGAAGTCACCAGATTCTCCCAGGTGCTCTTGCCGCCGCGCGAGCGCGGGATCACATGATCGAGGGTCAGCTCGCGGGTGCGCTTGCCGCAGTACTGACAGGTTTCCTCGTCGCGCAGAAAGATATTGGCCCGCGTAGGCTGGAGGGCGACGCGCGGGACGCGGACATTGGCGAGCAACTGCACGATCACGGGCCGCTCGTGGTCGAGGCGGCGGGCCTGAATATTCTCCTCAATGGCCTTGCGAACCTCGTCGTCCAGGAAAGTCACCTTCTTCTTCGACAGCAGGACGACCAGACGACGCTCTGAGATGACCGAGAGAGGCTGAAAGGAAGAGTTCAGAACTAAGACAGGCATGAATAGCTTTCCTTCCTCTCTGTCAGAGCTGAACCACCGGGCAGACAGCGAGGAGGAAGCCGAACGGGGGCTAGAGGAGGAGAGAGGCCAGGGCCTCACCTCTCGTCAGCTTCTCATCGCCGCCTGCGTTGCTCACCGATTGGACAAGGAGACGGGCGTTGACGTTGCACGATCAGGCAGGGGCTGGGCGGACCACCGACCTGCTCGCTGAGGGGCTGGCTGACCACCATCGTCCGGAAGGCCACCTGCGAGCTGGAGACGGGCCGGGGAAGGGAGCTGGTAGATAAGGCGCTGCCCATATCCCAGGTCTGGGCCTTGCTCAGGCGATGACCAACGGTGATCAACTGCTCCATCCTCTGGCGGGTCGGACCGGCAGTCGAGCCTGACCAAACCTCAGCCGACCGTCGAGCTAGCCGGCTGCTGGGCCGGCCAGGTAACAAACTAACGAGAGATGAGCTCCAGGAAGAGAAAGTGTCAACTTGGTCGGGGTGAGAGGACTCGAACCTCCGACCTCAGCGTCCCGAACGCTGCGCGCTAGCCACTGCGCTACACCCCGCTAAACCGACTCGTGCAAGTTCTTCGCCGGTCTCGCTCGTTTGCTCTGCTCGGTTATTCCCCTTCTGCGCAATCGATGAGGCGAAACGAACATCCTACGAGCAACAGCACCAGCCTGAGCTGGTGGCGAGGCAGTGCGGAAACGGTGCCCTACAGGACGCTGCTGTTATGGCTCTTAGCGAGCGGTCTGCAGGCGCGGACGTTCTCGCGTGCCTCTTGTCGTTGCATAGTATAGCACAGGCGGTCTCGGCTTGGCAATAGGCTGGCTGGGTGGGTGAAAAGAAAAGAAAAGATAGGGTGGGCAGGCTTGGGACTGTCAGCCGGGGGCCTCCTCGCTGGTGGTGGGGCCGATGGCCGTCTCTGGCCTGGGGATATCGCAGGAAGGAGCGCCGATCTGGCTGCCAGGCGGCGCCGCTGCGCCCGGGGTGGATCGGACCTGAGGGTGGGGGGCCGCAGCCTGAACTTGCTCCTCGGCCTCCTCGATCAGGCTACCGTCGGGTCGCTCGTAGATGGTTCCTCTCAGAGACGAATAGCCGATCGTGAAGCCGCCGGGCACGTGGCGCAGGCGCTCCCAGTAGACCGGAAAGTCGGCTTGCCGGATAAACTCCTCGATCTGACGGCGCACATCGTCCTCATCAACGGCGTAGAACTGCTGGAGGTACAGGGCCGAGTCGCCCCGGTTGTATTCAAAGAGCCAGAGACTCTTCTTAATGAGCTTCCCTTCTTCTTCCATCATCTTGCTCCTTGTCGTTCGCTGTCTACTCCCCTTGCTGTGGTGTCCGCTCAGTCACATCACAGCTCTCCCTCTATAGTAGCCGTTTTTCGCGCGTCTTTGAAGATAGGATTGATACCATGCCAATAGAATGATCGGTCAGCCCCCACCGTGGGGGGCAATGGGGGGGGATCAGCCGCGGCCGCGGCAGAGCGCCACAGAGCGAGGTTGACGCTCTCCCGCCAGAAGTGCTAGAATATATCCTAGTGAGCAGGTCGGATTAAGAGCAACCTGCGTAGGAGCGATGAAAGCGAGGAATCAGTATTCCCCACGGGGCGAGAAAGGAGCGAGCCATGATACTCAGGGTTTCGACAAAAGGCGAGTATGGCGTACGCCTCATGGTTGATCTGGCTCGCCACTATTACAGCTCGCGCCCGCGATCATTGACCGACATTGCCCAGGCCGAGCAATTATCTCTGGCCTATCTGGAGCAGCTTGTGAAGCTTCTGCGCGAAGCTGAGCCGCCGCTGGTGGTCAGCACGCGCGGGGCGCACGGTGGCTATCGGCTGAGTCGCCCGCCGGAGGAGATCACGATGGGGGAGATCGTGCGGGTGTTGGAAGGTCCGATCGCGCCCATGATCTGCGCGACGGAAGGGGAGATGACCCAGGTCTGCAGCCTGCTGGACTCCTGCAAGACGAAGTTCCTCTGGGCCAGAGTGCGCGATGCCGTTGCCCAGACGCTGGACTCGATCACTCTCGCCGATCTGGTGGGCGTCTCTGAGCAGGAGACGCAGAACGCTCCGACGCACTTTATCTCCATCTCGGATATCCGCGTGGCTCCATCTTCGGCGCTGTGAGCTGGACTGAGACGGAGTCGCTAGTTCGAAGTCCGGAGATGAAAGCGGTGAGGGCCTGCCGGTGAGGCGAGGGGCTGGCGGTGGTTGAGGGAGCTGGGCTGAGGGCGGGAAGGGCTGGTGCTCGGAGCGATCGCGGGCGGCACAACCCGCTGCCGGTTGTGGCCCTGGTGACATAGACAGGCAGACAGGCTGATGAGCGAACAGCTCGCCTTCCCTCGCCTTCCCTGACCGCTGGTGGGGGAAGCCGAAAGAGCCGGGTCGGACCCTGGCGGAGCGGGTGCGCCAGGCGAGCGATCTCTCTCTCGCCGCCGACCGGGAGCGCTGCCGTTCAACCAGCAACTCAGGCCGCTTCTCGAGCGGCTCGCTGGTTCGGGCAGGCCACCTTCCTGCCAGCTTCGCCTTTGTGTCTGGCTCTGCTCCGACTCTGCCCGTTCAACGCTGCTGAGAACAAACAGGAAGCTCTGGCTATCAGGCTGAGGTAGCTTTATCTCAAGCTCTTCTTCCAAGGAGGATGGTTTTCGCTAATGGCTTCAGAATTGGTTATCAAGAATCTTCACGCCAGCATTGAGGGCAAGCCCATTTTGCGCGGCGTTGACCTGGTGGTGCGGCAGGGCGAGGTCCATGCCCTGATGGGCCCCAATGGCTCAGGCAAGAGTACCCTGGCCAACGTGATTATGGGCAACCCCAAGTACGAGGTCACCGACGGGGAGATCTGGTTTAAGGGAGAGAATATCCTCGAATATTCCCCGGACCGCCGTGCTCGCATGGGCCTCTTCCTGGCGTTCCAATATCCGATGGCGATCCCGGGCGTGAGTGTGGCAAACTTTTTGCGTCGCGCGCTGGAGGCTGTGCGCGAAGGCCCCAGGCCCGTTGGTGAGGAAACCCCCAGCGGCAGGCCGGCCTCGCGTAAGACCATCCCCCCCGCCGAGTTTCGCAATTTGCTGCGCGAAAAGATGAAGCTGCTCAAGGTCGATAACAGCTTTATCAACCGCTCGATCAACGATGGCTTCTCCGGGGGCGAGAAGAAGCGCGCCGAGATCCTGCAGATGGCTCTGCTGGAGCCGGAGATCGCCATGATGGATGAGACCGACTCGGGCCTCGATATCGATGCCCTTAAGATCGTCTCCGATAGCGTCAACGCCCTCCGTGGTCCTAAGCTGGGTCTGCTGGTAATCACCCACTATCAGCGTATCCTCAACTATATCGTGCCCGATTTCGTTCATGTGATGTTCGACGGGCGCATTGTGCGCTCCGGCGGCAAGGAGCTGGCTCTGGAGCTGGAGGAGAAAGGGTACGAGTGGCTCCGTCCCGAGGGGAGCGAGGTGGGCGTCAATGACTGAGGCTCTGGCTACAACCGGCTTTTCCCGCGAGGCTGTCATCGCGCTTTCGCGCCACAAGGGTGAGCCTGAGTGGATGCTGCAGAAGCGCCTGGAAGCCTGGGAGATCTATGAGCAGACACCGGCCCCTCTGGGGCGGCGCGGCGATCTGGGAACGCTGCAGCGGCTGGCTCGTTTCCACTTCGAGGAGCTGCGTTCCTATCTGCCTGCCGATGGCAACGGGGCGCTGCCGGCTCCCATTGAGGAGGGGCTGCGCGATGCCCTGGTCGGTTCGGCTGAGCGCTCGGGCCTGGTGCTGCAGCGCAACAGCTCGGTGGTGCGGGTGGAGCTGTCCGATGAACTGAAGAGCCGCGGGGTGATTCTGACCGACCTCGATACGGCGGTGCGCGAGCATGGCGATCTGGTGCAGCGCTACTTTATGACCCAGGCTGTGCCGCTGGCCACCGATAAGTATACGGCCCTGCATGCCGCTTTCTGGAGCGGCGGAGTCTTCCTCTACATTCCTAGCGGCGTGGAGATCGAGGAGCCAATCCTGGCCCAGATCTGGCTCGATTCGCCCTCGGCGGCAGCTTTTGCCCACACCCTGATTATTGCCGATGAGCTGAGCAGCGCCCGCTATGTAGAGGAGTATGCTTCGGCCTTCGAGGGCGAGCAGCCTTCTCTGCTGAGCGCGGTGGTCGAGGTCTTTACGAAGAATGGGGCTCGCATTGAGTTCACCAGCCTCCAGGACCTGGGCCGCAATGTCTGGAGCGTGATGCATAAGAATTCGATCCATGAGGCCGATAGCAGCGTCTCCTGGGTAATGGCCGATCTGGGGAGCCGCCTGACGTTCTCGAACATCGGCTCGAATCTGGTCGGCAACGGCAGCGCTGCTGAGCTGGTGGGCGTCTTCTTCAGCGACCAGGATCAGCGCTTTGTGATTAAGAGTCTCTCGAATCATGTCGGCCTGTCGACCAATGCGGAGACGCTGGTACACGGGGCGCTGACCGATGAGTCGCGCGTGGAGTTCGATGGGATGATCCGCGTCCAGCCGGGGGCTCAGCAAACGGCCTCCTTCTTGTCGGAGCATAATCTGCTGCTGAGCAAGCATTGTCGGGCGGAGGCGATCCCTGGCCTGGAGATCGGTGCCAACGAGGTGAGCGCCAGCCACGGGGCGACCACCGGCCAGATCGATGAGGAGCAGCTCTTCTACTTGATGGCTCGTGGCCTGCCCAAGGATGAGGCCGAGCGCATCATTGTCCAGGGCTTCTTTGAGCCGGTGCTGCAGCGCATCTCGCTCGATAGTTTGCGCACGCGCCTGCGCCGCAATATTGTGCGCCGCATGCGCGGCGGCCACGAGTCCGAGGCCGATTGGCTCGAGGCTCAGGAGCGCTGGGAGATCGAAGGCGTCGATGAGGGCGCGGTCAGCTTCGATCGCCCTTCGGAAGAGGAGGAGATCCGTCTGCTGCCGGAGTAGGCTGGCCTGCGACCGCGCGCAAGCAGGGCGGCGCCTACCTGTGACCCCCCTGCTGGCCAGGCCAGGGACGGAGGAAGCGAGCCTTGCTCGCGGCTCCTCCTCTTCTTTCTTTCTTTCTTGTCTTGCTGGCCTGCCCTCGGTCGCGCTAGGGCGTCCGCCCGCGCGGCCAGCCGAGGCCGCCTCCTGTCCGCCCTGCCTGGTGGCAGCGCTGGAGTTGCTCGCTTGCTCCCTCGCCCGCTGAGCGGGGGAGCAGATGGTCGTCTCACTCAAGAGTTAGAGAGAAAGAGATCAGGGAATACAATGCAGGACGTCGTTGAGGTGCGCCGCGAGCCGCGCAGCGTGGAGGAAATCCGACGCGATTTCCCGATCCTGGCGCGGCAGGTTCATGGCAAGCCGCTGGTCTATCTGGATAGCGCGGCCAGTTCGCAGAAGCCGCTGGCGGTCATCGAGGCCATGAATGCCTACTATCGCAGCACGCATGCCAATGTGCATCGTGGGGTCTACGAGATCAGCGAGGAGGCGACTGCGGCTCTGGAACGCGCGCGCACGAAGGTAGCCCGCTTTATCAATGCGCGCCAGAGCAAACAGATCATTTTTACGCGCAATACGACCGAGAGCATCAATCTGGTGGCCTATAGCTGGGGCTGGGCCAACGTCAGGGTCGGCGACCTGATCGTGCTAACGGGGATGGAGCATCACAGCAACCTGGTTCCCTGGCAGCTACTGGCCCAACGCACGGGGGCGCGGCTGGAATTTGTGCCGGTGACGCCCGAGGGCCTGCTGCAGTTGGATGTCTATGCCCGTTTGCTGGAAGAGGGGCCGAAGCTGGTGGCCTTTACCCATATGTCCAATGTGCTGGGAACGATCAACCCTGTGAAGGAGATGATTGCCCAGGCTCACGCCGCTGGTGCTTTGGCGCTGGTAGATGCCGCCCAGAGCGCTCCCCATCTGCCTCTGGATGTCCAGGAGCTGGATGCCGATTTTGTCTGCTTTAGTGGCCATAAGATGCTCGGTCCCACAGGAATCGGGGTGCTCTACGGCAAACGCGAGCTGCTTGAGGCTATGCCGCCTTTCCTGGGAGGCGGCGATATGATCCGCAGTGTGAGCCTGCGTTCCTCGACCTGGAATGATCTGCCCTGGAAGTTCGAGGCGGGCACGCCGGCCATCGCTGAGGCGGTGGGCCTGGGCGCGGCGATCGACTATTTGAGCGCGCTCGGGATGGAATGGGTGCGCGAACATGAGCGGGCGATTACGGCCTATGCCCTGGAGCGCCTGCGCACCGTTCCTCAGTTGCGGCTCTATGGACCCCTCACCGAGGAGGTGCGCGGCGGGGTGATTTCCTTTACGCTGGCCGATATCCACCCTCACGACCTGGCCTCGATCCTTGATCAGGAGTTCGGGGTGGCCATTCGGGCCGGTCACCATTGCGCACAGCCTCTGATGGAGCATCTGGGCCTGGCTGCAACGGCCCGCGCGAGCTTCTATGTCTATACGCTGCCGGAGGAGATCGACGTGCTGGTCCAGGGCCTGCGGCGGGCGCTGGAGATTTTCCAGCTCTAGGTCTATAATAATCCCATGCCTGGCCACTCTACGCTGCCCGCCTGCCTGCAGACTGCTGCCGCCGGCTGGCCGCGCTTGCGCCGGGCCGTGGTAGATTGGAGACCAGGTGAGGCGAGGTAGACCCGAGGTAGGCAGGACAGGCCAGGGCTGGTCTCTGCTGGGCTATCTGGCCGCCTGGTCGATTCCTTTCCTGGGAGGCAGCGCTATGTCGATGGATTATCGTGAGTATATTCTGGACCATTATCGCGATCCGCGCAACTATGGGCGGCTGGAGAATCCGACGGTGCACGTTGAGGATTCAAATCCGCTCTGTGGCGATCAGGTGAGCATGGACCTCCTGGTCGAGGGCGATCGCGTTACGGCGGTGCGCTTTCAGGGACGAGGCTGTGCGATCAGCCAGGCGGCCACTTCGATGCTCACGGAGATGGTGCAGGGCAAGAGCGTGCAGGAGGTGGTACGTCTGGGCAAAGATGATATCCTGGAGGCCCTGGGTATCCCGATCAGTCCTGCGCGTATGAAGTGTGCCTTCCTGGGCTTGCGCGTGCTGCATAAGAGCCTGGTTCTGGCTGGCCTGGAGCGCCCGACGGACTCCGACGAGCGCGATGAGGAGCTGTAAGCCCGGCTGGTGGGCCCTGGCTGATTGCTTGCACTACTGCCGAGCGAGTTCCTGAAGCGATAGAAAGGAGCAGCCTGAAAGATGCGCCTTGAGGGTAAAGTGGCGGTGATTACCGGCGTGAGCCACGCCGGTCAGATGGGTTTTGCTCTGGCCGGCTTTTTTGCTGAGGAGGGGGCCAGGCTGGTGATCGCCTCTCGCAGTGGGGAGCGCGTGGCGGCTCGGGCCGCCGAGTTGCAGGCGCGTGGGGCCCTCGTCAAAGGGGTGGCCGCCGACCTGACGAGCGAGGAGGGTGCACAGCACCTGGTCGAGGAGGCCCTGCAATGGCAGGGACGCGTCGACGTCCTGGTCAACCTGGCTGGCGGGCTGACAAAGTATGGACCCCCTCATGAGGTCTCGTTGCAGGACTGGGAGAGCGAGCTGAATAATAATTTGCGCACGACTTTTCTCTGCACACGCGCGGTTTGGCCGTCGATGCTGGCCCAGGGAGGTGGCAAGATCATCAACTTTAGTCGGGCCTATAGCATTCAGAATGCGGGAGCACAGACGCTGGCCTACAACTGCGCCAAAGCTGGGGTGGATGCTCTCACCCGGACCTTTGCCCAGGCCGGGAAGGGTGTGGGAATCTACGTTAATGCCATCGCCCCCGGCCTGATCGCCACTCAGGCGAATCTCGAGGAGCTGCATCCCTCCCCCACAGAGCTGCGCAGCAAGTGGGTCAGCCCGCGCGAGGTGGCTGAGGTTGCCATCTTTCTGGCCAGTGCCGCCAGCGATGGCGTCACAGGGGCTATTATCCCCGTTCAGGGGCGCGGCATCTGAGCCTGATCGGTGGGGTGAGCAGAGGGACTGCCCTTCAGCCGCGCCCACCTGAGAGTCTGCCCGCCTGTTGTCGGCAAGACCACGAGAGGGAGGCGTTACGCTTGCTGGCTGCCTGGCTGACTGCGATTCAGGCAAAAGCTGGCGAGGGGAGGAGATTGCTATGAGTGATTTTGTCGCCGTTGCGCGCTGGGACGAGCTGGGAGAGGGCGAGCTGCTAGGGGTGGAAGTTGATGGCGAGCCGGTCTGTCTGGCCAAAGTCGAAGGGGTGGTCTATGCCTGTAATGGCGAATGCACCCACGTTGGAGGGCGCCTTTACGAGGGGGAGCTGCAGGGCAGCGTGCTCACCTGTCCCGTCCATGGAGCCCAGTTCGATCTGCGGACCGGCAAGGTCGTGCGAGGTCCCGCCCGTCAGGACCTGGTGCTCTATCCTGTGCGCGTTGAGGACGGTCTGATTAAGGTGGCTCTCCCTCCCGAATGAATAGGCTGCGGCCGGCTGTCCTGCAAGTCCGATAGGTGCCGAACTGGCTTTGGCCCTTCGCTTGCCTGCTGCCGTTGTCCTGTCGGCCCGCCACAGGCAGGCCAGCGGCGAGGCAGGGACTCTGCCGCTCATAGCCAGCGCCAGCCGTCGCCGATTCTGCGCGGAAATCCTCTTGCGCAGTCGCGGAAGACCCCCTACAATAGCCGCGTGAAACCTTCACTCAAGGAAGAAGCCCAATCTTCACTGCGGATGGAGAAAACGCTGTTATGGTAGGCAGGTCACATCTTCTCATAGGTCTCACGGCGGGCGTTGTGCTTGACAGTCTGGTCCACCTGAGTGGTCCCCCGATTACCCTGGCGCCGAGCGTGCCGCTCAAGCTTGTTGTAGCTAAGGCGATCTACTACGTCGCCGTCGGCTTTGGCTCCTTGCTGCCGGATATCGACAATGCACACAGCACGCTTGGGCGCAGGTTTGGTTGGATCAGCCGCGAGATTCAGCATATAGCAGGCCACCGTACTCTCTTCCACAGCCTCCTCGGCCTGCTCCTGGGGTCGCTGCTCGCTCTCGGAGCCCAACAACTTGTCCTCTCCTTGCTGGCAATGCGTGGCCTGAGCGCTCCCGCAAGCCTCATGAATGCCACCCATATGATCTTCTTCGCCGTGCTCTTCGGCTGCATCGTCCACATTCTCTGCGATGCCCTGACTGAGGGAGGCGTACCCCTCTTCTGGCCCAACCCGAAACGCTTTGGGTTCCCGCCCAATCCAGATTGGCGCTTTCGTACTGGGACCTGGCCGGAATATGTCATCGTCTGGTCCTTTATCATCCTGGTAGGCGTTGGAATCTGGCAGAATGTCATTTATATATAAGGGGATCGATAGAGAGAGGACA
Organism: Thermogemmatispora sp.; assembly: GCF_042408735.1. Taxonomy (GTDB): domain Bacteria; phylum Chloroflexota; class Ktedonobacteria; order Ktedonobacterales; family Ktedonobacteraceae; genus Thermogemmatispora. The sequence continues at coordinate 42,318 of NZ_JBHOQV010000118.1, forward strand.
GGGGGAGCCGGGCCAGGAGAGGGTCAGGTAGCGAAGAAAGGGGCCAGGAGAGAGAAGGCGAGAGGGGCAGTGAGCGAGAAAGAGCGGCAAACAAGGGCTATGAAACTGGTGAATCTGCGAGTTCAGAGCTGGCTGGCTTGGGGCCTGGTCGTTCTGGCAACGCTGGCCTATTTCCTGGAGATGAGCCATCAGGCCGTCTTGCGCTACGATACGTTCAAGGCAACGGCCTTCGACCTTGGTAACTACGATCAGGCCATCTGGAACACCTTGCATGGCCGGCCCTTTCAGTTCACAAACCAGGCGATCGACTGGTACGGTCCCCCCACGCGTCTTGGCGTGCACTTTGAACCCATTCTATTGCCTCTTGCCCTTCTTTATCTGATTCGCTCAGATCCGCGGACGTTGCTCGTGTTTCAGACGCTGGTGCTGGCTCTGGGAGCCTTGCCCGTCTTTCTGTTGGCCCGCTACTATCTGCCGCGCTGGCCGCTGCTGGCGGCCCTCTGTGTGGTGGCCTATCTGCTGGCGCCGGCTCTGCTGGGCCTCAACATCTTTGACTTCCACGCAGTCAGCCTGGCCACGCCCCTGCTGCTCTACGCCTTGCTGGCCCTCACCTACCGCCGTTACGTGCTGTTGGTCCTCTGCTGCTTCCTGGCGGCCTCCTGTAAAGAGGACGTGCCGCTGGCGGTTGGCCTGCTGGGCCTGCTGATGATCTGGCGCTATCGCCTGCCACGCCTGGGCCTGGCCCTTTTCATCGGCGGCTTCCTGTGGTCGGCCCTGGCCTTCGGCGTCATCATCCCCCACTTTTTTCCCGGCCAGCAGGCCAACAACTTTTGGTACCGTTACGAGACGCTCGGCAGCTCTCCGGGGGCGGCCATCGTCAACCTCTTGCTGCATCCCTGGCTGCTTTTCACGACCTTCTTGACGATCGAGCGCGTCTACTATCTGGCCAGCCTGATCCGGAACACAGGCTTTCTCGCGCTTCTGGCCCCCGAATGGCTGATACCAACTCTGCCCAGCCTGGCAGTCAATACGCTCAACACCGACCCGGCCCTCTATAGCGGCGTCTACCACTACAATGCCACAATCATTCCTTTTGTGGTGTTAGCGGGCATCGTCGGCCTGCGTCGCTTCCTCGCCCTCTGGGCAAACTGGCGTGGAGAGCCGCTACCTCCGATGGAGCTGATGGTACCGGAGCGCGGCAAGGAGAAGGTCCGCGAGCGTGAGCAGGCAGGGGCGGCTGCCGCAAGGGGAACCTGGCCTGCCTGGTTAAGGTGGCCTCTCTCGCTGGCGGCTGGTCAGAGGCTGCAGGCCTGGAGGACTGGCTGCCTGCTACGGCTCCAGAAGCTGGCCCTGCACTTGCTGCGGCCTGCCTGGTGGCGTGGACACTGGCAGCGCTTCTGTGCGCGAATGATCCCGCTGGCTCAGCAAATCAATCTGACGCGCCTACAGTGGTACGCTACGCTCTGGATACTGCTGCTCATCGGCGTCAATTATGTTGCCGAGGCGCCGATACTCAATAGCTTCTGGGCCAATCATGAGCCGGGGCCACGCGAGCAGCATATTGAGCAGCTTCTGTCCATGATTCCCCCAGATGCCTCGGTTTCAGCGGGAGATAACCTTAATCCACATCTTAGCGAAAGGCAGCGCCTGGCGGTCTTTCCCTCTTTTACCGGTACGATCGATGGCAGGCAATATACGGTTGACTACATCATTGTCGACCTCAATGCTGTCTTTCCCGAGGATCGGGCCAGCACGATCGAGATCCTCAATCGCTTGACGGCTTCCGGGCAGTTTCGTCTGATCGCGCGGGCCGAGGGAGTCGTTTTACTCAAACGCAATAGTTCATAGTAGGCCATAGTATGTTATAATCCTTGCAGGTGAGACTCTCTGCTTTATTCGCTTCTGTGGACAGTTGACGAACAGAGGAGAGGTGCTATGCACGGGGACCCGTTTTACAGTGATCCGACCAGTGTCGAACCTGGCAGAGTGCCGCCACCCGGCGCGTTACCTCCGATGGAGGAGCTGCAGCCGAAGCAGGCGCCCCCATCTCATTACGAGCCGGCGCCCGTGCCGATGTCGGCGCCTCCGCCGGTGGAGCCGGAGGCGATCAGTCGTGAGAGCGAGGCTCGCACGCTGGTCTTTGCGATTGGCAAGTTCAAGGACTTCCTCTTGTGGTTTCTAGCGGTGTTAGAGGTGGCTTTGCTGCTGCGTTTTATCTTCCGCCTCATCGCTGCTGACCCCAACAATGCCTTTGCTGGTCTGCTCTACGCCCTGACGGGGATTATCCTGTTGCCCTTCAACGGCATTGTCAAGACCCCATCTCTGCATAACTGGGCCTTTGAATGGCCAACTCTGATCGCTATGGCCGTTTATGCCCTGATTTTCCTGGCTATCACGAGCTTTCTGCGCCTGCTGATCTCGACTCCCAAGGAGACAGCAGAGTAATCTCTCATGGAGGGTTTGACCCCTATTCCCTCGGTGGCTCCTGTCTGCCCTGCGTTGGCCTATAGCGAGGCCATCGCCGAGATGATTGCCGGCCCGGTCTGGCGAGGAGAGGTCCATAGCGTCTTCCCGGCGGCGGCGAATCTGCTTTTTCCTGGAGACTTTGTTCTGTCGTTAAACACGCGGGATGGCATCTCTGTGCCGAACGGCATTCGTCTGGGGGCTTTGCGGGGAGCCTTTCCGTTCAGCACCCTGCGGCCCGGCATGCCGGCGCTGCTAGGGGCCTCTCGTCTGTATATCGAAGATCTTCACTGGTCAGTTGACCTGAGTAGTTGCGCGCGCTGGCGTGCCCAGCTCAGGCGTCCGCCGCGGGTTGAGCCTGCGGTTCTGGAGCGGAATCGCGAGCGTCTGCGGAGAATGCTGCTGGTGCCTGAGCTGCTGAGGAGGCGTCAGGAGGAGGATCATCCCTTACTGCCGTTGATGAGAGCTGCGCTGAGGGGAGAGAGCCGGCTGCCGGCGGAGCCGACGGCTCTGGCCGAGCTGCTGGCCGGACGCGGTCCTGGCCTGACTCCTTCGGGCGATGATCTGCTCACTGGCTGGCTGGCCGCTGGCTGGTGGCTGCATGGTCCCGCTCCCCATTTCCTGGCGGCCTGTGAGCGGGTTGTAGCCGTGGCCGCTTCGCGCACACATCTGCTGAGTCGAGCCTGGCTCTCGTGGGCCGCGCGTGGCTACTTTGCCTCCCCGCTTCTCCAGCTAGTGGAGAGCCTGGCTGAGGAGCATGAGGAGCACCTGCTGGCGCGAGCGCAGGCCGTGCTTGCTCTGGGGGCCAGCTCGGGCTATGATCTTTTGTGTGGTCTGGTATTGGGTTTAACAGCCTCCTCCTGGCAGCAGCCCTGGCCAGGAGCGGGCAGGCCCAGCTTCTCCTGCCCGTGACGGGCTGGCTGGTCCAATGTATCTCCCTGGCTCCTGCTCTGCCTGGCCTTATCCTGCCAGCCTGCTTTCTCCAAGCATGTAGCACCATTATTTCTCGATAAAACCGCAGCCGATCCTTTTTAAGTCATCCATAGTTTACAGGGAAGCTGCCTTGTGCTATACTGGGCGCAGGCAGGCCGGAGGTGCTATGAACAAGCTCAGTGTTTTCACAGGTAACGCCAATCCCGTGCTGGCTGCTGCCATCTGCCGTCACCTGGGGATCGAGCTGGGAAAGGCCGAGGTCTTCCAGTTTAGCAACGAAAACATTTTTGTTAAGATCAACGAGAACGTTCGGGGCCACGACGTTTTCGTTATTCAGCCTTTCAGCTCGCCGGTCAATCGCTCGATCATGGAGCTACTGATCATGATCGATGCGCTCAAGCGAGCCTCAGCGCAGCGCATCACCGCCGTCATTCCCTACTATGCCTATGGGCGCACCGACAAGAAGGATCAGCCGCGGGTCCCGATTACTGCCCGGCTGCTGGCTGATTGTATCACGGTGGCCGGCGCTCATCGCGTGCTGACGATGGACCTGCATGCTGGTCAGATTCAGGGCTTCTTCAATATCCCAGTCGATGAGCTGACGGCCCAGACCCTGCAGGCGCGCTATTTCCGGTCCAAGGGGCTGGAGAACTTCACCGTTGTCTCCGCCGACGAGGGCTTTGCCAAGAAGGCGCGTCAGCTCGCGGATCGCCTGAACGCGCCGCTGGCGATTGTCGAGAAGCGCCGTCTGGGCAATGACGGCGTGACTGAAGCCAAGAACGTGATCGGCAACGTGGAGGGGCGCCATGCCCTGATTGTCGACGAAGAGATCGACACGGCTAGCTCAATCACGCAGGCGGTGCGGGTCGTGCGCGAGCATGGCGCGCGCGAGGTGTATTGCTGCGCTTCGCACGGCGTCTTCTCGGGTCCGGCCATTGAGCGGTTGCGCGAGGCCGAGATAAAGGAGATCGTTATCACGGACACCATCCCTCTGCCGGAAGAGAAGCGCTTGCCCAACATGACGATTCTCTCGGTGGCGGAGCTGTTCGCTGGGGCCATCAGTCGCATCCACGAGAACCGCTCGGTGACGGAACTATTCCAATAGGCAGGCAGGCAGGCAGACTGACCGATCGACCGACAGGGAAAGAGCCACTCAGCTAAAGGCTCTTTTTGTTCTTTCCGTCCTTTTGCCGATCCGGCCTGGGTCTCTTGCTGAGGAGGCGACAGGGGCGGCACGGCTAAGGCGGGCGCTGGTTGATGGCCTCCCCTGTGGCTGAGGCAGCAGAGTTGCAGGGGAGCGCTGTCACAGTCGAAGGCGCAACCGGAGCGGCTGAGAGCGGTCCCTCGCGGGGGAGCCGCCGCTTGTGTACTGGGGAAAAAGAAAGGATAGACCACCAGCGGTCTATCCTTTCTTGTCTCTTCAGCCATCTGCCAACGACCAGAATGCTTGTTCCCCTACAGGTAGAGGAACAGGTCGGGCACTATCTGGTAGCGGCGGTAGGACTCGAACCTACGACCCAGGGCTTATGAGTCCCCTGCTCTACCGACTGAGCTACGCCGCCATCTCCAGGTCTGGCTGCGGGCACGGCCACTGCCTCACGGAGTTGCTCCTGGGGGGAGCCAGCACCTTGCCGGAGATTGCAGCTCCGGTTGGCGGGGCCGCCCTGCTTTCTAGCGATTTCGACTCTATCTTATCACATCCTGTCAAGAGGGAGAGGACCTATCTTTGGAAGTGGGACCGAGGGGGGCGGGGAGGAAACGGGCCAGTGTAGCGAGGTGCTGGAAGAGAAAACGCCTCACTCGTGGTGAGCGAGTGAGGCGAGCTAAGCGTTATCGCTAGAGCGTGCCTTAACGGAGGCAAGAGAAGCGATTGAATTGCGGGGGCAGGATTCGAACCTGCGACCTTTGGGTTATGAGCCCAACGAGCTACCGCTGCTCCACCCCGCGTCGTTGGCAAGTAATCGAAAAAGCGATGTTCTCGGCTGGACACCAGGCTGTCCGATCTGTCAGCGGGCCTGCGCGGCCTGGAGGGGGTGATTGTGCGCAGGCGAAAGCACTGACGGAATTGCGGGGGCAGGATTCGAACCTGCGACCTTTGGGTTATGAGCCCAACGAGCTACCGCTGCTCCACCCCGCGTCGGCGTTTTCATGATACTACAGGCTCGCGAGGATGTCAAGGGGGAAAGCGAAGGTAGCACTCTGGTCTACCTCTTCCTGGCCTGCGGCTGGGAGCGGGTCGTGCGCGGCATAATGAAGGCTCTGAACTCCGAAGGTCATGCCTAAGGCAGTGCCCCGATTCAAAAAAAGTCGCCGCTTGGCGGCAAGAGCGCTGGCGGGCGGGTGCTTCTGCAGGGCATTCTCGAAGCGGAGCCTGGCTGCTTATCCGATCGTCGTCGGAGGCAGGCTCTTTTCTGCTCCGTCAGAAGAGGGAGAAAGGGTGCGTGCGCAAAAGGTAAGAGGGAGGGGGTCAAGCCCCTCGAGGAGATCTCACTCCGCGCCCTAACGGCGCGGCGGGCACCGATCGAGACCGGGCAGGCCAGGCTGGAACCGAAACAAAGCCCTGGCCTGTCTGTCTATCTATCTCCTCGACCGATGCCCGCCGCAGGAAAACGTCTCACGTTCAGCAGCGCAGAGGTACGGCCTACCAGGCTGGCTATCTCTGCTTCCCGGCAGCATCTGGCTCTCGGGAAGCCCGAGCTGAAGCCACCAGGCTGGCCCTCCCTCTCGGTCTTTCGTTCGTCTGGCTCGCTTGCAAGGAGCGAGCTATTGTTCCCGACCTCCTTTCTCTCCTCTTCGCTTCTCTAACCTGGCTCAACCCCCTAGACGACGCTGCAGGTCGCGCCGTTCAGCGTGAACGAGGTCGGCGCGGGATTGCTCCCGTTCCAGGAGGCCAGGAAGCCAGGTGACGCGCCCAAAGTAGCGCCTGCCGGGATCTGGGCGTTGTAGGAGGCGTTGGTGATTGTCACCTGGGCCCCTTGCTGCGTGTAGCTGCCGTTCCATAGCTGGGTGATCTGCTGACCCGCCGTGAAGCTGAAGCGCAGCGTCCAGCCGTTGATGGGACTGCTACCCGTGTTCGTGATGGTGATGCTCCCCTGGAAGCCGCCCGGCCACTGGCTCACCACGCTATAGTGCACCTGGCAGCTCGCACCCGGGGTGGGGGTAGGAGTTGGCGTGCTTGTCGGAGCTGGCGTTGGTGACGGCGTGGGAGCTGGTGTCGGTGTGCTGGTCGGCTGCGGCGATGGCGTCGGCGTGGGGGCCGGCGTACCGCCACCGGTGCCAGCCGGGATGACGTAGGTCACCAGAGAGCGCGCCGGCACGGTCGCGCTGAAGGTGCCGTTGCTCACAGTCAGCGCTGCCTGAGCTGCCGTATTGTTGTTGTTGTTGGTCAGATAGGGGGTCACGCTCGCCCCATTGGCCACAGAGGTGTTCTGCAGCGAGAAGGTCGCCGCCGTATTGCTGCTGGCCAGATTGATGACCACAATGGCCAGCGTCCCGTTGGTATTGCGATAGGCCGAGACCAGCAGATTGCTGTCGGAGCTGGTGGCCCCGATGCGCACTGCGCCGGGTCGGATGAAGCGGCTGTAGTTGGCGAAGGCCCACAAGCGCTTGGCTGGCGTGATGGTCGAGCCGTTGAGCTGGATCAGACCCTGGTTGTCGGTCGAGACCGAGGTACTGGCCACGCCCCACCAGTAGAAGAAGGCGCTCAAATTGGCCGAGGTCAGGCCGACGTGGATGTGCTGGGCCCAGGTCAGGCCGGAGGCGTCGCTGCCGTCATCCCAGGCAGCATCGAAGCTATCGAAGGTCGACCACTCGGTCTCCCAGACCGGCTTACCGTTGGAATTGAGCGGTGAAGTCGGGGCGGCAGTGTAGCCGTGGCTGGAAATGATCTTGACGTACGAATTGGCGGTTGGATCGTTGACGATGGCGCTCGTGTAGCTGGGCGCCAGATCCCAGCCTTCGGCGTCGCAGCAGACGATTTGCGTCGAGAGGCCGGCATTCGCCAGGGTCGGCCCCAGAATCTTGGCGAAGTCGGCGGTCTGGGTTGGGTTCATCACCATGCTGGAGTAGGAGGTCGTCAGGTTCGGCTCATTGACGAAGCCCACGTCGGTGATGGTGACGCCCGCCGCCTGGTAGTCCTTGATGTACTGCACCAGATAGTTGGCGTACGCCTGACGCCAGTCGCCAGAGCTGCAGGTAGCGCCCGGAGCGCCACAGAGGGTCCCGCCGTTGCTCTCGGAGCCGTTGGTCTTCATGAAGCCTGGCGCGCTCCAGGCGTCGGCATAGATGCGCGTCACACCGTAGTTCTGAATCACTTGCTGGGTCAGAGGCAACTGGCCCCAGTCGGTGCCGATGGGCACGTACTGCGGCGTGGCCGTCGGGCTGCCGGGGCTGTTCGGCTCAATGGTGTGACTGCTGTCGGAAGGGATCAGGTTGCGCAGGATGGTCAGTCCAGCGCCGCTCGTGGGGCTGAAGAGCAGGTCCAGCATCTGCCTCTCCAGCGTGGAACCGGCGTTGATGATGGCATTGGCCTGGCCGAAAGCCTCAGAGACGCCAAAGCCGTCGATGGTCTGATAGGTCGTGCCACCGTTGATGGTGACGCTGGAAGCAGCATAAGCCGGATGCGCTTGCAGGACGATGCCCAGCGTCAAGGCCCAGATGAGTGCCAGGAGCGCCAGGCCAGCGCACAGGTTCTTGAGCTGTTTCCTGAGCATAGCCGTTGTTCCTTTCTCCTAGGGACTCTGTTGATGGATCTATGAGTGAACGGTCCCAGAGCCGGTCTGCCCAGGCCGGATCGCACGGCATGGCCGCTGATTCGCGAACCGCCGGGCAGCCGGAGGCTGTGACCGTTGCTCGCCTGTTCGGGTTGCCATGACCGGATGCTCTGCCGTCTGGCTTCTGGCGAGCGAGCATGCTCGCTCGCCTTGCTAGACCGTGTTGCAAGTCACACCGTTCAGCGTGAAGACTGTCGGATCAGTGTGATTGCTGGTCCAGGTTCCGTTGAAGCCGATAGAAACCGAGCCACCAGCGGCGATAACGTCGTTGTAGCCGACATCGCGAGCCGTCACCTGCTGGCCCTGCTGGCTCCAGGTGGCGCTCCAGCCCGCCGTGACCTGCTGGTCCCCGGGGAAGGTGAAGACCAGCGTCCAGCCAACGATGGCGGCAGTGCTGATGTTGCTGATGGTGATGTTGGCGGTCATGCCACCTGTCCAGTAGCTGGCGCTGTAGTGGACCGCGCAGTAGTGTCCAGGCAACGGGGTCGGCGTGGGAGTCGGCGTGACGCCGTTAGCGAGGTCCGTCAGGTGGTTCAAGAGACCTTGGCCATAGGGCGTGGGAGTGCCGTTGTAGTCGGTGATGAGCGACGGGAAGCTCCAACAGTTGTAAGTATCCCAGGCCCAGGCCAGATAGCCGATGTTGTTCTGGTCCAGCCAGGCCATTGCCATGTCGATGAAGCCGTGAGCACAGTCGTTCTCGCCGATCTCACCGGCGATCACCGGCACCTGGGCCGCCACGGGCGCCACGGTCAGCACCCAGCAATTGACATAGTTACATGTATTGAAATTGTAGAGATGGAAGGAGGCGGCCAGATTATTCAAGGGATCGCTCGGCTTGTGGGAGAGCCAGCCTGACAGGTCGTTGGCGTAAGCCAGGCCGCCGAGCATGATCACATTGGTTGCCCCGGTAGCGCGCACGGTGTTCACCAGCGTCTGCATGCCGGCCACGGCGAAGGGCACGTCGGTGCAGGGGCTGGCGTTGGCCGCCGTACTGCCATTGAGCCAACAATCCCAGCTTGTGGTGAAAGGCTCGTTATAAAGGTCGAAGATAACTGAAGAGTTATTCTTGAACGTATTGGCCACCGAGGTCCAGAAAGCCGGAGCGTGGTCCAGGTCGGGCATGGCAAGCTGCTTATTCGCCTGCTGAGTGCCGGGGGCACTCCAGTGCAGGTCGAGGATCGTAATCAAATTATTGGCCGTCAGCAGGTTAACGTAATCGATGATGGCCTGCCGGTACTGAGCTGCCGTGTATTGGGCGGCGGGGTAGCCATTAATGCCGAGCCAGCAATCCTCATTGAGTGGCAGGCGTACGGCATTGATGTGCCAGCTCATCATAGCGGCCACCGAAGCGGCGTCGCTCGGCCCGTCGAAGACGGTGGTGTCGCCGGCGGCATCGCACATGTACTCGGTCCCGGAGCGATCCACCCCCAGCGGGCGCACCGCCTGACCGGCGCCGTTGAGGAGCTGGTTGCCCGAGACGTGCAGGCCGCTGTAGGAGACGGCGGCCTGAGCACGTTGCGCGTGTCGGGGCGTGTACCAGATCAGGCCCGCCAGTGCGAACGCCAACAAGGCGCAGAGCGCTGGCAGGCTGCGGGACAGGGCTGTTTTCACGAGCGTTCCCTCCTCATCTGTTGCGGCTATCTCATCCCTGAGAGCAGGCCCCCTGGTCCCTGCTGCCGTTATCTGCTGGCCTGATGACCCGACCGACCCGCCTCTGTCGTTTTCCCCCGTGGACCAGGAACCGCCGTGAAGCTCAAGACTTCGGCGGCTCCTGGCCAAAGACCAGCGTGCCGTTGCGGTAGACGGGAATGTATTGGGTAACGGCCCTGGTCGAGGTCAGGCCCTGGCGGCTCCAGTCGTTCGACGAGTCCCAATGGTACTTGTAGTCGCTGCCGATAGCCACGATCAGAGCGAACTCGAGGTCGCGTGTGTACCAGAGCGGGTAGGCCGACCAGTCGAACTCGTAGTAGTAGACCGTGTTAGAATTGCCCCAGGCGTAGGGACCGCGCACGGCGACCGGGCCGCCGTTGGGCAGGTATTGGTTCTGGTCGTAGTAGATGGCGACTGAGACCGAGCTGATCGACTGGCCGACACTCAGCAGCTCGCTGATGTTGAAGAAGTAGCGCACCTTAAGGCCGGTCACAAACTGCGGCGGCTGAGTGGTATCGCTGTGGAGCGTCAGCGTGATCTGCGTGCTCTGGTTGCTGTCCTGGTTGACCAGCGCCTCGACGAAGAAGGGATTGACCGGCGTCTCGGCTGTCGAGAAATTGGGGTTGGGCTGCTGACCTGCGCCATAGTAGTAGTAGAGGCCCGCCAGCGCTCCGACGAAGGCTGCGCTGTAATCGACGGCCACCTCATTGTAGACAAAGTCGTTGGTGGCGTCATCGTGGTAGTCGCTGGTGTCAGGACCGCCAACCAGGCCGCCCCAGAGCGTATGGCGGTGGTTGGGTGGGTCAGACATGCTGTTGGTGAAGGAACCGTGGGCGGCCCGATGATGGGGATGTTTGGCCGAGTTGGAGGCGAAGCCCACCATGTAGCAGCGGTTCATCGGGTTGCTGCCCAGAATGTAGTTCATCTGTCCCAAGGCCCAGTCCGAGAAGCGCGTGTCGCCCGTGTACTTGCGGTAGACCAGAGCACAGAGCTGGGCGGCGGCGTTGTAGCGGCAGGATCCCCAGGTATTGATGACCATGAAGCCGCCCGGCGTCGGCTTCAGGAAGTTCTTGTCGTTGGGGTCCTGATGAGGCACATTCGACCAGTATTCGAGGTTCCAGCGGGCGATGTACCAGTGCTTGGGGTCGTTGGTGATGGGGGCGAGCTTGAGGAACATGCCACCCCAAACGGCATCCCAGCAATGGACCCAGGTATTTTGCCAGTTGTCCTGAGTGCTGTTCATAATCGCTTTGAGGTAGCCGGTGTAGTGGCCGCTGGAGTCGGTGGCGATAATATCGTTCAGGTAGGATTGCTGGCCCGTGGCTATGTAGAGCCAGATGGCCGCCCAGGCGAGGTCATCGCTGTCTCCGCTGGAGTTATAGAAGCCGCCAGAGTAGCCGAGGCCGCGGTTGGCGACGGCGAAGCGATAAAGCGCTTTGGCGTAGTCAAGGCATTTCGCTGCATAGGTGGGGTCACTGCTCTGGGTGTTGAGGTACATGATAGCCAGAGCGGCGGCAGCCTGCCCACACATATCGCTGGCCGGCGTCTCGGAGGTGGCGAAGTAGGCCGGACGGGCCAGGTTCTCTACCTCGGGCGGCGCCCAGACCGTGTGATCGATGGAACCTTCACCAACCTGATAGCAGAAGGCCACAACGTTGCCGCTGCTGTCGCGGAAGGTGCAGCGCATCAGATAATCGCAGCCCCAGCGCAGGATAGCCAGCATATGAGCGTCCTGGCCGGTGGAGACGAAAGCCTGACGGAATTCGTAAAAGCCCCAGCCCAGCGTTGAAATGGCGTAGCCCTGGGGCAGGCCGAATTTGACGTGGTCTCCGGCGTCGTGGAAGCCTCCGCTGACATCAACGCTTCCTTTACCCGTCGGATCGAGGACCTGCCGATGGGCCGCGATGAAGGAGGCCGACATGTTGGTCCCTACGTTGTTGCTGTTCTTGGGCTGCAAGGGTACAGCGGTGTCGGAGAGGTCGCAGTCACCGCGCCAGGGCAAGAGACCACCGGTGACGCCCGGCCCGGATTTCTGGGCGTCGTAGAAGTAGATCGACATCTGCAGGGCCGCCGCCAGGTTGTACTGGGGAGTAGGAGCGGCGCTGGCGCCTAAGCTGCTCTCCATGCCCACAAGCGCCGCTCCCAGGGAACCTAATGGCAACGCTACCAGCAGATTGCGCGATTGCTGCAGCAGTTCGCGCCGCGAGATGCGGGTAGACACGGTCTGACTCCTTTCAAGACTCTCCAGGGTCGCATCCTTGACTCGCTCGTTCGTGTCCTGTCCTGTGCAGTCAGCGCGCTGCCTTCCGCTGGCTAGCTGGCTCCGACCGGCAAATAAGGGACCAGCTAGCTTCGGCTAACGGCGAAGACAGACAGGCGGATCACCACAACGCGCGCAAATCGCCAGCGCGCAACCCTACCACCTCGAGGCGAGCGCGCCGCACTGGGTGAACACGGCCCGGCCTGCGCTCCTTGTCTGGCTCCTTCCACTTTCCTCTGCCGGGGAAGGTTGGTGCTCTGCACTGTCTGCCTGAGAGCAGTATAGGCAGGCTCCTTGCCAGAGGCCAGAGCAGATAGAAGGCAGATGCCAGTCACTGAGATGACAGCCTCGCTCGCCTGACGCTCGGGTAGTTCTCTTTAATTGATGAGGTTACTGCAATTGCGGTATCTCTGAAATGGCTGTTCTAGCAGAACTCGACAACATTGACAGCTTCCCCTGTCGCTCGGTACAATTAGTAGAGAGTAGATCTCATCTGATCAGAGGGCTTCCACTGTTCGTAAAGTTGCAGGCGTTCACTGGAAGCGATAGGTAACACGGATAGATGGTTACTCATCCCGACAACACGAGAGATGCATCGCAGGAAGCACCTCCGGCTGTTGCTGTCAAGGGATTGAGCTTTCGCTATCGCGCCCTCAACGAAGAGTCGCCCCCTTCGAAGAAGACCAGGATAGCTGTCCCTGATTCCTCTGGGGTCCAGGCGGAGGCAGAAGCGGAGTCGCAGTATGCCATTCGGGATATTTCCTTCTCCCTGGCGCATGGGGAGCTACTGCTGATTGCCGGTCCGAGTGGCTGCGGTAAGAGCACGTTGCTCAAGTGTCTCAATGGTCTTATTCCCCACACGTTTCATGGCGAGCTGAGCGGGGAAATCTGGATCGAAGGGCGTTCTGCCGCTGGCATGAGCCTGCGCGAGCGCGCGCGCTACATTGGCACGATGCTGCAGGACCCCGAGAAGCAGATCGTCGGCACCACGGTCGAGCAGGAGGTCGCTTTTGGCCTGGAAAATCTGCGGGTGCCGCGGGCTGAGATCCGTCGCCGGGTCGACGAGGTGCTGCAGCGCCTCCATCTGGAGGCTTACCGCCAGGAATCGACCTTTGCCCTCTCGGGTGGACAACGGCAGCAGGTGGCGGCGGCTGGGGTCCTGGTGATGCAACCTTCGATCTTTCTCTTTGATGAGCCGTTTGCCAATCTCGATGCGCGGGCTATCGATGAGCTGGAAGAGCTAATTAATGGCCTGCGTGCTGAGGGGCGGGCCGTCATTATTGTGGAGCACCGTGTTGAGGAGACCCTCAAGCTGCGCCCCGATAAGGTGCTCTTGATGCGCGACGGACGGCAGGTCTTCCTGGGGGATGTCTCTTCTTTCCTGGAAATGGCCGACCCCGAGCAGGTGAAGCTGCCGATTGAGGCCACCTTGCGCCGCGCAACTGACCCGCGGCAGGCGGTGGAGCAGCTTGTTCGTCCTATTGTCACCAGGCACGCGGTGACGACAGGTTCGGCCGCTGAGCAGCCGGTGTTGGTCTTTCAGGACGTCCACTATCGTTACGAGGCCGACGGCGAGGAGATCTTGCACGGCATTTCGTTTGAGGTGCGCCGGGGCGAGACGATCGCCCTACTCGGACCCAACGGGGCCGGCAAGACCACCCTGGTCAAGCAGGCTCTGGGACTGCTGCGCCCAACGGCTGGCGCGGTCTTTCTCTACGGCGAAGATACGCGCAGGCTCAGTGTGGCTCAGCTCGCGACGCGCATCGGTTACGTCTTTCAGAGTCCGAGCGCCATGCTCTTCGCTCCTACGGTTCGGAAGGAGCTGAGCTTCGGTCCCGAGAATCTGCGCTTCCCGCCCGAGCGACTCCAGCGAGCCGTCCAGCGGGCCGCTGAAGCCCTGGATGTGGCCCGTTTTGCCGAGCGTTCGCCTCTCTCGCTCAGCTTCGGACAGCAGAAGCGGGTCAGCATCGCCTCGGTGCTGGCGATGGAGAGCCGCATTCTCTTGCTGGACGAGCCGACGGCGGGCCAGGATTATCGCTCCTATATCTCTTTTATGGAGCATCTGCGCGAGCTTCCTGAGCTTGATGCTCTCCTCTTCATCACACACGATCTCGATCTGGCGCTGCGTTATACGCAGCGCGTTCTTCTCCTCAAGGATGGCCACCTGGTGGCTGATGGGGCACCGTTAGAGGTGCTGGCCGATCAGACCCTGCTGGAAAGCTGTAATTTGCGCCCTACCTCGCTCTTACGCTATTTGCTGGCGGAGTGTAGCCGCAGTTTGGCGTAACGGGCGAGGGTGAGTTGAGCTGGTCGCTCTTCTCCACTCACTGGCTACACTCTTCCCGTGATTGTCGTCCCTGCTGCACTATTCCAAGGATCTGCGACTACCGATCGCGATCATCCAGAAAGGAGTTCATTGCTTTATGGCAACGACCGAGAAAGAAGGCGTGCGCGAGCGCGAGGTCACAAGCCGGGTCTGGGGCATTGGGGTCCGGCACATTGTCTACATGGCGCTCGGTGCGGCGCTCTATGGCATTTTCAGCTACTTTACGAATATTATCCAGCTTCCGAGCGCCGGGAATGTCTCGTTCCGCCCGGCTATTGTCATCCCTCTCTTTTTCGGGGCCGTCTTTGGTCCCTGGGTTGGCCTCTTCTCAGGAGGAGTGGGCAACCTGCTGGGTGACTATATCTCGGGCTATGGCGTCTACTGGAACTGGGATGTGGGCAACGCCATTATCGGCTTCATCGCTGGCCTGGTGATCTACTTTACCTGGGGCGTCTACCGCAGCTCGCGCTCTATCGTGCTGGCTGAGGTCTTTGCGGCACTGGGGATCATCATCGGAATCGGCTTTGCCTCCTACACGGAGATCTGGCTCTCGAAGCTGACCTTCGTGACCGCTACAACTGGCTATCTGTTGCCAGCGGCTCTTTCCGACCTGGTCAATGGCCTGATTCTCTTGCCTATTCTGCTGCTGGCTTACCGGGCGGCGGTGGCCCGCTTCGGACGCTGACCTGCTGACCAACCTGACGGCCCAAGGCTCTCCTGGGCCGAGCGAAGCGGCACAAGGCCGCACGGCTAAACAACGCCGGCTTTCGGCGGCGGTCTGATCGGGGTGGTGGTGGTCCTCTGTTCGGCGAGTACAGAGGATGGGCGGAAGAACGGGAGCAGGGCGCTCTTGCCGCTCTGCCCCCGTTCTTGCCCCAATTTGTTCTATCTTTTACTCTGTGGTGTGGCAGAAGGATGCATGTGCCATGTTGATAACGTTTCCTTATATCAAGCGCGATACGCCTATCCATCGCCTCGATCCGCGGGCTAAGTTGCTCTTGCTGCTGGCCTACGGTCTGGCGGCGGCTCAAACTTCGAATTTCTGGCTGATTCTCTTGGGCTTTGGAGGAACGGCCTGCTACTATGCGCTGGCGCGCCTGAGATGGTCGGAGACGCGGCGAGCCTGGCTCTTCATCATCTTTCTGAATGTGATCCTGGTCTTCGGCAACTACTTTCTCTCCGGTGGCGCCATTGTGCAGGGCATCGACCTGAGTCACCAGCATCAGTTGTTCTCGCTGCCGTTCCTCGGCTTTCTGGATCGCCCTCCCTATGTTGGGCCGAAGCCGCTGGTCTTCAGCGTCGAGAGCATCACCTATATGCTGACGATGGGCCTGCGCAACTTCAGCATTGCCTTTCTGGCGGTGGTCATTCCCTATACGACCAATCCCGGCCAGATCGGGGTAGCTTTCAAGCAGTTGGGGCTGCCGGACCAGTTTGCTTATGCGATCGATCTCTCGTTCCGCTTCCTGCCAACGCTGGCCCGCGACTTCAGTGTGACACTCGATGCGCAGCGCGCGCGTGGTTTCGAGCTGGATAAGCTGCGCGGCGGAATCTTTGGCAGGATTGCCCGCCTGGCTCCGCTGGTGGTGCCCATCGTGATCGGCTCGGTCGTGGGGGCAGAGGATATCGTCAATGCGATGGAGCTGCGCTGCTTCGGCCTGGGCAAGCGCACCTGGCTGACGGAGCTGCAGACGCGCCCTCTTGATCGCCTGCTGATGGCTCTGACGATCGTCTTCTTCGTCCTGGTGACGGCGCTCAATATTCTGGGCAATTTCTATCCAGGTGGTCCCCTGCATATCCTCCATGAGCAGGGACTTCCGGCTTTCCTCCTGCGTTGAGTGGCTGGCCTGCCTGGCCTCCGGGCGGGCTGGGGCATGGGTGAGGTCGCCAGGCTGGCCTTGCTCTCTCCAGGGGCGCAGCGCCGAGGACAATTGGTCAGTTGCTGCCTCGATCACCTACCCTGGGGACCGAATGGCCCATGCTCTGCCGGGACTCGGCGCGTCTTGCTATGATATAGACGACAGCTTCTTCTCAGGCTAACGAGGTCCCGGATGAGACGCACGTTTCTGACACGCCTGCGGATCAATGGCTCCTATTATGTGCTGGGAGCCTTGTTGTTGCTGCTCGGTGCTCCGCTCTACCAGTGGCTCTGGCTGCTGCCGCACGGCTACGGCGAGGCCCTGACCGCGGCCAGCCGCGGTCAGTTGGCCATATACCTGCTCTGGCTTCAGCGGCATCTGTGGTCTTTTGCTCTCTATCGCTTGCTCCAGATGGCAGCTTTCGCTCTGACGCTCAGTTTGCCTTTTACGCTCTTCCGCATTATCGTGGCCCAGGAGGTCCTGGGGCGCGAGGAGGAGGCCGAGGAGGGAACGAGCGCTGAACCGGAGGGCGCTGGGGCTGACAGGGAGGAAAGAGCTGATGGCAGGCAGGCCGCGGCGAAGGCGACGGACACGGGGGCGGGCGAGAAGCCGTTGCCGCAGACTGCCGAGGAGCTGCTGGCTGTTCCCTGGCGCGGCAAGGGATTTGCCGTCATCGCCGCCTGGAGCGGAATGCTGGGGATTCTTTTGCTGGTCTTGGGTAATCTGGCCAGTACAGTCTATCAGGTAGGAGTGGCGCGCGGCTTCAGCGCCCTGGCTCTCCCCTCTCCCAGTTTTGCCCTGGTGGTGGAAATCTGCTCTCTGGTGGCCAATACGGGTGGGGGCCTCTTGCTGGCTCTGGCAACTCTCCTGTTCGGATTCATTATCGCGCGCAGCGGCCTGCAGCTCTGGCCGCCGCTCTGGGTGGCTCTTGGCTACGGGGCGATTCTGCTGGCGCTCTTTCTTATCGGCAGCGCCGTGCAGGTGGCTCTGGCACCGGCCAGCGGCCAGGCCTTTTTGACTACGCCGGCTTTCTTGCTCTTCGCTCTCTGGACCCTCTGGCTGGGCCTTATTCTGGTACGCTTGCGACCCGCGCCGGCTTCCTAGCGGCTCCGGGTCGGCCAGTCCTCCTCGCGCCGCCTCCCGACGCTCAGCTCCCTTGCTTGCTTGCCCTCTCTTGCGGTGCTCCGCCCAGGCTGGACGGCCTTGTCCGGCCCCTTTCTGGGCCTCCCGCCCCAAAAAAAGAAAGAAACGGGATATCTGGATCCCCACCACCGCGCCCACAGAGTGGTAGAGCGACTCCCGTCCCCTACAGTATAACCCAAATACCTCTTGTAACACAAGATATATAGGAGAGGTTGGATATAAGGTACCCCTGGTTCTCTGCCCCTTGTGTTGCAAGGAAGAGCTGCACTCGCGACGCTCGGCAAGGGAACTTTGGGAAGCTGCGAGAGTAAGGCAGAGTTTTTGAGCGTAACTGCACAAAAGTGCTCACCGGTACGAGAGGTCTGTCCCGGTTCGCGGAGGAGCAATTGTCGTCCATTCATCTCTCGCGTTTCTGGTAGAGGGGTGAGGGCCGCGGGGGCCGGCTGGCTGGTCAGCTGGCTTGAGGAAGTACGCCAGTACCTGGACAGCCGGCCCATGCGGGTCACCGGTCAGGCCAGGCTAAGCCTGAGCGGGAGGCTCATCGCTGGCGCTTGGGGAAGCGGGGCCTTCCTGCTCCTGGCTGACCTCATTGGGGGCGCCGGCGGCGCTGCTGCCTGGCGCTGGCGACGAGGTACCGTAGATCAGGTCGGCCAGCTCCCTGTGGGTTCGCTCGATGATGCTGCGCAGGCGGGCCAGGCGCTCAGGGTCACCGATCGCCGAGCGTCCCGCGATCATAAAGAGGCGGGCCACCTCGCCGGCCTCCTGGCGGAGAGCCTGCAGCTCAGGAGACCAGGCGCGGGCGCCCGCGGCTCGCAAGGGCCAGCCCGGACCGAAGCGCTCCATCTCGCGCTGGTGCTCGGCCAGGAAGGCGCGCCCGGCTTCCGTGATCGTATAGACCTTGCGGCCCTCGACCTCGCTAGAGGTGATAAAGCCGCGATCCTCCAGCATTTGCAATGTTGGATAGATCGAACCCGGGCTGGGAGCATAGAAGCCGCCAGCACGCTCCTCCAGCACCTTCATCATCTCGTAGCCGTGCATGGGGCGCTCCTGGAGTAGCTCCAACAAGACATACTTCAGATCGCCGCGCCCAAAGAAGCGCAGCCGCTCAAAAAAGACTGCCGGACCGTGTGGATGGGGATCAGGACCATGCGGGCCGGGGCCGTGAGGGCCAGGACCATGCGGACCGAAGGGGGGCCGGGCGCGGCGTGCTTGCCAGAAGCGGGGAACCGCTGGTCCAGGTGGCCGCTGCCAGGGGAAGGAACCTCCCTCTTCCCAACCGTAGGATTGCCAGGCAAAGCGTCGACCAAACATGAAGTTCTACTCCTTTCTCTTCTCTCCAGTGTGCCTCTCGGCTGACTTTCTCCAGTGACCCAGCATCGCGATATATCGAAACCTCTGACCAGAGTATAACGATATATCGTATTCCTGTCAAGGGGAGCCGAGGCAGCCTGCTTGCAGAAAGTGGGGGGGCGTGATAGGATAAACTGGCAGAGGGAGGGGGAGCGAGAGAGCCAGCCAGTTCGGACCGGTGCGGCCAGCAGCCGACCATGCCCCGCAGCCGCTGAGAGCCGACCGAGAGGGAGAGAGACCTGCCTCCAGCGTTCACCAGGCGTGTATAGTTTCTCTTAGGTTGGGGAAATCAGCAAGAGAGGTAGACGTCGTTTGTCAATCGAGACTGGAATGAGCCACAGGAGATCTGAGGTGCCAGAACATTACTATCGCCCAGGAGAGCGGCACGTCGGAAAGCGAGTCGTCACCATTGGCGGAGGCTCTGGGACCTTCGCCCTCCTTTCGCATCTCAAGAAGTACCCGTACAATATCAGCGCTATCGTCACCATGTCGGACAGCGGGGGCAGCTCGCGCCGTCTCATGGATGAGTTTCGACGCCAACTGCCGCTGGGGGACCTGCGCATGTCATTGGTTGCTCTGGCGCGCAATGGGGCCCTCTGGCGCGAGGTCTTCATGCACCGCTTCGAGACCACAGATGAGCAGGGGGAGGGAAAAGGAGGAGTAGGTGGTCATAGCCTGGGGAATCTGATCCTCAAGGGCCTTCAGGACATCAATAACGGCGATCTCATGCTGGCCATCGAGGATGCCCAGGAGCTGCTCAACACCGCCGGGCGGGTCTTACCTGTCACCCTGGCGCAGACCACCATCTGTGCTGAACTGGAGGATGGCACCACCATTTGTGGCGAAACCGAGATCGACACGCGCGGTAAAAAGAACCTGGGACCGCTCTCGCCCATCGTACGTCTGCGTATGGTGCCGGAGGACGCGCCGGCCTGTCCCCAGGCTATCCGCGCCATTCGTCGGGCCGATGTGATCATTATTGGCCCCGGCGATCTCTACACGAGCCTCATCCCGAATCTCCTCGTCAAGGACATAGCGCGGGCCGTGCGCGAGTCCGAGGCCGAAAAGGTCTACGTCTGCAACCTGATGACAAAGCATGGCGAGACCGACGGCTACAAAGCCTCCGATTTTGTGAGTGAGATCCATCGCTACCTGGGAGGCCGGGTCGATCGCGTCATCGTCAACGATGGGCCGTTCCCACCGGAAGTGCTGCGCACCTACGCTGAAGAGAAGAGCGAGCCAGTAGTCGTCGATCGCGCTCGTTTAACTCGCCTGGTGCCAAACGTCGTCATCGGCCATTTCAATCTTGAAGACGATATGCTGGCTCGCCATGATCCCGAGCGCCTGGTTCGCGCGATTTTCCCATCAGATCCTCTCTAAGCTGCCGCGTACCGCTCTCTGCCGTCTGACCCTGCCCTCTCCGATGGCCTGCCGGGTTTCTTTGCCAGGGCGCCAGGCCGACTGACAGCAATCACAGAAGCTGCCGCGGCGAATGGGCCGCCGCTCTGCTTTCGCAGTCGGATCGCCGGGGAGCGGGCCGGCGGCAGAGAGCGCTGAGATCGGCGGGCGACCGGACCAGAGTTCGCGGATGAGGCGGGGCTGGTCTGTCGCCCGAGCGCTTCCGCCTCTTCTCTCTGACTGCTAGCCGGAGAGGGCGGCCACGGCGAAAGCTTGCTTCGTCTCTCCCGGCTGGCCCTGTCCTCTTCCGGCGCTGCCTTGACCGAAGGCTGCTGCCTCCCCTCTACGGCAAGGTGCGAGCGATCTGCTCGAATTCCTCGCGTGGGAAGGCGCGCATCGTCTGGGTTCGCAAGCTGCTTTGAGCGATGGTGCCAAGAATCAAGCGCACGGCAGTCTGATCGTCGGGAGCCTCGGTAATGATGACATAGTCATACTGGCCCATGACAAGATAAAAGCCGATAAGTCTGCCTCCTGCTTCCTGGACTGCCTTTTCGAACATCTGCAGACGTTCGGGGGCGTTCTTGGCTTCCCTGATCCCTTGCTCGGTCAGATTGACCAGGCTGATGTAGGTTGGCATCGAAGGACCTCCTCGCCCTTGACAGGCCTTCAACTCGAGATGGAACACTACGGGGTCAGCCTTCTGTTGCAATTGTACACTCCCAATTGCATTTTCACAAGCTCTACTGTCAGCCCGTCAATCCTTTATTGAACCCTCATTGATTCTGGCTCCTCTTTCATGCTGGCGGGCGCTGGAAGAAGAAGCGATGTTCGCAGTAGCCGGCCAGCATGCCCACCAGGGAGAAGAGGGCGCTGGTGTGACCGGGCAAGGAACCAAAAACGACCAGGCCGCTATCGAGCAGCAGGTAGGCCAGCATTGCCAGTACGATGCCGAGGTAGGGACGTACGAACCAGGTGATCAGCAGGAAGAGTGGTTGAGCGCGAGAGCCAGGCTGGCGTAAGGAGACCAGGCAGCTCACGCAGGCGCCGAGCAGCCCGTAGGCCAGGACCTGCCAGGGCACGCCGAAGGGAGCGAAAGCGGGCGTAAAGATGCTCTGACCGAAGCCCAGCCCCTCGCCGACGGCCAGGGTCAAGACGGCCACCAGCAGGAGCGCGTGGTAGACGGCCAGGGCCAGCAGCCAGCCCTGGGGGGCTGGGCGAGGGCCGGAGGGTGCTGGCTCGCGAATCTCGGCGGGCTGCCCGGCGGCTGGCCAGGGCCGCTCTGGTGAGGTGGAGGCGGCTAGTGGGCTGGGCGCAGGCCCGCTGGCCTGCGTCTGTTGCTCCCTGGTTGAGATGGCCACGATCGGCTCTGTGTCCAGCTCACTGCGCCCCGACGGTGCTGGTGCCACCGTGACCGCTGGGCCTCCTGGCCCCTCGCCGTATCCGCGAGCGACCGTTTCTTCGCTCGCCGGGTCAGGGCCAGGGGGGGGGCCGGCCCGGCCTTCCAGGTCCAGCAGATAGCTTTCTGGCAGCTTCTGCCGGCGGGCGCTCTCCAGCAAGTGGCGCACATAGGGATCGCCGGCGTAGCGCTCTGGCAGGCGGGTCTGGAAATACTTCCGCACTGTAGCCGAAGCGATGTAAGTTGTGCAGGTAATCTCGCGCTGGCGCAGGGGTTCGTGGACCACCACCGTCAATGGCTCGAACAGACCAATTGGCGCGACGGCGTCATGCACCTTATCCAGCGGAACGATGCCATCCTCTGCCGGTAGGGCCAGGCGGCGCGGCACGCGATAGAGCATCCCCCAAACGGCGGCTGTCGGGTCGCTACTTGGCAAGATGGAGGCCACAACCTCGCCCGTGGCCGTACGCACTGCGCCGAAACCTAGCTCGTATCCTTTCAGCATGCCCGGTCCGTAGGGCAATGCCAGCCCATCGAGCAACTGGGGACTATTCAGCGCCACCGCATCCATCTCTGGGCCGTACTCAAACAGCCAGAGAAATTCGCTGCGCTCCTGTCCCGCCTGCGTCGCGGCTGCCGCCTCCTCCTTCTCCACGGCCTGGCTGGCGATTGGCAGCGGCGTCTCTTCCAGCGGGCTATATTCCTCGGGCACAGGAGGCGCTGCCGGGGCCTCCTCGGGAAAGGGGGCGCCGTCCGCTGGATGGGCACCGAATGCGCCTCCCATCTCGCCCAGCGCCAGCGAAGGCGGGCGTGGTGTGCTGCTGCGGACGATAGGCACACCTGGCGCCACGAAATCATCGCCTTTGCGGCGCTTCTCTCCACGGGTCTCACGCCCCTCACGCATCTCTCTTCTCTCCCTTCGCTCTCTCTCGCCCGGAGCCTCGCGCTCCCGCTCCTGCTCTCGTGGAGGCTGTGCCTCGCCTGGCTGACTCTCCTGCCGCTCTCCCTGAGCTGGCTGCTCGGCGTCGCTGTGCATATCACTTCCCCCTTCCAACTCCGGGCGCGGTGCTGCCCCTGCTCTGCCCACTCCCGTCCCATCTCATCCCAGACCTTCCGTTATCCCCGACTGCGGCAGCCTGCCGCGCCGCTCCGTATGGTGTTGTTGCCTGGCGTGCTCAGGATTTCCACGTCGGCCCTTGCCCGGCCAGGTCCGCCTGTGGGCCGCCAGGTGTCTTGTCCTCTCTTGCTTGAGGGCCGTATGCTCTCTGCGCCCCTGTCTCCACTGGGCCTGTCTGCTTGTCTGGCCTGTCTATCTGCCCCTGCCGTCTCCTGGCGGGGGCCGCGCCGGTGGCAAAACCTCATCCTGCCTGCCGCAGGCGAGACGGGCGCGGCCGAGGGGCGCTTCTAGCGGTTTTCGGGCCGGCCCTATCCTGTGATGCTGTGCGTCGGCTGCAGAGGGAACCCGTCTCTATTCCTTTCTCCCCTGCCTGATCTCGCTCGCTCTCCGAAGAGCAAGCGGACGGAATAAGGAGCAATTGCCATAAGAGATGGCTGCACCACTGCAATTGATAGGATACACATTTGAAGCGCTTTCGCCAAGTCTGCAGGACCTGTGGCTAGCGGAAGTCGTTGAGCGGCTCCTTGTTGAAGAAACCGCGTTCGGTCACAATAGCGGTGACCAGTTCGCCGGGGGTACGATCGAAATAGAAGTTACGCACCTCGACGCCGGCGATTGGCTGGTCCAGCACCTCCTCTGGCTCTTTCTCCTCCAGCAAGGAGAGGTCGCCCGTCCAGGGCTGGGGCGAGATTTTCAGCGATTCGCACAGGACATAGAAGGGAATACCGTAGCCGTGGCTAGCCCAGGCCAGGAGGGCTGTGCCGGCCTTATTAATCACATCTCCGTTGGCGAGGACGCTATCGGCGCCGACCACCACGGCGGTGCAGTCTGGCAGAAAGATGGCGGCTTCGGCATCCGTGATGAGGGTGACGGAGAGATTCAGCTCCCGAAGGCGACGGGCTACCTCGCGCCCTTCGTAGCGGGGGCGTCCCTCCAGGACAATCACCCGTTTGATCTGGGAGGCGCAGGCCTGTAGGGCCTCCAGGACAGTGCCCGAGAGGCTATGCGTCATCAGGGTGCCGGCCAGCAATGGGCGAGCGTGGGCGATGATCGCCTGTGGGGCGCGTGCATATTCCTCGCGCAAACGTGCAGCCTCCTGAGCCATCCCCGCCAGTCCCCCTGGTGCTTGCAAGATACGTCTGACTGCTCCGGCGATGGCGGCCATCGCCGGGCGAGCCTGCATCAGCTCCTGGCCGGCGGCGCGTATCTGGGCCAGTCTTTCTTCTTCCGACGATCCATCCGGGGCGCGTGTCAGCTCTTCCAGTATGGCGATGGTCTCGCCCACCAGCCAACGTGAGCCATGTTCGCGGTCGCTGCGCACAGCCTCGATGCGCTCCTGGAGATTCTTCATGCTTCTCTCCCTTCCTGGTTCTATCCTGGCTTTCGGGCCTGGTTGATACCATTACTAGTTATTATCGCGCGCGTGCTCAGGGCCTGCAAAGGACTGGGAGGGGCCTACCGGCCCATCACGGTCCCTCCCTCTAATAGTTATCTCTTGGAGGATCCTGGCTGGCCCCTGCCCCTGTAAGAAAGCGGGATCGATTGGTTCCGTTTGGGCGGCCCGCATTGGCTCTTGTGATTCGCTGCCGGGCGCACTACACTGCTATTGGTATGAGCCAATGCAGGAAGGGGTAAAAACATGCGACGCTCACGCCCATTTGAGTACCGCTCGCGTTCGTGGTCCGCTGCTTCTGCCGCCTCCGTCTTTGTCAGGCTCGATCGCAGCAGCAGTGTGCCACTCTATCGGCAGATCTATCACCAGTTGCGTGAAGCAATCCTGTCAGGAACCCTGCCTGAAGGGGCGCGACTGCCCACGGAGCGAGCCTTGGCGCGCGAGCTGGGGGTCAATCGCACAACGGTCATGAATGCCTACAACGAGCTGGCGAGTGAGGGTCTCGTCGAAGGTCATGTCGGGCGTGGGACGCTGGTTCGGCGCAGCCTGCGTGCTATGGAGGAGGAGGAGGAGTGCGAGCAGGAGATGCCTTCCTGGCTGCTGGGCCTGGCCGCCGGAGAGAGCGAGGTCTTGGGACCAGATGCGCGAGTACTCAGCGAGCTGATGGCTCTGGCTGAACGGGGGGAGATGATTTCCTTTGCCAGCGCCATGCCCGAACCGGCCCTGCTGCCGGCCGAGCTGTTCCGCGAGATTGTTCAGGATGCGCTGCTCTCTGATCGTCAGAGCGCTCTCGGCTATTGCCCGGTGGAGGGTTTGCAGAGCCTGCGTCAGCAGGTGGCCATGCGCATGCGCCAGCATGGGGTGCCTGTCGAGGCCGGACATATTTTGATCCTCTCCGGCTCGACGCAGGGCCTCGGCCTGGTCGGACGCTTTTTGCTGCGTCCCGGCGATGAGGTGGTGGTCGAGGTGCCGACCTACATCGGGGCCATCCAGGCTTTCCGCGCCTTGGGGGCGCGAGTCATTGGTATTCCTCTGGATGGTGAGGGCATGCGCCTGGATCTCCTGGAAAGCGTTCTGGCGCGCCATCGTCCGCGGCTGATCTATACCCTACCAACATTCCAGAATCCGACTGGGGTGGTAATGTCGCCCGAGCGCCGCAGGCGTTTGCTGCTGCTCTCTCGGCGTTATCAGGTCCCGGTGTTGGAAGATGATACCTACGGCGAGCTGTATTTTGAGACGCCTCCGCCTCTCCCGCTGAAGGCTCTTGATGGCGGCGAGCAGGTGATCTATCTGAGCACTTTCTCCAAGGTTCTGGCCCCGGGCTTGCGCGTGGCCTGGCTGGCTGGGCCAGAACCCATGATTGAGCGTCTCTCGCTGCATAAGCAGATTTTTGACTTGAACACCAATGCCCTTGGTCAGTGGCTGGTGGCCGAAGTCCTGCGACGTGGCTGGTTAGATAGCCATCTGCAGCGTCTCAGTGCCGCCTATCGGCGCAAGCGCGATCTCATGCTTCAGGCGATTGGACGCTACTGGCCTCGCGAGGTGCGGGTGAATACGCCCGGCGGAGGGTTCCATCTCTGGTGCCGTCTTCCCGCTGGGGTGCGGGCGCGTACCCTGCTGCGTGAGGCGGCTTCCGAGGGGGTAGCCCTCCTCAATGGAGAGCCGTTTCATGTCGATGGGGGCGGTCAGCAGTATATCCGCCTGAGCTATGCCTTTCCCCAGGAAAGGCAGATCGAGGAGGGGATCCGTCGCCTGGGGACGGTGCTCAAACGCTTGCTGCTGAGGCGTGGCCAGGAGCAGGCCCGCCTCTCCCCCTCTGAGCATATTCCTATGGTCTAGTCTAGCACCTGGCGGGCGGGGCGGTACTGCTCTTGAGGGGGCCAGAATCGCCGCTACCACGGGGGAAGCCTGGCTCTAACAGGCGTTTGTTGACAGTCCTGGCCCGGTATCAGAAAATGGGGACCAGCCAGGCCAGGTTCGGGACCGGACCGCTCTTGCCGAAGGCTGACCGGCGGAAGGACTGAGCGCGCTTTTTCTCTGACTTTCGTCGCTGCTGCCGCGGGGTCCTGACCTTCCCTGGCGGCGAGAGGGTCTGGCGGACTGACTGATCTGGCTGGAGAGGGGGCAGAGTCCGGCCCTTTACTGACTGGGTGAGATCGACGGACAGGGCAAGAGCCAGGAACGAGAGGAGTGTCTGGAGTTGAATCGGCTGACCGCTCCGGGCAAGCGGCTGTTTTTGAGCGGCGATGAGGCAGTAGCGCGGGCGGCGCTGGAGGCCGGCGTCCAGGTGGCGACCGGCTACCCGGGCAACCCCGGGGGTGGGGCGCTGGCAGCCCTCTTGCCGCTGGCAGGACGCTTTGGTCTGGCCGCCGAGTGGAGCGTCAACGAGAAGGTGGCGCTGGAGGTAGCCGCGGGGGCCGCTTGGGCCGGCAGGAAAAGTCTGGTGACGATGAAGATGTCGGGCCTCAACGTGCTGGCGGATTCGCTGCTCTCGATCGCTCATAGCGGCGTGAATGGGGGATTGGTCATCTACGCTGTCGATGATGTTGGGGTTTTCTACGGGATGGTTGAGCAGGATTCGCGCTACTACGCGCTGCTGGCCAGTCTGCCGCTCTTGATGCCGGCCAATCCCGAAGAGGCCCACGCGATGACCCTGCTGGCCTTCCAGTGTTCGGCCCTTACAGGGGCGCCGGTGCTGCTGCTCTCTACGACGGCGGTGGCGGCGGCGCAGTCCTGGGTCAAGGTGGGACCCCTGGCGCCTCCTACCGCTGAGGCTGCGCCTGGCTTCCGGCGAGACGTGGCACGCTTTACGAAGGCGGTGCCTCAGTGGTGTCGTGAGCAGCACGCCTCGGCATTGGCGCGTCTGGAGCAGGCGGGGACCGTGCTGCGCGCGGCCAATGTACGGGAAGAGGCGTCTTCCCAGGGTAGGCGGATCGGCGTGGTGGTGGCTGGCGTGAGCGCCGGCTATCTGGCAGAGGTGCGCGCCCGCCTGGGCGGCTTGCCCTCGCTGGCGATCTTCAAGCTGGGACTGGTGCATCCCCTGCCGCGTGAGGAGCTACGCGCCTTCCTGGAGCCGCTGGAGGCGGTGCTGATCCTCGAAGAGTTAGAGCCATTGATCGAAACCCAGGTGGCGGCCCTGATCGCCGAGCATGGCCTCTCGGTGCGGTTGCTGGGCAAGCGCGGGGGATTGCTGCCGCGCGTGGGCGAGTATGATCCGCAACTGGTGGCCCAGGCCCTGGCAGCCCTGCTAGAGACGGTTGGCCAGTCTGAAGCCGCCGCCCAAGCCCAGGCCCTGGCACAGCAGATGGCTCAGCCCGCTGCGTCGGGAGAGATGCTCGCCCCCTTACCTCGCACTCTGGAATTCTGCCCCGGTTGTCCGCACCGTATGACCTATTACGCGCTCAGGCAAGCCCTCCAGGCGGCCGGCTATCGGCCCGATGAGGTGATCACCACTGGCGACATCGGCTGTACGATTCTCGGGATCCATGCCCCGCTCTCGGTCTGCTGGACCGAGGTCTCAATGGGCGCTAGCCTGGGAATCGCTCAGGGACTCAAATATGCCGGCATCGAGCGTCCCGTGCTGGCGGCGATGGGCGACAGTACCTTCTTTCATGGAGGCATTGCCGGCCTGCTGAACGCTGTCCAGTCTGGGGTGTGCCTGACCTTACTCTTGCTCGACAATGGCCTGACAGCCATGACCGGCCAGCAGCCAAATCCCGGTTCGTGGCATGACGGCGCTGATCGCTCAGTGAGGCCACGGGCCGATATCGAGACTATCGTCCGCGGCTGCGGCGCGAACTTTGTGCGCGTGGTTGATCCCTATGACCTTGAGACGACGGTAGCTACGCTGCGCGAGGCTCTGACCTCTCCTGGCGTGGCGGTGATCATCGCACGTGCACCCTGCACGGTCCCAGGTCGCTTATTGCCTGGCCAGGAAGCGCCGTTCCAGGTCGATGACAGGCTCTGCCGGGCCGGAGATGGCTGCAACGACCTGCCCTGCTATTACCAGGTTGGTTGCCCGGCGGTGGCCCTCGTGCCAGAGGAGGACGGCCTGAGCGAGCAGTCCAGAACTGGGCGCATGCCAGGGGTGCGCATCGATCCTCTGAGCTGCGTGGCCTGTGGGCTGTGTGCCGCAGCCTGTCCGTTCGAGGCCATCAGGCCGCGGGAGCAGGCGAAGAGGGCCTTCAGTGCCGAGGAGGGGCCGCAGCTTGGAACCCCGGCCTGGTCATCCCTTCTGATCCAGGAGTAAATCCCTTATGCCCGAGTCTACTGGCGTTGAGCTGCGCTGGCAGGCCCTGGTTCTGGCCGGGGTCGGTGGTCAGGGTCTGCAAACGGCGCTGGAAGTCCTGGCCCTGGCGGCGAACGAGATCGGCCTGGAGGCGCAGACCTTCGCGCCGCTGAGCCTGGCCCGCCTTGGGGGGAGCGCTTGCTGCCAGCTACGTCTAGGCCCTGCCTCCACGCCGCGCATCACGGCTGGGCAGGCCGACCTGCTAATCGTTCTGGAGATGAGCGAGGTGCTGCGCGTGCTGCCTCTGGCGCGCGCCGGGGCTTTGGCCTTCATCGCGACCTGGCGTCGCCCTCCGCTGGCCGCCGGCCTCCAGGGCCAGCCCTATCCCAGCCAGCAAGCACTGGCAAAAGCTTTACAACAGCGAGAAGTAGCAGGCATCTTTGTTGAACCGCGCTGTCGCGGCTGGGCAAAAGTCGGAGAGCCGGAGACGGAGACTGAGGAGGAGGTACCTCCCGGCTTACTCTCTCTTTTCATGTTGGCCGTCTGCTGCGGCGCCACCGGCCTGCTCCCTCGTGCCGCTCTCGAACAGGCCCTGGCCCTGCGTCTCCAAGAGCGGCCCGCGCTCGCCTCAATTGCACGGCGCCTCCTGGCTGCAGGCTGGCTCCATGGGAGGCGGCTCGAGCTGCCAGGGGAGTGGGGGCTTGACAAATCCTTGTGGCTGCGGTAATATGCTTACGCAAGCGCGGTCGAGTCCAAACCAGCTTGTTGGGGTGTCGTTCAACGGTAGGACTGCCGACTCTGGATCGGCCAATCGGGGTTCGAATCCCTGCACCCCAGCCCGTAGGAGAGGCAAAATGGCCTCTCCTTTTTTGTTGCCTCTCTATCGCCTGGCGTCGAGGCGAGGAAAAGGGAGGCAGACATCTGGCCCCGAGAAGCAATCTGCTCTGCTGGCCCCAGCAGAAGACCTGGCCCGAATATGAGGGATTACCTGAAAAACGTCCGAAACGATTGGCTGGCTCTGTCGTATAACAAGTAGATGCGTTTCCTATTTGACCTGTCTGTTCTCCTTGCTCCTGTTGTAATATCAGAATCGATAGAGATCGCGATGCCGCTAGAGAGATCATGAGTTGGGGCTACCCAGCCCGGACGGGGGATCGCCCTCTGAAAGCTCCTGCCCTCAGGCGGGGCAGTGATTAGCTGATCCTATCAAACCAGCAAACAAGCAAGAAAGAGAGAAAGGGGCGTCACTATCGATGACGACTGGCTCAGGCACTGATCCCGCCGGTAGAGCAACCTTGGAACCAGCCGGCAAAAGCTCCTTAGAGAAAGAAATGCGCTCCGCGGCTCGCTGGACGCGCAGGCGTGATATCCCGCTGGCGATTCTGGCCTGGATGGCGCTCGGCGTTCTGGCGCTCTGGGGCATCAGCCACATTGCTCACTCGCTGCTGATGCTGGTCATCGCCGCCCTGCTGGCCTATGCTATTGCGCCTGCGGTGCGCTTGCTGGAACGCTTTATGCCGCGGCTCGTGGCCATTCTCCTGGTCTATCTTGTGGTGCTGGGCGGGCTAAGTGTCCTCCTCTATTTTGTCATCACCACCACAATCGAGCAGATCCTCTCTCTGGCCCATTATGTGCAACAAATGCTGACACCGCGACCTGGAGGCTCAGTAAGTCCTTTAGAAGAGATTCTCAACCGTTTCGGTATCAGCGCGAACCAGTTAAGCGATCTGCGTCAGCAGCTCTTTAATCAGTTGGAGAACGTTGCCACCAGCGCCCTGCCGATTGTGACCGGCGTTTTCGAAGGGGTCCTCGACATCGTCATTGTCATGGTGCTCAGCATCTACCTGCTCATCGATGGTGAGCATGCCGTACGCTGGCTGCGGCGAGGAGTGCCAACGCAGCAGCGGGCGCGGACCCGTTTCCTGCTGGATACGGTCGAGCGGGTTGTAGGGGGCTACATTCGGGGGCAGCTCCTCCTCTCGGCCCTGGTAGGGGTGCTGGTTGGTCTGGGAATGTTCATCCTGCAGGTTCCCTATGCGGTCTTACTGGGTGTACTGGCCTTCCTGTTAGAGTTTATCCCGGTCTTGGGAACGCTGACCTCGGGAGCGGTCTGTGTGCTCATCGCACTCAGCCAGGGCTGGCTGACAGCGGTGCTCGTGCTGGCCTACTTCATCGGAGTGCACATCATCGAAGGAGATGTCATTGGGCCGCGCATCGTCGGACGGGCCGTTGGTCTGCACCCAGTGGTCTCGCTCTTCGCCTTGCTGGCCGGGGCTGAGCTATTTGGAGTGATCGGAGCCATCTTTGCCGCGCCCCTGGCGGGCGTATTGCAGGCCCTGCTGGTAGCTATCTGGCAGGAATGGCGCAGCCTGAATCCTGAGCAGTTCGAGGAACCGCCGGTGCCCCTCCCAAAGCCAACCTCCTTCCCTGTAAAGGCGGCAGTGGCTATGCCGGGCGGGCGGCCTCCCTCGATGAGCGAGGCCTCCCCGACGGCGGGCAGTTCAGAGAGCACGGTGTCGCCTTCGACCTCTGTTCCCGTGGAGACAAGGAGTACGGGCTATAGTGATAGCGATCGCGGTGGGGTGATCAGTGTGCAGGGACCTGTTGGGACGCCACCGACCCCCTCGACTTCTGAGCAGTCGCGCTAGAGAGCTGTCCCGCGACGGCAAAGCGTCATGAATCGTCGCTACCCTCGCTTTTGCCACCTCTGTGGAACCCCGCTCGCCCTGGTGGGGAGGTACCTGGTTTATCCTAACGGGCTGGTCATCTGTCCGGCCTGCGAAAGTCGAGCGCCACGCTGCCAGCGCTGTGGCCTGCCAGGGCGGCATCTGCAACAGGTGGGCGGAGCCCTGCTCTGTCCCACCTGCCGCACGCAGGTAGCGCTCTGTGGCTGCTGTGGCCAGGCTTTGCTAGAGACGGCCTATCTCATTGGGGATTCGCCAGTCAAGTACTGCCAGCGCTGTCTGGAGGAGCGTCCTCGCTGCGATGTCTGCCAGGCCCCTATGAACGAACAGGGACGGAGCCTGCCTGGACGCCGCGGCGAGTCGCGGCGCTGCGCGGCCTGCTGGGCCGAGGCCGTGCAAGGCCTGGACGAGGCATCAGCCCTCTATCAGGGGGTCTTGACTGTGCTCGCCCAGACGCCAGGGCTGACCCTGCCTTCCCTCCCCCGCCTCCATTTATGCGAGCGTGCGGTCCTGCAGGAGCTGCATCAGCAGCGTCAGCCTGGCTCGCGGCCGGGCGGAGAAGGGGAGGCCGGCGACCCCCACCTACTCGGTATTTTTCTGCTCCAAGGCCGGGAACAAGATATCTACATCGAGCACTATTTGCCGCGCGATCTCTTTCAGGCTGTGGCTGCCCATGAGCTGGCGCACGCCTGGCAGGCCTGGCAGGGCCTCGAAGGGCTGCCCCTCTTGGTGGCCGAGGGCTTCGCCGAGTGGGCCGCCTATCATGTCGTGCAGGCCCTGGGCCAGGAAAGGATGCTCCGACGCCTGCTGCGTCGCCGCGACCTCTATGGCCAGGGCCTCCAGCGCTTCCTGGCCCTGGAACAGCAGCAGGGCCGCACTGCAGTTCTGGCCGCTGTCCGTGGCTCTCTCCCCCTGTAGCGACTCGGCCCTTCCTCCCTGGTCGGACAGCCTGCGCTGAGGATCCTTTTTGCCTGTTTTTTGTAAGGTCGCTCATGAGTGTGCCGGCCTTTGGCTGCTCCTGTCACCTTCGATGGCGATCGGCGGCAGGCCTTTTTGACGGCAGGAGAGGGGAGAAACGAAAGGCAGGGTGGTCTGCCATTGCGGACGGCAGTTTTGGCAATCATCGAAGGAAGCGGGAGCTGGCGTGTGACGGGGGAATGGCGTCAGGTCTGGCGACTTGTCTCCTGATGTTTCAGGGATGCTGGTGAACCGCGGAGCGGGCTGTCGGGTGATTGTTTACACGATGCACACAAAAAGTATGCTCAACTTTATACAAAGGTTTTCTATACAGACAATTATAGGTATGCATCCCTTGCTTTATTGTATATACTATGTTATATATCTGTATGTGGTTTGCATATGCAGGAGGTTAAGGAGACCATGCTCTCACTCAGCGCCTATCAAGAATGCCAGCTTGCCGCGGCGGGGCCGGCGATGGCGGCTCCTGCCCTTGGGCCGCTGCTATCTGCGCCCGGGCGCGGCCTCCCTTCAGAAGAGTCGGAGAGCAGTGAGCGCGAGGAGCTGGCTGATCAGCAGCAGCTACTCATTACACGGGTGCTGCGCGGTGACGGAGACGCCTTCAGCGATATTGCCCTGCAATACAGCTCTCTGATGTTGCGGACGGCCTTCATGATTGTCGGCGATCGGGACGTTGCCGAAGACATCGTGCAAGATGCCCTCATTCAAGCCTGGCACCATCTGGCGGACCTGCGGGAGGCTGGAGCCTTACGTCCCTGGCTGGTACGCATTGTAGTCAACCAATGCATCAGCTTCAAGCGTCGTCTGGCGCGCTCCAGCGCCTTTCTGCGTCAGGCCCTGTGCGACCTTGAAACGGACCTGCTGGCCCGTTCCTCGGAGCTGCACAAAGGTTCACTTGAGCGCAGTTGGGATCTGGCGCGGGCTGTCGAGGAGCTGCCCATCAAACAGCGGGTGGCCATTGTCCTGCACTACTACAGCGGCATGACCTTACCTGAGATGGCTCGGACCCTGCACATCTCCGAGAATACCCTGAAAAAGCGTATCCAGAGCGCCCTCTCCAACCTTCGCCAGGCTCTGGCAAGCGGCCCGAACGACCAGGTGGTAGCTGCTCAGCCGCTTGCGGAACGCTATTTCACGACAGCGACTCGGCGGCCCTGAGTGCCAGCAGGGACTGCCCATCGAAGCGAACCGCGTTGTGAAGCCCGAGAAGGCTGAGCACCGTAGGAGCGACATCCATCACCGTGATCTCATGTACATCGCCTACTCTTGGCTCATGGTGGAGGAGGTTACCGATGAGTAAGACACCGTCCTTGCGATGGATCCCCGAGACAGTCCGCCTTCCTGGCTGCGTTGTTAGCAGCGGTACATACAGCTCGTCGCCGAGTGCAAAATCGCTCTGTAGCTCGAACAGGAGATCTGGTAGCCGCTCCAAATACCTGCCCTGATAGATTTCCTCGCGTTTGCGTACCCAGCGTAGCAATGGACGACCTCGTGAGCGCAGGCTCTGAATCTCTTCCTGTAGGCTTGCGCGCATTTCCTCGTAGTCGTGACCTTGTGCTTCGATGGCCCGGCGATGAAGGACCAGGCCGCCGAATGGTCCATCGCCTCCCAGGCCCAGAGCGCGTACCAGAGAGCGCTCTTCGTCGATGAGGCGCGAGCACGAACGACCAGGTGATTGACGCTCGCGCGCGATTAGCCCGACATGGGCCAGCAACTCGTCCGAGTCCGAGCGCCAGGACAACCGGCCTGAGAAAGGGCGCTCCAGAAGGCGCGAGCTACGAGCCTGCACTATCAGTAGCCCCTGCTGCCGCAGCCATTCGTTGAGATTGACTCGCTGGTGGCTGCGACGCCCGTGCCCGTAGGGACTGACGACGATCAGGACGCTTTCGGCTGGCAGCGC
Organism: Thermogemmatispora sp.; assembly: GCF_042408735.1. GTDB lineage: Bacteria > Chloroflexota > Ktedonobacteria > Ktedonobacterales > Ktedonobacteraceae > Thermogemmatispora. Next base: position 76,168 of record NZ_JBHOQV010000118.1, read on the forward strand.
GGCCCGCACTTCGCCGACGATGCGGTCACAGAGACGATAGAAGCTTTGGATGCGGGTGAGGTGCTCGCTCTGTCCCGGGTAGGCTGGGTCACTGAGATCGCTGTAGTGCCAGAAAAGGTGCTGCACTCTATCCAGCGCGTTGAGCTGCAGAAAGAAGAGGTCCCAGGACTCTTGTTGCAGTAGCTCCAGGCCGAGAGCCGCCTGTTGCAGGGTGCAGCTCACAAGCTCGTGATAGAAGGTCCGCAGCTCGTCGCGCCGCACAGCCTGCTCAGCCAGGCGCGGCAGGGCGGGAAAGGCCAGGCTCAGCTCGTATTCGTCTGGGGCAATGCTGAGACTGCCATCGCGTGGCGAGAGGGCCAGCATAACGCCGTTGACGGGCCAGGCAGGATAAGCCAGGTAGGGATTGAGTACGCAGATCCGCTTGCCGCTGGCGCTGGCCAGGTCCCAGAAAGTGGTGCCACAGGTGAGGGCCGGCGGCTCGCCGTCACGGTTGCCGCTCTGCTCGGCGTCTCCCGGTGGGAGAGACAGAAGACCGTGGTTGGCAGGGTTCAGGCCGGTGTAGAGGCTGCCCCAGGCCGGAAAGGTGTCCGGCGGAATGCTGGAGGTCAGTTCAAGGAAAGGCGACTCTAGCATGAGGCGCCGTAGGTGAGGCAGGGCGGGACCATAGACTCGCAGGAGGTCAGCGTCCATGCCATCGAATCCCAGGATGACCACTTGTGTCATGTTCTTTCACCTTCTCTCGCTCTCTCTTGGGTTCCCTCTGGCGCTCCTTTGCCCGGTCGGCATCAGACCTGATTCTGGTGCGGCTGCTCGGCCAGAGGCCCCCGCTGCTGTTGCTCCCAGTAGGAGAGAATCTCGTTGATCATCTCCGGCTCGCAGCGAACCTGGAAAATGGCACGCTGGGTCACCGTCTGTAAATGGTCCAGGGTGGCGCGATCAAGCCGACGCGCTGTGGCCAGTGTGAGGGTACCCCGCTCAGCCCCAATGGGGACGCAGCGGTAGCGCCGGGCCAGCTCGTAGGGCAAAATTTGTAAAAGACGAATGGAAGGATAACTGGAGAGAAAAGCGAGATAGGGAAGCTGACTGGCCGCCTGGCTCTGATCCGCGTCGGAGCGTGTCGCCGCTTCTGCCTGTTTATTATGACCAATTCCCTGCTCCTCGTGTCGCTCTCCTTCGATCAGGCGCGGCTGGCGACGTTGCAATTCGTGTAGAAATTGGCGTGCTGCCTCTCCTGCCAGGCAGCGAGCGCTGTGCTCGACATCGGCCAGCAGCGGACGAAGGCGCCTCAGGACGGTCTCCGCTCCCGCCAGCGTGGCCGAGTGCAGGAGCAGAGCGCACTCACCCTCTAAAGAGAAGATCAGATCGCTGGCGCGAATCTGCTGGCGAATACGGCGTATGGCTCGCTCAAGGGCCGCCGCCGACTGCGCGCTCGCCTGCAGGTGGATGAGGGCTAATGGCTCTCCCTCTATGATGGCCTTGCCCGCCCTGGTCGGCCTCGCAATCGAGGCCATCCGGTGATCTCGCGATCCTCTGCGCTCCTCGTCTTTCACGTCATCCTCCTCCACAGGTGGCAGCTTCCTGCCGCCCGCCCTCTCTCTTTGACGAGGCAGAGCATGCGACACATGCCGCATATGTAGTATACTCTTTTCCAGGAAATAGTTCTTGTCTATCCTGGTTTAGGGGCAGTTAAGATAAATGTTCTAAATGTAAAGAAAAACAATCATTTCCTGTCTTCAATTTTTAACCTGGAAATAAGATATATCACCCGATCACAACTGAGCTTCTCTTCTCATGACCAGGGAGAGCGTGCCATACTGTGGCAGGTACAAGGCGGCCTGATCAGAGCTTCCCTTTCTCCCCTTGCGTGCGAACGAACGCTCACAGGCTGACCTGATCAGGGCCGCCCCTTCTGAGTTGAGCCGACCCCAGGCCGACAAACGAGCCAGTAGCAGAAGACACGAGCATGAAGCGAAGTCAAGCTAAGCGAAGAAAGCAGGCCAGAAGGGCCTGCTGGGAGGTAGCAGGGAGCATGAAGGCTTATCTTGTTGGATGGAGGATGCGCTGGAGTCCCATGCTGGCCCCGGACCAGGGCATGGTTCCGGACGTCAGCGTCTTCTCTTCTCGAGAGAAAAGTCAGCGGGCGACCTATTCCTCTGAGCCGCGAGCGGTGGGCGCTCAAGAGGCTGGTGAGAGAGCTATCCCCGCAGCCGGGGAGGCCGAAGCGATGGTGGCAGGTGATCTCGGCGACACGGGCGAGAGGAGCGAGGTCGAAGCTGCCCAGGAACCGGAATGGGTAGAGCAGGTCTGTTGTCACATCGAAGTGATGGTTGCGGGGGCGGGAGAGCGGGTCTGACATTGTCGGAGCCGGCTGCTGTTCCGCGGCTCTTCTCGGGTCGGGCTTACACGATGCAGAGGCGGGCACGCAGCGGGCTTTGCATCCAGGACCAGGAGGGAGGGGGCTATGCATAAGCAAGTGGGAGGGAACGAGCGTGGCAAGGGCCGCTCCCCTCAGCTGAGCGTTATACTCTGTACCTACAACCGTTGCAATCTCGTGCTCTCAGCGCTGGCCAGCCTGCGGCGTCAGACGCTGGCGCGCCATCTCTACGAGGTGATTGTGGTAGACAATGGCTCACAGGATGGCACGCCCTCCGTTCTCCAGCGCTACCTGCAGGCGCGGGCTCCTGCTGAGCGTGACTGGCAAGTGCGCTGTCTGAGCGAGCGGCGCAACGGCCTGGCCTATGCGCGCAATGCGGCTCTGGAGGTGGCGCGGGGAGAGATCGCTGTCTTTCTTGACGATGATGCTCTCGCCGCGCCGCGCTTCCTGGAGTATCTTCTGCAGACCTACAGCGAGACCGGGGCCGACGCCGTCGGCGGGCGGGTCGAACTCTACTGGGAGGCGCCTCGTCCCTACTGGCTGACCGATGAGCTGCTGCCCGTGCTCGGCTATTTTGCTCCCGCCGAGGAACGTCTGCGGCTGAGAGAGTCACAGAGCTTGAGCAGCAGCAACTTTTCCGTAAAGGTCTCTGTTCTGCGGGCGGTCGGAGGTTTCTCGCCGCTCCTCGACAAGCGTTTAGCTGTTCCGACGCGCCTGGGAGTGGAAGACCTCTGCCGGCGGCTCCATGCTGCTGGCTATGCTCTCTGGTATGAGCCGCGGGCCTTAGTGGCCCATCGCGCCCATGCTGCCCGCCTCTGCCGCACCTTTTTTATCGGCCATGCCTACTGGCAAGGGCGATCCGAGGTTCTTATGGAGCTGAGTGCCGCCCTGGCCCAAGGTCCCCAGGAGCGCAACGCTTGCCTCTCCTGGAAAGCCTTGCTAGCCGACCTGCAGCATCTTGCTCGTCTCTGCCTTTGGGAGCAACCCCAGCTACTGATTGCCCGCGCCACTTCGTCCCAGCATCTGTATCTGACGATGGAGAGCGCCCGCTGCTGGGGACGCTTCCAGCAGCGCTTAAGCCTGCTCTGGCGCCCGCTTCCCCAGGAAGGCAGTCTGGCAGTGCTGTTGGTTATGGGACTCCAGTGTGAGGCGGCGACCCTCTTGCTGGCCCAGGCCCTGCGGCGCGAAGGGCTGGCCTGTCAGGTTGAGCGGGCCAATCTCTCCCTGACCTGGCTCTGGCGCCACCGTGGGCTAGACGGTCAGGCTTGCGGAGTGGTGCAGCTCCAGCATCCAGGGGCCTGGTGCCTCCCGCTGAGGCGTGGCCTCAATCTGCTGTGGCGGCTCTGGCTTGCGCGTCGTTTGGGGCTACCGCTGGTCGTGACTGATAGCGGGGGCTGGTGGCATACTGCTCGTGGCTTCCGTCCTCTGCTGCGTCGCTGGCTGGAGCATCTCCTGCTGAGCCAGGCTAAGGCCATTGTGGTTCCCACGCAGCGCATCGAAGATTTCTATCCCGAGCGCTCCCTGCAGGAGCGGGCCATGGGCCTGCTCCCCGCGGGTTTCCGTGGCTACTATGCCGCCCCCCTGCCGAGGGCCGAGGCCTATCGGCGCCTTGGAATTCCGACTAACGTTCCTTACGTCTACCTTTGCTTTGCTGCCTGGCACAGCGAGGAGGAGGTTCTGAGTCTCTGTGAGAGCTTTCGCCGCTACTGGGAGAAGCTGATGCCCGTAGCGGGGGACGTCTCGCAGGGACCGCATTTGCTGCTTGTCGGGTCCCCGGCTGATCGCCCGCAGGCCAGGCGCCTCTGGAGGATGGCGGCCCGCATACCCGCCTTGCATCTCTTCCCCCGTCCCCCACTTGACGAAGATATTCCGCTCTATCTGGGGGCTGCCGATGCCCTGGTGCTTCCTCATCGCTCGCACCTGCGAGCAGGCAACCTCGATCTGGCCCTGCTGGCTCTCTCCTACGGGCGAGCTGTCGTGGCCCCGGCCCTTCCCTGTTTCGCCGACCTGCCCGCCTCGCAGTGCGTGGTCTTCTACCATGCGGCTGACGAAGCTGATCTGGAGCGGGCCCTGGCTGAGGTGCGAACCTGCGCTGTCCAGGAGCTACTGCGCGCCACCTGTGCCGAGGCACAGCTCGAGGCCGTAGCCGGCTGGCGCGATTACGCGCGCCACCTCGTCAAGCTCTACGAGAGCTTTCGCTGCTAGCCTGCTAAGGCCGCCGCTGCGCTGCGCCTCGCCTCGCCTCGCTTCTTCTCTGGGGTTGATTCGCGATCGGAGGGAGGCGCCGCGGACCGGCACCCTCGCCGCTCGCTCTCCCGGTATGGTAATGTATCAGCGGGGGATCAGCCGGAGAAACCTGCTACGGTGGGGAGCAGGCGCCAACACGACCAGCTCACTGGGGGCGGAGCCTGCAGCCATCTATCGCTGAGGCGGGGCGGTCAGCCAGGCGGTGGAGCTGACTCTGATCTTGCATCCGTCGCGCGCTCGGGCGCTCAATCAGCAATAGGGACGAGCGGAGGCCTCCCTCTGCTTCTGGTTGTCTGCCGCTCGCTTGTGGAACTGGGCCTGGCTCGTTACGCTCTCCTTGCCTGCCGGGCCGTCGCTGTGCTGCGCTCCTCTGGCTCGCCATCGTGGTTCGTGGCGAGCTGGGCTTGAGAACCCTGCTGCTGATCCATGTTTCGTTTCGTCTGCATCTCATCGGCTGAGCCTCACAGAGCAGTGAGAGTGCAGATGCTGATACGCCGTGGTATCGTCGCCTGACTGGCTCCGCCCTGACCAGAGTCGGGCGTGGGAGCATCTGCTCGTTCGTGTGCATCGTTCTGTCTGCAAAGCTGCGGAGGAGAGTGCTCAATGATCGCCAGAGACATCATGACTCGCACTGTCTACACCATTCGTCCTGAGGCCAGTGCTCAGGAAGCTGCTCGGCTGCTGGACCAAAAGCGTATCAGTGGCGCGCCGGTTGTTGACAGCGATGGCCGGCTGATCGGCATGGTCACCGAGGCTGACATTATCAGCAAGGTCAATCGTGAGGGCCTGCGCGTCGCCGATATCATGAGCCACGAGCTGATCGTTGTCTCCGAAGAAACCCCACTGGAAGAGATCGCCGCTTTGCTCTCCGAACGCAAGATCAAGCGTGTCCCCGTCGTTGAACATGGCCGGCTCGTTGGCATTGTGAGCCGGGCCGACATTGTCCACGCCGTAGCCGCTGGACACCTCATCGTACGCAACTGGTAAGAGGCGGCAACCCGTGCTATCATAGGAATGCTGAAGAGCCTGGACTACCGGGCAAGAGCGTCGACCTGGCCAGCGCATTGCCTGTCTGTCTGCTTGCCCGCCGCCTGGCCCGGCTGGCTCACTGCTCTGCCCAGGCCAGCCAGGAGGAGGGGAGGAGAGCCTTGTCCTGCCTGGCCTGACCGCTCTCTCCTCGGGGGAAGGTGGGCCGCCTTTCGCGGACCACAGGAGGTCGGAGGCACGCGGACACCTTTTCCGCGGAACCCGGGGGAGCGGCACCTGGCGGCGACAGTTTGTCAGCAGGCAAGCAAGCTGGTACCATTGGGCTGCTTTCCCTTTCGATCGAAGGGCAACATGAAGGTAGTCGCCAATCTTTCGCTATAATGTGCCCAGACAGAGCGTGTCGTCTATAGAGTGCAGAAGCCAGCTTTTGCCGGAGAGCCGGACCGGTCGACTGGCGAGCTGCCTGGGCTTTCCAGCCAGCTCGCCAGCCAGAAGAGCCGTGAGCCAGCAGGCCGGCACTGGTTCTCCCGCATGCGGTGATCGGAACAGGCGAGGTAACGGTCTTGAAACGAGCACATCTTGCCCGCGATATTCTCGAGGTCATAGCCCTGGCGCTGATCCTCTTCCTGGTAACGCGCCTTGCCATCCAGAACTACCATGTGGAAAATGTGAGCATGCAGCCTACGCTGGTCGACGGCGAGAACGTTATTGTCAACAAGCTGGCCTATCTGTTTCATCCACCCGAGCGTGGGGATGTGATTGTCTTTCATTGGCCGCTGGACACGCGCCAGGACTTTATCAAGCGCATCATAGGCGTTCCCGGAGATGTCATTAGGACCGACAGTACCCATGTCTGGGTCAATGGTGTCCTGCTGAACGAACCCTATATCAAGGCCCCCTACAACGCTATTGCCAATATCTGGAAACTGGGCAAAGATCAGTACTTTGTGATGGGAGACAATCGCCCCGACAGCGACGACTCGCGTAACTGGGGTGTGGTCCCGCGCAACTACATTGTCGGCAAGGCCATTGCTGTTTACTGGCCTATTGGCAAATGGCAGGTCATCAATACCTACCCGGCGGTCTTTGCCCATATTCCTGCTGCCAACCCGCAAACGACCAGCAAATGAGCATCTATCAGTCAACAAGGGAGTAGGCCGTCAATGAACGAGTCGGAGCAGCGTTATCCTTTGCATCAGCATGAAGATGAAGAATGGGGCCAAATCGAGGAAGAGGAGCGTCACGGTCGTCATCGCCACCATATCGCGCCCTTTCCCGAGCAGAGCGAAGAGAGGGATGAGGAGGAGTACGAGCGGCGTCGCCGAATGCATCAGCGCGAGGAGCCAAGCGAGCCGGAGCTGCCCAGGGGCCGCCTGGTGCCGACGCTGATCGTTGGGGCAGTAGCCGGGCTGCTCTGTGCCGCCGAGAATATCGCCTTTGTCCTCTTCAATGCCTCGCTCTTCAGCAACGCCCAGCAACTCGCTGGCCAGAATGCCTATCAGCTCGCGGTCTCGATCACGACCCTCTGTGGCCTGATCATCTTCCTTAGCCTGGTGATCTGCGCTGTGGCGGGTTTCATCGTCGGCAAGCTGGCCGTTCAGCGAAGCCTGGGTTTTCTGGCGGGCTTCCTGGCCGGGGTGCTCTACTATCTGGGCGCGATCTTCCTGCCCCGCTATATTCCGGGCTTTCCCAGCAACGCCCCTGCCACGGGCAATATCACTTTCGGTGGGGTCGTTGGGGGGATCGTGGTCACCGTTATCTTTATGTTTTTGCTCGGCCTGTTGGAAGGGCTGGCCGCCCTCTTCGGAGCCTGGCTGGCAACGCTCCGCCATCCTTACTATGTCGGCTACAGCTAGCCAGCAAGGCAGCGGCTGAACCAGAGCAGGGGTTTGAATAGCTGCTGAGGGCAAGGAGAAGAAGAAGAAGGTCAAGAAGGCGAGGCTGGCTGACAAGGCCGGCCTCGTTGGCTTACTCGCCACTCAGATCGGGCTTCTTCGCTTGCTGGCTTGTTCTCTTCTCCCTCCTCCCTTCCCTCCCCTCGGCTGCCGTGCCATCCCAGACCTGGCGCCGAGGGAAGAGAGGAAGGGGTTCCGAGAGAGCTGAGTGAGAGAGAGGGAGTGCAGTTGTCTGGCTATCTAGCCAACGGTCGCCTGCTGAGCCTGCGGGATGTAGATCCGGTGCTCAAGCAGGCAATATTCTTGCCGCAGCAGTTTGCCAGTCAGATTACAGCGGCAGCCCTCGACTGCGGCGAGTGGTTGGTTCTGCTCGCTGAGGCGCAGGCTATGGAGGGCGCCGTCGTGGCGTGTGCGGAAGAGAACCTGATGATAGTCCCCATCCTGGTGTGCCTCTAAAAGGGTCAGGGCCTCGAGTCCGCGCAGACCCGTGCGCTGACGCAGGTAGTGCTCGGCGGCCTGCACGGGCTGAGGATAGAGGGCCCGCCCGCGACATTTCTCCAGGTAGAGCTGTCCCTGGCGGTCTGCCTCCAGAATGCTGGCTACCTCCGGCACCTTGACGCGGCTATAGTAGATGCCATGTGGCAGGCAGACCAGGTTGGCGGCAAACTGATCGCCGCCGATATGGCTGCACTGCCAGACCTGCTCACCGGCCAGGCGAGCCGCTTCCCGATAGACAGGCATGCCGAATTTGGCGCAGCATTGGTCATGTTTACCGTGAGTGCAGACCAGATAGAGCGGCTCGGCGCTCAGATAGCGGTCGTAGTGGGCGGCTCCCTGCTCCAGCTCTTCCAGAGGAAGCTGGGGCAACTCCTCGTAGCTTGCGAGCTGGAAGGCGTAGAGCGCCTGGCGCTCAGGCAAGGTAATGGCCACAAAGCAGCGCAGCGGCCCGTTGCTGCGAGGCCCTCGCCGGATGAAAACCGCCATACTTTGCCTGGCCTCGTAGCTCAGGGCTACCTCTGCAAGCCAGCGACGAGCTGGCAGAGGTAGATCGTTGTAGAGCACCGCCGAACGCTCCCAGGCCCCTGTATATTCAACCAACACCCAGATTCTCGCCAGCGGCGCCAGACCATGAAAGGGTATCTGGCGCTCCTCAGAGAGCTGGGCGCAGAAGATGCGTTCTACCACACTCAATATTCCTCACTTTCCAGGAAGTTGCTCATGGCTATAGCTCCTTGGTAAAGGAGAGCGGCCCCATCCAGCCGGTCAGCCAGAACAGCGCAATGACCAGCAGGCAGAGCGACCAGAAGCAGATAATGAATAGATAATCAGTGCGGCTGAAGCGAAAACGTCGGAAATAGGAGCGCTCTTTCAAAGCCCCAAAGGCCCGGCTCTCCATTGCCAGAGCGGTGCGCTCGGCCCGCCGGATGGCACTTGTCAGCAATGGGATCAGATAGCGGCGCAGGCGCTCGAGATGGACTCTGGCCCCACCCTGGGTCTCGATGCCGCGAATGCGATGGGCTGCCTGGATGAGGCGGAACTCCTCCTGCAGCAGGGGCACGAAGTGAAAGGCGGCCAGCACGCCGTAGCCGAGCCGGTAGGGAAAGCGCCATTGCTGAACCATAGCGCGGATAAAGTCGCTGATGTCGGTGGTGAACATGAAGATGAGCGACAGCAGGAACATGGCATAGACGCGCAGCACGGCTGCCGTACCGGCCCAGAGCGCGCCCTGGTAGAGCACCAGCGGACCCAGCCGGAGCAGGACGGGCGTCCGATCGAACAGCTCGGCGCGCACCATAAAGGGATAAAGGACCATGAAGACCAGAAGGCTGAGAGTCAAAGGGGCCTGCAGGCGCCAGAAAGTTCCTGGGGCGATTCGGGCCGCTCCCAGAATGGTAGCGCTGGCCAGGACCATGAAGGCCAGGGGCAGCCAGGGATCGGTAGTGAGAGCGACGAAAAGCACCACGGGCACCAGAGCGATAACCTTGCTGAGCGGGTTCAGGCGATGCAGCAGCGACTCGCCTTCCTGGTAGATCACTTGCATGCTCTTCCCTCCCCTGCGGAAGCCGCTCCCTCGGAACCAGCCAATGGCTTCAGGGCCGCCTCCGCTCCGTCCTGCAGGCAGCGCTCACGCAACTCCTCCAGCGTCAGCAGATCCGACCACCCGAGCCGGCGCGCCAGTTGAGCCAGAGGGGGCAGCGCCAGACGCGCTTCTGCCACCAGCTCCTCTCGGGCAAAGAGGGCTGCTGGGGTTCCGTAAAAGAGCAGCCTGCCGTTTTTCATGACCGCCACATACTGGGCGTAGGTGGCCACCAGAGACATATCGTGCGTAATCACGACGACCGTCCGTCCCTCGCTATGAAGCTGCCAGAGCAGTTCCAGCAGGGCGGTCGCATTGTATTCATCCTGGCCGAAGGTTGGCTCATCAAGGATGAGGATCTCCTGTCCCATTGCCAGCATGGTAGCCACGCTCAGGCGTCGCTTCTCGCCGTGACTCAGGGTAAAGGGATTGGCTCTTGCCAGAGGCAGCAGGCCGAAGCGCTCCAACAGCGGGCGCGTCCGGGCCTCGACCTCTGGCGCGGGCAGGCCCATGACACGCAATCCATAGGCCACCTCATCCTCGACCGCCTCCGTAATAAACTGGTGCTCGGGATTCTGAAAAACGTAGCCGACGTGGCGCGTCAGCTCACGAGCCGGGATGGTCGTAATATCGCGGCCCAGCAGACGGATACAGTCCCGTGGCGGCTGCAAGATGCCGACCAGGTGCTGGGCCAGGGTAGTCTTGCCCGCGCCGTTGGAGCCGACCAGGGCCAGAAAGGCCCCGCGCGGAATCGCCAGCCGGATATCGCGCAAGACCTGTCGTCCTCCGCTCTGGTACGAGAGAGAACGGACCTCAATTGCCGGCTCTCGCTGAGGATGCTCAGGTCCGCCCGAAGGAGGGTCTGGCTGGCGCTCAGTCTCCTGGAGGCTGGCAACCGATTGGACCTGGTGAGAGGGACCAGGCAGCCGCTTCTTCAGAACTGCCTCGGCCTCTGCCAGCGTCAGAGGAAACGGCTCGAGCGACCAGCCTTGCTGTTGGAGGGCGTGGGCCAGCCTGGCTACCTGGGGAACCCAAACCCCCAGCTCCTCGAGAGTGCCGAGCTGGCTGCGCAGCAGCTCGCGTGGCTCTCCGTCCGCCACCACCTCGCCTCGCTTGCCGAGCACTACCATGCGCTCCACCAGATCCATCAGCTCATCGAGGCGATGCTCGATCAGGACAATCGTGTAGCGGCCCGCCTCCTTGCAGCGGCGCAGCAGAGCAAAGACCTCTTGTGTCCCCTGAGGATCAAGATTAGCCGTCGGCTCGTCGAAGACCAGAATCTCCGGCTCAAGCGCCAGGAGGGCCGCCAGGGCTACCCGCTGTTTCTCTCCCCCCGAGAGCTGCTCGACGCGGCGATAGCGCAGCTCTGTCAGTCCCACCAGACGCAAACTCTCGCTAATGCGACGCTCCATCTCCTCTGGTGAGAAGCAGAGATTTTCCAGCCCGAAGGCGATCTCATCCTCCACTGTGAACATCACAAACTGCGCCTCCGGGTCCTGAAACAGCAAACCTACCCGCTGGGCCAGGGTAGCAACCGTCGTCTGGCGCGTATCGAGGCCGGCCACGCGCACGCGACCGCTCTGCACCTTCCCGACGCTGTGGGGAATCAGCCCGTTCAGGGTGAGCGCCAGCGTGCTTTTGCCACTGCCCGAAGGGCCCAACAGCAGCACGGTCTCACCAGCGCGCAGTTCAAGTTGGAGCCGCTCCAGGGCCGGTGCGCGCCGTCCAGGATACTTGACCGTCAGATCCTCGATCTCGATGAGGGCCGTCCTTGTCTCAGTCATGACCTTTCTCCTCTACCAGCATCCTGCCTGGCTGTCTAACGTCTTGCCATGCTGGCTGCCTATCTGCCTGCCGGGCAGCCAGCGCTCTCCCTACCCCTGGCTAAGGCAGGGAGGGGCTGGTCAGCTTCGACCAGCCCCTGCGAGAGGCTGAGGTAGCGCTGATTGGGCGCGACAGGGAGAGCCATAGGCTCAGTCTCACCACCCTGGATGCGGGTGGACAGGTAGGGAGTTAGATTTCATCCTGCTCACGGCGGATCGTTCCAGCCAGCACACCGGTGCGCGCCGCCGCATCGCCCAGGTACTTGGCCAGAATGCCGCTCAGCGTGCTGCTCACGAGCGTAATGGCGATCACCCCGATCAAGACAGGCAGCGCGAGCTGGAAGGAGGATGGATAGAAGATGGCATAGATCACCAGCATGACGATCCCGCCGAAAAAGCCCGTCAATGCCATCCACGGCAGACCGAAATGGCGATAGCGTGTTCCGAGCGCCACGCTGATCTCGCCGGAGCAGGCGTAGAGAATGCCCGTGATCATAATCGATGGCCCGTACGGCGAGATCGGCATGCTCACAAAGCAGTAGAGCAGGGCTATCAAGAAGGCCGCCCCCGGCCTGCGCAAAGCATAGGCGATGAAGAAACCTGGCAAAATATAGAGTCCAACCCAGGCCCAAGCCACAATTGGCCCAAGAACCACAGACAACATGTATGGGTAAAGCAAGGCACCCAGCAGAATGCCGAAAACGACACTGATGGCCGCCAGGATCAAAATATCGCGCGTGCTCCAGGCCAACAGTGACAGCCAGCGCCGTGCCGGCTGACTCACCTCAGTCTGTCTGCTCATCCGGTCATACTCCTCTGATAGTGAAGGCGGGGCTGGTGCCTCGCCTGGACTGGTTGCTGCTCCTTCCGATATTAGGCAGACCTAATATCCGACTGCGTTACTAAGATATTAGGCCATGCTAATATCTGCTGTCAAGAGGCTGAAGGCCAGATAAGGACGGCGGATGTGGAGATCAGTAAAACTACTGATCAAGGCATTGGCTTTCGCAAGGCAGCCAGCCGCGTGGAGAAGAAAGCTGAGAAAAGCTGACGTGTCCAGAGGCGCCATACAGAGGAGCGTGGGAGGGCTTGAGTGCCAGCTTAGAGGGGCAGGCTGGGAGATCAGAAGGGCTGACTGAGGTGGGTCTGGCGGACCTTGCGCATTGGGCCTGGCCGTCCTCGTACCCCCTGAAGAGAGGATCGCGTCCGACCCGAGAGGGCCAGAAAGCAGGGCCGGGCCAGTCTGGCCTGTGATTCCTCTCCTCAAAGGGCAAGGCTGCCACGGGGACGGAAGAGCAGCGAGCGAGAGACTAGCCCTCCTCGATCGTCACCCGCTGCATCACATCGCCCACCTGGATACGGCGGACCACATCGAGGCCGGCGAGCGTCTCGCCGAAGATCGTATAGTTCGGCGGGAGGCGCGGCTGATCCTCCAGGCAGATAAAGAACTGGCACCCGTTCGTATTCGGGCCAGCGTTTGCCATTGCCAGGGTGCCAGCCTTATAGGGGCGGCGTACCGGCTCATCCGGGAACGTATAGCCCGGCCCGCCGGTGCCGTTGCCGAGCGGGTCACCCCCTTGAATCACAAAGCCGGGCACCACGCGATGAAAGGTCAGGCCATCGTAGAAGCCGTCACGGGCCAGAGCCACAAAATTGTTCACCGTCAGGGGGGCCTCGGCAGCAAAGAGCTGGAGGCGGATATCGCCCTTCGCCGTGCTGATCGTCGCATAATAGGTCCGATGCGGATCGATCTGCATAGCGGGCGGAGCGCTATAACGTCGTTTGGCTGGCATTGTTAGCAGATCCTCACTTTCAGATGCTCAAGGAGCCGCTGCCGGAGAGAAGCAGCGTACTCGGACTGTGCGCCAGGCTCTCCAGGCGCTCCCTCCCTCAGCCAAAGCGCTGCCGGCCCGAGCTGGTTGGACGAAGGGCGGGCCTGGCGAGCGAGAGAAGCAAGAAGGCGGGCCGGGATTGGCCTGGCCTGCTCTGTCCGGCCCGCCCTCTGGTCTCCCTCTGCCCGCCTGTCCCTGGTGAGCCTGTCTTAAGGAGCAGTCACTACCACCAGATGGGTAATGACATCGGGCGTAATATTCTTCTGAGAAGGTTGATCGCCCGGACCCTGGATCTTCTTCACGACATCCATGCCCTGGACCACATGGCCAAAGAGATTGTACGATTTCGTCAATTCCTTCGCTGGCTGATCGGAGACGCAAATAAAGAACTGGCTACCGTTATTGGCGGTGCCGGTGTTAGGTTTGGCCATCGCCACGGTCCCGGCGGTATAGTTGCCCTTGACCGGCTCGGCAGGCAGCGTATAGCCTGGTCCCCCGCTGCCATCGCCCTTGGGGTCGCCGGTCTGAATAATATAATTCGGCACCACGCGATGGAACTTCAGCCCATCGTAGAAGTGGTGCTGGGCTAAAAAGACAAAGTTGTTGACCGTCTCGGGGGCCAGCTTCGGATCAAGCTCCACCACAATCAGGCCGCGATTCGTATTGATGCCGGCGCAATAGATCTTATTCTGATTGATCGACATCGCGGGCGCAGCCTTATACGTATGCTGGATCTTGTTGAAAGCCTCCCCGGTTGGGGCCGGCGAAGTGTCGGTAAGCTGCTTGACCACCTTCAGACAGGGGGAGACGGCGGCGCTCTTCGGCTGCGGCTTCGGCGGAGCGAAAGGGCCGATCTTGTAATAGTACATGGCGCCGATGGCGGCAGCAATAATTAGGATCGTCAGAGTGACGGCCCAGGGGTAGCGAGCCAGGCCCCGTTTAGGGGGCGTATAGCCAGGGCCGCGCTTCTCCTTCTTCCTGGGGGCAGGCGCTTCCGGCAGTTTGGTCGCGTGCGCCCGGGCGATCTTTTCCGCTCTTCTCGTGGCTGCGCGCTTGCTCGTCTTTGGCATGGGGTCTGAATACTGCTCCTTTTTCAGATCTTGCTTGCTTGCAAAGAATCGGGATTGCAAGACTGGGCTGAGGCCCAGATCAACAGCTCAGCTGCGTCCTTGCTGTGAGGGCTGTTCTGTTGACGGCGGCAGCGCTGGACATGGCTGGGTACCTGCCCTCCTTCCTGTCCTGTGCAGCGGCGGCTGGGCAGGACCGGCTGGCAAACGGCTAGCCAGCCAGCTAAAACAAAGAGCGCTGATGTCTGGGTGCTATGATACCTTGCCGCTCCTTGCCGGTCAAGCCCTTTCCGGCCTCCCCCATAGGTGGGGTTCGAGAGCCAGCCCCCCGAGGAATAGGAAGATTTGCCCACTGGGCCATGTGGATAAGTTTGTGGATAAGTTTGTGGATAGCTGTGGATAACTGCCCTCAGACGGTGGATAACTGGGGGATAACTGGAATTAACTCAGCTATACGTGCGGGCCGCAAGCGTGAGCTATCCCCCAGGATATCCACATATCCACAGCGTCAGCGCTAGCCTGCTGTTTGCTTTCGGGCACAAGATTCGCTACACTGTGTAGACACACGGGATTCCCTTCCCGCTGCGCCCGTGCGGGCTGGACCTCCGGCAGACGGGATGAGGCCGAGAGGGACGCCGGGCGCATACCTGGGCCGCGCGCCAGCCAGGGCGAGCCTGGCCTGTCTGGCTGGTCACCAAAAAGTGCCTGCAGATGGCTTTTGCGTGAAAAATCAGGCTGAGTATGGTATAATCCTTTAAGCCGCTGAGTCAGATTTGAGATCGTTGAGCGCCTGAGACGAGCAGCGGAGATTTGCCAGAAGGCTGGAGACAGGACGTGGAGAAGCTCTTACCGCAGAATATCGAGGCCGAGTGTGGCGTCCTGGGCAGCATCTTGATCGACCCGGAGGCGATCATCCAGGTTGCAGACTTTTTGCGCCCCGAGGACTTCTATCGCGACGCCCATCGCGCTATCTACGAGGTGATGCTCCAGCTCTATGAGCGGCATGAGCCAGCAGACTTTATTACGCTCTGCGATGAGCTGGAGCGTCAGGGGAAGCTGGAGGAGGTAGGAGGCGCCAGTTACATCACGTCTCTTGTCAACCAGGTGCCCACCAGCGGCAACATCGAGTACTATGGGCGCATCGTTGAGCGCACGGCAGTTCTGCGCCGCCTGATCCATGCTGCCGGTCAGATAGCCGCCATCGCCTACGAGGAGGGCGACGCCGATGTGGCCCTCGATAAGGCCGAACGCCTGATCTTTGAGATCGGCCGGCGGCGCCTGCGCTCGGACTTCTCGCTCTTGAGCGAGATCCTTTCCGACTACCTGAATAAGCTGGATCAGCTGCATGAGCGACGTGGGGCCATCGTTGGCGTACCGACCGGCTTCACCGATCTCGACCGCCTGACCGGCGGGCTACAGCGCTCGGACCTGATCATTCTGGCGGCGCGTCCCTCGCTGGGCAAAACCTCGCTGGCCCTGAGCATGGCTCACAACGCCGCTGTGCACTTCAAGCAGACGGTGGCCATCTTCAGCCTGGAGATGAGCAAAGAACAGCTAGTGCAGCGTCTGCTCTCGATGGAGGCCGGTGTTGATCAGCAGCGCTTGCGCACGGGCTGGATCGACGATGAGGAGTGGGAGCGCATTATGCTGGCCACGCAGCGGCTGGCCGAGGCTCCGATCTGGATCGATGACACTGCCAGCATTTCGACGGCAGAGATGCGCAGCAAGGCGCGTCGCCTCCAGGCGGAGCAGGGGGTCGACCTGATTATTGTCGACTACCTGCAGCTCATGCAGACGACCAGCGGCGGCGGGAGGCGTAACGAGAACCGCGTTCAGGAGATTTCGGAGATCAGCCGGACGCTCAAGGCCCTGGCGCGTGAGCTGAATGTGCCGGTCCTGGCGCTGGCCCAGCTCTCGCGAGCGGTGGAGGCGCGTCAGTCGAAGGTGCCCCAGCTCTCGGACCTGCGCGAGAGCGGCTGTCTGGCCGAGGAGACGCCGGTCTATCTGGCCGACGAAGGGGTCTGCTGTCCCATTGGGCAGTTGGTGGGGCGTCGGGGCTTCCGCGTACTGGCTCTGAATCCGGCAACCATGCGCCTGGAGGCTGCCCCGGTGACACGCGCCTTCGCCACGGGCTGCCGCCCTGTCTACCGCCTCACCACCGCCGGAGGCCGGCAGATACGCGCCACGGCCAACCATCCCTTTCTGACCCGCGCCGGCTGGCAGCGCCTTGATGAGCTAAGGGCGGGGCAGAGCGTGGCGGTGGCTCTGGAGCGCGCCCGGTCGTCTGCCTCCGGCTCTGACGCTGGCCCTGGCCACCTGCTCTCGACGGCGGGGGCTGTTGAGGGAGACATCGTCTGGGACCCTGTGGAGACGATTGTCCCGGCTGGCCAGGCTGAGGTCTACGATCTGACGGTGGCTGGCCTGCACAATTTTGTGGCGGCTGACCTTGTCTTGCACAACAGCATTGAGCAAGACGCCGACGTGGTGATGTTTATTTATCGAGATGATGTCTACAACCCTGAGTCGGAGCGCAAGAATATCGCGGATATTATCGTCGCCAAGCATCGCAATGGTCCTGTCGGCGAGGTAAGCCTCTACTTCCAGGCGAGTCATACCCGCTTCTGTGATCTAGAGCTTTCTCCGCCTCCTGAGTAATCTCTGGATGGATGACTATGACGTCCTTTGCTGGCTTCCCTTCGGGCAAGAATCCCTATGTCCCTGTGCCGGAGGTCTTCTTCAGGTCGCTCCTGCCAGAGATTGAGGATGTGGCGGAATTGAAGGTGACGCTGCACCTCTTCTGGCTCCTGGCCCAGAAGCGCGCCGAGCCGCGCTGCGTGAGCGAGCCGGAGTTGCTGAGCGATCGCCTGCTGCTGAAAAGCTTGAAGCGGCGCGGCGATCCGCGCCCTCCTGAAGAGCGAGTACGCCAGGGCCTGGAAAAGGCGGTAGCACGTGGCACCATCCTGCGTGTCTACCTCAAGGTGCTCGGTGATGATGGCTCTGAGGATGAGGTCATCGGCTGGTATTTCTTTAATACGGCCCGCAGCCGGCGCGTGGTGGCTGAGCTGCAGGGCAGCGAGCTGGTTCCGGTCCGCCTGCTCGACATCGGACAGCGTCGCCCCGAGCCAGAGCGTGGACCACGCCAGGGAGAGAGCCAGAGCATCACTGCCTCACCCACCCCGGCTGCGACCGCTCTGGCGCGCGTCGGCCAGAGCCAGACTCAGCATTTGCACATTGAGATTGAGCGTCCGAATATATTTGTCTTGTACGAACAGAATATAGGGCTTCTTTCTCCATTGATCGCCGATGAGCTGCGCGATGCCGCCGAACGCTATCCTCCTGAGTGGATCGAAGCAGCTTTTCGCGAGGCTGTAGAACATAATAAACGTAACTGGCGTTATATTCGCGCAATCTTGAGGCGCTGGGAAACGGAAGGCAGATAACCTATGGAACGCTTGAATGAGATTATGCTCAAGCAGCGACGGCAGCAACTGCTTCAGCAGCGCGCTCGCCAGGCCGGGAGCCCGTCGCGGGAGCGCGGGGAGCAGACGACGCGCTTTCAACAGGCCCCGGTGCACCCCGGGCGCTCCCCTCGTGGGCGCGTCGAGGTCAGAGAGGTCTCCGGGGTAGAGGCACTGGCCGACGTCCTGGCAGATACCCTGACATTGGAAAGCGGCGAGCCGCTCTCCCGTCCGAGCCGGCTGCCTGCTCGCCAAAGCGATCATCTCTATGGGGCGCGTCGGCCAACGGCGGCCCCCTCTCCGCCGCGGCGGGCCCGCGACTACTACTATCGGGCCGACGATTACCTGCCGACGGTGCGCGGCGATGCCCTCTTCGGCCAGGGGTGGGAGGATGAGGACGACGAGGACGACGAGGGGGGGATGCGCTACGGAGATTGGGAAGACGAGCAAGAGTTGTTCGAGGCCACTGCTCGCTCTCGCCCGGCTCCCTCGCGCACTATGCCCACCAGCAAGCTGCCCTCGCTGAGGCAGGCGCTGATGCCGCGCGAGAGCGCCGCTCTGCAGCGCCAGACGGAAGGACCATCCTCGGCCCCGGGTCTGCCTCGCGATCAGTTCGCGCTCTCTCCGACCGGGGTGCCTGCGGTGGCTCGTCAGCAGCGGGTCACTCAGCCCTTACGCCCCAACGCTCTCGCCAATCCGGCCTTTGCCCAGCTACAAGAGACTGTGCGACAGCGCCAGGCTCGTCAGGCACCGGCGCCTGAGCGGCCAGGGAGCGGGCCTCTAGAAGCCGTCGGCCACAGCGCCTCAACGCTGCCGGCTCCCTTCGGCTCCCAGCGCCCAGTCTGCCCCAAGTGCAAGGGGGCGGGCTACCTGCGCCTGGATGTGCCCTTTGGCCATCCCCATTTCGGCAAACCCATTCCCTGCGAGTGCAAGGAGGCCGACCTCAAGGAGCGCCGGCGCCAACAGCTCCGCAGCATGTCTAATCTGGAAGCTTTCCGCGATAAGAGCTTCAAGAGCTTTAACTATACGGTGCCCGGGGTACGCCAGGCCTATCAGGCGGCAGTGGAGTATGCCCGCGAGCCTGATGGATGGCTGTTGCTGGTGGGACCCAACGGCTGCGGCAAGACGCATCTGGCAGCCGCCATTGCCAATCTCTGTCTTGAGAATGGCTCGCTGGTGCTCTTTGCGACGGTCCCTGATCTGCTGGATCATTTGCGCGCCGCCTTCGCGCCCGAGGCGCCAGAGGTCTACGATCAGCTTTTCGCCCGCATGCGCGAGGCGGAGCTGCTTGTTCTCGACGATCTCGGGGCGCAACAAAGCTCGCCCTGGGCCAACGAGAAGCTCTTCCAATTGCTAAATTATCGTTATAATCTGCGCTATCCAACGGTGATCACCGCCAATCCACGTGGCCTGCAGGCCATCGATGAGCGCATTCGCTCGCGCCTCTCCGATGCCTCGCTGGTGACCACGGTGACCTTTGAGGGGGCGCTGGATTATCGTCCGCGCAATCCTCGCCGGAACTGAGCGCCTCAATCCCATCCCGTCCGGTCTGCTCTTCCGAGCGTGCTGCAGCCTGCCCTCTCAGGCAAGACAGGAAGAGAAGGGTACGGCTGTAGTGCGCTCCCAGTGTCTCGAAAGGGGTCCCGGCCAGCGCGGACTGGCTGGCCCCCCGTCCTGACCGTTCCTCTCCTCTTCTGCCGTACGGCTCTCTCCTCACCGCACCAACCACGCCCGTGGCTTGCCTGCCGTGTCACATTCCCGGGCGCTCACCCTCCCAAAGCCGTTTCTCTTACCAGCTCCTCTCCTTGCCTGGCCGACGGGAGAAGCCGCTATCTTATCCTCCACAGACTTCACACCGCTGGAAAAATATGGTACACAATGAGAGAGGTTATTGGGCTTCCTCGCCAGGCTCGCAAGAAGATCTAGATCGTCTTATAAGGGTGCCAACAGAGATAACAGGTAGAGCAGATAAAACTATATTCCATTCTTTGCTTCCCAGCTTTCAGACCATACGAGTCTATCGCTAAGGAAGGGGGGAGAGTATGTAAGAAGAATAAGCTCCTTCCCGGTTGCTTGCCGGCCTTGACAGCGCACGTGGCTGTGCGCTGCAAAACAGCGACGTGGATGGTCGTCTCTGAGCAGCGATTTTGCGGGAGGCTCACCATGAAACTCCTGTGCCATCGGCTCTGCCTGCTGGCTGGTACCCTTGGGCTGGTCTTACTGCTCGCGACAGGCGCGGTTTCAGCGAGCGCCAGTCGGGCACGGGCTGCCGTGCTTTTGCAGACCCACTGGCACATCGATTGTGCCCGCCCAGGCACAGCCTGCACCGAAGTACAGGATCCTGAAGAAGTATTTGGGGAAGGCTACTACGTCGGACACGACGAGCCTTCCGTTCTGTTCTACTCCTCCTTGCCAGGCTCGGGCAACCATATGACCTATCTCCTCCGTCTGCCGAGCGATCCAGCGGGCCTGACAGCGGGAGGGAACAAAGCCTTCAACTTCCAGCTCCACATCACCTTCTGGTTTGGCATGGCCCTCTGCGACACCCAGTCCTATCCCCTACAAGTAAGCACCTGCACGCCGGACAGCGATCGCAACATTGTGGATCCGGCGGTGAGTCCCAGGCATCCGGGCACGGCCTACATGGAGCTGCAATTTTACCCGCCGGGCTTTGTCCCCTGGCCCCAGGGCAGTAGCTGTGATGCGCGCCGCTGGTGTGCGGCGCTGACGATTGACAGTCTTTCCGAGGACCCCGTACACGGGACGGTGCTCAATCCGACCTGCGCGGCCCAGACCGGTCTGGAGTACGTCAACTTTGCCTTTATTACGCGCGACGGGCGGTCCCAGGCGCCGGCCAATCCAGTACAGGCGACGTTGGCGACCTTCACCCCTGATCCGCAGCGCGACCTCTTTATGAATTCCGGCGACCTCGTCCTGGTTAAGCTGGGGGATACGCCGCACGGCCTGCGCGTCGATCTCTTTGATCTGACGACGGGCCAGCATGGGGCGATGACGGCCAGCGCCGCCAACGGCTTTGGGCAGGTCAAATTTGCCCCCGCACCCTCGACTGAGTGCACCAACATTCCCTACGATTTCCACCCGATGTATAGCACCTCCTCCGAGGCGACGCGCGTCATCTGGGCGGCTCACTCCTATAACATTGCCTTTGCCGACGAGATCGGCCATTTTGACTACTGCAACGGCCCGATCGACGAGGAAGGAGTCTGTCGGGGTACTGAGGGGACCGGCGGCGACATCGAGCCAGCCGATCGCGACGATACCGCCTGCTTCCCCGCGAGTGCCTCGCTGCGCATCCAGGTGGCGGGCTGCTATGGCACCAATGTGGGCTTCGACGGAACCTCCTACAAGCCGGTCTGGCCCGATGGAAATACACGGCTCCATCCGACGCCGATCCTTTTCAGCAGTCCCCGCACCGGCCTGGGCGATCGACAAAACTATAGTCGAGTGGCCTTTGAAGCGGACACGCCGCGCATCGAGGCGGCCGATTTTAACGGACAGTGCAACCGCGACACGGGAGCTGGCTGCGCCATCGTTCCCAACACGGATGAGGGGGTGCCAGCGGACTTCTATCCTTTCTTCAGCCTGGCCAGCCACGGGCCGACCTGCCTCTGGCTGATTGGCAACGATGTGCCGGGTCTGACGACCAACGATTTCGGCAAGACGGCGGAATTCGGCTCTCTGCTCAAGCTCACCTACCTGGTTTTTGGAGGTGGGGGGGCAACGCTGCAGCGCTACAACGATTTCCGTCAGGTGCTGCCAGGCAACCCCTGCCCGCTCTTCTTCTAGTCTGGGGGCAGGGGGACGGCGCCTTCCCCCTGGGGGGGCGCCTCTCTCCTCCGGTCTGGGAGGAAGCGCTGCTTTGCTTTTTCGCGGTGACAGGGGCTAGCGAGTAGGGGCCTCCGCGGCCCGGAGGCCACCGTCAGGTCGCGCGCAGGCTCCCGCTCTTGTTAGGCGCAGGGGGCTGGGGAGTAGCAGGCTGCCAGGCTACCCCTCAGCTCTGCTGTGCCTCTCTTGTAGTTGCCGGAACCTTTGTGCGTGTGCGATACTATCGTAATTGAGAAGAAAGCAGAGAGCGGCCCTCTTCCAGAACTCTCCAGGCTGCGATGAGGACGCGACCATCTGCAAGGTGCCTGGCAGAGCAACAAGGAAGGAAGCGGTATTAAGAACGGGTGTTCCACATGAAACATATCGTCGGGATTGCGGAGATCGTACTCTGGACGGCAGACAAAGAAAAGGCTCTCCACTTCTACCGGGATCTCCTGGGCTT
The DNA here is from genome assembly GCF_042408735.1 of Thermogemmatispora sp. GTDB lineage: Bacteria > Chloroflexota > Ktedonobacteria > Ktedonobacterales > Ktedonobacteraceae > Thermogemmatispora. The sequence goes on from NZ_JBHOQV010000118.1 coordinate 98,216, forward strand.
AGAGGTAATCTCGCCTCCGGCCCTGCCGAACGTCTTCTTGAAAGTTGGCGAGGGGCGGGCCGGTATTCCCCAGATGATCGTGCTGGTTCCCAAGAGCGAGGAAATCAAAGCCCGACCGGCGGGCTATCAGCTGCATCATCTGGCGCTGGAGCTGCCGAAAGAAGCATTTGATGCTCAATATGCAGCTCTGGTGCAGGCGGGCTATCAACCGCGCAGTGGCCAGCACCCCGTGCTGGCCAGTCGGACCATGTACGTGGATGATCCCGATGGCAACGAAGTGGAATTCATCTGTCGGACCAGTGCCGACTGAGGGCCTATCATGCAGAACGAGCCGGAGGGCCTGCAGAGACGAGACGAAGCGGGGGGAGCGCCTATGAATGAGGCTGAGGAGAAGCCCCTGGTGCGGGAAGCGCTGGTCGAGGATCCTCGCTGGGAGCGGGCCTTGGCCCGCGCCCTCGGGCGCGTCAAAGGTCCTGGCGATCTGGCCATTCTCTTTGCCAGTGGCCTCTATGCGGAATCGTTTCCCGAACTCGTGCGCCGGGCCTATGAAGAAAGCGGAGTGCGGCTGCTGATCGGCTGCTCCGGTCAGGGAGTGATCGGCCAGGGTGAAGAGCTGGAGGAGACCACGGCCCTGGCGCTGATGACGCTCCAACTGCCGGGCGCGCGGCTGCGCGTGGTGCGCTTTACGCAGGCTCTGGTCGAAGAGTGTGAACGGGCTGAGGAGTGGCATGCGCGCCTGGGACTCTTGCCGGAGGAGGTCAACGCCTGGCTGATCTTTGCCGATCCTTTCCGACTGGACTGCGAAGCTCTGCTGGAAGGGCTGGCGCGAGCCTATCCCCATTGCCCGATGGTAGGCGGCCTGGCCTCGGCCCATCCCTTGCTGCAACGCACCTTTGTCTTCCGCAATGGTGACGTCTTCGGCGAGGGCGGCGTTGGACTGGCCATTGGTGGACCCTACACTCTTCTGCCGCTCGTCTCGCAGGGCTGTGAACCGATCGGAGAACCCTGGACGATCACCAGTGTGCGCGGCAACCTTGTCGAAACGATCTCGAATCGTCCGGCCTATGAGCTGCTGCTAGAGACCTTGCAGGAGCTGCCGCCTTTTCTGCAGCGCCGCGCTCGCCACAATCTGTTGGTGGGCCTGGCGGCCAACGAGTATCGCGACAGTTTTGGCCGCGGTAGCTTTCTGGTGCGGCCCCTGATTGGAGTCGACCGGCTCAGCGGTGGCCTGGCCATCGGAGCTATGCCGCGCGTGGGCCAGACGATTCAGTTCCAGATGCGCGACGCTGGCACCGCCGATATGGATCTACGCGATACTCTCGAGCGGACCCGCCAGGAGCTGGGAGATCGTGAACCGGTGGCGGCCATCCTCTGCACCTGCAACGGGCGTGGCATGAATCTCTTCGATACCCCCAATCACGATGCCGAGGCAGTCGAGCACTATCTGGGTCCCCTGCCGCTCGTCGGTCTCTTCTGCAGCGGAGAAATCGGACCGGTTGATGGCCGCCCTTTTCTTCACGGCTTTACCGCCTGCATGGCGCTCCTCGTACGCCTGACCTAGCGGAGGCAGCGCCTGGTCCGCTTCCAGCCTCGTGGGCGCACCGCGCCCGCCCCCTACCAGCCCCATCGCGCAGCCGGCCGCGGAGGAAAAGGGCGCTACCTGCGGGGCGCTGGCTTCCCTGCCTCAAGCGGGTGTGGCTCTCCAGATCTGAGCTGTCCCGTCGTTGCCGCAGGAAAGAATGAGCTGGCCATCGCGCGACCACAGAGCCGCCCAAACGGTGTCGCTATGGCCACGATAGACAAAGAGCTGTTGCCCCCCGCTGGCTTGCCAGATCTGAACCGTGCCGTCCTTGCCAGAGGAAGCCAGACGGTCGCCGCCGGGCGACCAGGCCACGCTCCAGACACGGCTCTGATGACCGCGATAGACCAGTTCCTGACTGCCAGTGGCCGCACGCCAGAGGCGCACGGTGGCATCGCGTCCGCCCGAAGCCAGGCGCTGGCCGTCGGGTGCCCAGTCCAGGTTTAAGACTCCCCCCTCATGGCCGCTGCAGACCGTCAGGGTTGTGCCATCGGAGGGCCGCCAGACCCGTACAGTGCTGTCCTCAGAACAGGAGGCCAGCAGTTGAGCCACACGTGACCAGGAGAGGCCGCGTACGGTATCCTGATGGGCCGTATAAGTCACGACCGCACCGCCATCGCTCGCGTTCCAGACCTGAACGGTCTTATCTCCGCTGCCCGAAGCCACGCGCTGGCTGTCGGGGGACCAGGCCAGGGCGTAGATCGGCTGGCTATGGCCGCTGTAGCTAAAGATCACGGCCCCGCTCCTCACATCGCCGATGTAGACCTGGTAGTCCTGGCCGCCAAAGGCCAGATAGTTCCCATTAGGAGACCAGGCCAGGGCGTAGATCTCCTGCTGCGGATTCCCACTATTCCAGATCAAGACGGGCCTGGCCGTCAGGGCCTCCCAGATCTGCACGCTGCCGTCCTGCCCTCCCGTGGCTGCCAACCGGTTGTCGGGCGACCAGGCGGCGCAGTAGACATAACCGCGGTGACCTGTGTAGCGGGCCACAAGACTGCCCACGGCTCCGGATTGGGACATGACGCCTGAGCTGGTGGCGGTCGGGGAGGGCGCGCCGGCAGTTGGCGTGCTGGCGGCTGTCGAAGAGACGACAGGAGGTTGACGCGTGGCGACGCCGGGTTTGACGGCGCTGCGGGTCGGGGCGGGCTGAGCAGAGAAGGCTCCCGTGAAGGCGCGCAGCGAGGCCAGGGCTGCTGTGCCACCGAGGAGCGCCAGCCCGGCGGCTCCAATCAGCAGTGCGCGTCGTGGCACTGCCAGGCCACCATCGCCTCCCCTGTCGGCACCAGGCTGCTCTGGACCGACGACCCATGGCGGCGGAGGAGCAATGAACCTCTCTCCGAGCGGATCAGTATCGGTGTGCTCCTCGGCGAGCACGGTGGCGGCCTGCTCTGTCCGGTCAGGCTCGGCCTGAGCCTTCTCGGTCTGGCCTTCCTGACCCTGGACCCACTCGCTCCCCGGGAGGAGCACCAGACGCCCACAGACAGGACAGAAACGTGCCTCTGGCGGCAGGGGCGTTCCACAAAAAGGGCAGAACATCGCTTCTGTCTCCTTTACCTTAGTTGTACTGAGGTCTAATTCACTGACAAGCATTATAGCAGCAGACCGATAAGAGGGCTGCCTTGCTTCTGCTATTCAGACGCCGCTTCTCCCCTGCATTCGAGAAGGAAAAACATCGCCGCCCTCGGCCCGGCCCTGACCTTTTCTGGTCACACGACCTCACCGATTGGTGTCCTGGACTGTAACCGATAACCGGGGCCGTTCGTAAAAACATTTCGAAACTGCCCCGTTCTAGATATCTTCCTGCTAGAACCAGACCAGAAAGGGTACGAGAGAACAGTATGCATCGCCTTGCGAAACTGAGCATGGCTAACAGGAGCATCGTGGCCTTAGCCACCGTTGCTGTGCTCCTGTTAGGAGGATATATCATCCCGTTGTTAAAGCAAGAGCTTCTACCACCGCTTGTCTATCCGGCTATTTCGGTTATTACCGCCTATCCGGGGGCTGCGCCGGAGCAGGTAGAGCAGGATGTCACCGATCCTCTCGAAAGCGACTTCCAGGGAAACTCTGGTGTCCAGCGCATCACCTCGCAATCGAGCCAGGGACTGTCGGTCATTACCATCTACTACAACTTTGGCACTGACCTTGATCGGGCCCAACAGACCATCAGCGAAGAGATCAACAAGGCCCAGTCCAGCCTGCCCTCGAACGTCACTCCCCAGGTTCAGCAGTACGACTTTGCCGACGTGCCGATCATCATCCTGGCCGTCAGCTCGGACCAGAACCAGCAGGACCTGGCCGTGCGTCTCAAGCAGATTGCGGTGCCGGCCCTCCAGGGGATCAACGGCGTGGCCAACGTGAGCGTCACCGGAGTGCGCCAGCAGATTGTGAGCATCACCCTCGATCCCAAGAAGCTTCAGCAATACAATCTCAGCGTCAGCCAGGTTGAGCAAGTATTGCAGGCCAATAACATGACCCTGCCGGCGGGTCAGCAGACCGCCAACGGTCAAACGCTGGCGGTGCGCGTTGGCAACACCCTTGGCTCGCTCGACGACCTCAAGAATCTGGTCGTTGGCGAGCAGGCGATTCTGCCACAGGGCCAGTTCTCCGGCAGCACCAGTGCAGCCAGCAGCGCTGCCGCCCTGCAGCAGCAGCAACAGCTCAATTCCAGTAGCAGCGCCAGCGCGGCGGCGGCTGCTGCGGCGGGCGTCACCCTGAAACCGATCAAGCTTGGCGATGTGGCCACTGTCAAAGAAGATCTCGCTCCCTCTACCACTCTGACACGCACCAACGGCAAGCCTAGCCTGGGCATTTCGATTACCAAGACCAACGACGGCAATGCCGTCTCGATCTCCCAGGACGTGAACAACCAGATTCCCGACCTGGAGCGCAAGCTGGGCTATAACGCCCGCATCACGGTCGTTAGTGACCAGGCCCCCTACATTCAGGAGTCGGTCCGCGACCTGGCGCGTGAAGGGCTGCTCGGCGCCCTCTTTGCCGTGGTCGTCATCCTCGTCTTCCTGCTGTCCGTACGCTCCACGCTGGTCACGGCTATCTCGATCCCGCTCTCTATCATCATCGCCCTGATCTGTCTCTGGGTGGGCAACTACTCGCTCAACCTCCTGACACTCTCGGGACTGACCATCGCCGTCGGGCGCGTTGTCGACGACTCAATCGTTGTTCTTGAAAATATCTATCGACATCTGCGAGGAGGAGAAGACAAGCGTACGGCAGTGCTGGCGGGAGTCAAAGAGGTAGCCACGGCCGTCACGGCCTCGACGCTGACGACCGTCTGTGTCTTTCTACCGTTAGCCTTTATCGGCGACATCGTGGGCGAGTATGCTCACCCGCTGGCCTTCTCAGTCACGGTAGCGCTGCTGGCCTCTTTGCTGGTGGCCCTGACCATTATCCCCGTCCTGGCCTACTGGTTCCTCAAGAGTCCTGCGGAGAAAGCTGCCAGCAAGGGAGAGCTTCCCAAAGAGAAGCCGAGCTTTCTGGAGCGGGGCTACGTCCCGCTGGTGCGCTGGGTCACGCGTCACCGGGCCATTACGCTCGTTGTGGCCCTGCTGCTCTTCCTTGGGAGCTGTGCCCTCTTCCCGCTGCTGCCGGTCAACGTATTCGGGAACCAGGGGGCGACCTCCTTCCGCTTTACCCAGAAGCTTGAGCCGACGGCCAGCCTGGACCGCATCGACGCGGCGACGCGGCCTGTAGAAGACATGCTGAGCACCATCCCCGACATCCAGGCCTATCAAGTGACCGTGGGGGGCGGTGGTGGTTCCCTTCTCAATCTCAGCCCTGGTGCCTCCAATGGTCCCAGTGCCACCTACATCGTCACCGTCAAAGCCAGCACCGATCTCAACCAGGTTCAGCAGACCGTCCGTGATCGCCTCAAGGGGCTGCACGGAGTAGGCAGCTTCACCTTCCTGCAGACCAGCAACAGCAACATCGTTGATATCACTGTCCAGGCGCCCGACGAGGCCACGCTGCGTCAGGCGGCCCAGCAGGTTTACGACGCGGTGGCCAATACGCCCAACACGACCGACGTCAGCAGCGATCTTTCCTCCGCGGTGCCCCTCATTGACGTTCATGTCGATCCTCAGAAGGCCCTGGTGCACGGCCTGACAGCGGTCCAGGTGGGGCAGCTTCTGCAGATGGTCTATAATGGCACCACGGTGACCCATGTGACCCTCAATGGAACCCAGCAGGACGTTGACCTCAAGCTGGGAGCGGCGCCCACCAGCCTGCAGCAACTGCGAGACCTCCGTCTGCCGACCGGCTCAAGCAGCGTACGTCTGGGAGACATCGCCACCGTGAGCCAGGTCAACGGCCCGACCCAGATCTCCCATCTCAACGGCACGCGCACGGCTACTATTACCCTGACCGCTACCATCGACAACGTGGGAGCGGTAACCCACGAGGTGGAGAAGCGCATCAATGGTCTGCACCTGCCAGATGGAGCGAGCGCCAGCCTGGGCACCAATACCTCGCTGCAAAACCAGGCTCTGCAGCAGTTCTACTTTGTTCTGCTGGTAGCCATTCCTCTGGTCTACATTGTGATGGTTGCCACCTTCCGTAGCCTGGTGCAGCCCCTGATCCTGCTGATCGCCATTCCCTTTGCCGGCGTTGGCTCGTTGATCCTGGCGGCCAGTACGCGCACGCCGATCGGCATCTCCTCGCTCTTTGGCTTCCTGATGCTGATCGGTATTGTGGTCACCAACGCCATCGTTCTGATCGACCTCGTGAATCAGTATCGAGCCAGGGGACTGGATGCGCGCACTGCCGTGGTTGAAGGAGGACGCCGGCGTCTGCGTCCTATTCTCATGACGGCTCTGGCGACAGTGATGGCCCTGATCCCGATGGCCCTGGGGATCGGAGGCGGCGACAGCCTGCTGATCTCGGGCGATCTCGCCATCGTAGTCATTGGTGGTCTGACTTCCTCGACGGTCCTGACTTTGCTCCTGGTGCCCACGCTCTATGTCCTGGTTGAAGATATCAAGGAGCGTTTCACCAGGAAGCCGACGCCACCCGCCGCGGGAGGCGAGCGCACCGAGGCCGTGGCTGCTCACTAGTCAGCCCCGGCCCAGCGGCGAGCAGACCAGCAGGTCCCATCTTCCGAAGAGCGAGAGGCGGACCCCTGGCCGGACCCGCCCACCTCACCAATGGAGGTCCCGATAGCGAGGAGACCAGTTTGCTACTGGTCTCCTCTTTTGTTCGCTGGCTGGCTGCGGTGCACGACTGCCAGGGAAGCGGGTCTGGGATGGTCGACCGTTGGCGGAGGGAGAGAGGGAGAGAAAGAGGCCAGAAGAGCGCGAGTGGAGAGGGGAATGGAGCGTTTGCGCTTGGTCCTCCCTTCCCTCGCCAGCCGGATGGAGCTAGCCAGCGAGGGAGGGAGGAAAAGGCTCAGCTCTGCGAAAGGGCGAGCGCGAGGGCCAGGCTAGATATCCAGCTCAGCATTCTTGGCATGGCTTTCGATAAAGCGCTTGCGGGGAGCCACCTCATCGCCCATCAGCATATTAAAGACGCGATCTGCCTCCACCGCCTCCTCGATCGTCACCTTGAGGATCGTGCGGCGGGCTGGATCCATCGTCGTCTCCCAGAGTGTTTCAGGGTTCATCTCGCCCAGACCTTTGTAGCGTCCCACCTCCGGCTCCTTTCCGTTATGCTTTGCCTTATATTCGGCGATCAGGGCATCGCGCTCCTCGTCCGAGTAGGCGTAGCGCACCTCCTTCCCCATTTTCACGTGGTAGAGGGGAGGCTGAGCGATGTAGAGGTGGCCGTCGGTGATCAGAGGCTCCATGTAGCGGAAGAAGAAGGTCAAGAGCAAAGTGCGGATGTGGGCCCCATCGACATCGGCATCGCACATGATCACGATACGTCCGTAGCGCAGCTTCGACTTATCGAAGGACTCGCCGATGCCCACGCCGATGGCCGTAATGATGTTCTTCACCTCCTCGTTTTCGAGCATCTTCTGCAGGCGGGCCCGCTCCACATTGAGGATTTTGCCACGCAGGGGAAGGATGGCCTGGAAATGGCGATCGCGACCTTGCTTGGCGGAACCGCCGGCGGAATCGCCCTCCACGAGGTACAGCTCACAGCGATCGGGACGGCGCTCGGTACAATCGGCCAGCTTGCCGGGGAGGGTTGTATCGAGGGCATTCTTGCGCTGAACCAGCTCGCGGGCCGCCCGAGCGGCCTCGCGGGCGCGGGCCGAGGTCAGACATTTCTCGATAATCGCGCGGGCCTCCGAAGGCGTCTCCTCCAGATAGACGGAGAGCATTTCCGCCGTCACCGCCTCGACGATCGGACGCACCTCAGCGTTGTTCAGCTTTGCCTTTGTCTGAGCCTCGAATTGCGGGTTAGGCAGCTTCACACTCACGACAGCCGTCAGGCCCTGGCGCACGTCCTCACCGGTCAGGTTGCTCTCCTTCTCCTTGAGGAAGCCCATCTTACGGGCGTAGTCATTGAGCGTGCGTGTCAGGGCGCTGCGGAAGCCCGTGATATGCATGCCCCCGTCCACGGTATTGATGCCGTTAGCGAAAGAGAACTCCGTCGTATTCCAGCTATCGTTGTACTGGAGGGCGATCTCGACCTTCACCTGGTCGACCTCGCGCACAATACTGACGGGACGGCTTTGCAGGCAGTTGCGGTTCTTATTAAGGTAGCGGACAAAGGAGACGAGGCCGCCTTCGAAGTAGAAAGTGACCTCGCGGTCGGTGCGCTCGTCGCGGAGGGAGATCGTCAGGCCCCGGTTGAGATAGGCAATCTCGCGGAAGCGCTGGGCCAGAATATCGAAGTTATAGTCACGGGTCTCCATGACCTGCAGGTCAGGGAGGAAAGTTGTTTTGGTGCCGTGGCCTTCAGCCGGCCCCAGGTCCTCGACGGGAGTCACGGCAACGCCGCGCTCGTAGCGCTGGCGATAGCGGTGCCCGTCGCGCGTCACCTCCACCTCGCACCATTCCGACAGGGCATTGACCACCGAGACGCCCACACCGTGCAGGCCGCTGCTGAACTGGTAGACCCCGCTGCCGAACTTCCCCCCGGCGTGCAGGATCGTCATCACCACCTCCAGGGTCGACATCTCCGGACGCTGATGGTGCTTTTCCACGGGGATGCCGCGCCCGTTGTCCTCAATCGTCACCGACTCATCAGCGTGGATGGTGACCGTCACCGTATCGGCAAAGCCGGCCATGGCCTCATCGACGCTGTTGTCAACCACCTCATAGATCAGGTGGTGAAGGCCGCGCTGGTCTGTCGACCCGATGTACATCCCGGGTCGGACACGCACCGCCTCCAGGCCCTCCAGAATCTGGATGTGTTGCTCGTTGTACTCCCCGTTGCTGGCACTGCCACGCGGCGCCGCCCTGGAGCCATTGAGCTTCTCCTTCGGGAGAGCACCATCACCAGCTACCTGCTCAGCCGTTGCTGCCAGAGATTCTCTTGCTTTTGCCATAGGGTCTGCACGTTCCTTTAGCGCTAACAGCCTTCTATTTATAGAAAAAGAGCGAAGAGGCCGCTCTCGCCCTCATGGATATCGCAGCCGGCAGACTGGCGCCGCCAGGACCGGCCCGGGCCTGGTCGGCAGCGCGCTCCGCTTCATCCGCACGACGGACCTGGCCGCCTCAACCAGCTCAGGCCGCCGTAGAAGGGCGGGCTGGTCTGCTCTCACAGCCTGTCTCGCTCTCTCTCCGCTTATCCGCTTGCCTGCCTGGTCAACCTGACGGCGGCCTGTCGTCTGCTTCACCTGCTTGCTCGTTTGCTCGCTCGTCAAAACCGCTCCCCAATCAAGGCCATCTTTCCGCTCAGGCTGGACAGAGAGAAAGACCGACAAGACCCACCAAAGCCTTCTTCTGCTTGTTTGCTTTGTCGCCCTATTCCCGCCCCTCGCTGGTCTCGATTGGTCTCGATGGCCTGGCCAGTGCCTTCCGCCCCTTTGTTGATGCATAGCGAGGGCGGACGGACCGAGCGCCTGGCGGTCTCAAGCACCTTCGTGCTGCCCAGGGCGAGGAGACAGGCTCTGTGAGGAAAAGGTCGCAGCTGCTATGCTGCTTACACGTTCTTTCTGAAAGAGAGAAGCCAATGTGGTAACGAAGTTACCCTTTGGTGTCTCTCTTATTATATCACATGCGGAGCGCCGGGCCAATCAAAGACGGACAGATTGACCACCTGGTAGCGCACAGGGGTACATCCTCGGGCGGCCAGTGGGCGGCCAGTGGGCCGTTTCTTCCAGAGTCTCTCAGGCTGCCGGCTTCTCCCAGTCTCTCTGGCTGCAGCGACAACGCTCTCCCTGAGAGCGGGCGGCAGGGGCTTCTCTCCGCCTGGTGCAGGGAAGGCTCGCGGTCGGCGAGCGAGTGCTCGCCCGACCAGCGGATCCTGGCTGCTCCTGCCTGCCGGTGACCGGGGAAGTGAGCGATCTTCCTGAGTGGGAAGAAAGCCAAAAAACAAGACAAGAGCCGTCTGGCCTGGTACCAAACCGGGCAGGCGGCTCTTCGCCGGTCACCGGCCTGCAGAGGAGCAGAGGATACCGAGCTAGTGCCTGGGAGCCAGCATAGCGCTCGCCATGCGAGAGGAGAAAGGTCGAGATGCCAGATAAGCCAGCGGCAGAAGCCAGGAAGCCACAGCTCCCTGGTGGCCAGGCCAAAACCGGGCCGCATTGCCGCCCTCTCGGCAGTCGCTGTCGATCCGTCGATCCTGTTCATTGTCTGCTCGCTTGGCCGGTCGGAGAATCCGGAAAGTCGGCCGGCGGCATAGCAAGCGAGAGGCAGAGTTTGAGAGCAGGGCTAGAAGCGGTTGCCGCCGAGCGGCCCGCTCATTGGAACGCCGGGCGGCTGATTAGCGGGCATCCCAGCCACTCCCGGCATGGATGGCACGCCGGGCATCCCGGAGACACCTGGGACGCTGGGCATACCCTGCATGGGCATCCCCATCAGATTAGTGGCGCAGTAGGGGCAGAAAGACCAGCGTAGCTCAAGAAGACGCTCGCACTTCGGGCAGGGCCGCTTTAGCTTCTGCCCGCAAGAAGGACAAATCTGGAAGTCCGACTCCACGCGGGCGTGACAGTTGGTGCAGGTCTGGCGCTCTGTCATCTCGGCCAGCAGCGACTCCTCCTCCAGTTGGCGTTCGTAGATCTCGGCCAGTGTCTGGCGAGGGCGCAGGATCAAGTAGATCAGCAGCCCGCCCACGTTAAAGACGGCCACCAGCAAAGTCGCGATGACCTGGGTGGCCAGGTCCTGAGAGCGAGAGCGAATATCACGGAATGTCCAGATGATCAAGCTAATCCAGAAAACGAAGAAGAAGGCGAGAAAAAAACTGACAATAAACCCGAGTGCGTTCTGCAGGGTTGTTAGCAAGCTGCCCCCACCGGGAGTAGCTCCAAGAATAAGGGTCAGAGATTGCGCGTTCACAGGATGAAGGCCCCTTTCAGAATAGACATAGCTCAGTACACACAATTACAACGGACATCCCCGGTTGAACGTTGCTTCTGCCAGGACTTCCAGTACCCATCTGGCTGGCCCGGCGCAGAGCGGCAGGCTCATAGGCGGGGCGGACGGTCGAGCGAGCCTTAAGCTACCCGGCTCTGACTGTTCTCCGCCCCGCCTCTGCCCCTTATGCTTCTTCCTCACCCTCTCCCTATCCGTCCGCTGGTTCCTCCCTGCCCCGCTCATCTACAGCAGGCGGAGCCGAATAGGCGGGGCCGAGCAGCGGAAGGGGAGAGGCCATCTCGCCCTCACTGGGGCCTTATGTTAGAGCGACCTGACTGACTATCAGGCTATCGCTGCTCAGAAAGGACGCGCGCACGAGCGGGCCTAACGGAACAGCAACGTCAGGATCTCCCCGGCGCGCAGCTGTCGCCGGATAGAAGGGGTATCCTGCAGCGATGAGCTATGCTGACCTCCCTGCCATTCGAGCTGCTCGCGCGGTTCCTCCAGTAAGTTTGCCACAAAGGCCTGACTGGCGGCAAGGCCGGGACGGAAGGTGGCCTCGACCTCATGGTCGAGCGGGTTATAGACGCGCACAACCCAGCCCTGATCATCGAGCGAGCGCTTGATGGCGCTGACCACCAGCTCCGGGGGCGAGACGGTCACCAGCGAGGTCTGAGCTGGAAGCGGACCATCGTGCTGGCTGGTCACCAGCGCGCGGACCGGCAGATTGAGAGCCTGCGCCTCGCGCAGCACCAGGCCGTTCTCGGCCTCCCATGTCCCGCGGTGCGGAACCAGCGCATAGTCGAATTCCTGGCGGCCGGGACATTGGGCCTCCGGCGTATAGTACATGGGGCCGGCAGGACCCTGGCGCGTGGAGAGGTCATCGCGCGAGAGCCATTCCACACAGCGCAGCAAGGTCAGAGCCAGGGCCATCTGCCCCGACGCCAGGCCTGGGCCGCCCTGCACAACCTCATATTCAGGCAGGCCGCGATTGAGGACCGCCAGGCCGATCTGGCCATCGCTCAGATCCACAAAGCGCTTCTGCGGGAAGGTATTGACGGGCGCCTCGGCCCAATCGCTGACGTTCTCCGGGCGAGGAGCCGTTACCGGGCGCAGGCGCACCTCAAACGTTCCCTCAGCAGCCACCCTTTCTATTGTATAAGGGATGGGGAACAGGACCCGCAGACGGTGATCGCGCGCATTATTCTCCACCGTCGTATGGATATCGATGCGACGCACCCCGGGGTAGAGCGAGACCTCGCTGTCGATCGGGCAGTCGACGAAGCGCTCGCTGCGGCTATCGCGGCTATCGCTGCAGGCCACTGGCAGGCGCCAGACCGAGCTGATGCGCAGCGTAGCGCGCACCGGGCCAGCACTCAGCAGCTCGATGCGCGGCGGCTGAGCCGGCGTACTGATCAGCGTATCGCGCGCCGGCGGACAGTAGGTATAGAGATCGCCGACGTCACCGCCATCGACAAAGCGATTCAGGCCGCGGAAAACGGCGCCCGTCTCCTTGTCGGTCACCGTCAGCGTGCCAAGCTCGCCATCCACCTCGACCCGATAAAACTCGTTCTCGATCGTCTGGGGAGCGCAGCGCAGGGTTGCCTGTTCCTGTTCCTGGGGAGGAACCTGCCGGGACTGCAGAGCCGGATAGAGCCAATAGGTTTTGGCCCCGTAGGCTGGCAGCTCGCTGGCCAGAAACTCGACCTTCTGCTGCACCAGCTCGAAGACCTCGAACTCGAAGGCCCTGATCTCCTCCCGCTGGAGCAGCTCCAGCACCTCCCGTTCGCCGGCAAGCAAGCGTTCGCGCTCGCCTTTGAGGAGGTGGGAAGGGGCGAGGGCGATCTCGATACGGCGCAGGTCGGGCGTGGCGGCGGGCAGGACGCGCAGATCGACGATCTCATCGGGGTCGTCGGGGATGCCCATAGCGATCCTGATGGTGTCGTGAGTCAGTGCCAGGAACTGACCGGGGCGGTCGAAGGTGCCAACAGCCTGCATGCGGGCCAGCGCCTGACGCTGGATGGTCTGACTGCCGATGCGGCGTCGGTGCTCGCCCAGCACGCGGAAGGGCAAGGCCCGCCCCCGCTCATCAACGAGCGCCGCGCGCTGCAGCGACTCGGCGATATGGACCTCGACGGAGACCGCCGCGTTGCGCGGCCCCGGACCCATATTGAAAACCACGATCGGGAACGGTGCCCGCTCCTGGCCGGCCAGCGACTGTGGCGGCAGCGTGCACAGCGTATCACTGACCCGCTGCAGGGCGCGGCTGACCAGGGCCTCGCCGATCTGTTGGCACTGCGCAAAGCGGACGCTGTTCTCGCGATGGACCTGGTCGATGCTGCAGCCGCAGATGCTGTCGTGCGGCTGATTCTGCAGCAAGTACTTCCAGGCCAGATGAACCAGGCCGCGCGGATAGTCGTCGCCGAGCTTCCAGGCCCAGAGTGTCAGCGGCTCAACCCAATGCTGCAGCAGATGCTCCTGAGCGGTATTCTGCTGCTTGATCCACATGCGAGTCGAAAGGACAGCCGGCAACAGGTGAGCATACTTGCTGCTCCGCAGCTCGCCCTTGAGAAGGCGGAGCTGACGCTGCTGCTGCTCGATGCCACGGCGCACCTGCTCGATGTACTGGGGAATCGTGCCGATCTGAATATGAATACCTGCATACTGATGATGATTGCTGTGACCAGAGCGAGGGACGTTCCCCAGAAGCTTATTGGCCGCCTCGATAGTGGCCGGCAGGCCCTGCTGCGGCTCCAGGTGGTCGGAGCCATTCATCAGGAGCAGCGTGTCCGTGGTGGTGGTGGTGCGATCGAGCAGCTGCGAGACCACCATCTCCAGCCGGGTGACGAAGGCATCGGGAGTCAGGGGCATCAGACGAGCATTGCCATAGCCTTCGGGCAGGTAGACCACCAGAACCCTGGTGCCATCTGGCGCCTCCCAGTAGAATTCACTTTCTCTGACCTCATCGCCCACTCCTCGCCAGAGAACCGCGCTGCCGATGCCGAAGCCCTGCAGAATCTGCGGCATCTGGGCAATGTGACCAAAGCAGTCAGGCAGGTAGCCGACTCGCATAGGTTCCCCAAAACGCGCCGCCTGCTTAAGACCCGTCTGCAGATTGCGAATCAGCGACTCGCCGCTGACCAGGAACTCGTCGGGCTGAAGGTACCAGGGGCCGATCAGAATGCGCCCCTCGGCAATATACTGCTTGAGACGCTCCTCCTGCTCCGGTCGAACCTCCAGGTAGTCTTCAAGCACGATCGTCTGCCCGTCGAGCATGAAGTGCTTGAATGCAGGGTCATGTTCCATGATGTTCAGCAGTTTGTCTATGGTTTGTACCAGCCGGATACGAAACTGCTGAAAAGTCAGATACCACTCGCGGTCCCAATGGGTATGTGGCACCAGAATGATGCTGAGTTGCCCACTCATACGTTTTCCCTTGTTATGTTTCCATCTTTTATCGATTTATTGCTGTGCATTTACCACCTGCACGGCCTGGCTGGGAACCTGCTAGCAGACGGCGATTACCGGTGCAGGTACAATAAATGTTGAAAGATATTATACTCGCTGTCTACCCAGATGGCAATAAATGCCCCTGAGAGTAAGACTCTTAGTTAGTCAAAATGGCCCCCTTGCATTGAAGCTTGCTCCCATATATAATCTTCGCGCCAACACCTACCATTCAACATCGAGGAACTGCGACCTGTGGTCACCAGCCTACATGTTGTCTTATCACACGTCCAGGTTGCCCCCCTTTTGCAGGCTCGTCGGGAGGGGAGGCGGCAGTGTGAACTCTCGCCGGACCTGGGCCTCTCCCTCGTGACTGTGGCTCTCACTGAGGAGGGGGTACTCTTCCCTTCGGGCGAACTGTTGCGTTGGGACGATGTCGAGCGCATCGCCTCTGCTCTCAATAGCTGTTTCTTGTTGGAGCACGGTTCTGTGCGGGCCATTCAGACCTTCTCTGCGGTGACCAACCGTCCCTGTAGCCTCTATCCGACGCAGGGGGCGCCCAGCCTGCTGATCGCCGGCTTTGTCATGCACCGCGTAAAGGAGGTTGATCCGTTGGAGGACACGCGCCTCAAGATCCGCACGCTGGCGCCCATTGGGGGGCGCGTGCTGGACACCGCCACCGGTCTGGGCTATACCGCCATTGAGGCGGCCCGCCATGCCGACGAGGTGATTACCATCGAGCTTGATCCTGCGGTCCAGGAGGTGGCTCGTTTCAATCCCTGGTCACAGGATCTTTTTCATCATCCGCGAATCCGTCGCATGCTGGGCGATGCCAGCGAGTTGGTGCCGACCTTTCCTGATCAGTATTTTTCGCGGATTATCCATGACCCGCCTGCTTTCGCCCTGGCTGGCGAACTCTACTCGGGTGCCTTCTATCGCGAGCTGTATCGCGTGCTCCGCGCAGGAGGGCGCCTTTTCCACTATGTGGGCGACCTGCAGAGCCGCGCAGGGAGTAGCACCCTTCGTGGGGTGACCCGCCGTTTGCAGGAAGCTGGCTTTTCGCGGGTGATGCCGCATCAGGAGGCGTTTGGCGTGGTAGCCTATAAGTAACCGCTGAGGGGGCTGCCCGCGTCCGCCGGGCCCCGGTGCTTGCTTTTGGCCTGCTCTTGCTCTTGGCTTATTCTTGCAGCTCCTGGCTGTGCTCGCGCGCCGTCCCGACTCCTGGCGCGTCTGCTTCCTCCTCGCACAGCTCACAGATGGCGCTGAGGCCGCGCTCGATGGTCTCCTCCTCCGCTCCCAGAGAGACGCGCACGTAGTCAACGGTGCTGGTGCCGAAGAGGTTCCCTGGTACAACCAGGACGTTCCGCCGGCGCAGCAGCTCCAGAGCGAAGGCGGCGGCTTGCCCTCTGTTGCTGCCGCTGCCGCTGTCGCTCTGTCTGCCGTCTCTCTTGCGGGCGATGTTGACCAGGATATAGAAGGCGCCATGGGGTGTGTACTCGTAGCGCCCGTAGCGCTGCAGGAGGGCCAGGGCACGGTCGCGTCGCTGCCGATAGGCCGCGCGCATGTGAGCGACGCAGTCCTGTGGTCCGCTGAGGGCCGCTGCGGCGGCACGCTGGCTGGCCAGCGGTAGGCTGGTATAGCTGGCGTCGAGCACTTGATTGAGGCTGCGCATAAGGGTCTGGCTCGCCACCAGATAGCCGATGCGCCAGCCGGTCATGGCATAGGTTTTCGAAAAACTATAGACGCCGATGTAGGTCCCTCGTTCACGCTCCTCCGCCGTTAGCAGGGCCAGGGGGCTGACATGCTCTCCCTCGAAAACAAGCTCGTCGTAGCATTCATCCGAGAGTAGCGCCAGCCGATGACGGCGGACGACCTCCAGGAGTGCGGCGACCAGCTCCCGGGGAAAGACGGCCCCCGTTGGGTTGCCGGGACTGTTGAGGATCAGCAGGCGCGTGCGCGAGCTGACCCGCCGCTCCAGCTCACGCGGGTCCGGTAACCAGCCGCTGGCCGGATCAAGCGGATACGGCACAGGTGTGGCGCCGGCGACCGCAAGCTGGCGATAGTAGTGGGGCCAGCCGGGATCGGGCAGCAAGACCTCATCTCCTGGGCCAACGGTCGCCAGGAGCGCTAGCTGGACCGCCCCCGTTCCGCCAACAGTCACTCCGATGTTGTCCGGCGAGACCTCGTAGCCGTCGATGCGCTTGATCTTGTCTGCCAGTAGCTCGCGCAGCCAGGGCCAGCCGCAGGCAGGACCATAAGTCTGGGCCTCTTCTTCCAGGGAGGCAATGGCGGCGGCGACGATGTGCTGCGGGGTGCGAAAGCTCGGCTCTCCGATCTCTAGCCGCAGCAGGGCCTGACCGGCCCTCTCTTGTTCCTCGGCGACCTGCCGCAGCCCGGCAAGAGGATTGGCCGGCAGACGCCGCCAGAGCCGCTGGCCTGGCTCCTCTCTTCCCTCTGCGATCTCCTGCTGCATGTCCGCTATTCTCTCACTCTCTAATTCTATCACATTGAGGGGCCTGCCTGCCGCCAGCTCGCCGCCTGTCTGATTGCCGGTCACCTGATCCCTTGCTCCCACGTGGCTCGCTTAAATGATTCCCCGTGCGCGGAAGGAAGCGATCTCGTCCTGGCTGTAGCCCAGCTCGCTCAGGATGGCGGCGCTGTGCTCTCCCAGTCGCGGCGGCTGGTAGCGCTCTTCCGGGGAGGTGTCGGAGAGGCGCGGGAAGGGGCGCAGGCTGCCGAGGGCCTCGCCGGCGATCTCGCTCATGTGGGCGACGGCGCGGGCCTGGGCGTGGGGATCGCTGAGCGCCTCTTCCAGCGAATAGACTGGCCCCACGCAGGCGTCGAGGTCGGCTAGCTCGGCCAGCCACTCGTCGCGTGTCTTGGTTTTGAAGATGCTTTGTAGAATGGCGATCGCCTGTTTGCGCTCCTCGGGGCCGACGGGAGTGTGGAAGGGTAGCAGTTCCAGGTGGCCGATGCGAGTGCAGAAGGCGTGCCAGAATTTCGGTTCGAGGGCGGCCAGGGTCAGGTAGCCGCCATCTCTTGTCTCATAAATATTGTAGCACGGCAGGCCACCGTCGAGGGGAGAGTGCCCCGGCTGGGGAGCCTGGCCGGTCGTCAGGTAGCTGCTGATGGCCAGGGGGAGCAGGCTCATAGCCCCCTCCGTCATGGAGACGTCGACCAGGCGTCCCTGACCGGTCTGGCTGCGTCCGACGAGTGCTGTCAGGATGCCGATTACGGCCATCAGGCCGCCGCCGGCCAGATCGGCCAGTTGGGTCGGGGGCATGACCGGCCTCCCCTGCTGATCGCGGTTGTAGTGCAGCAGGCCGGCATAGCCAAGATAGTTCAGATCGTGACCGGCACGTTGGCTGTAGGGTCCGTCCTGGCCGTAGCCGCTAATGGCGCAGTAGATCAGGGCGGGCCGCACCTCGCGTAGCTGCTCGTAGCCCAGGCCCAGGCGGGCCATGACGCCGGGGCGGAAGCTCTCCAGCAGCACGTCGGCGCTCTCTACGAGCCGCAGGAAGATTGCCCGGCCTTCCTCGGACTTGAGGTTGAGCGTCAGGCTGCGCTTGTTGCGATTAACTGCCAGAAAGGCCAGCCCCATGCCGCCGGGGCCGTAGGGGGGCATGTTTCTTCCGTAGTCGCCGCTGCCAGGCTCTTCGACCTTGATGACATCGGCGCCGAAGTCGGCCAAGACTTGCGAGGCGTAGCCTCCAGGCAGGAGACGGGAAAGGTCGAGTACACGGATGCCGCTCAGAGGCTGGGTCATGCCTGCTCTCCTTACTGCAGTGCGGAAACTCCTGGTCCGTCTGGTTTGCTTGACTAACGTTGTCTGCCTGCTTGAAACGATTCGCGCTCGGCGATGTTCGCTATGTTATAGCAAGATTAGCGAGCGCTGTCAATCCTTCCTCTGGTTCTTGGTTGGAGGGCTGGCCCGAGGTGGGAGAGAGGTGAGAAAGAGAAGAAGAGTGGGCAGATGGGAGCGAGGGGGAGGGGTCTGAGCAGGATGGTGGATGTGGGGTGGGCCCCATCAGGTTCGGATAGGGGGAGAGCGATAGCCTCTGCGGTCTGGGGGGGCCGGGCTGAAGGGCGCTGCGTGATACAATGACTCAGAGCTATCAATCTGTTGGAAATGAGGAGCATAGGAGTAGATGCCTATCGCCATTGTTGTTCATGGAGGAGCCGGCACGATCCCCGAGGAGCGGGCGGCAGTTGCGCAGGCCGGCTGCCGGGAAGCGGCAGAGCTGGGGTGGCGTATCCTGGAGCAGGGAGGCTCGGCCCTCGACGCGGTCGAAGCGGCGGTGCGTGCGCTGGAAGATAATCCGGTCTACAACGCTGGTACAGGGGCGACGTTGACGCAGGATGGTCGCATCGAGCTGGATGCAGGGATCATGGAGGGGCGCACGCTGCAGGTAGGGGCTGTAGCTGCCGTTGAGGGGGTGAAGAATCCCATCACGCTGGCGCGGCGGGTCCTGGAGAGTCCCCATGTGCTCCTGGTGGGACATGGGGCCCAGCAGTTTGCCCTGGAGCAGGGAATAGAGCTTTGCCGTACCGAAGATCTGTTGACCGACTATCAGTATCGCCGGTGGCGTGAGGAGCGCCGGGGAGTTGTCCAGCAGACCAGCGATGAGGATGAGGAGGAGCCGCCTTTCTACCGTCTGGAAGTAGCCACGACGACCTTTGTCTCCGACGAGGGGGAACCTGCCTACTACCGTCTGCAGGTAGGGGCGACCAGCATTCACCTCGATGAGGAGCGGCATGGAACGGTGGGGGCGGTAGCCCTGGACGAGTCGGGCCTGCTGGCGGCGGCCACCTCTACCGGAGGGATCTTTCAGAAGTATCCGGGGCGCGTCGGCGATACACCCCTGGTCGGTTGCGGCTTTTATGCTGACGAGCATGCCGCTGTTTCTTGCACAGGTCAAGGAGAGGACTTTGTCCGCCTGCTGCTGGCGCGGCGTGCCGCCGATTTTGTGGCCCTTGGGGCCAGCGCCGAGGTCGCGGCCCAGGCGGCGATCGCCGTTTTGAGCGCCAGGGCCACTGGCAAGGGTGGCTTGATCATAGTTGATGCTCAGGGACAGGTGGGGCTGGCCCACAACAGTCCCCAGATGGCCTACGCCTATCGCTGCTCTGGGATGGATCAGCCCGTCTGTGGCATCTAGGCCCAGGCAAGGAAGAGAGCACAGCAAGCCGCTCTGGAATTGGCTGGCCGGCCTCGCCCTGGCTGGCCAGCCAGCCGACCCGCTGCTCTTTTATTTTTCTTCTTCTTCTTCTTCTTTCCCTTCTCCTCCTCATCCTCCTCACTCTCTCTTCTTCTCGCCGATCGACCTGCGCTGCTGTAAGCTGCTGCTTCTTCTGCTGCTCCTCTAGTGCAGCAGAAGGGTACTCAAGAAGAAGCCCAGAATGAAGAAGCAGGCGAAGATCACCAGACCACAGACCAGGAGCAGCAGGAAGGGGATCTGTTGCTGGCTCTGCCCCGGCTCGGCTTCCGGCCCAGGGGCTGGCGTGCCGGCGTAGGGATAGAGAGGAGGCTGGGGCTGGGCAGGGGTAGCCTTCAGCGAGCTGTCAGCGATGGTGGGCGAAGCCGGGGAAAGTTCGAGTGCGGGGCCGGCATGCAGAGCGGCTGAAGGCGCGGGGGAGGCGAAAGAAGAGAGGCGACGCCCACTCTCTCCCCCGGGCAGGGACGGAAGCGGCTGGCCATCGGTTTCCGGCAGGAAGGGGGCAGGCGTAAAGGGGCGGGCGCTGGCGATTCCCTCTGCCGCGGGGGTGGCCACGGCGACCGAGGCTGGTACGGCGGCCTCCAGAGTCTCGCCCAGTGCTTTCAGCTCCATATAGAGAGCTTCAGGTCTATTGATGTGCTGGGGATGATCGCGTATGATGGCGCGGGCGATGAGGTCGCAGAGTTCGGGAGGAGCGGCGCGCAGGAAGCGCAGGCGGCCATCGGGAGGAGGCTCGACGCTGCTGGCGCCGGTCGGGCGTCCGGCCAGCAATTGGTAGAGCAGGAGGCCGGCGGCGCGAGTATCGTCGTCGAGGCGGCCCTCGCTGGCCTGGCCCCAGGGCAGTTCCTGGTCGGAGAGCACGATGCCGGCGGCGCCGACCACGCTCCAGGCATTGAAATAGGCGACATCGCTGGGCAGAGCGAAATTATTGACGCGCAGGAAACCCTGTCGATCGCGCAGGATCGAGGAGGGTGTCAGATCGCCGTGGCAGACGCGGCGTGTGCCGCTGGCGGCGTAGGTCAGGGCCTGACAGAGCTGGCAGCCGAGTTCGATCACCTCGAAGGGAGAGAGCTGGCGCTGCAGCAGGGCAGCGAAATCCTCGCCCTCGACGTACTCCTGGACCACATAGAGCTGATCGCCCTCACCAACGATATCGTAGAGGCCCACAATATGCGGGTGGGAAAACTGAGCTGTCATGCGCAAGGCGGTGCGGTAGACAGACACCTGCGACGGGGGCACCGCCTTGATGGCGACAGGGCGCTGCAGTACCTGGTCCAGGCCCTGATAGACGGTGCAAAAAGGTCCCTGCTTAATCAAGCGTCGCAGCAGGTAACGCCTGCAAATGACCCGGCCTGTTTCCACAATCGATGCCTCTTTATCAATCAAAGCGATTACAGATCCTGGAGAG
>NZ_JBHOQV010000121.1:0-47292 GCF_042408735.1 Thermogemmatispora sp.
CCCATGCCGTCTACCCTGCCTTTTGAAGATGGCATCGATTTTTCATCGAGAACAAGGCTCGCATTCCGAGACTCTATCATGCTGTACAAAGCAATATACTACATACAAAACCCCGTTTGCAAGCGTGGGCCTGCGAGGTCCCTTTCTCCCCCCAGTCCCGCCCCTCTCTCATCCTCCCCAGACCTCGGAGCCGGTCCCATCCCAGCTCTCTCAGACGGTGCACAGTGCCAGCGCCTCTGCCGGTCGGCTGATTACGCGCGCCCCGGCCTGCAATAACTGCTCAACCAGCCGCGTCGCCTCGCCGCCAGTAAAATCGCGGGCCGCGATCCCCGTTCGTGCCAGCAGAGCAGCTGACTCCAGCGGGCCGCTGCCGGAGCGCTCATCAGCTGCTGACGGAGTCACCTCGGCCATCTCTGGAGCCAGCAAGAGCACCCTGCAGCCCTGCTGTGCCGCCCTCAGCGCCTCGCGCAGCAAAGCCACATTGCCGGGTCCCACGTACATCGGACAAATAATCAGCGTCTCGACAGTTGCCAGAGCCGTGCGCAGCTCCTCCAGCGCGGCCTGAGAGAGTGGGGCATAAGGCTGCTCGCTGAGCACGCGGCTCGCCAGGCGCAGAGCCAGCATATGATCACTGTCACCGATATTGAGCACCCCGGCCAGAAAAGGAACATGCCAATCCGCCAAAGCCCGCATCAGGCGCTCGCCAGAGCCGCCGCCGGCCATCACAAATACCCGCGCAGGTGGCTCCGGCATCTCCGCCTCCTCGGCCTCGTGGCTGCCTGGCGGCACCACGCTGAAATGGGCTGTGCCGCGCACAATCCCCACCTGGACCGCGATCCCATAGACCCGGCTCAGCAAGCGTGGCTCCAGCACCTCCGACGGAGCGCCATCGGCCACAATTCCTCGCTGAAAGAGCACCAGGCGCGGAAAATAGCGAGCTGCCAGATTCAAATCGTGCATCGCTGCCATCACTGTCATCCCGTGCTCGCGATTCAGACGCTGCACCAGCTCTAGAACCTCGATCTGATAGCGAATATCCAGATGGGCGGTCGGCTCATCGAGCAGCAGCAGGCGCGGCTGCTGAGCCAGAGCCATTGCCACCAATACCCGCTGCCGCTCGCCGCCGCTCAGCTCGTTGAAAGGCCGCTCCGCCAGCCCCGCCACGCCCGTCACGCGCATCGCCTCCTCAACGCGCGCCCGGTCCTGCGGCCTGTAGCTGCCCAGCAGCCGGATAAATGGCAGGCGGCCCAGAGCCACCAGTTGCTCCACCGTAAACTCGAACGGCATCTGCAGCTCCTGGGGAACCACCGCCACCACGCGCGCCAGCTCGCGCCGTCGCCAGCGGCCAAGTGCCCGCCCCAGCAAGCGGATCTCTCCCTGGGTTGGAGAGAGCACCCCGCTCAGCAAGCGCAGCAAGGTAGTCTTGCCCGAACCATTGGGTCCCAACAAACCCACCATCTCGCCCTCCGCCAGCTGCAGACAGACATCAAAAAAGAGCGGCTGCGGACCGTAGCCGAAAGTCACATGATGCACCTCCAGCAGCGGAGCCTCCCCCGACGAGAGAAGATCTCTGCTCTCGGATCTGAGATTCACGACCATCGGTACTCCTTCTTGCTCTGACGCAGCAGATAGAGAAAGAACGGGGCCCCGATCAAGGCCGTGAAGACCCCGACCGGCAGAACTGCTGGAGCGATCACCGTGCGGGCCAACAAATCGGCCAGAGTTAGAAAAGAGGCCCCCCCCAAAGCCGAAGCCGCGATCAAGGGGCGATGGCGTGGGCCGATCAGCAGGCGCAGCATATGCGGCGTCACCAGCCCCACAAAGCCGATCAGGCCACTAATCGAGACCGCTGCGGCTGTCAGCAACGAGCCGAGCATAATCAGCAGAAACTTGTACCACTCAACGTGCAGGCCCAGGTGAGCCGCACCCTCCTCGCCCAGCGCGAAAGCATCCAGCACCGGTCCCAGAACCAAGGCCCCCCCCACCCCGGCCAGAATCAGGCTTCCCACGATCGCCACCGGCCACCAGCTATTGACGCTGATGCCCCCCGAGAGCCAGGTAAAGAGAGCCTGCAGATTAAACTGAGCCTGGGGACTAAGCGTCAGAATGAGGGTCTGCACGGCGACCAGCAAAGCGTTCATCACCACCCCGGCCAGCAACAGGGTTACGACCGGCGTGCGTCCTCCCACGCGCGCAATAGCGTAGACCAGCAGCACCGTCAACAAGGCTCCGCTGAAAGCCAGCAGGGGGGTCAGCGAGAAAAAGAGGCCGTAGGCCGTATCGAGCGGGAGAATGAAGGCAATCACGGCGCCCAGAGCGGCCCCCGAGGAGGTACCCATGAGAAACGGATCGGCCAGCGGATTGCGCAGCATGCCCTGAAAGAGGACCCCAGCTACCGCCAATCCTGCCCCCACCAGCGCCGCTCCCAGGGCCTCCGGCAGGCGCAGGTCCCAGACGATGACCGTCAGGGCCGGGTCCCAACTCTGCCGAAAATGAAAGAGATGGCTGCCATTAAGCAGAATCTGCACAACCGTTGCAAAAGGAATAGCCGTCGAGCCGGTACTGACCGCCGCCAGTAGCGTCACCGGCAACAAGACGAAGAGAATCGTCAAGATAAGGGGAGTCAGGCGACGTCTGACACCCACGGCCTGAGCCTCGGCAAGAGTCAGCGCAGGCGCAGACGATTCACTGCTACTCTTGGTCTCGATCGTCAATCCCTCACCAAATCATACGCTGCCAGAGATCCCAACCTGAACCTGATGCCTGGCGGGCAGCAAGAAGCTGCCTGTCCTGGCCCGCTAAGGCAGGCGACCACGGCGCCAGGCCGTCCCATCCGCCCCTCCCTGCCGGCAGCCTCCGGAGGCTGCCGATCAGCGAACCGCCATCCGTTCTGGCCAGGGAGCAGTCCTCCGGCTCCTTGCGCGTCGCGAGTGGCAGCATCGCAGGTGGGGCGGCTGCCTCGCTCCCCCTGAGCACGCCGGCCGTCTACTCGGCGGAGCTGAAAGCCGGTGACAGGCCTGCCGATGGACTGCGCCTTCGGGCTTTCGCTGTAACTATACGCCCTCATCTTCCCGCCTGTCAATGGAAAGGCTTCAAGCCGGGCTGGTCTGCATCCACCTCGCTGGCAGAGAAGCGGCACATATGCTACGATTCTGCTACGGAGTTCTGTCCGAAAGGCCAGTGTCAGGCGCCGACAGGCCCCGGATACTACATGTAGGCAGGCGAGGGAGAGCCGCTTGCGGGCCTGCGACAAAGCGACGAGGCTGTGACGCAAGGCACAGGTGGCCTGACAGTCCCCTCGCTCGCTTTTGATGGTGAAGGAAGGAAGAAGAGGGATCGAGCCGTTAATGTCTATCGACAAAGAGTTCTTTCGCCAGGTCCTGGGGCAGTTTGTCACAGGAGTAACGGTCGTGACGACAAGGGGCAGCGCTGGCCTGGTGGGGCTGACCGTCAACGCCTTCTCCTCTGTCTCGCTGGACCCCCCGCTGATCCTTGTCTGCATTGACCTCAAGAGCCGAACGCTGCAGGCCATTCGCGAGAGCCAGGTCTTTGCAGTCAATATCTTGAGCCAGGAGCAAGAAGAGCTAGCGCGGTGCTTTGCCGTACCATCAGAAGAGCGCTATCGCTACTTCTGCCACGCCCCCTATCGCCTGAGCGCCAGAGGAACGCCCCTGCTCGAAGGGAGCCTGGCCTTTGTTGAGGCGCGCCTGGTGGCCGACTATCCCGGTGGCGACCATGCCATCCTGCTGGGCGAGGTCGTGGCCCTGGGAACCCACGATCGACCCTCGGCTCCCAGCGTCCAGGCCAACGCCGCCCCTTCCGAGCATGAGGCAGCCAGCATAGATATCGCTCTACACGATGGCAACGGGCAGCCTGGTCAGCCTGAAAAGCAGCCGCTGGCCTACTATCGGGGCCGCTATCGTCATCTGGCTAGCGACTACGCGCAGCCAAGTCTCTCACCCTTGCCAGCACCCAGCGATGTTGTCTGAATCCAACCTGTGCCCTGGCGATAAAGAGCAACAGCAACAACAGGCAGATCTAGAGCAAGAAAGGATACAGAGGTTGGAAGAGCTAAGGCGACTCCAGGTGGCCTTGCGTGCCTGCCGTCGCTGTCAGGAGCGGGGCTATCTGGAGCGAGCGTTGCCGGTAGTGAGTCCTGTTCTTCATGAGGGCCTTCTTGGGGGGATCATAGTGATCGGGCAGGCGCCCGGCTGGCGTTCGCAGCAGCGTGGTATACCCTTTGGTGGTCCGGGAGGGCGCCTCCTGCAGTCCTGGCTGGAGCGAGCAGGTTTCCCGCCGGGCTACCTCCATCAGCGCGTCTACCTCAGCTCACTGACACGCTGTTATCCCGGGCCGGCTCCCCGTGGGCAGGGTGATCGGCGGCCCTCGCCCCACGAGCTGGCCCTTTGCCGTCCTTATCTGGAAGCCGAGCTAAGCCTGCTGCGTCCCCGTGTCGTACTTCTTGTGGGTGTCATGGCCATAGAAGCCTTCTGGGGGAAAGTCAGACTCGAGGAAGTAATCGGCACAGCGCGCCTCGAACACGGCAGGCGCTGGCTTCCCCTCCCTCATCCCTCGGGGGTTAGTCGCTGGCTCAATACGGCTCACCACCGGGAGCAGCTCCAACGCGCCCTTGAGCTGCTGGCCGAGTGGCGCCGCGAGCTGGGACTCTAGCCAACCTGCTCCCCAACTCATCGATTGCCAGAAGCTAAAGGCATCAGCAGCCAGGCATGGTCCTGGCCGATGTGCCGCAGAGGTCTCCCCTGCTCCTGATACCTTGCCATGCTGGCATAAGCGAGGAGGGCCGTCGAGAGAGGCGGGCCAATGGAGAGACGGGACGAAAGGTCGACTGTCGAGCGTGCGCCTTCAGGATTCCTGGCTCGTTTGGGGAGCCTCGCCCTGCTCAGCGAGCTTGCGCATACGATACTCATGTACGCCGCGCTTCAGCGTCCCCAGGGCCAGGGTCGCGCAGGTTGGGCGTGTCATCACGACCTCGCGCCCCAGATCCTCGATCAGATCCTCAAAGCTCAGGTTTTCAATCTCTTCTGCCGTCATCCCGCGCGTCAACTCAGTCACATAGGAAGCGGCGGCGCGGCTAATCGTGCACCCTTCGCCCTCCCACTGCACCGCTGCCAGGCGTCCCTGCTCGTCGAAACGCCCGTACATCGTAATCACATCGGCGCAGCCTGGATTGCCGCCCTTCAGGCTGACATCGGCATCCTCAAGAGGGCCGTAGTTGCGCGGATTCTCGTAGTGGTCCAGCAGAAACTCAATTGCTTCTTGTCTATCCATAGAGCATCACTAGACTTTCCAGCAAAAGCAACGGGGCGCCACCGCAGTGACAGAGGCAGACCATGACCAGGCCGCCTGACCAGGCCGATGCTCTCCGCAAGCCGACCGCGGCTGAGTGCGCTGCCTACCTCTGTCCCGGGGCAGCCCCTGCCTTTCCAGTCCAGACCTTCTGTCTCTCTCCAGGAGTCTCGCTCGGCTCTGCTCTCCTGCCGCGCTTGCCTCCTGCCTCCAGCGGAGGAGGCGGGAGGCCGGCCCAGAAAGGGTCTGCGGCAGACTGGAGAGCCGGACCAGTCAGGGCTTCTCGATTGGCGCGCGCACCATATTGCCCCACTCGGTCCAGGAGCCATCATAATTGCGCACGCGCGGATAGCCGAGTAGCTGTGTCAGCACAAACCACGTGTGGGCGGAGCGCTCACCGATGCGGCAGTAGGTAATCACGTCCTTCTCGGGCGTAATCCCCTGCTCGCCGTAGAGCTTCCGCAGCTCGTCGGCGGATTTAAAGGTGCCGTCGGGATTGGCGGCCATCGACCAGGGAATATTTTTCGCCCCCGGGATATGTCCACCACGCTGGGCCCCTTCCTGGGGATAGTTTACCATATGGATTAACTCGCCGGTATACTCCTGGGGCGAGCGCACATCAACCAGACCGTAGCCAGGCTTGTGCAGTGTCGCCAGCACATCCTCGCGGAAAGCGCGGATCGACTCATCTGGCTCCGGCGCCTGGTAATCGCTCGGCTCGTAATGAGGCACCTCCTTGGTCAGCGGGCGCCCCTCGGCCTCCCACTTCTGCCGTCCACCGTTCATGATCTTCAGATGCTTATGGCCATACATCGTGAACAGCCAGAAGCTATAGCAGGCATACCAGTTATTGCGATCGCCGTAGAGCACTACCGTCGTATCGTTGCGAATCCCCCAGCGGCGCATCAGGCGCTCGAAGCCCTCGCGGTTCACAAAGTCGCGCGTCACCGGGTCCTGAACATCGACATGCCAGTCCAGCTTCACGGCCCCTGGAATATGGCCCGTCTCGTAGAGCAGCACATCCTCATCGGCCTCGATGATGCGCACCGCAGGATCGTTGAGATGCTCCGCTACCCACTCGGTTTCTACCAGAACCTCGGGATGAGCGTAACCAGCGGGCGTACTCTGGCCCTGGCCCGCCGTTGTGGCCTCTGTCTCTGGCATAGGATCGTCCTCCCTACTCCGTAACAGAACGAACAACTCATGACACGATCAAGAACAGATACAGGAGACCTACCGACCCGGCGCCACCTGAAAGAGCAGCCGCCCGAACGGGATGGCTGAGACGCTCGGGCGGTAGGTAGTTGACTATCTCGATCCAGTTTCTATTCTACCGCAGCACGTGGTCCCAGGCAAGCCAGGCTCAGGCCAGTGAAGTAGGAGCACCCTCTTGCAGGCAGCATAAAAACAAAAAAGAAGAAGAGGAGCCTCATTCCAACAAAGCTTTCAGGCGCTCAGCCAGGGCTGTATGGCGCTGCGCCACGCGGTCATTGCGAATGGCCTGTTCCAGAGCCTGGACCTGCCCCACCAGGACGCAGAGCCGTCTGGCGCGCGTAATGGCGGTGTAGAGGAGGTTCCGCTGCAGCAGGGGCGCATGCTGCAAGACAAGAGGAATAATTACCGCCGGATACTCGCTCCCCTGGCTCTTGTGGATGGTGACCGCGTAGGCCAGCGTCAGCGCGTCCAGTTCAGCAAACTCGTACTCGACCAGCAGGGGACCGGCCTCCTCCTGGAATTCGACCGTCACGGTCGCGCTCTGGTGATCGATGCGGCGTACCCAGCCTATATCTCCGTTGAAGACCCCCTTATCGTAGTCGTTGCGCACCTGCATCACCTTATCGCCGACGCGCAGGTGGTGCTTGCCAAGCAGCAGTTCGCCCTCGGAGCGCGGATTGAGCCGCTGCTGCAGCAGCTCGTTCAGGCTGATCACACCCAGTGGCCCACGATAGATGGGCGAGAGCACCTGAATATCGGCGTGCGGATTCAGACCATAGCGGGCAGGCAGACGGCGCTCGACCAGATCGAGGATCAGCGAGCGGGCCCGCAGCGGATCGCTCTCGCGCAGAAAAAGAAAGTCGCTGCCCTCCTCGTTCCTGGCCACAGGCAAGAGGCCAGCATTCACGCGGTGGGCGCTCACCACGATGCGGCTCTGGCGGGCCTGGCGAAACAACTCGCTGAGGTGCGTCGTTGGGATGACCGCGCTGCGCAGAAGGTCGCGCAGCACGTTGCCGGGGCCGACCGACGGAAGCTGGTCGGCATCGCCGACCAGCAGCAAGTGAGCCTCTGGCGGCAGGGCCTTGAGCAGGTGATAGAAGAGGAGAATATCGACCATCGAGCACTCATCGACGATAACGAACTGACAATCCAGGGGGCGCTCCTCGTGGCGCTGGTAGGTCCCGTCATGAGGCGTGTACTCTAAGAGGCGGTGGAGCGTTTGAGCAGGCAGGCCCGTAGCCTCGCTGAGACGTTTAGCGGCTCGTCCGGTAGGGGCTGTCAGGGCCACCGCCACCCGTTGGCGGCGCAGCAGCAAGAGCAGAGCCCGCAGAGAAGTCGTCTTCCCTGTGCCGGGGCCGCCGGTCAGAATACTCACCTTGCAGCGAAAAGCCGTCTGCACGGCCTCGCGCTGCCGCTCCGTTAGTTGGAGCTGGCGCCTGACCTCGAGCTGACGAAAGACCTGCTCCCAGAGGGCCGGCGAGACGGCGGGCAGACGGCTGGGTGTGCGCAACAGCCGCTTGAGGAGGCGGGCTGAACCGCGCTCGGCATGCCAGAAGGGGCCGTAGTAGACGCGACGCCGGCTGCTCTCTGGGGCAGGCTCCAGGAGTGAGGCAGGCTCAGGTTCAGCCTCAGCGGCGGTTGTGGGAGCCGCGGGGGCCGCGACGAGGCCGTTGGTAGGCAGCCAGTCGGAGGCCGCTGGATCGAGCGGCCCGCCCTGCTCGCCGCTCTCCTCGCCAGGCAGTGCCGGCTCCACAAACAGCTCGCCCTCGTGTTGCCCCTGCTCTAAAGCCAGCTCCAGAGCCGTCTGAGGCACCTGCAGAATGCGCTCCGCCTGCCGTAACAGCTCATCCTCCGGCAAATAGCAATGGCCAGCCTCGTTGGCCGCCTGGGCCAGCACATAGGTCAGACCCGTCACCAGGCGTGGCAGGCTATCGCGTGGCAGACCCAGCCTGGCCGCGATCTCATCCGCCGTGCGAAAGCCGATCCCATAGATATCCTGGACCAGCCGGTAGGGATTCTCGCGCACCACCCTGACACTCTCGGCCCCATACTGGCGATAGATGCGACTGGCCAGATGCAAGGAAATATCGTGGGCCTGCAGAAAGAGTTGGACCTCCTTCATCTCCTGCTGCTGCGTCCAGGCCGCTACGATGCGCTCGCGGTCCTTCTCGCTGAGACCACGTACCTCGGCCAGACGCTCGGGCTGCTGCTCGATAATGGCCAGCGTCTGCTCGCCAAAGTGCTCGACCAGGGTGCGGGCCTTTTTGGGGCCGATGCCTTTAATCAGGCCGGAGCTGAGGTAGCGAATGATGCCCTCGCTGCTCGTGGGCAGGCGCTGGCTAAAGCTCGTCACGTGGAGCTGGCGGCCATAGCGCGGATCATATTCCCAGACGCCTTCAACGGTCAGCATTTCGCCGGCCCGAACTCCTGGCAGCGTGCCAACGATAGTCAACAGGCCGTCGCGAGACGAGCGAGACGAGTCTCGACCGGCGCTCGTGCTGGGGCGAAAACGTGCAACGGTGTAGTGCGTTTCCTCGTTATGAAAGACGATGCTCTCAACAGAACCTTCGAGCGTTGGCATGCCTGGCGCTTCTCTATTGGGTCAAGCAAGTAGGTAGGCTGGCTGATTAGTCGGTCGGTCGATCTGCCGGGCGTCCGATCTGTGGAGGCCGTCAGACTGCCGATGGCGCGGCGATGTAGACAAGCGAGCAAGGGGAGACAGCTAGCTCCCCGCCTCTCCTTGCGTTCTATCTTAGCCCGCCGCTGTTGACCTGTCAACCGCGCTGGCGGCGGCCCGCGACGGCAAGCCTTTCCTGAGTGGCTGGGGCTGTCCAATCGGGCTATTGGTTAAGGAATCAATACTGATGAGGACGGTTGGCGTCTTATAATGAACTCGTATATATTTCCTGATGACGGGATAGCTCTCATTGCAAGGTATGGTATGGCGGCCAAGATGACTATGGGTCTGATGTTTCTTCTTCCAGACAATCTTGCTGACTACTACTCTTACCACTCTGCAAGCGCTTCTCGTAGTGCGGCAAGGATAGAGCGTCGATGCAACTGACCTCGACCAATGGCCTGGGCCAGAGGGAAAGGACTCAATGGAGAGCAAGGTGACCTATCGCCAGCAGTACACGCGCTGCGGCAAGCAGCGCTGCCGGAAGTGCCGTGAGGGAGCTGGACATGGCCCTTACTGGTATGCCTACTGGAGCGAGAACGGGCGGACCATGAGCAAGTACATCGGGGCGCAGCTGCCAGCGGAGGTAGAGCAGGCGGGCCAACGGCTATCGGCGGTCTCTGTCTCTGCGCGGCGTGCCCCGGCGGCTGCCGGCGGTCGGACTCTCGCTGCGGGGGAGCGCGAGCGTCGCGCCGGGCGCGGCGAAGCCAGACCGCTCCTGCGCATCTACGTCCTCGGCCAATTTCGCGTCGAGCGACGCAGCGGGAACGACTGGTGCGAGGACGACGGGCGGCGCTGGCAGCGGCGGCGTGCTCGCGCGCTCCTGGGCTGCCTCTTGTCTCATCCGCTGCGGCGCATGGGACGGGAGCAGGTCATGGAAGCGCTCTGGCCAGATCCTGATCTCGACAGCGAAACGGCGGCCAATCGTCTCAACGGCGCCGTCCATGAGCTGCGCCTGCTGCTCGAGCCAGAGATCCGCCGCCCGGCCTCCTCTACGCTCCTGCGTCTCCAGCATGAGGTGCTGGAACTCGCTGACGGGAGCGTCATCTGGGTCGATGCCGATGAGTTTGAGCAGAAAATCCGGCTGGCCGAGCAGACGAGCGATCCGTTGCAGGTCGAGCGGCTCCTGGAGGAAGCGGCGGCCCTCTACCGTGGCGACTTTCTGGTTGAGGAACTCTACTCGGAATGGGCGCTGCCGCGGCGGGAAGCCCTGCGCCGTCGCTGGATGGGGGTACTGCTGCAGCTCGCCGAGCTACGCGTCCGGCGTGGCGCTCTGGCCAGCGCCATAGAGCCACTGGATCGGCTGCTGATGAGCGACCCCACCCACGAGACGGCGGTGCGCCAGTTAATGATGGTCTTGATGAAGCTGGACCGCCGTGTCGAAGCTCTGCAAGCCTATCAGCGCCTGACCGAGGTCCTGGAGCGCGAATATGGCAGCGAGCCGCTGCCCGAGACACGGCGTCTCTACGAGGCCCTGCGCAGCGGCGAGCTGGTAGCGGCCAGCTCTGCAGTGACCTCGTCCGCCCTCGCGGCATCGAGCCTGATTCCCGCCCCGGCCCGCTCCTCTGCCGCCGTCGCTCTGCCAGACGAGCCCAGTACCGAAGAGCGTCCAGGGCCGGCCAGCGCCCGCCCCTCTGGGCCGACGCTCCCAGCGCGGACCATGAGCAACCCGCATTTTCCCTCGGGACGTCATAAGCGGACACCGCTGATCGGGCGCGAGCGCGAGTTAGCGATCATGCGCAAGCTGCTCCTGGATTTGTCGCCGGCCAGATCCGCGGGCGACTCCCCTGACCAGGCGAAGGCGCTGGCTGCCAGAGCCGACAGCCGGGCGAGCCAGGCAGCCGAGCCGGCTCTCTCATCGCCCCACTTCTTGCTCTTGACTGGCGAGGCCGGCATTGGGAAAACGCGCCTCGCCGAGGAACTGAGCGATGAGGCCGGGCGTCAGGGCTGGCAAGTTGTCTGGAGCCGCTCCTATGAGCAAGAAGGAGCCATCCCCTACTGTCCCTGGATCGAGCTGCTGCGGTCACTCCTGCAGAGCCGGCTCTCCGGCCAGGCGCTCGCCACTGCTCAGGCCCTGACGGACCTGGGTATCTCCGCTTCTCATCTCCAGCGCCTTTGTGCCTTGTTGCCCGAGTTGCATGAGTTGCTGCAGCCGACGGTGACCTCGCTGGCGCTGCCAGTCGAGCAAGAGCGCCTCCACCTCTGGGAGGCCACGCACAGTCTGCTGACAGCCCTCAGTCGTCGTGCTCCCCTGCTCCTGGTCCTGGATGACCTCCACTGGGCCGATGAGAGCAGTCTGGAGCTGCTCAGCTACCTCGCCCGTCACCTGCGCGAGCAGCCGATCCTGCTCCTGGGAACCTGCCGCGACATGGAACTTTTACCGACCCATACCCTGCGCACGCTTATCAAGGACCTCCAACGCGAGCAGGTCCTTCTGGCGCTGCCCGTCCAGCCGCTGACGGCGGCCCAGATTGCCCAACTCGTTTCTCACCTGCCGGCCCGACTCGTGCACAGTATTCAGACCCAGGCTGACGGCAATCCCTTCTTTGCCGAAGAGCTGGCCCGTTACCTGGAGCGCGAGGCCTGCGAGGGCGGGGCGATCTCGACCCCGGCGGGGGAGGCCCGGTTGGCCCTGCCGGCGACCATCGCCGCCGTCCTCGATCGGCGCCTCAGCAAGCTCAGCACCGCCTGTCAGACCCTCCTGAGCAAAGCGGCGGTCTTTGGGGCGCCCTTCGAGTTCAGCCACTTGCTCTTCATGGACAGCGGTCAGCTTCCGCATCCGCAAGAGGAGCAGATACTCGATCTGCTGGAGGAAGCCCTGCGCGCTGGCCTGCTGATCGAGGAGGAGAATGGCAGGCAGGTCAGCTACCACTTCTGGCATCCGCTGATCGAAAGCCATCTCTACCAGAGCCTTTCGGTGGCGCGCCGCATCCAGCTCCATCGTCGCGCGGCTGAGGCCCTGCTCACACTCAATCCCCAGCGCGAAGAGGAGGTAGCAGCGGCGGTCACTTACCACTTGATCCGCGGTGCCAGCGAGGGCGCTCGCATAGCGCGCTACGCTGAACGGGCGGCCAATCGAGCCTATCGCCTGGCCGCTTATGGTGAGGCCCAATACTACTACCGCCTGGCCCTCCTCGCCCTGGTTGGAGCGCCGCCCCCACCTCCTTTGGAGCGTCAGGTTGTGGTCAACGTCGACTCGCTCCCGCCCGAGGCTGATCCCGCCCCCGCGTTGGAGCAGCTCCTACCGAACGCCGGCGACGAGGATCTGCTGCACTTTGCCCGCCTCTTAGAGCATGTCTGCGAGTGCTGCATGATGCAAGGGAACTACAGCGAGGCGCGCCGCCTCTACGCGCGCGTTCTGGCCCTGCGCCAGCGCTCGCTGCAGATCTGGGAGCGTCAGCAGCCACTGCCGGAAGCGGCACAGCTCCAGCAGAGACGTCAGCGCGAGGCCCAAATTCAGGCCATCATCTGGCGCGAGATGAGCCTGGCCTGGCTCCGGACCGGTGATTTTGCCCAGGCCCGCCACTGCCTCGAGGAGGGGAAGCGAACTCTGCGCGAGGCCGACGCTCTTGAGAGTCCGGCCAGTGCCTGCCTGCTCTTGCAGGAGGGCAACCTTTCTGCTCTGGAGGGCAACTACGATGAGGCCCGTCGCCAGGTTGAGCAGATGCTGGCGATGCTGGAGAAGGCCATGCACCAGGAGCCGCTGCCCCTGACCGCCGGTCAGGATCTGCCGACCCTGAGCGAGCGCGCTATCGCCGGTGATCCCCTGGAGCTGGGCCACGCCCATGAGACTCTCGGCGTGATCGCTGCCCGTCTAGGCCAGCCCAGCGAGGCCCTCAAGCACTTGCATACGGCCCTGACCATCTATGAGCAGCATGAGTGTCTCATGGCCATGGCTCAGATCTGCGGCAATCTGGGGGCGGCCCACGCCCTGGTGGCCGACCATCAGGCGGCGCGGCTCTACATGCGGCGGGCCTTGGAGCTGACGGAGCGCACCGGCGATCTGCCTAATATGGCCTTCGTCACCGGTAACCTGGGCGAGTTGGCGCGTCGCTGTGGAGATCTGCGCGAGGCCGAAGCCTGCTTCCGGCGCAGCCTTGCCCTGGCTGAGCGCACTCAGGAGCGCGAACATATGGCCTGGTGCAATATCGCTCTGGCTGAAAGCTTGCAGAGCGCTGGCAAGCTCGACGAGGCTCTGCGCTGCGTCCAGCGCTCCTTGCTGACCGGGCGGGCGATCGGCCATGCTCGTACCGTCGCCCATGCTCGCATTGTCCTGACCGAAGTGCGGCTGACCCAGGCCAGCGCTGTCTGCCTGGCCTACTTACGCCAGCGTCAACACCCTGCCGCTCATCCCCGCTTAGGTGACGGTCGCTGTCGCGAGAGCTGCCCCTATCGCCGTCTGCTTCTGCGGGGCCAGCGCTCCTTAGAGCGAGCGCTGCGCTATGAGGGTCTGGACGCTGAAGTCGCCTTAGAGGGTCGCTATCTGCAGGCTTACCTGGCCTTCTTGCTCGATCGCTTAGAGGTAGCCAGACAGACGGCCTTCGCGCTGGTCGCCATTGCCGACCGGCAAGAGAATCGCCTGACGCTGGGCCATGCGCACCGTTTGCTGGCCCGCATTCTGGCCGTCCAGGGTGAGGCCGAGGAGGCGGCCACGCACTTCGAACGGGCGGCGCAGATCTTTGAGGCAAGCGAACTGACTCTCGATTATGCGCGCACTCTGCATAGCTACGGCGTCCATCTGGCCTTGGTGGGGAGCGGACGGTGCGTCGAGGATCCGCGGGCGGCGCGGGCCTATGCCTGTGTGAGTGAGGCCCAGGCTCTCTTTGCGCAGGCCCAGGCGGCCATCGACCTCCAGTGGGCCGAGACGCTGCTCGCGGCCTGGCCCTCACGGCCTCTGCTCACCGCCGCCCTCAAGGCTATGCCCTGAGAGCGGCCTGGCTGGCCCCACTCGCCCGCGAGGCCGAGACGTGGGTAAGGGGCTGTGGGCCAGGTTGACATTACCTGCCGTGCAGCCATACAATGAAAGCGAGTCAGGAGCGAGGGCGCCAACAGGGCTGAGATGCTCCCTCGGAGCTGACTCCCTGCGGCCCAGGCGCTGCTCTCGGGAGCCAGCATCGTTATGAGTGGCCATTCCAGGCAAAGGAGCAAAGCGACTTGAGCGACGTGCATGAGCAAAGAACAACGGCTGAGGAGGAGCTGTTGGCCCTGCGCCGTCTGGTGCAGATCCAGCGGGAGCTGGAGGAGCAGATCAACCACGTCTTCGCCCCGGAGGATGATGCGCTGCGCTATGCGCTCCGGGCCAGTGCCGAGGCCGGGCTGCCGCAGATCAATATTTCGCCTATCGAAGGCAAGCTTTTGCAGTTTCTGGCGCTGGTCTGTCGGGCGCGAACCATTCTGGAGATCGGCACGCTCGGGGGCTATAGTGGCCTCTGGATGGCGAGGGCCTTACCTGCCGACGGGCGCCTGATTACGCTGGAGATGAATCCTCAGCATGCCGAGGTAGCGCGCCGCGTCTTTGAGCGGGCTGGTGTCAGTGAGCGGGTAGAGATCCGCCTTGGGCGGGCCCTGGAGCTGCTCCCCGCCCTCGTTAGCGAGGGAGCGGGACCATTTGACCTGATCTTTATCGATGCCGACAAGCCGCCCTATCCACGCTACCTCGACTGGGCCTTGCAGCTCAGCCATCCCGGTAGCATCATTGTGGCTGACAACTGCCTGCGCGATGGCCGCTTTAGCCGTGAACCTGTGGATGAAGTCACGGCGGGCATTGTCGAGTATTGCCGGCGCATCACGAGCGATCCCCGCCTCTTCTCCCTGGCCCTCAATATCGATGAGGGCTATCGCGACGGTTTTACGGTCACCCTGGTGCGCGAGGTGTGAGCGTTGTGGCAAGCAGCGCCAGAGCCAGGAGAACGGCGGCCATCACCATTATTGGTGCAGGCATCATGGGCGCTACCCTGGCCTATCAGCTTGCCCGGCGCGGCCTGCGCGAGGTCGTCGTTCTGGAGCGCCAGACGGTGGCCTCCGGCTCGATCGGGCGTGCCACTGGGGGACTGCGCCAGCAGTTCGCCGACGAGCTGGATATTATCTTCGCGCGTGAGGGGCGGCACTTCTATCGGCAGTTCATCGCTGAGATGCAGGCCCAGGCCAGGCCGGCTGCCCTGTTGCCTCCCCCTTTCTACCAGTATGGCTATCTCTTCCTGGTGAGCGACGCTGAGCGCTGGCGGGCCATGCAGAGCTACGTCGCCCTACAGCAACGGCTTGGCGTACCCAGCGAGCTGCTGACGCCGGCCCAGGTGGTCGCGCGCTGGCCGGGGCTGCGACTGCTGGCGGATGATCTGTACGGCGCCAGCTTCTGCCCGACCGATGGCTACACCGATCCGGCGGCAATGACGCAGGCTCTCCTCGCTGAGGCCCGTCGCCAGGGCATAGCGCTCTACGAGCATTGCCCCGTTGTGGCCATTCGGACACGGAGGGGGCGTGTGTGGGCGGTAGAGACCCCGCAGGGACGATTCCTCACGCCGTTGGTCATCAATGCCACGGGGGCCTATGCAGCGCTGACGGCGCGCCTTGTCGGAATCACCGATCTCCCCGTCTATCCTTTGCGACGTCAGCTCTATCTCTGCGAGGCAGTGACCGGACTGCCGCCCGAGCTGCCGATGGTCGTCGAACAGGCCAGCGGCTTTCATTTCCGCTGGCGCGATGGCAACTTACTCCTGGGCCTGCCACATCAGCCCACTCCCGAGGAGCAGGCAGCCAGCCTTGCTCTGGCCCCAGAGGCTTTTGAGTTAAGGCTTGATCCGAGCGTCTGGCCTCAGATCCAGCGCGTCATCGCGCGGCGCTTTCCTGCGCTGGTCGGTCTGCATCTGCGACAGGCCTGGGCCGGCCTCTATGAGATGACGCCCGACGAACATCCGGTGCTGGGTCCCACCGAGGTCGAGGGCTTTCTCTGTGCCTGTGGTTTCTCCGGGCATGGCCTGATGCACGCTCCCCTGGCGGCCCAGCTCCTGATCGAATATGTGACTACCGGCAAAAGCAGTCCGCTGGATATCGAGCAGTTCAGCCTCCGGCGTTTCCGCGAGGGCCGGCTGCTGCCCGTGACGCGGCTGCTTTGAACGAAGGAGAAGCAATGACGATCGATACAGACTTTCATAGCCACGTTTCCCGCAGTTCGGCCAGGGCGATGGTGAGTGAGGCCAGGGAGCGCGGGTTGCGGGTCCTGGGGCTTTCTGAGCATGTCTTTCAGATGCGCGAGGTGCGCCCCTTGCTGACGCATATGCCCCTGGAAGGGCCGGAGATGGCCCTGGTGGACTATATTGAGGCCGTCCAGGAGGCTGGGCAGGCTCTGCAGTTTGATGTCCGTCTGGGATTGGAGATCGACTTTATTCCTGGCAAGATCGAGGCCGTCCATGAATTGCTGCAGGGCTATCCCTGGGATTTCCTCATCGGCTCGGTCCATGAGATTGATGGCCGCTTGCTTGAGAACGAAGAAGGCTGGGGAGGGCCGCCGGAGGCAGAGCGCGCCTGG
This sequence comes from Thermogemmatispora sp., assembly GCF_042408735.1. GTDB lineage: Bacteria > Chloroflexota > Ktedonobacteria > Ktedonobacterales > Ktedonobacteraceae > Thermogemmatispora. The sequence goes on from NZ_JBHOQV010000121.1 coordinate 16,725, forward strand.
CATCGCTATATGGAGCTACTGCGTCAGGCAGTTGGCTCTGGCCTCTTTAGTGTGGTCAGCCATCCGGTGAGGTTGTTCGTCGAGAATCCGCATCTACCTGCCAACATTGACGAAGAGCTAGAGCAGCTTGCAGCGGAAGCGACACGCTGCGATGTCGCTCTCGAAATCAATGGCTTTGACGTCGCCACCTATCCTCAGGTGGTGCGTCGTCTCCTACGGGCCTGTGCCCTGCAGGGAACGCCGGTCAGCGTCGGCTCCGATGCTCACTATCCTTCGAGCCTGGCCAATAGCCACGAAGCCAGTGCACACCTCCTTCGCGAGGCTGGCATCCGACGGGTACGCATCTGGCGTGCCATGAACCCTGAAGAGTACCGTATCTAAAGGGAGAGGCCAGGGAGCAAGTCAGGGCCTGAGTGCCAGGCTGCTGTCACTTCCCCCCTTGGAGAGTCCTCAGTGGGACGGACTGAGGGATCTCCCTCAAATCCTCCCTCAGTCCGTCCCACTGGCGGACAAGATCCCCACCCTGAAGACGGCCCATCCTGGCTTGAGCGTGCTCAGGCCGGTGGATAGCGGTTATAGCCGACGAGGCGGCTCGTCGGGGTTGTCTGTGCCGAGAGCTGCTGGCCGGTATCCAGATCGTAGGCCAGCAGAGTCGCATGTCCGTCAGCGTAGTGAGCCTGCACGACCAGATGATGCCCATAGGGGGCGAGAGCAACGGCGCTCTTGCAGATTCTCCCCTGGTCCACCGAGGTCGCCTGAGCGTCGCCACCGAGAGTATCGCACAGTTTGGCCGCCCCGGGAGCGGCGTTCTCCAACAGAACCTCATCCTGGAGAGGCGCCAGCCCCAGTTTTACTACCTCGAAATTGCCCTGATGATAGCGCATGACCACCAGCGAATTGTCGGCGGCATAGCCGATGGGTACTCCCCAGGGACGCAGGAGGTGGCCATTGCTGCCGTCGCTATCAACGGCGTAGATCCCGGCAGACCCTGACTGATTGCTGGCGTAGTAGATGGTACGGCCATCGGGACTGAGCCAGAAGTCGGTCGCAGCCACCGCCGGCGTGATCGCCTGCCCCTGGGTGGAGGTCTCCCCCAGCGGCAGGCGGAAGAGGGCCGAGCGCTTCTCGGTCAGCGATTGGGCGAAGTAGAGATAGGGAGCACTGTAGAAGACCAGGCGCGCGTTCGGCAGCGAAGGCATGATCGCCTTGGGCTGCGGCCGAAGGATGTTGACCTGCAGCAGGGCAGAGGGCGCATTGATCAGCAGCGTCTGAGCGCTCAGCCAGATCGCATTGCCACCGCCTCCTGCGCTCTCGTACTGGAAGCGCATAAGCGGCGGCGTTGCTCGCAGGTCCACAACGTAGTAGTTCGTATGCGCTGTGTCAGGAACATGGTAAGCAAGCAGACTCCCATCGGGAGAGATCCCATCGATCTCTGTCTGAGAGGGCAATCCCGAGAGCAGAGTTTGGAGCTGCCCGGTAGCGTAGTTATAGTTGCTGACCGAGATCTGCCCGTCCTGAGTGCTTGAGAGCAGAAGCAGCCCGTTCCAGTCGTCGGCGGCAGACATTGTCCCCGCGGGTATCTGAGCTGTCGAGGGCGTGGGTGTAGCGGTTGGCCCCACGGCGAGCTGATCCCAGCCGACAAGTTGCGGGATATTCCCACGGGTGACCATCGAGGCTGGCAGCGAGAGCAGCAGTTTCTGAGCATGGGTTGTCAGGTCAGTGGCCCACAGACGCAACGAATGGTCGGGATAGAGGGCCTCGGTCAGCAAAGCCCAGCCATAAGGGGCTAGCGCCACTTCATCGGCCAGCACATTGTCGGCGCCAGGCGCTGCATTGACGACCACCAGTTGATCTTCCTGGGGAGTAGAACCCAGCTTCTTCACCTCAAAGGCGCCCCGTACCTCCTGCAGGAAAAGCAGGCGGTTATCTTCGGCAAAGCCGAGAGGGATGCCCTGGCGACCGAGCGGGCGTGATTGGCTTCCATCGCTATTGACCGTGTAAAGCGTCGCCTTCAAGCCGGAGCCAGCGCTGTAGTAGATCGTCGAGCCGGTCGGACTGAGCAGCCATGAGCTGCGGCCGTGGGAGGAGATCCCCGCCTGCTGGCTGCTCTCCAGCGGCCGAACGGCCACTGGATGCTGCTCGCCGCTGGCCAGATCGAGGCGATAGAGCACCTCGTTCTTTCCCTCCTGGCGCGAGAGGAATAAGAAATCGTTGTAGTAGAAGAGCAGCCGACTATCTGCGAGCATGGGCGAGGTATAAAGAAGTTTACTCGTACCAAGCAGGTCAACCAGATAGAGCGTCTGATCGGCATTGATCAGCACATAGCGGTCATCCGTCGTCCAGACAGCGCTGATGTTGTTGCAAAGGCAGCGGAAAAGAGGAGAGGGGTGCGACAGCGTGCGATAGAGCCAGGTCTGACCCTCCCTCTCATGATAGAGCAGGTCTCGCCCGCTGTGAGCGATTCCGTCGACAGCGGAAGGCCCCTCGCAGCAGGAGGTAGTCACCAGGTGCTTTTGGCCGCTAAAGGGGTCATAGTTATAGAGCGGATAGCGGCCAGCCGAGTCCGGGGCAGAATCGACCATCAGGACGGCCTTCCAGGCCAGGCTCTGATAGGTAGCCTTAAGCGAGATAGCCGTTGGCTGCGAGGAAGCGGGCGTTTGGGTGGAGGGACGCAGGAGCAGCAGGTAGCCCAGGCTTCCCGTCGAGATCAGGACCAGCAGAATGACTGCCACCAGGGCCAGCGTCTCCACCAGAGGGGAACGCCGGGCGGGTCGCGTCAAGGAGAGTGGCCCAGAAGTTGACTCGGGAAGCCGGCTGAGCACGGCAAGGGGGAGGTGGCGATGGTGGTTCTGCCCGCCATGATCAGCGTGATTGAGGGCCGCCAGCGACTCAGCTGCGCGCTCGCCTGGCGCCTGGCCTGAGCGGATCGCCCGCAGGATCAGCTCCTGAGTTGAAGGGGTGCGGCGCTCGGCCTCTTCCAGGAACTGACGCAGCAATTGGCGCTGCTGGTCGCGTTCGTGGCGGGCCTCGGCCACCAGGGCGGCGCAGATCTGGCATTCGGGCAGATGACGCCGCAATCGTCCCACTAACTCAGCTTCCTCGCTATGCGGGCTGGACGACGTCGGCTCGCTCCTGGCGCGTTCCGGCCTTTGTTGCTCATCAAGCTCATCGAGCAGACGCAGACAATGGATGCTGAGAGGACATGACGATGAATCAGGTCGCTCTTTTCGCTTCATGACTGGCCTCCTCGATCAAGCCGCTTATAGGCCTGCTGAAACGCCTGGCGTGAGCGAGCCAGGCGACTACGCACGGCTGGCAGCGAATCCTGCATAATCTCGGCAATCTCGCGGTAGGAAAAGCCCTCGGCGTCGAGGAGAAGGCAGGTAGCGGAGGCCGGGGGGAGCTGGGCCAGCACGCGGGCCACCAGATCGCGCTCCATCACCTGCTCCTCGAAGTGCTCATCGCTGACAAGGGCTTCCTCGGGCGGAAGTTCTGAAAGATCATCGCCCTGGCCACTTGGACTGGTGAAGGGAACCCAGGTGATGCGACGGCGACGGCGCCACTCGCTGCGCAGCTGATTCAAGGCAATACGGTAGATCCAGGGGGCAAACTGCAGCTCTTCCCCCTTCATGCGGGGCAAAGCACGAAAAGCTGCCAGGAAGGTTTCCTGGCAGAGATCCTGAGTTAATTGTATATCGTGTGTTAAGCTATAGAGCATGCGCCTGATGCGCGGCTCATAATAGATCACCAGAGCCTCAAAGGCTGCTGTTGAGCCGTGGCACGCCTCGATCGTCAGCCGAGACTCATCCTCCAGAGTCTTCATACGCCCCATCACCAGGTGAAAGGAAAAATTGGGTCCCTCACAGGAGATAATGCACAGGCGAGCCGTTTTGTTGCGGTCGACCTGATCGAGCCAAAGAAAAGGGTACCAATGGGTGGCAGCGGCCTACTCGGCTGGGGATGAGCCAGGGACCTGACCTGGTTCTGTGTCGGGCAGGGTTGCCAGCGAAGAGCGTACCTCAACATAGCGTGCCAGGATAAAAACCACATCGGAAAGGCGATTCAGGTAGCGAATCACCTCGCCATTGTGGATGACCCCGTCGTGGAGCAGCTTCACAGCCAGGCGTTCGGCGCGGCGGATCACCGTGCGCGCGAAATCAAGGGCGGCCCCATCGGGGGTATCGCCGGGAATAATGAAGCGGTTGGGAATCTCCACCTCGCGCTTCAACCGCTCGGCCTCTGCCTCCAGGCGCTGCACATGCTCTGCGGTGATGCGCAGCCCAATTTTCTCATAATTCTCGGGGGGAGTCGCCAGCTCTCCCATTAAGAGGTAGAGATCCTGCTGGAGACGGTAAATAAGGTCCTTGACCCGCTGGTCCCTGGCGACAGCGCGCGCCAGCCCAAGGGCCGAAGTTGCCTCGTCGACCGTGCCGAAGGTTTCAGGGCGCGGATCATACTTCGGGACGCGCTGCTCCCCGAGCAGCCCGGTGTAGCCTGTATCGCCGCCGTGAGTCGTCACTTTGGCCATGCTTGCCACTCTCCTCTCTTGTCTGCCTTCCTGCTGGCCTGCTTCCGTCTCGTTGTTTCTCCGACGCGCTCGCGCCTCTTCCTCTCAGTCCAGTCAGAGAGCGGGAGCTGTCTCAGCCAGGCAGAGAGCACCTCGTGCAGGCCCCTTAAGGGGACCGAGGTCGACCCTGACCGTGGCCCGGCTCCTACCTACCTACCTAACTATAGCACAGATCACTCGCCTTCAGCGCGACCGCGGTAGCGGTAGGCGCGGCTCACGCGGCGCCAATCCAGCTCGCGCCCGCGCACCGGGCGTTCCTCATCGAGGGGTTCCAGGGTATTAGTGGCCAGGAAGCGGCGGCGCAGGTTAGAGAGGTCGATCTGTTCATCGGGAGGGAAAAAAGCGCGGTAAAGGAGCGTCGCCTCGGCCAGCGTCAGGGTACCGTCGCCGCTGGGTGGTTCGCGGAGAGCGCGCAGCGGGCGAGTCTCCTTACTCAGGGCCGTATGGGTCTCCTGGCGCCACCACTCGATACTATCGCGGCGTGGAGTGGCCATATCAGCCAGATAGCGCAGCACTAGCTCGGGGTTGCGTTGGATCTCCGAACGGAGCGTATTGAGGGCCATCTCCAGCACGGGCCGCGCCTCGGGATCAAGCTGGCGCTGACCGGACTCGACCTCGGCCACCGGCGTCCATTGCACGCGCAGGCTCGGTACCGGATGGCGGTGCAGATTGGGGCGCAGCTCATCGCGATTAGCGCGCAGGAGCACACTGTGGATCAGAGAAACGGCCGCCCCTTGCTCGGCGCTCCCCCAGACATAGACCTGCTGCTCTACCCAGCCCGCCTTTAACTGCAGCAAGGCGGCCTCATCGGGCCAGAGCAGCACTGCCTGCAGCGTGCGGAGCACCGCCTCGGTCACCGTCTCATTGCTCAGGACAAGGCGCATGGGCGGTCCCCACGGCCCTTCACGCAGCAGCACCCAGAGTGTCCAATCACGAATGGCAAAGATCACCACACCAGCGGTGACCATCAGACGACGGGGGCTATTGTCGCGCACGGGCCGCGCGGGGATCGAAGAATTTGACCCTGAGAGCGGTGTGTTCACGCTTCTCCTTGTGTCCCCCTGTCCGCGGCAAGCTTTGACCCGGCCATATGTAGCTGATTCTACCTGCTCTGGCCGAGGGACGCAAGCCCACAGCCTGGCCCCTTTCTCCCTTTTTCGCCATGGGAGAAAAAGAGAAGAAAGGGGCCGGCCCTGCCCATGAGGGCCAAAAGCCTATCTTCCTCTCCCCTCTTTGTTCTCCCGCCTTGAGATGGCGAAAGAGGGACATTGTCCTGATAGGAGACGGCCCGGCCCGACGGAGGCTGAGAGCCTCATGGTCATGGACGGCGAAAGGCGGAAGAAAGGTGGCTTAGTCGAGGGAAAAGAAAGCGAGGTGAGACTGGGTAGCAGACGATGAGCGATAGCAAACGCCAGGCTGCCTCGCCTTTGAGGCGCCCTGGCGGAGGCTTCTTCACTGCAGGTGATCCGCTTGGCTTGGCTTGCAGCGTTTCCTCGCCCGGGAGCTTTACGGACAGGAATGGCGCGGAGCAGGTGGCTCCGCTCCGGAGGCCGGCCCCTGCAGCGAACCGGCTCAGGGCCGGAGATTGGCCCTCCCTGGCTGACCCCACTCCACTAGAGGTGAAGGGGAGCCGGAGCCTTGGGCCGCTTACTTCAGGAACAGGAGCCGAAGCAGCTGATAGGTGCCTAGCGCCGAAGCGGCGCTTGCAAGCATGCCCAGGAGCAGGCGATAGCGTTGCAAGGTCTCGCGTAGCGCCAGCGCTTCAACCCTGGCCTTACCTGCTGTTGTCTGTCTTAGAGATTGGTGCTGCATAACCTCTCCTCCCGCCGCAAGCGGCGAGCGCAATAGTGGCGAAGAAAGCTGGAAGCTGTGGGCTTCCCACATGCCTTCCTCGCTCTACTATAGATACGGCTAACGGCAGCTCACAGTTGGAGGTTTTCAACCTCTTTGGCCGCTTTGGCCCAGCAAGCGGTTCAGGCCAGCCAATTGGACTGGTGAAGACAGGCAACCATACCAGGCAGACGGCAACCGTCTTTGCCCCCTGATCCGCTTGTCTGATTGATCGCTGACCTGGGCGTTGCTGCTGTCTTCTCTCTGGCTAGAGCTGGCCGGCGACCGTCGAGGAGTCGGCCAGCTGTTGACTTGCCTCCTCGCTCTCTGCAGAGAGCCTTCCATAGAAAGTTAACAGGCGACGGGCCCGCGCATAATCCCTTTCCACTAGAAGGCGAAACAGCTGCTCGCAGCCGGCCAGCAGCTCGGCCGCCGTGGCCCGTTTGGTGGCGGTCAGTGAGCCAAGCAGGTCGTGGCGGCGGGCACTGCGAAAAAGCCCGTGCAGTTTCTCAAGGCAACTGCCCAGCTCTGCCTGAACAACCTCGCTGTGGCACTCGGTTTCAATCAGAGAGGAGGCATGAGTCAGGAAACGCTCGGCCAGGTCGATAACCTGCTCGTATTCACGATAGCGCGCCTCCAGCAACGTCTGCAGCATACGTTCCTCGTCAGCAGGATCAAGGGCAACAAGGAGGAAAAGGCTGGCTTCTCCCCCCATCTCCCGTATTTCGCTGGCGAGCTGGCGAAAGTGCTTTTCGACCTCCTCTGTAAAAGGCAGGACGTAGACCGAGTGTTGGAGCGGGTAGGCCCCCAGATGCTGCAGGCGGCGCCAGACCCAGACTCGCTTTTGCGAAGGTTCACTTGGAACTTTATACGTCAGTTGCAACCAGCGCGTACCACTGCGCTCAGACATAGGCTATCCCCCCGGAGGAAATGCCAGTAACATATGTTACTAGCACCTGGTATCTTACTCGATGGGAGGGGAAGAAGTCAAGCATGAGGAGAGAAGGAACGCATCCTGGGCAGTAGAGCAGGGGAGAGTGAGTTGGCTTCGAGCAGGGGGCAGCGGCCAGAAGGGTCCGCGGCGGATGGGCACTTCGAACATGTCGCCGGTCCGGACGCCTGAGATGAGCGCTAGACAGAAGAAGGGCTGCATCGGCAAGCAGCCACTCTCGCTGGCGCTCTCGAACGCGGCCGGAGAGGGAAGCTGCTGTCTGGGGCAGTAAAGGAAGGTCTCCGAGGCAGCCTGAGTCAAGCGGCAATCCGCTAGCGGAACCTGGGACCCATGCTGTTCCCAATGGCTCAGGCCGAGGACTACCGGCAGCGGCCAGGCTCACAGTCAGGCCCTGAGCGCCATCTGATGGGCCTGGCCTCAGCGTGGAGTCAGGGCGGCGATCACCTGTCATCTATGCCTCCCACAAAGAGCATGTAGCTGAGGGAAGTAAAGTGGACCTGGCGGAGCGCACCTTCCTTCGACATTGCTGATCCGATCTGCCTGGCATAGCCCAGGGCGGATGTCCGGCTTCTGGCGAGGGAGCCTGGTAGCCCCAAACCTGCCTGTGGCCAGAGGGCCAGTGGGAGAGGCCGCTCCTTCACTCCTTCACCTCCTCTTGCAGCGGAGATAGAGCAGATCGTCCTGGCCTGCGCCGCTACCAGTTGGCCCGTCCACCGCACCTGCTATCTGCAGGATGAAACCCTGGCTTCGCTCCAGCTCGGCGACGTTGAGTAGCAACACTTGTTACGGTTCCCGGAGAGCTGCCGGCAGAGGATCTGCAGGTGGAGGTTGACCTGCCGCCGCCATCACGGGCAGGCTCCCAATCGCCGGGGGAAAGCCAACCGTTCGCCGAGGGGCAGCCGTACAGCCTGCCTGCATTCACCCAGAGCGGGCGCTATTTCCCCGAGGTAGGAGCGCGCCAATAGCGGCGATGGAACAGCTCGCTTCCATCCTGGCCGGCATTGCTTTTCACCAATCCGGCGAACTGCAGGTGCTCCAGAGCCTCGAGCAGCAAACGCGGGCGCAACTGCTCGCTCTCGACCTGGCGCAGGCGCAGCCGCTCTGCCAGCTCGGAGAGCGTGAGGCCATCCTGCTCGGGCAAAGCGAGCAGGACCAGGTGAGCCAGACGCAGGCGCGCGAGCCGTTGGCTCGTCTGAGCTGGCGTTTCGAGTGGCTGGCCTTTGCCGGGGAGAAACTGCACTTCCAGCCGGCACTCAGGGGCGCCATCTTTCATGCAGGCGACCTCGATAATGCGCACGGCCTCGCCGTAGCGCTCCGCCGCGCCTTCAATGGCTCCCCACAACAGAGAGCAGAGATGGCGAGGGCTGTTGTAGATGAGCAACAGCTCATTTGGATTGCTGGAAATGCTCTCGTAGCGAAAGACTGGGGGAATGAGCTGAGACGAGGCGCGTCGCATCTGGGCATGGGCATCGCGCATGGCCAGGAGGAGCGCGCGCCCGCTGCGCACCTGGCTCAACAGGTAAGCGCAGAAGTGTCCCGTAAGGCCATTGAGCAGGAAGTAGCGTCCATACTCGCGCAGCAACGTCTCTGGACTCAGCTTCGTCAGTTTGCTGGCGGCCTCGACGCCGAGAAGCCACTGCTCATCTTTGTAGATACGACTCGCCAGAGGGGTCCCGTGACTCTCTAAACCGATGGCTCTGCGGTAGACCTCTAAAAGTCCTCTGCCAAAGCGCTCATAGAGATACCGCTCCCACGTCACAACGATTAACCCTTGCATAATACACCTTCCTCCAGACAGAACCTCGTGGCAGGCCAGCCCACATTGTCCTGGCCTACCCTGCCTTGGCTCGCCTCGTCTGACTTCACCTCACCCCTGCCTCCAGCCCTCAAAGGGAAAGTACCCAACCCCTGTGAGCATCCGTGTGGCTGAAGCAGGAGCCGCCTGTACTGGCTCTCAGCGTCTGGGGTCTGCCCTCCTTACTCTGACAACAGCCGGTCTCCGGCAGCAGGCGGCGAGGTGCCCCCTTGCTCCTCTCACCCTTGGGTCTTGCCCGGCGGCCATGTCCTCCACTCCTCCCTGGTCACCCTTCAAGAAAGGTACGACCTTCTTACATTTTCCGTACATCCTGTTTCTTGAGCCATTATCGACAGAACATTATTGCTCCTTTTTCTTATTTTTTTTGGGCTAGCATAAAACAAAGATGCCGAAAAGACACTGACGATCAGCCCATGGGCCTGCCTCTCTAGCCGTAGCTGTCGCTACTCCTTTCCTGGGAGCCCAGGAGTGCCACCTGTCCCCGTCCAACCTTTCTCGTGGGCGGTGATTTCTGGGCACAATGATATTATATGTTTCTTTCTTTGTTCTATCAATATAGAAAAGAAAATTATACAAGAATATTTAATCGGATTTTTATACTGGCTCAGCGATGTTCTTGTGTATCATCCGACAGCAAGGGAAAGAGCAACCTGACGGAGAAAGCGAAACCTGGTCCGTGCGTGGGTGCTCCTCGTGGTGGGCAGCCGTGTTCTATAATTGAGGAGGTAGTATCGCCGATGGTCGATCGGGTGGGTGAGGAGCAGGGGCTGTCGAAGAGAGCGTCTTACCGGCAGCCAGCCTCGGCTGGGGTCAGGTAGGTGAGGAGGCAAGGAGAGGAGCGGCGGCAAAGCAGAGGCAGACCAAGAAGCAGGGGTCTATCATGAGGAGGTTCCAGTACGGACTATGGAAAAGCTGAGTAGCTGGGCAACGCTGACCAGGGCCCGCACCTTGCCCGTCATGGGGGCGCCAGTAGTTCTCGGGGCTGTTCTAGCCTGGCAGGAGGGCTATGGCTTCCAGTGGGGTTTCTTCCTGCTCACCCTGGTAGGGGCGCTGGCCGCTCATCTTGGGGCCAACGTCATCAACGACGTCTTTGACTTTGCGGCGGGCACCGACGCACGCGCCCGTCAGCTACAAAACCGGGGGGAGGCCTTTGCCACCGGCTCACAGGCCCTCTTCAGCGGCAAAGCCACGCTCGCCGAATATCGGCGCTTTTGGCTACTGCTCTTCGCGGTCGCCCTGCTGTGCGGTCTCGTCCTCAGCCTCTGGCGCCCCTGGGTGCTTGCTTTCGCCGTGGGAGGGTTCCTACTGGCCTTCTTTTACGTTGCGCCACCCCTGCGCCTTGCCTATCGCGGGCGTGGTCTTGGCGAACTTGACATCTTTCTCTCCTTCGGCCTGCTCCCGCTTGTAGGCTCCTACTACGTTCAGGCGGGCAGTGTTAGCCTATCTGCCATACTGGCTGCCCTGCCCGTTGGACTCTACACCACGCTGGTCCTCTATTTCCATCACTTCCTTCACTGGCGGGCCGATCGCGAAGCGGCCAAAAAAACGCCAGTAGTGCTGTTGGGAGAGGCCAGAGCGCGGCAGCTTGGGAAGCTGCTCCTGGGCCTCACCGCCCTGCTCATCATCGTCGACATCCTTCTTGGAGTCTTCCCCTGGTATGCGGTCCTGGCGGCCCTGACGGTCATCCCCGTCTACCTGGTCCTGAGACGTGCCCGAGGTGAGCTGCAGCACTACCTGGTCCTCATGGGCCAAAACATGAGCAGCAACCTGCTGGCGGCGCTGCTGCTCTTGTTAGCTCTGCTTGTGCGGGGTTTCACCCACCTCTGATTGGCGCTTGTCCGCAGCGAGGTCTCTGCCCTGCTCCCGGGCCATAACCGCTGTGACGGACTTGAGGCGCGAGACTCCTCTAGAGGCCCTGAGAAGCCTCAAGGGGCCTCAACCTTAGACCGGCGGGCCGGCCTGGATGCGCTGGAGTGCCTCGGCAGCCTGACCGGGCCCAGGCAGGGCGAACTCTATCCACCAGGTTGCCCCTGCCTCGGCAAAATCCCGAACCTGCCTCCGGGCCTCTGCCTGGTTCCGGGGACTGCTTCCGCCGACCACCAGGTCAAACCCTTCCAGACTGCCGCGCTCGGCCTCTAAGAAGCGCCGGATAGCCGCGACATCGGTGGGCCGCATTTGTCCATCCTCTTCATCGCCTGGCAGCTTGGCTGGACAAAAGCCGTCCCAACGCGCGGCACGGCGAGCGGGAGCCTGACGCGGCCAGAATCCCCCGATCCAGATAGGAATACGCGGCTGCTGGAGCGGGCTGGGCCTGAAGGCTACAGGAGCCACCTGGTAATAAGCTCCGCGATGAGAGAAAGGCTGGCCACTCAGCAGGCCCGCCAGGACTGCCAGTCCCTCATCGAGTCTGGCGGCCCGTTCCTTGAGATCGTCGCTCTCGCCAAAGTAGCGATCTTGAAGATCGCCCAGTCCGAAGCCCAAGATCAGGCGGCCGCCGGAAAGATGATCCAGCGTCACCGCCTCGCGTGCCACCTTCCAGGGCTGGCGCACGGGCAGAGGAATCACCGTAATGCCCAGGCGTATACGGCTCGTGCGCAACGCGATAGCCGTCAGTAGCAGCCAGGGATCAAACGTGAGCTGTCCCTCGGCCCAATAAACGGTATAGTCCTCCAGAAAAAGACCATCCCAGCCGGCTGCCTCGGCGGCGCAGGCGTACTCAATCAGGCGCTGACTCGAGCCTTCGATACCTGCTAGAGGTAAAACAAGGCCATATTTCATCGGTGTGCTCTTTCCTCCAGACTGATCGGCTGCGCTCGCTTCCTTCCATCACTGGCTTGCTGGACCAGCCTCAGCAGTCAGGACCTCGGAGGCAAGCAGGCCCAGGGCCGGCCATTGAACCCAGCCGGGCCGGCCCTGGGCCATCCCTGTTGTTAGAAGCCAGGTTCTGCTCGTGGCCCAGAACAGGCGGAGGCGCAGGACTGGCAGCTCCCGAGCAACTCCAGCCAGAGCGGAGAGCTAGGCCACATTCTCGAAGACAGCAGCGATACCCTGGCCACCTCCGATGCAGAGCGAAGCCACCCCATACTTCAAGCCCTGGCGGCGCAGCTCATGGAGCAGAGTAATCGTCAGCCGGGCCCCACTGGCAGCTAGCGGATGGCCAATCGAGATTCCACCGCCATTGACGTTCGTCTTCTCCCGCGGCAGGCCCAGCTCCTTTTCCACCGCCAGATACTGAGCGGCGAAGGCTTCATTGACCTCGATACGGTCCATGTCCTCCAGGCGCAGATCGGCCCGCTTGAGAGCCTGGCGAATGGCCGGGGCTGGCCCGATGCCCATAATCTCGGGGGGCACGCCCACCACGCTCCAGGAAACCAGGCGTGCCAGCGGCTGCAGCTGATGGCGCTTCACAGCCTCCTCGGTAGCCAGGACCACGCATGCCCCTGCATCGTTAATACCGCTGGCGTTGCCGGCAGTCACCACTCCGCCTTCTCGGAAGCGAGCTGGCAACTTCGCCAGGGCCTCCAGCGACGTATCGCGAATACCCTCGTCCTGACTAAACTCTACCCTATTCCCCTTGCGATCGCGCACCGTCACAGGGACAATCTCCTCTGCCAGCCAGCCGGCCTGCTGGGCGCGGCGGGCCGCGACCTGGCTGCGCAGGGCGTAGGCGTCGACCTCCTCGCGCGTCAGGCCATAGCGCTCGGCCAGATTCTCCGCCGTGATGGCCATGCCACAGCCGATATAGGTATCGATCAGGGCCTCCCACAGGCTATCTTCAAGCTGGGGAGTCTGGCCCAGCTTAAACCCAAAACGGGCGCCCCGAATCACATGGGGCGCCTGTGTCATGTTCTCGGCCCCACCGGCCAGGGCGATATCGCCCTCGCCAAGCAGGAGGAGCTGAGCCGCACTCACAATCGCCTGCAAACCCGAGCCGCACAGGCGATTGACCGTCAACGCTGGCACCTCGATCGGAAGGCCAGCCTTCAAAGCGACGTGACGAGCAAAGTAGATGGCATCCTTGCTGGTCTGCAGAACATTGCCCATGACAACCTGATCAACCAACGCCGGCTCCACCCTGCTCCGTCGCAGCGCCTCTTTGGCGGCGATCACGCCCAAATCGATAGCGCTGATCTCTGAGAGAGAGCCTTGCAGGACACCTACCGGTGTGCGTGCCCCTGCAATAACGAAGATATCTTGCGGCATCGAAGCACCTCATCTTTGATGGTGAAGGGAAAGACAGTAGCATCTGCATGCAGGTGAGAGCGCGATCGTCACAAAGGCAAGACCGGCCTCTGTCGGCAGACCCCGCCCCGGCGCGCATCCTCTAGCCAGTGTACCACATCGGCAGGTGAGTGCCCAGGCCGAGCTGTTCCTCTGCCTTCTGAATCCCAGCCTGGCCGCTGAGAGGGCCAAGAACCGCATCGACAGCCCTTTTCTGTCAGAGACCGCCTCTCCCCTCCCTACCTCTTCTGACGCGGCTGCTCTTGAGCCATCTCACGAGGTAGTGTTTGGGGAGCGGGCCGCTAGAGTCAGTTTGTTCCTTAGAAGGCCATAGAACCACGTTCCGCCAGCCCGCGAAATGTGTTATAATAATCACGTACACCACTCCTCTGATGCGACCATAGTTACTGAGCAGTAGCCAACTGCAGAAAGGGAGGTACTGGGCGCCAATCTCATCCATAAATAGATATATGCCTGGTTGTGGAAGCGCGTAAGCGAAGGGGTACCTGAGCGAGCGCGAGGCGGATAGAAGGTGTTTGCAACATCTGGTGTGGCGACCTCCTACCTGGTAGGTAGCAGGCAGAGGCGCCTGTGGAGAGTACCAGCCCGGGCGGCGCAGTGCCCGCAAGCGAGCTAAGCGCCGAAACCGGGAGGTGAGGTCCATCGGGCCAAAAGATCAACAAATCTCGACAGAAAGGTGGGAACGTCAATGGCCCAGATTGCAGCAGAGCGCAGCGAACCGGCTGCCGCCGCAGTTGCCAATCCCGCTCCACTTGGCCTGGCCGCATTTGCCCTGACCACATTTGTCCTTAGCGTTGTCAATGCCGGTCTTGTCTCCAGCAATGGTATCAATGATGTTCTTGGTCTGGCGCTCTTCTACGGCGGCCTGGCGCAGTTCCTGGCGGGCATGTGGGAATTCCGCAACCGCAACACCCTTGGAGCCACGGCCTTCTCGACCTATGGGGCCTTCTGGCTGGCCTTTGGCTTTACCGTCTGGCAGAAGCTGCTGGTGACCGGTCCTATCCTGGGCTGGTTCATGCTGGCCTGGGGGCTGATTACCCTGCTCTTCTTCCTGAGCGCTCTTCGTACCGACCTGGCCCTGATGGCGGTGCTTTTCTTCCTCTTCCTGACCTTTGTGGTGCTGGGCATCGCTGAGTTCAGCGGCAACTCGGTGATCACCAATGTTGCTGGCTGGCTCGGCATCGTCACCGCCCTTCTGGCCTGGTATCGCTCCTGGGCGGGCATTCTGGAGAGTGGTCAGGGACCATTCCGCTTGCCGGTTGGGCCAATGGCCTGAGTCCGCTTCCTGGCGGTCGCTCTCGCCGGTAAAGGTCCGTCTGATTTCCGCAGCGAAAGCGAAGAGAGAGTGGTGTCGGCGTGACAGGCCAGCCACCTGTCACGCCCCTTTGGTATCGGCCCACGCAAGCAGTGCTCTGACCGCCCTGATTCTCTCCTGACCTCTGTTCCTCCGGCTCTCTTGTCGACGGCGGGCTGACCGTCCTATCTGGCTGGCTGGTGGCCTGCTGTGCCAGAGAGAGCCTGTCTTCCGGCCCTCTCCTCCTGTTGATACGCACCGTGTCTCGTCGCCCTGGTCTGCCTGCCGCCTCTCTTTCTCCTTTCTTTGAGAGAAAGAGAAAGAGCGGGACGGCGACAGCGGACTGGTCCCCCGTGGTCCCCTGGGCCTTGACCGGTCAAGAGAGCTACGCTATAGTGTAACGCAAACGTTTCACTCTAGAATGACCCAACTTCATTCGTCCGTGTTGCGGATTGTTTAGTGAGGCCGTATGACAACAAGCACAGAGGCACAGGAAACCGCCGAAGCGGCACCGAGAGATCTCCATGAGTATCTCAGCGCACTGGTTAGAGAAGCGGCGAGGAACTACCTGGCCCGGGAACAGATCGATTATCCTGTTGAGGAACTCCCCATCGACCTGGGCTTCTCCGCCCAGGCCAGCTTTGGGGACTACTCCGTTCCGCTCATGCCGTGGGCCGCGAAGAATCGCCTGGGACGGCCACCGCTGGTCATTGCCGAAGCCCTGGCCGACTATCTGCGCTCGCTGAACCTGCCAGCGCTGCAGGAGGTCACGGCCACGCGCCCGGGCTATCTCAACTTCCGTCTCAACCGCCCACTGGTGAGCCGGGACATCATGGTGCGCGTGCTGGAGGCCGGCCCTGACTTTGGGCAAAGCGAGGCGGGAGTAGGCACCAAGGTGGTGGTTGAGCATACGAACATCAACAGCAACAAAGCGGCCCACGTTGGTCACCTGCGCAACTCCTGCCTGGGAGACACGCTGGTGCGGATGCTGCGCACCCAGGGTTACCAGGTAGAGGCTCAGAACTACATCGACGATACCGGGGTCCAGGTGGCCGATGTGGTGGTCGGTTTCACCCTCCTGAAGGAGGGGCGGCTCCATTTGCCCGAGGGCGATGAGCCTCTGCCAGGTGAGCCATTTGACTATTACTGCTCGCGTGTCTATGTGGCCGTAGGCAAGGCGTACGACGAGGAGCCAGCCTTGCTGGAGCGGCGTCGTGCTGTGCTGCGGGCCATTGAGCGCGGCAGCGAAGCTGAGGCTGGTCAGCCGGAGGAAGAGGCGGATTATGCGGCCCTGGCCGCCGACCTTTCTCAGCGCATTGTTCAGGCCCATCTCAAGACCATGTCCCGGCTGAATATCTCCTATGACCTGCTCACCTGGGAGTCGGCCATTCTCCACAGTGGCCTCTGGCGCAAAACCTTCGAGGTCCTGAAAAATCGTGGCCTGTTGCGGCGTCCTGAGAGCGGCAAGCTGGCCGGCTGCTGGATTCTACCCTTTGGTGAAGGCGAAGCCCAGGACGAAGAGGGCGAGCATACCCTGGATAAGGTGCTAGTCAAGAGCGATGGGACGGCGACCTACACCGCCAAGGATATCGCTTACCAGCTCTGGAAGTTTGGGCTGACCGATGAGGCGGCCTTCGATGTCCACTTTACCTTTGTGCCCTGGGGCCGTCAGCACGATGGGCGCCTGCTGTGGACCATGCGCACGCCGGCGCGTCAGGGAGAGACCAGCCACGAGGGAGATCCCTTGCGCTTCGGGCATGCTCAGCGCGTCATCAACGTCATCGATGTGCGCCAGTCCTACGCCCAGCAAGTGGTCTACGAGAGCCTGCGCCGCCTGGGCTATGAGGAGCAGGCCAAAAACTCGACCCACCTGGCCTACGAGATCGTCACGCTCTCAGCCGCTACTGCCGCCAGCCTCGGGATCGATACCTCAGACGGGCGCGAATTCTATCCGATGTCGGGCCGCAAGGGCATCGAGATCAAGGCCGACGACCTGATCAACGCGGCCATCGCCCGGATGAAAGAGGTCAAGCCGGATCTGCCGGACGAGACCGCCGCTATTCTGGGGGCCTCGGCGATTCGCTACTTTATGATCCGCTTTAGCCTGCAACAGGTGATCGCCCTCGATATGGAGGAGGTCCTCCGGCCAACCGGAGACACGGGGGTCTATCTCCAGTACGCCTACGCGCGTGCCAACAGCATTCTCCGTCGCCTGCAGGAGAGCGGCTACGAGGTGCCCGAACACCTGGACGAGCTGCCGCCTGCTCTGGAACAGAGCGAATGGGAGCTGCTGCGCCATATCGATGCCTATCCGCGCCGCCTGGCGGAGGCCACGCGCCACCTGGCCCCCAATCTGCTGGCTGCCTATGCCTACGACCTGGCCGCGCACTTCAGCGATTTCTACGAGCACACACCTCCCATCGTTAAGGAAGAGGATCAGCGTGTCAAGGCATTCCGCGCCTGGATTGTGCGGACCACGGCCCAGGTGATGAACAATGTGCTGCGCACGCTCGGCTTCGTTCCGCTTGAGCGCGTCTGAGCCTGTGACAATCGCAAGAGCACAGCAGTAGAAAGATCAAGGCAATGGTTGTAAGAAGGCCAAGGTTGCGCTTTGGCATCAAAACGGCGCAGCAGTTTGTAAGCTATGAGGAAGTTCTGCGGGTCTGGCAAGAGGCCGATGCCCAGCCGGCCTTTGAGCACGCCTGGCTCTTCGATCATTTTATCCCGCTGGGGCCGGAGGAGCAGAGTCAGGGGCCGATGCTGGAAGGCTGGACGCTGCTGACGGCCCTGGCGACCCAGACGCAGCGGCTGCGTTTGGGGCTGATGGTGGCTGGTAACACCTACCGTCATCCCGCTCTCCTGGCCAAGATGGGGGCGACCCTCGATCTGATCTCGAGGGGGCGGCTTGACTTTGGCCTTGGGGCGGCCTGGTTCGAGCGCGAGCACCGCGCCTATGGCCTGCCGTTCTACTCAACGGGCGAGCGTATTCGGCGCCTGGGAGAAGCCTGCGAAGTCATCAAGCGCCTCTGGACAGAGCCGCGTGTGACGTTCGAGGGAAACTACTATCGCCTCTACGAGGCGCCGTGTGAACCGAAGCCGCTCCAGCGGCCTCATCCCCCTTTTGTCATCGGCGGCAGCGGCGAGCGTCTGACGCTGCGCGTGGTGGCGCGCTATGCCTCGATCTGGAACTATAATGGCAGCGATGTCGACGAGTTCCGGCGTAAGCAGGCTGTACTCGATGCCCACTGTGCTGCCATTGGACGTAATCCGCAGGAGATCGAGCGCTCGATTCAGCTACCTCTTGAGCAGGGCCGTCCCCTGGAGGCCCTCCGCTCAGCGCTACAAACCTTCGTCGAGGCGGGCGCCACGCACCTCATTCTCAACCTGCGCGCGCCCTATGCGCCGGACATCGTCGCGCGCCTGGCCGAGGAGGTCGTGCTGCCGCTCCAGGCCGCGGCGGAGGCGGCAAGGCAAAAAGAACAGCAGGCCGGACCTCAGTAAGAGGCGGGAGCCTTTCCTGGCTGACCTTGTGCTCGGGGGCCTGGCTGCCCGCTGTGGACCCTCTCCACATCTGCCGCGGCCAGCCAGCTCTCCCGAGGCTCTCTCCGGAGCGCCTGGCAGACCGTACCTGCTGACCGCCCCTGCGGGAGTCGATCAGCCATTGCAAAGGCTAGATGGCCGGGACGACTGGCCGGCCAGCGTCTCTCTACCTCTGCTATCTCCGTAGTAGTAAGTAGAGGTGGTCATAGCCCTGGTGTCTGAACGCCGGGAAGGGACTGGCGAGAAATGCGCCGACCCATCGCTGACCGCGGCTGTGATCGACCTCAAAGTCGAAGTCTGGAGAACAAGGACAGGGCGAGAGAGGGTCACCAGCCTTCGCCCGGCGTTGCCTGTGGCTGTGGCCCGGGCGCGGAGAACGGGAGAAAGAAGCTGGTGGCGTGCGATTGGATAGGAGTCACGCGGACCTGGCCACCGAGGTCAGCCGGCTCGCTCGATAGTTCCTATCCTGAAGCGCACAATTGCTCTTGCCCGCTGGTCTCATGCAGGCAAGGTGCGATCTGCAAAAAAGAGCCGCTTGCCTCAACAAGACCTGGAGCAAGCCAGCCGTGGGGCTAAAGCTCAAGCGCAAACCAGGCAGCGAGATCGCTGAGCCGGCGGTGAGGCGCTGGGGTGAGGCGGTGGGAAGCGGTGGGAAGCGGTGGGAAAAAGTCCCGCAAAGGTTTCTGAAGAGGGAGAGGGGGAAGAAGATGTCGAGGGGAAGAGCGTGCCAACAAGCGGAGCGCCCTGTCAGGGGGAGTGCGAGCGAGCTACCCTGCCAGGAGCTGGCTCCCGCCAGCCGCTGAGGTGCTACGACCGCTTGGAAGCAAGCAACCAGGATCTTCCTTCAGTGCTGGCGCCGAGCCTGGCGGTTGCCTCACCTGGGCACAAGAGCTATAATGGTTACGAAAAGTGCCATTGTTGAGGTTGCAGCTTTTCTCTCATCGAGGCACGAATAGCACAGGGAAGGACGACGCGCGTGGCCCAGAAAAAGCCGAACTCCTCAGCCAGTGAGGAAACGACCAAGAAGAACATTGTGGAGCAACTGCTCCCGCGAGCCTTTCGCAAAAGCAACCGTCCGAAGAGCGTCCGCGAGCTGGGCATCAATGTCCTCAAGAACCTGCCCACCAATCTGGCGCTGATGCAAGCCTTCATGCGGGCTGTGAACTGGAAGCAGGCTCATGAGGAAGTGATGGCCGGTCTCGGTCACACGGTAGTGATTGTCGGGCGGCCCAATTCTGGCAAGAGCACCCTCTTTAACAAGATCATGGGGAAGAACATCTCCCTGGTCTCCCCGGAAGCTGGCACCACGCGAACCCTGGTACCAGCCGAATTTGGCCCGTTCACGCTCATCGATACCCCCGGCCATCTTCCGGAGATCACCCGAGATGCCCTGGAGCAGGCCAGCGTCATTGTGCTCCTGTTCGACGGCGTCCGGGGTTTGCAGGCGGAGGACCGAGAGCTGTACAACGAAGTCAAAGCCGCCAACAAGCCCACAGTCATTGCGGTCAACAAGGTTGATGCCTTGCCGGCGGGACTGGATGGCGATCGTCTGGCGACCCAGATCGCCGTACGCCTTGGCGTAGCCGGAGTGATCCCGATCTCGGCCCAGAACGGGCAGAATATTGCCGAAGAGCTAATCCCGGCCATCATTGAATCCAGCCCCGAAGCCGCTCTAGTCATCGGACGAGAGCTGCCGGCCTTCCGGCGCAGTGCAGCCCAGCGAATCATCCGTAATGCCACGCTGCTCAGCCTGGCCGCCGGTCTGGAGCCGGTGCCTTTCATCGACATCCCCATCATCCTGGGAACCCAGGTTCGCCTGGTGCTCCGCCTGGCCGCTCTTTATGGAGAACCCATCTCCTCCGCTGAGGCAATGCGCCATGCGCGTGAGCTGGTGCTGACTATGGCTGGCGGAGCGGGCTTCCGCTATCTGGCGGAGCAAGTGGCCAAAGCGGTACCTATTGGCGGCGACCTGGTTGCAGGGGCCATTGCGGCGGCTGGAACGTGGGCCATTGGCCAGGTAGCGCTGGAATACTACGATAGCGGCAAGAGCCTGGCGCCCCGACGGCTCCGGCAGCTCTATCATGAGTTCTATCAGCGCTTTCGCCGCGAGAAGACCGCCGAGGAGCTGCAGCGCTACGTTCGCGAAGACAAGCAGCAGGAGCGGCTCTTGCCTCAAGGGACAGAGTCGACGCCCTCCGCGGCGGAGGCGGAGTCAGGCCGGACCGGTTAGGGGGAAAAGCGCGCTTAGAGCTTGCCCGCCGGCCCCCGGTCGGCCCGTGCTTATCTCGCGATAGCGGGGCAGCGCTTCGGCAGGTGTGACGTGGCATCCTGTTGGCCGGTCTAACCAGGAGCCTGCAGTCACAGGGTCCCTGGCCTGGTATGAGACTACAACGAGAAGAAAGAAGAACATGTCGTTCCCCTATGAGCGTTATCGGACACTGCTGAATAGCTTCCTGCTCTACTATCCGCGGGGGTACGAGCAGCAAGCGCAGCATCTCCTGCTGAAACTCAATCGGGCGGCGGAAGAGCTAGGCCGTTTGCTCAACCTGCCGCTGCCGGAGCTGGAGATCATCCTGGTGGCGCCCTCTGACTGGGAGAAGGTGCCTCATGATGAGGATCTGGGGAAAGCGCAGACCCGGCTGCCCTATTTTACCAATGCGACGGAGCCACCTTCGCTGGTCGTGCCGACCCAGCTTGACCCCATCATTGGCGAGCCGACAGCCGAGAAGCTGACCTTCCTCCTCTATCACGAGCTGGCCTATGCTTTTTTGGAGCAGGACCCACGCCCCTGGCCGGAAGACTACCCGCTCTGGGCCGATGAATGGCAGTTGCAATTTGCGGCGCTCTGGCTCTCCCACCGCCTCGATGGCCAGCAGGACGTAGTCAATCGAGACCTGCATGAGCTATATGCCGAAATCTTTCTAGCGGAAGATGACGGCAAGACCCCGGTCACTATTCGCAGTTTCAGCTGGGACGAGGAGACCTCGGCAGAAGATTATCTCTGCTTCGATCTGCTCCTCGAGCGCTTTGCCCTTGACCTCTTGAAGCGAACTGGCCCCGAGGTCTTGCCGCGCTTCCTGCGCGAATATCGCAAGGAGCAGCGCGCCCTGCTCAGCGATGAGGTCACTGCCATGTTGGGGGCGGCCATTGGCCCCGATGGGGTAGTCTGGCTGGAAAGCCTGCCCTACTTTTAGTTGAAATAGTGAGCGGGCCGGTTCCTGGCTCGCCTCTTTGCCTTCCCGCCGACGCCAACGCGAGGGTAGACGCGACCTGCCGAGGCCGTTGGCGGCTCCGTTGCTTCCGTAACTGCGGCTTCATCAACTCAGCGATCACTGATCGTCATCATCATTTTGCTGGACTGATGTGAGGATGGCCTATGTTTCAGCGCGTAGCGATTGTCGGATTAGGCTTGATTGGCGGCTCTATCGGGTTGGCCCTCCACCGGGCGAAGGCGGCGCGCGAGGTTACCGGCTATGACCTGGGGCGCGGGGTGTGTGAGCAGGCCCGAAAGGTCGGGGCCATCGATCAGGCATATGATGCTCTGGCCGATGCCGTGCGCGGGGCCGAGCTGGTGGTGCTGGCCACCCCTGTGGGGGCCATGCGCGCCCTCCTGCAGCAGTTGGCCGGCTGTGTAACTCCTGGAACTGTTATCACCGATGTGGCCAGCACCAAGGCCCAGGTCATCAGCTGGGCGGAGGAGTTTCTGCCGGAAAACGTCTCCTTTGTAGGGGGACACCCGATGACCGGCAAGGAGGTCAGTGGGGTCGAGGCTGCCGATGCGAGCCTCTTCCAGGGACGCATCTATTGCCTGACGCCAACGCCGCGCACACGCCCCAGCGCTGTCAATAAGGTGGCGACCTTTGTGGAAGCCTTGGGGGCCCGCATTCGCTTTCTCGAACCGGCAGAACACGATGGCCAGGTCGCTTATGTCAGCCATCTGCCCTTTGTGGCCGCCATCGCCCTCATGACTACCGCCGCCGATGCTCCCTCTTGGGGCGATGCCGCCATGCTGGCTTCCAGCGGCTTCCGCGATATGACGCGCCTGGCCGCTGGCAGCCCCGAGATGTATCGCGATATTTGTCTGACCAACAGCGAGGCCCTGGTCCGCAGCTTGAATGAGTACCTGCTGACGCTGACACGACTGCGCGATCGCATCGCGGCCCGTGACCCCCACCTCAATGAGATCTTCGCTCACGCTCAAGAGCTACGCCTGCAGTGGCAGGCCGCTTTTGCTCCGACGAGTGTGCCCAAACCCCAGCGGGGCGAGCCAGGCCACAATTCATCGGCAGGCAGCTAGATTCTCCTCTGACTTCCACTGGGCACACTGCGCGCCTCCTTGCCCGCGAGGGGCGCCTTGCCTTGACACTGCGGCAAAAATATGCTACAATTGTAACAGTTGTGAGGAGCACGCCAATGCAGGCGTTGCTCCTCGCGAAGAGCCTTCGTGGCCGCCGTGAATCGCTTTTCTTTTTTTTTTGTCGGAATATTGTCAACAATTGTGTTGACAATTTGTGGTCGCCCCGCGGATTGAGCTGGCACCATGACAGGTAGTCAGGTGCGAAGCGGGGCGGGCGAGGTGGCTGGCATGGCACTCCCTGGCCTGGAGGAAGCGAGTGCTCTTTATGGGCCGCTCCATTGTTGACAATATTGCCGACACAGTGGAGAGCACAAGAGTGGCCCTGCCAGGCGGAGTGGCCTGGCGCGCCCGCTGGTCGGGGCTGTTGGCGGGAGTCGTATCTGACCCGCTACGAAGGAGGTTGCTGAGCCATGTCCGAAGCGCTCTGCTTTGACATTGCTCATCTGGGACATGTTGAGCTATTGACACCCAATTTTGACGAGAGCCTCTGGTTCTTCGTCGAGGTCCTGGGTATGGAAGAAGTGGCCCGCCTTGGGCGCTCAGCTTATCTCCGTTGCTGGGGAGACTATGAGCGCTACTCCCTCAAGCTAACCGCCCACGAGCAGGCTGGGGTTGGTCACACGGCGCTGCGGGCCATGAGTCCAGAGGCTTTGGAGAGGCGCGTAGCTGCGCTAGAGCAAGGAGGCTTTCGAGGAAGGTGGATTGAAGGGGATCTCGGTCATGGCCGGGCCTATCAGGTTCGCGGTCCCGACGGCCATCTCCTGGAACTCTACTACGAGACCGAGTACTATCAGCCTCCCACTCATCTGCGTCCGGCCTTAAAGAACCAGCCGCAGAAGTTGACCGGGCGTGGAGTAGGGGTCAAGATGCTTGACCACGTCAACTTTCTCTCTTCGGAGGCTGAGGCGGATGGTGAGTTTGTCGAGCGCTATCTGGGCCTGCGTCTGACGGAGCAGATTTTGCTCAACAATGGTCGGCGTCCGGGGTTGTGGTACCGGGCTACCAACAAATCCTACGACCTGGTCTACACGCAGGACGCCACGGGGGCTCGGGGACGCCTGCATCACATCGCCTTTCACGTCGAATCCAACGAGCTGATCTGGCGGGCGGCCAATCTCTTTGTTGACCACGGCGTCTTCATTGAGTTTGCCCCCAGCAAGCATGCCATTAACCAGACCTATTTTGTCTACGTCTACGAGCCAGGCAAGAACCGCATCGAGGTCTGTTCCGGTGGCTATCTGGTCCTGGCTCCCGACTGGAGGCCGATCACCTGGACAGAGGAAGAGCGTGCTCGCGGTCAAGCCTGGGGGAACAAGACGGTCGAAACCTTCCATACCTATGGCACACCGGTGGTTTGAGGAAGATGGGAACTCAACTGCTGAATGAACAGACCTGCTATGAGCGTCTGCGCAACTGGATCATTGACGGCACGCTTCAACCCAATGAGCGCCTGGTCGAGCTTGATCTGGCGGCCCGTCTGGGGACGGGGCGCGCAACCGTGCGTACCGTGTTGGCTCGCCTGGAACAAGAAGGGCTGGTAGTGCGCGAGCCAAATCGTGGGGCTCGTGTTCGCTTCGTCTCTCATGAAGAGGCTGTAGAGATCCTGGAGGCTCGTATGGCCATAGAGTCGCTGCTGGCTCGCTTCGCGGCCTTGCGGGCCCGGCCCGAGGATGTGGCCCAGATGCGCAACCTGTT
Source organism: Thermogemmatispora sp. (assembly GCF_042408735.1). GTDB lineage: Bacteria > Chloroflexota > Ktedonobacteria > Ktedonobacterales > Ktedonobacteraceae > Thermogemmatispora. Next base: position 41,018 of record NZ_JBHOQV010000121.1, read on the forward strand.
AGCCCAGATGCGGGCCTGCGTCGAACAAGGCGATCTCGTCTCTTACTCGGCCATCAATACGGCCTTGCATCGGGCGATCGCCGAGGCCGCTCGCCACCGCACGGCGGCCAGATTGTTGGAGACGCTTGGCTCGCAGAGCGTGCGCTACCAGTACCGCACGATCCTGGCACCTGGTCGTCCGACTACCTCGTTAAGTGAGCACACGGCGATCGTTGAAGCAATTGCCGCCCATGATCCTGATGCCGCCGAGCAGGCTATGCGCGCCCACCTTTCAGGAGTATGCGAGACCTTGCGCCGCCTGAGGCAAGGCCCCTGACGGCCCGAGCAGGGCAAGGGGAGGCCGCTCAGGGAGGTCTGGCCCGCTGTGCCGGGCAGCCGGCGGCTGAAGCTCTGTTCCAGCCTGCTTCGCAGGGCCGAACGACCGCTGAAGCTTCGGCCCTGACGAGCTAAGCATAATAGTAAAGGAGAGTGAAGCGTTTGAGCGCGAGAGAGCGTGAGGGCCTCATTCGCTTGCTGGCCGGTGCTATCGATATCCACCTCCACATCGAGCCGGATCTAATCGAGCGCAGTACAGATGATCTCTCGCTGGCCCGCGAGTTTGTGGCCCTGGGCTGGCGTGGCTTCGTTCTCAAGTCCCACTACTTCCCCACAGTCGAGCGGGCTAAGGTTGTCTCTGCCGCCGTTGCGGGCGCACAGGTTTTCGGAGCTGTGGCCCTCAACCATGCTGTTGGGGGGTTCAATCCGGTAGCCGTTGATATCGCCGGTCGGGCCGGAACCCGCGTGGTCTGGCTGCCCACCGTCGATGCGGCCAACGAGGCCCCGGAGAAGCAGGCGGCCCGAGGGGAGCGACACCAGCCGTTTTGGTCCCGTATCCAGGCAGAGATTCGCGCCAGAGGCTATGCTCCAGAGCCACTTAGTGTCTTTGATGAGCGCGGACGCCTGCGTGCCGAGGTACGGTCCTGTCTTGCCTGCGTGGCCGAGTACGATATGGTCTTGGCCACGGGCCATCTGGCCCGCGATGAGATCCTGGCCGTTGTAGCGGCAGCGCGGGAGACTGGTGTAAAGCGCATCGTGGTCACCCACGCTCTCTTCCCTTCACAGGCTCTCTCTATTGAGGACCAACAGCGCCTGGCGGGCATGGGGGCCTATATTGAGGGCTGTTACACCACCTTCTACACCAACAAATGCCCCTGGGAAAAGCTGTTCGCCGCCATTCGCGCCGTCGGTCCTGAGCGGACCGTCCTCTCATCTGACCTTGGCCAGCGCTCGAATCCGACGGTCGTTAACGGCCTTCTTGATTTCGCCTCCCGCCTGCTTGCAGAGGGCTTCACGCGCTGTGAGGTTCAGCGCATGCTGGTTGACAATCCAGCTCGCCTGGTTGCGGAGAGAGGATGAGGAAGGAGAGATCCGTGGTTTTGGTCATCTTAGCAAAGAAAGAAGGAGAAAGAGGTTGCCAGCAGCGGTGTGAGGTAGGGGAGGCTGGCAGAGGGAAACGCGTTTTAGTCCATCTCTTGGTTGAGTGAGGAGACGGTGTCTATGACTAAGGCGACAGATTCCGGCACATTACTGGTTGTGAGTGCCCACGCTGCCGACTTTGTCTGGCGCGCTGGGGGGGCCATTGCCCTCTATGCGCAGCGTGGTTGGCGTGCGCGTGTCCTCTGCCTCTCCTTTGGGGAGCGAGGCGAGTCGGCGCGCCTGTGGCAGGAAGGAAAGGCTCTGGAAGAGATTAAGGCCATCCGCCGTGCTGAGGCCGAGCGTGCCGCGGCGATTCTCGGGGCCGAGATTCGCTTCCTGGATGCTGGCGATTACCCACTCGATGTTACTCCGGAGCTTCGTGACGTCCTCGTCCAGGAATTCCGCCAATATCGACCTGACATCATCTTGACTCATTCTCTGCAGGATCCTTACAACATGGACCATCCGCGCACCAGCCAGCTTGTGCTTGAGTGCCGCATCCTGGCCCAGGCGCATGGTTATCCTTCTCCCCATCCTGTCATTGGGGCACCGCCGGTCTTTCTCTACGAGCCACATCAGCCGGAGCAGTGTGGTTTTCGCATCGATCTGCTGCTCGACATCACGCCAGTCTTTGACAAAAAGCGCCAGGCAATGGAGTGCATGGCGGCTCAAGAGCATCTCTGGACCTATTACACCGATGTCGCCAGGCGGCGGGGGACGCAGGCGGGGCGCAACTCTGGCCAGCGCGTCGTCTACGCCGAAGCCTATCAGCGCGTCTATCCCGCCGTTGGAGGTGAGTTTGTATGAAGCGTCCTGTTGTTGTCACAGAAGTTCCACGTCCCGAGCCGGCGCTCGTTGAGCAGCTTGCCGCCTATGGGGTGGCAACAGTCCATGAGGCTCTGGGCAAAGAGGGGCTGTTGCTGCCCTACCTGCGGCCCATCTATCCCGACGCGCACGTCGCGGGGGCCGCCGTCACAGTTCTCTGTCCCCCGGGCGACAACCTCATGGTGCATGCTGCCATCGAAGTCTGTCGGCCTGGCGACGTGCTGGTCATTGCCACGGAGGCCCCATCGATGGATGGCATGTTTGGCGAACTGCTCGCCACCTCAGCAAGAGCGCATGGGGTTCTTGGTCTTGTCGTCGACGCTGGGGTGCGCGATGTGGCCGCTCTGAGTGCCATGCGCTTTCCTGTCTGGTCGCGGACCATCTCGGCCCGTGGCACTGTCAAAGAAACTGCTGGGGCCGTCAACATTCCGGTTGTTTGTGGAGGGACCCTTATCAGGCCCGGCGATGTGATTCTGGGCGATGCGGACGGGGTGGTCCGTGTTCCCCGTCAAGGTCTGGCGCAGACCATTGCCCAGGCCGCCGCGCGCACTGCTAAAGAGAATGCCACGCGCGAGCGCCTGGCCGCCGGTGAGCTGGGCCTTGATATTTATGGCCTGCGCGCCAAACTCCAGGCTCTAGGGGTTGAGTATGTCCGCTACGCCGATTGGGAGGGCTAGCCGATGCATCTCGGATTTATCGGCTTTGGCGAGGCCGCTTCTGCCATTGCCTCGGGACTGGCTGAGGAGGGCCTGGGCGAGCTGTACGCCTACGATATTGTCTCCACAGAAGCGCTCGCTGCACGTGCTGGTCGTTGTGGTGTGCACCTCGTAGCTAGCCTGGCCGAGCTGGCCGCACGAGCCGATCTGATTCTCTCGCTCGTTACTGCCAAAGTTGCTCTGGCTGTTGCCCGTGAAGTGGCTCCGTATCTAAGAGCGGATACGATCTACGCTGACCTCAACTCCTGTTCGCCGGCGGTCAAGGCCGAGATCGGCCAGATCATAGCTCAGCTCGCCCCCGAAGCCACCTACACCAGCGTGGCAGTGATGTCAGCGGTGGTGCCTCTGCGGCATCGTGTCCCGCTGGTAGCCGATGGACCAGGAGCCGGGCGCCTGGCGCAGACGCTGGCTCCCTATGGCATGAACATAACCGTGCTGGATGGTCCACTGGGATCCGCTGCCACGCTCAAAATGTGCCGCAGCGTGGTGCTCAAGGGCCTGGAGGCTCTCTTTCTCGAAGCCCTTCTAGCGGCAGAGAAGGTGGGGATCACAGAGCAAGTCGTAGCCTCGCTCAACGCTTCCTTTCCCGATAAGCCCCTTGGTGACCTCGGTACCTATCTGCTGGAGCGCCACGCAGCGCATGCCGGGCGGCGCGCCTATGAGATGCAGGAGGCAGCGGCGACGCTGGCCAGCCTGGCCATTGAGCCGCTGGCGGCTGCGGGAGCGGCCCAACGCCTGCGCTGGTCGGCGGAACGGCTGGCCGGCTTAATAACGGCTGAGCGCCAGCGCGAGGCTACTGGGGGCGATGAGCAGAGGCCAGGCGGGTCTTATCGCACCTTATTAGGCCGACTCCAGCCATAGATGGGCCTTGAGAGGAGGTAGAGCACAGCAGAAGCCAGGAAGCTTCCCTGGCCAAAGAGGAAACCAGCGAATGAGATCTTCCAGCTATAGCGGCGAGCGTTGCAACTGGGCCACACGGACGAGAGGCCAACCGCTAGACAGGGTCATCTGCAGGCTATCGCTGGCTATAGCGGGTAGGTCAGCCTAACTCAGTACTGATCGGGCTGGAAGGGGTCCAACATGTATACAAACGCTTGATAGGGGCTTGGCCGCCTCGATGGTATCCAAGGAGTAGAGGCTCTGGCTTCCATGGTAGGAAGCGCTCGATCAGGCAGGGCACGTCACGGACCGGGCCGCGCGGCGTGCCATCCAGCCTATCACTCTTCATATCAAGTGGACGAACGAACGAGCAGACAAGAAAAAGGAGTTTGCCGGTATGGCTTCGCCGCAGAAGAGAACCTTTTTCCGCTATGAGAACGGCGTCGTTCTCATGATGTTCTTCACCTTTGGCTTCGTCTTCATGGAGCGGCTCAGCATTGTCTACCTCTTCCCCTTCATAGCTCCCGACCTGAAGCTCAACAATGCCGAGATTGGCCTGATTGCCTCGATCCTGGCCGTCTGCTGGGCGATCTCCGGGTTCATCTTTGGCTCGATCTCCGATCTGGTTGGCTCACGGAAAAAAGTCCTGCTGCCCATCACCCTGGCCTTCTCGCTCTTCTCTTTTCTTTCCGGCCTGGCGCGCAGCTTCTGGCAGATGATCCTGGTGCGTGGCCTCATGGGCATTTCCGAGGGGCCGGTGCTGCCGCTGGCACAGGCGAGTGTGATAGCGGCCTCCACGCCCGAGCGCCGCGGCTTCAACCTGGGCTTTGTTCAAAGCTCGTTGGGGCTAATCGGCTCGTTTTTGACGCCGATCATTGTCACCCAGATTGCTGTGCACTACTCCTGGCATGAGGCCTTTTATCTGGTGGGCGTCCCTGGCCTGGTAATGTTCTTCGTGCTGCTCAAGTGGATGCGCGAGCCGGGCCGAGGCACTGCTCAGGAGAGTCAAGCAGTCGAGCACACCAAAGTGCGTCTGGCCGACATCGGCGCCGTCTTCCGCCACCGCAACATGTGGTTCTGTGTGCTGATCGCTATCTTCTCGATGACCTGGCTATTCGCCTTTACTACTTTCGCCCCAACCTTCTTGACCGAGGTCAGTCACTATTCGCCCGATGAGATGGGTCTGATCATGTCGGCGGTGGGTTTGGGAACCTTTGTCTGGGGCTTTGTTGGCCCGGCCATCTCCGACCGTCTGGGCCGCAAGCCGACCCTGATCCTCTTTGCCTTCGTCGCCTCCCTATCGCCGATCTGTCTGGCCCTCTTGCGGGCCCCGGTGGGCGCCATGATGGTGGTCGCTTTCTTGACGACCGTGGGGCAGGCGGTCTTTCCGCTCTTCCTGGTCGTTATCCCCGGCGAATCCTTGCCCTACCGGCTGGTAGCCAGCGCGGTTGGTCTGACCCAGTTTATCGGTGAGCTGGTGGGTGGTACTTTTGCCCCCTGGCTGGGTGGCGTAGCCGCCGATCATTGGGGCCTGGTAGCACCGATGTGGATCGCCGCCGCCGGGATGTTGGTGAGTGCCCTTCTGGCATTCGGTCTCAAGGAAACGGCTCCAACAAAGGTCGGGCATGGCTCACTCGAGGCCCAGGAAATCGTGACCACCGCCTGAACCTTGTCGCTCTTCTCCCTTCACCCCCATCAGAAGCGGGCCCCTTTTTAGGACCCGCTTCCCATTTTGGGAAAATTTCTGGCAAATTGGCCATTACCCTCTTGACAACGCCTCCGGGCTGTGAGATAATCACACTCGCCTCGCGGGGAAAGAAAAAAAGCCAGCGAGGCCACTCAGCGAAAGTCGGCTATCCCGCTCATCGCTGGTGGGCTGCCCGAAGCCAACGTTGGCAGCCAGGCCAGTACCTTCTGTTCCCAGGTTTTGCGCTTGGTAGGGAGATTCTGCTCTCAGCGAGCTGGCGGATAGGAGGCTCAGTGAGCAAGCGGGTGACGGCCTGAGTGAGGTCAGGCGTTGTACCTTGACAATTGAAGAGTGGAAAACAGCAGAGGCGGATGTGCTGTGTTCGCGGCTGACGAACCACGGGGCGGAGGCCCTCTTTGAAGAGGTCCGCTCGCCAGAGGTGGGTTCGTCAGGCAAGACAGCGCAGATGGCCCTGACGTCCAGAAAGAAGCAGAATGTACGGCGGCGGCTTGCTCAGCGGAGGCTGGGGAGTCAGCCGCTGAAGATAGAACTCGACATCAGCTCTTTAGTAAAGAACTGGATGGCGAGTTTGATCCTGGCTCAGGACGAACGCTGGCGGCGTGCCTAACACATGCAAGTCGAACGCCCTTTCCGCGAGGGGAGGGAGTGGCGGACGGGTGAGGAACACGTGGGTAACCTGCCCTGCAGTGGGG
>NZ_JBHOQV010000128.1:0-108822 GCF_042408735.1 Thermogemmatispora sp.
GCCCAGGAGGAAGCCCAGCGCTTCCAGCATAACTACATCGGGACAGAGCACCTCCTTTTGGGCCTCGTACGCGAGGGCGAAGGTGTGGCCGCCAAGGTTCTGGCGAATCTGGGTGTCGAGCTGAACAAGGTGCGCAGCGCCGTCGAGTTCATCATTGGGCGCGGTGACCGCATCGTGCTTGGGGAGATTGGCCTTACCCCCCGGGCCAAGAAGGTCATCGAGCTGGCAGTGGACGAGGCGCGCCGTCTGAACCACCATTACATCGGCACCGAGCACCTTCTGCTCGGCCTGGTGCGCGAGGGTGAAGGAATCGCCGCCGGTGTCCTGGAAAGCCTGGGTGTCAACCTGGAGAAGGTGCGCACACAAACGATCCAGGTGCTCAGCCAGTCCGGCTCGCCCCACGAGCGCGATGCCAAGCACTCCAAGACGCCGACCATCGACGCTATGGGCGTGGATCTGACGGCTGATGCCCGTGCCGGAAAGCTCGATCCCATTATTGGACGCCATCAGGAGATCGAGCGGGTCATTCAGATCCTCTCGCGGCGCACGAAGAATAATCCTGCGCTGATCGGCGAACCTGGTGTCGGTAAGTCGGCCATCGTCGAGGGCCTGGCGCAGCGTATCGTTGCCGGCGAGGTCCCCGAGACCATCGCGGGCAAACGTCTGCTCACCCTGGATGTCGGCTCCCTGGTGGCAGGCACCAAGTACCGTGGCGAGTTCGAAGAGCGCCTGAAGAAGATCATTGAGGAGATCCGCAATAGTCGCGACTGCATCATCTTTATCGATGAGGTCCATACGCTGGTGGGGGCCGGTGCCGCAGAGGGGGCCGTCGACGCGGCCAATATTCTGAAGCCGGCTCTGGCGCGCGGCGAGATCCAGTGCATCGGCGCGACGACGCTCGATGAGTATCGTAAGTATATCGAGCGCGATGCCGCCCTGCAGCGCCGCTTCCAGGAAGTGATCGTGCGCGAGCCGACCATTGAGGAGACGATCGAGATCCTCAAGGGGATCCGCGAGCGCTATGAGGCCCATCACCGCTTGACCATCACGGATGAGGCCCTCAAGGCGGCGACCGAGATGGCCAGTCGCTATATCACGGATCGCTTCATGCCGGATAAAGCCATCGATCTGATCGATGAGGCCGCCAGCCGCGTGCGCATGCAGCATTCGCTGGCTCCGCTGAACCTGAAAGAGGCCAAGAAGGGCCTGGAGGCGGTGCTGCGCGAGAAGGAGGCCGCCATCCAGCAGCAGGATTACGAGCTGGCCGCCGAGCTGCGCGATCGCGAGGTCAAGCTGCGCGAGCGCATCGCCAAGCTGGAAGCCGGCTGGCAGAAGGAGCGGGGCAGCGATCGCCCTGTGGTTGGCGAGGAGGAGGTCGCTCAGATCGTCTCGATGTGGACCGGCATCCCGGTGATGCGCATCGCTCAGGAGGAGTCCCAGCGCCTGCTCCATATGGAGGAGGCCCTCCATATGCGCGTCATCGCCCAGGATGAGGCGATCGAGAAGATCGCGCGCGCCGTCCGCCGCGCTCGCGCCGGGCTGAAAGATCCCAAGCGCCCCATCGGCTCCTTCATCTTCCTCGGCCCGACCGGCGTCGGTAAGACCGAGCTGGCCCGCGCGCTCGCCGAGTTCATGTTTGGCAGCGAGGACGCCCTTATCAAGATCGACATGTCAGAGTTCATGGAGCGCCATGCCGCCGCACGCCTGGTCGGCGCTCCGCCGGGCTATGTCGGCTATGAGGAGGGCGGCCAGTTGACGGAGGCGGTCCGCCGCAAGTCCTATAGCGTGATCCTGCTCGACGAGATTGAGAAGGCCCATCCCGACGTCTTCAATATGCTCCTCCAGATCCTGGAGGATGGTAAGCTGACCGATGCGAAGGGCCGCACGGTGGATTTCCGCAATACGATCATTATCATGACGTCGAATGTCGGTGCCACCTTGCTGAACCGTGAGGCGTCGATCGGCTTCAAGCTGACGAAGGATAAGGAGCAGGCCTATAAGAGCGAGTACGAGGAGATGAAGAATAAGGTCCTCGGCGAGCTGAAGAATACCTTCAAGCCCGAGTTCCTGAACCGTATCGATGAGGTCATCGTCTTCCACTCGCTCCGCCGCGAGGATATGTATCAGATCGTCGACCTGCTGCTCAATCGGGTGCGCAATCAGCTGACGGAGCAGCAGATCGAGCTGGTGGTCCCGCAGCCCGCCAAGGACTTCCTGATCAAGGAGGGCTTCGATCCGCAGTATGGCGCCCGCCCGCTGCGGCGCACGATCCAGCGTCTCGTCGAGGATCCGCTGGCCGAGGGCCTGCTTCAGGGCCGCTTCCATGCCGGCGATGTGGTCGAGGCGGTGGTGGTCGACAATGCCCTCGAGCTGCGGGTGCGCAGCCGCCTGGAGCAGTTGCCCGCCCCGGCTTCGCCGCAGGCCGCCCTCTCCGCGGGCAGCAGCGAGGGCAGCCCCGCTGGCGAAACCTTGCCAGGTTGAGTGTGTGCAGAGGAGAGCCGCTTGGGCGCCTGATCCGCGCCTCAGGCTCTCCTCTTTTTTTGCTCTCGTTTGCTTCTTTCCTGACTTGCTGCCCGCGGAGAAGGCCAACAGCCCTGAAGGCTCTTCTTCCTGCCATCTGTTGCTAGCTCGACCGGGTGGGTAGGACGACCGCGTCTGGAATGGAGCATTGCCGGTTATAAAACGAAAACTTTGATTGCCGTCCTATGCCTAAATCTCGTACGCGCTTCGTATGTCAGCAGTGTGGTGGGGAGCAGACGAAGTGGCTGGGACGCTGCCCCGATTGCGGCGCCTGGAACACGCTTGAAGAAGTCTCTCTGCCCGAGATGCCAGCCTCGGGAGCTGCCACTCCCCAGCGTCGCTATGCCCTTCTGACCGGGGCAGCGGCAAGCGCGGGGGCCTCTGCTGCCCCGGCGGTGCCGCAACCCCTTCCCCAGGTGAAGGCCCTCTCTCATGACCGTCTGTCGGTCGGCTATGCCGAAATGGACCGCGTGCTGGGCGGTGGGCTTGTGCCTGGCTCGCTCACGCTGGTTGGCGGTGAGCCAGGAATTGGCAAGTCGACCTTGCTGTTGCAGGTCTCGGGCTATATTGCCGAGCAGGTAGGGCCTGTCCTCTATGTCTCGGGTGAGGAGTCAAGCGAGCAGATTAAGATGCGCGCTGAGCGGCTGGAGATCAGTGGCGAGCGCCTCTATCTGTTGGCCACGGTTGAGCTGGAGGTGATCTGCGAGGCCATTGCCCGCCTGAAGCCGGCTCTGGTGGTGATCGATTCTATTCAGACGGTTTTTGCCACACATCTGACCTCGGCCCCGGGCAGCATCAGCCAGGTGCGGGAGTGCACGCTGCATCTCATGCAGGTGGCTAAAAGTAGTCACATTCCGATGTTCATTATCGGCCACGTCACCAAGGAGGGAACGGTGGCAGGGCCGAAGGCCCTGGAACACATCGCCGATTGCGTGCTCTATCTGGAGGGGGAGCGCTACCATACCTATCGGCTGCTGCGCGGCGTCAAGAATCGCTTTGGCGCCACCCACGAAGTCGGGGTCTTCGAGATGCATGGCGAGGGACTGCAAGAGGTCCCCAATCCATCAGCTCTCTTCCTCTCCGAGCGCCCCGGGGCCGCCAGCGGCTCAGCGGTAGTGGTGAGTATGGAGGGGACACGCCCGCTGCTGGTCGAGGTCCAGGCCCTGGTGACTCCCAGCAATTTCGGGATCGCTCGCTGTACGGCCAATGGGATCGAGCATAATCGCCTGCTGATGCTGCTGGCAGTCTTGACGAAGCGGGTCGGCCTGGCCCTGGGCAATCACGACGTCTATACTAATGTGGTCGGCGGCTTCACGTTGGAGGAGCCAGCGGTCGACCTGGGCGTGGCCGCAGCGATCGCTTCCAGCTACCGCGATCGACGCATCCCGCCCGATCTGGCCTTAATCGGCGAGGTCGGCCTCTCGGGAGAGCTGCGCGCGGTCAGCCGCCTGGGGCTGCGCGTGCGCGAGGCGGCGAAGTTAGGCTTCAAGCGCTGCCTGGTCCCTGCGAGCGCCCGCACGGAGCGGGTGCGCCGTGAACTGGAGGAGGCCGGCCTGGCTGAGGAGTGCCGGGTGATTCCCGCCAGTACTCTTGCAGTGGCTCTCGAAATCGCGCTACACTAACCAGCAAGAGTGGCCCCCATCTCAAGGCCAGAACATCTGCTGAGCTTAAATAAAGGAGGTGAGCGTTTCGTGCGTTATCGTGGCTCTCGCTCCCAGAGGCCAATCCTCGCTCTTGATTCTGACCCTGGAAAACGGTATACTTTATAGCTGGCATGACGATTTTTGTGATTCGACGGGCGCGTTTCTGGCGGTTCAGCACAGCAGGCCAGGCCCTGTTATCCGGAATCATCGTTCTTGTTTGTCTGATTATCATCTATTCTGCTCCTGCCCGCATGCTTTACCTCACGCTGGCCCGTCGTCGGTGGTCGAACCTCTCACCCTTCTGGAGGCTGATGGGATGTCTGTTAATACGATCGCTCGCTGCATTGGGGCGCTTCTGGCTGCCAGCGTCAGTTTTTTCGTCTTCTTTTTCGAACATCCTCTTGCGACTGCGCTGCTTGAAAAGCTTGAATGGTCAGCCGCTATTGCTTTTGCCTGTGGACTAATTGCCTTTGTCATCACACCCTATGTGTCCATCGTTCCCTATCGCTGGGTGAGTCACCAGTTGCGAACGGTGGCGGTCAGCGATCTGATCGCTGGCACTATTGGGCTGATTGTGGGACTGCTGATCTCCGTGCTCTTTGGCATTCCGCTGGGGGCTTTGCCGGAGAACTGGGGCCATATTCTGCCCGTGGTGGCAGCTCTCATCTGTGGCTATCTGGGGGCTATGGTGGCGGTCCTGCGCAAGAGCGAGTTGGCCCATATGTTTCAGTCGCTCTTTTTGACGCGCCGTCGTGAGCGGGAGGAGGAGCGCGAGCGTGAACGTGAGCGCGAGCGGGCGAGGGAGGCGGAGGCGCTGGCGAACGCGACGGGGCCGCAGATTTTGCTTGATACAAGCGCAATTATCGATGGCCGGATTGCCGATATCAGCCAGACCGGCTTTATCTTTGGCAAGTTGGTTGTGCCGCGTTTTGTGCTCAATGAGCTGCAGCGGATCGCCGATTCTGCCGATACGCTCCGCCGCAACCGGGGCCGGCATGGCCTGGAGATGTTGAATCGTCTGCAGAAAGATGCGACGGTGCCGGTGGAGATTATGGATACGGATATGGAGAGCAGTTCTGAGGAGGTTGATAGCAAGCTGGTGAAGCTGGCGCGCGCTCTCCATTGTCCGATCATCACCAACGATTTCAACCTCAACCGCGTTGCCGAGCTGCAGGGGGTGAAGGTCCTCAATATTAATGAGCTGGCCAACGCCGTGAAGCCGGTCCTGTTGCCCGGCGAGGAGATCTCGATTAAGATTATGCAGGATGGTAAGGAGCTGGGCCAGGGAGTGGGCTACCTGGATGATGGTACGATGATCGTCGTGGAGGGTGGCCGCCAGTATATGAATATGACGATCGATGTGACGGTGACGCGGGTCATTCAGACGGTCGCTGGGCGTCTGATCTTCGCTTACCCCAAGCAGAGCAGCGGCAATGCGGCCTCTAGTAACCAAGGCCAATCGACCGGCAAACAGCGTCAGGGCTAGCGCCGAGCGTCTGGAGATGGCCAGAAGGGGAGAGGGCTGGGAGCGGGCCAGGTCGGCTGTGGACGGGTGGGGTGGTAGCAGCAAGGGAGCTGCAGGCAGAGAATGGAGGCCAAGAAAAAAGGGGGAACCTGGCTCTCCCTGATTGCCCACGAACGTCATAGTAGATGTCGGGTAGGCACCAAGCATCTGGTGCCTCTCATTATAGGCGGAGGCGCTGGTGGATTATTGCTATGCAGGAACGAGCCGCTGTGGTAATCGTCGCCGCTGGCAGCAGCCGGCGGATGGCCGGTCGCGATAAGCTGTGGACGCCGTTGGCCGGGCGTTTGACTCTGGCCCGGACGGTGGATGCTTTTGAGGGGTGCCCGCTGATTGAGGCTATTGTCCTGGTGGTCCACCCTGCTCGTGAGGCCGATGCCTGTGAGCTGCTGGCCGAGGAGGGCTGGCGCAAGGTGATCGCGGTTGTGCCCGGTGGGCCGCGGCGCCAGGATTCGGTGCGCCTGGGCCTGGAGGCTCTGGCGCGTCGCCTGCCGGGAATCAGCTGGGTGCTGGTGCATGATGGCGCCCGCCCCTTTGTCTCTTCTACCTTGATTGAGGCCGGCTTACAGGCGGCTCGTCGGCATCAGGCGGCGGTGGCCGCGGTTCCCGTGAAGGATACTCTCAAGGTGGTCGAGGGCGACTCTGTCTGCGAGACACCTGAGCGCGCTCATCTGTGGCTGGTCCAGACTCCGCAGGTCTTCGCTTTTTCTGTGCTCTGGGAGGCCCACCATGCTCGCTCCGCTCAGGAGGACCTCGACGAAGCCTGCGACGACGCTGCCCTCGTGGAACGCCTGGGCTACCGCGTGACGGTCTTCCCAGGCTCCTATTCAAATATGAAGATTACGACACAGGAGGATTTCCTGCTGGCGGAGTATCTGGCCCAGCAGGAGACATGGCCGCGATGACGTTGCGAATCGGTTGTGGCTTCGATGCTCACGCCTTTGCTCCAGGGCGACCGCTGGTGCTGGCTGGGGTGAGCGTTCCGGCAGAGGTGGGCTTGGCCGGCCATTCGGATGCCGATGTGGTGATTCATGCCCTGGTGGATGCCCTGCTCGGAGCGGCGGCTCTCGGCGATATAGGGATGCATTTCCCCTCAAGTGACCCGCGCTGGAAGGATCAGCCGAGCGCCCTTTTCTTGACTTATGCGCGCGATCTGCTGCGCCAGCATGGCTGGCGCGTGGTCAATGTTGATGCGACGGTGATTGCTCAGCGCCCTCGCCTGTCTCCCTATGTGATGGCGATGCGCGCGCGCCTGGCGGAGCTGCTTGAGCTGCCGCTGGCGCAGGTCAGCGTCAAGGCCACGACCACCGATGGCCTGGGCTTTACTGGCCGTGGTGAGGGGATCGCTTGCTCGGCTGTGGCCCTGCTGGAGGCGGCAGTTTCTGCGATGCCAGCGGCCGCGGAAGGCTAAGCTCCTCTGCCCCTTTTTCCCATCCACGTTCAGTGATTTGACGTTCTGGCTCCCCCTTTCTGGTGTTTGCTGGCACACGACGTCCTCCCACTTCGTGATAGGGCGGGTCGGGCTGGGTCGGGTTGCTCGAACTCAGGTTAAGAAGTAGCGGTCGAGCAGTCGGTCAACGATCTGCTCGTATTGCTCTTTACGCCAGCTATCGTCGGTGATGCGATCGATCATAAACTGGAGATGGGCCAGGCGGACGCTGGTCATCAGGCTGCCTAAGGCTTGTAGCCTCTGATTGGCGCTCTGTTCTTGAATTCCCCTCCAGGCCCCCAGAACGGTTGTCAGGGCCGAGACGATGCTGGCGATGACACTGCCAATGATGAGTTTTGGATCTGCTCCACGGAAGAAGGCCGTGATCAGGATCAGGATTGTGACTGAAAGCAATACCAAACTAATCGTAAAAAAGGTTTGTGCTGATTTGAAAGCATCTCGAGCTTCTTTGTTAAAGTCACGTAAATATTGATCGCTCCGCATGATAATTCTGTTGAGATATTTGTCTGACAGAGTTTGAATGCTGGAGGCCAGTTTTTTGGCTTCCTGATCGGCTGGCTCTTCCTCTTCTGGAGGAAAGATGCTCTCCAGCCTGGCTTTCAAGGTGCTGGTCTGGGCTACCGCTGTTGTCACCTGTTCCTGTATCTCGCTTTTGCCGGCCTGGACGACTTCTTCTAGCCGCTCCTGTAAGGAGGTCAGGGTCGCACGCAGCTCCCCTGCCAGCCCGTCGATGGCAGGCGCGATATGGCTGGGGAAGGTGGCTTCAACTTTTTGCTCCAGGTTGCTGAGGTAACCGTGGAGGCGCTGGGTTGATTCAGGCATGCTCTGGGAGAGCGACTCGAGTTTTTGCTCCAGGTCGCTGAGCTGACCATGGAGGCGCTGGGTTGATTCAGGCATGCTCTGGGAGAGCGACTCGAGTTTTTGCCCCAGGTCGCTGAGCTGACCATGGAGGCGCTGGGTTGATTCAGGCATGCTCTGGGAGAGCGACTCGAGTTTTTGCTCCAGGTTGCTGAGCTGACTGTGGAGGCGCTGGGTTGATTCAGGCATGCTCTGGGAGAGCGACTCGAGCTTTTGCTCCAGGTTGCTGGTGAGCAGTGACTCGGCCAGGGTTTTCCTGAACATGTCCTCTAGATCGGAGGCCAGGCGCGTGAGGGCATCTTGCCATTGCTGTCCCTGCTCCAGAAGTTGCTGAGCCAGATCGCTATCATTCTGGAGGATTTTCTCTTCGAGGGCTTGCTCTTTTTCTGCGAGAGCCTGTTGAAGTCGCTCGAGGTGCTCGTTGAGAGATTGCGTGTCGAGGGCAATAGCCGTGAGCTGCTCTCTAAGCCCCTGGAGCAAGGCGGAGAGAGCGGAGAGGTCTTGCTGTCGAGGAACCTGGTTGAGGGTCTCATGAAGGGCCTGAAGGCTCCTCAGGAGACGTTCCTCTTCTGGTGGAGGACCCGGGGGCTGGGTCCCCGGGTAGCCAGGGGTCCAGTCATGGCAATCCCACTGATCACTATAGCTGAGCATGTCCTGATAGCTCAGTATTTTGCAGTACTTGCCTCCCGTGTTATCGGAGAGTAGCTCGATGCTCTCCCCGTCGAGAGTTCTGCCGCCTCCGTCCACTACTGTGACTATCCAGCCCCAGCGTTCCAGCATCTCTGCCCTGAAGGGCACACGCGTGGCGATCACCAGGGCCTTGTCTTTGCGCCGCGCGTGAATGACTGGGGCATTGTCAAGCCGGGCGATCTCGGCAAAGCTAGTCATAGCGGCCTCCTCTGACCTGCTCTTCTGCGGCGGTGGCAGTTCTTGCTTGCCCAAGAAGGTGGTATGTCGCCAATAATTCAAAATAAATTGTAGAATATATCGATTAAAAAGTCAAGCACTAATTTGTATATTAATCATGCTGGCATTGATGACTGCTGGAGTCTCTGGCGGCCCTTCTGAGCTGAGGGAGGTCGGCGTGTTAGCCTTGGGCAACGGAGCTGGATGGAGGAGAGGCAGGTCCCTGTATCAAGACAGAGCGAGGGAGGAGCCGCCAGAGGTGGCCTGCTCGCGGGGCGGTTCCTCCTTCGGACTCCAGGAGAGGGAGAAGGTGTCCGGTCCTGAGATGCCGATCCTGTTTTCCGGCTGCGGGCTGTCAGCAGCTAGGTGCGAGCCGGTAGACCCAGCATCTGGCGCGTGAGCTGGATATGTCCCAGGTGCAGGGCGCTATGCTCCACGGCATGCAGGAGAGCATCGCGCGCGATCAGAGGACGATCAGCGGGTGCGTAGCGATAGGTGGTTGGTCCAGTGACAGGCTCCTGCAGGCGTTCATCGGGAAGAGCGTCCAGGACCTCGTGCATGGCCTGCAACCAGCGTTCGTAGCGCTTTTTCAAGCTGTCGAAGTCTCCCTGGGCCTGGAACTCGGCAGAGCGATCGCGCTCAATCTGGCGTTGTCCGACGAGGGTCAGCACCCAGTACTCAGCGGCCCCGACCAGGTGGGTCGCCAGAGCAAAGAGGGTATTGGTCTCGGGCAGCTCAAGCTGACGATTCAGATCAGCCTCTGGCACGTCTTCTAGCTGGAAAAGGGCATCGCGTGTCAGGCGCTCCAAAATGTGAGCAAAACAAGCTCCTTCGCTCACGCTCATCGAAGCTACCTCCTCCATAGGCGGGAATGTCTTTAGTGGAGAGAAGCAGGAACAACCAATTCCTGACTCTTCCCCCTTTACCTGGCCTTCGCTATTCATCCTATCACCTTGCTGGTCACAGCGGTAGTCGTCTGGTGGAGGAGGTGAGGGAATTGAGCGAGCGAGGGGAGGAAAGCCCCATGATCTGGCCTGTGAATGAGTGCTGGGCAAAAGAGGCCAGGGAGGAGGAAAGAGCCTCATGGCTGGCGGCAGATCAGACCGAGCTTCTGCTCGGCGGCAGAGCGTACTGCCGACAATAAATGAGCGCTGTGAGTTGGAAGGACCTCATCGATCAGGGGGGCCTCCTGTCCCGCAGCCAGCCTCTGGCGGAAGCGGTCGTAGTCTCTGGCAGCGGCCTTGGGATCTGGAGCGGAGACTGTGCGCAGGTACTGGGCCAGCCTCTCGACCTCGCTGGGGGTCAGATAACCGATGTAGTGGCAAACGGAGACGCTGCTGACAATCCCCTGCGGGCCAGGCGCTAAAGTCTCTGTAAACGGTAGGACCCGTCGTCCACATGCCAGGAACTCAAAGAGCGCCATCGCCGCAGGCGAGATAGCCGCCAACCAGCCACGCAAGCGCAGTACATTCGGATGCTGCCCGAGAGATAAGCCCTCTGGGGGCGACTCCGTCGGTCCTGGTTCGCTGATCTCAAAGCAGATCTCGCTCGCTGCCTGCGGACTGCTCTCGCCCTCCACTGGCTGGCTCAGCAGTGCCGCGACGGCTCGGGTTGAGGTGGCCTGCGGTTTCGCCTCGGCTGGGGCTTGCCTCCGCCTCTCGCTGCGCACACAGTAGCGCTCAACGATGGCTCCCCAGACAGCCGCCAGGGCCTCCGAACAGCGGTGCAGGTGAGGCACATGGCGGTAGAGATAGCGATCGCTGAGGGCCGTGAACTCCTCCGCGGAACACAGCAGGCGATATTCGCAAAGGCTATGGGGGCCGCGAGGGAGAGCGCTGACAAAGGCCAATGCTCGCGACCAGGTGCGCGCGGCCCCCATTGCGGTGGGAAGAAAGGTTTCCTCGTAAGCCAGGCGCGTTCCTGCATAAAGCGCCTCCACTGCTGCTGCATCGTTGGAGAGCAGCCAGCGCGCGAAGGCGGGCATGACCTGATCGCGGTAGCATTGCCAGTCAAAGCCGTAGATCAACATCGCTCTTGCTCTTCCCGCTCTCTCCAGCTCTTTGATGAGCCAGCCAGGAACGCTCGACCCTGAGTTTCTATAGAGATTTGCTCAACTAGCCACCGGGCAAAAGCTGCTCTGGCAAGGCAGACGCCGGCGGGGCTAGTACCAGGCCATCGGCCCTGTAACTCTGCTCTACCTTTATCGTACTCGCATATGGGGATTTTCCCAAACTGTTAGCTCTAAGGTACTCTGGGGAGGAACAGGTGGCTCTCACGCCTGGTGTCGCTGCTTCTCCCCCTCTTTCTCGCCGGGGCCGAGTGATGCAATTGCTCCTGTATCTTAGAAAAGAGGGTTATTTTGTGCACGGATGGAGCCAGCCGTAATATGGATGTCATTTTTAGTTGAGGAGCTGATAGCCATATGGCTGATCAAGAACATACCGAGGGTAGAGAGCAGATCATTCCTGATTTCTACGATCAGGAGACGCAGATCTTCGAAGAGCTAAGCCCAGCCGAGCCGAGGCGCCCCTGGTGGCGGCAGCGGCGCTGGCAAGTGCTCATCGGCCTTATTTTGCTGTTCGTGCTGATTGGGGGGAGCGTCTTAACCGTGGTGGCTCTCAGGCGAGGGCGAGTGACCTATCAGTACCAGCGGGTGGCGCGCGGAACCTTTACTCAGGTGGTCAGCGCCACTGGCACCTTGCAGGGAACCGTCTATAACGTTACTGCTCCTACGAGTGGCAAGATCACCGCTCTCTACGTCAGTGTGGGCCAGCAGGTACGCGCCGGCCAGGTGCTAGCAAAGCTCGATTCGACCTCGCTGCAGGATGCCGTCAACCAGGCCCAGGCTCAAGTCAATGCTGCCCAGACGGCGCTCACCGATGCCCAGAACAACCTCAGCAAAGTTGAGGCTCAGGCCAATGCCAGCCTGGCCACAGCCTACGATCAAGAGCAGAACGCACTCTACAATTGTGACCATCCGGCGCTCAATCAAGCGGTTCCTCCAAACTGCAAGCAACTGGCAGAAGACCAATATGCCCAGGCCCAGAGTCAGGCTGCGGCCCAGATCGCCTCGGCCCAGGCCCAGGTCGACAACGCTCAGAGCCAGTTAAAGACGGCCCAGGCCCAGTTGACCACGGCTCAACATAATCTGAGCCTGACCACCATCACAGCTCCCCACGCTGGGGTGGTGGCCACCATTAACGGCAGCGTGGGCAGCTATCCTGGTGGCTCTGTCAGTGGCCTTGGCAGCAGCAGTGGTGGTGGCAGCCAGAGCGGTGGTGTGAATACGGGAACAGCGGGCAGCGCGGGAAGCCCCGCGACGGCAGCCTTTATACAAATTGTCGACCTCTCCAGCCTCCAGATCACGGCCAACGTCAATGAGGCCGATATTGGGGCGGTCAACACGGGCCAGCAGGTCCACTTTACGGTCAGTGCCTATGGCAATCGCCAGTTCCGCGGCAGCATTCGCGCCATCTCGCCACTAGGCCAGAGCGTCTCTAACGTTGTCACCTACCCGGTCACCATTACTGTCGATCTCAGCAGCGCTCGCGACGCCCACCTTCTTCCTGGGATGACCGCCAACCTGACCATTACCACTCTCCAGCATGAGGATGTCCTGCTGATCCCTGTCGACGCGGTCAACTTCGCGCGCAGCGTGGCCAATCTCAGCGGACGCAACGGTACGCCTGTCCTTGATCCTGCCCAGATCCAGGCCGCTGTTGCCCAGGCTCGTCAGCTTGTGCAGGACCTGCGCAACCTTCCGCCAGGGGAGCAGCCGACACCTGGCTACGTATTGGAGCGGGCTGGCGACCGCTGGGTGATCAAACCGGTGGTGCTCGGGCTGACCGATGGCAACACCTATGAGGTGCTGGCGGGTCTGGAGGTCGGCGAGAGCGTTGTCACCGGCGCCCAGGGCGGGCCGTTCACTGCTCTCAACCAGGTGGGCAGCTAAGTGGTGCTTGTGGTCTAATAGAAGGCAGAATAGGAATCGCCTTTCCAGAAAGACACCACCCAAAAAAAGGACGGGCTGCCGATGGCGGGCAGGAACAGCCGCAACCTGCCTGGTTCAGAGCAAGCCCTTGCTTACTAACAAGGCCCGGTGATCCCGATGGCCGGCCTGGCCGGGTAATGACAGGCCAGGCGACAGCCAGGCCCAAGAGAAGGCGCCAATGCTCAAAGCTAGCTAGCTAGAGAGAAGAGAAGTATGAGCGACGGAGAACTACAACTGGTAGAGGGCGGCGACCGGTCTCTTCCTGTCGCCCAGCGACGCCCACCGATCGTGCTTGTGCGCAACTTAACCAAGGTCTATCGTTTGGGCGAAACCAGTGTGGTGGCCCTGCGTGGGGTCTCGCTGACGGTCAGGCCCGGGGAGTTTGTGGCCATCATGGGCCCTTCCGGTTCAGGGAAGACGACCTTTATGAATCTGCTCGGCTGTCTGGATCGCCCCACGAGCGGGGACTATTGGCTTGTCGGGCGAAGGGTCAGCCAGATGACCCCAGACGAGCTGGCCGATGTGCGCAATCGGCGCATCGGTTTCGTCTTCCAGGGTTTTCATCTGCTGGCCCGCTCCACGGCCCTCCAGAATGTGGCCCTCCCCCTCATGTACGCCGGACTGCCCCGCGCCGAGCAAGAGCGGCGCGCGCGCCGGGCCCTGGAGCTGGTTGGCCTGGGCAGTCGTCTCCACCATCGGCCCTCGCAACTGTCCGGAGGCCAGCAACAGCGCGTCGCCATCGCGCGCGCTCTGGTCAACAATCCTGCTCTGCTGCTCGCTGACGAGCCGACCGGTAACCTTGATAGTCGAACCAGCGTCGAGATCATGGCCATTTTGCAAGCCTTGAACGCCCGTGGCCTGACGATTGTCCTTGTGACCCATGAGGCCGACATCGCCGCCTATGCCCGTCGGTGCATCCTCTTCCGCGATGGGCAAATCGTGAGCGATGAACCGGTCGGTCAGGCCCGCTCAGCTCAACATGAGCTGTTCCAGCAGTATCAGATAGGCAGCGATGGCCATCGGGCGCTTCCTGGGGAGGGAGAGCGATGAGCGAGCCAGTTGAGCGTGAACGCCAGATGACAGCCAGCAGTTCCATACTGGCCCAGGGTGCTCATAAGCGGGCTGGGACCCAGTCGCAGCCATCTCAAACGTTGCCTCTCAGCAGCGGCGGATGGGGAAGGCGCCGGGAAAGCCATCGCGGTAGCCTACTGATGGCCAATTTCGCCAGCGCCTTCGAATCTCTGTGGGCCAATCGTCTGCGTTCGCTGCTGACCACCCTTGGTGTCGTCATTGGCGTGGCTGCCGTGATTGCTGCCATGACGCTGACACAAGGGGCCAGCGTGCTGATCCAGGCCCGTCTGAATGTCTTGGGAACCAATACCCTGTTGATCATTCCCGGGGCGGCCACCAGCAGCGGAGCTTTCAGCTCCCTTGGCTCGCAACAGAGTCTGACCCAGGGGGATGCCGATGCCCTGGTCTCCATACCCCACGTTGTACAGGTTTCTCCGGTCCTTTCCCTGGGAGCACAAGTTGTCTACGGCAGCCAGAACTGGAATACGCGCATCCAGGGAGTCTACCCCGGCTATCGGCAGATCCAGGGGTGGGAGATCGCCCGCGGGCGCTGGTTGAACGCCCATGACGAGCTGGCGGGTTTGCCGGTGGCCGTTCTCGGCCAATTGGTAGCCAACAGCCTCTTCGGTCCCTCCGGCACCGATCCCGTCGGGCAGACGATCCGTATCGGCACCCAGATGTTTCGCGTCGTTGGGGTCTTGCAGCCGAAAGGCTCCTTTGGGGCCTTCACCCAGGACGACGTCGTGTTCGTCCCCTTCACTGCGGCCCTGATACGCCTCAAGAACACCGGCTATGTCGATCAGATTCAGGTTTTAGTCGATAAAGCTGAATATGTCGACTCAGTGCAGCGAGCAGTTGATACTGCTCTTTTAAAGCGCCACCGCATCGGTGCCGGCAGTCCCGCTGACTTCCAGATTCGCAATGCCAACCAGCTATTGCAGACGGCCCAGCAGGCCACGCAGACCCTGACCCTGCTCCTGGTTGGGATTGCAGGCATCTCCCTGACGGTGGGCGGCATTGGCATTATGAACATCATGCTCGTCTCGGTCACCGAGCGGACCCGTGAGATTGGCATTCGGATGGCGATTGGAGCGCGAAGGCGAGATATTCGCAATCAGTTCCTGATTGAGGCTCTGACCCTTAGCTCGCTTGGAGGGCTGCTTGGGATCACGCTCGGTCTGCTGGTGGGTTGGCTCATGACGACCAACTTTGGAGTGCCTTTTGTGCCGCAGCCGCTCTCGATTTTCCTGGCTTTTGGCGTCTCGGCTCTGGTAGGGGTGACATTCGGCTTTTATCCGGCAGTGCGGGCGGCGCGTCTCGACCCGATCATCGCCCTGCGCACGGAATGAGCCTGCGAAGCAGGTGGAGAGAAGAGCGGGCGGCTCGCTGCGGGAGGGCGGGCCAGAGACCGACCTCCGCTCTCTCTCCTGACGGCTTCTGCTGGAAGCAACTCATTCCCGTCCCCTGCCTGGCTCTCCATGTGGGTGAGGAGATGCTCGCGCTGTCCAGGGATCTGTGGTCCCGGCAGCAAGCTGGCTGGCTAACTTACCCTAAGCGGCCAGAAGGCCCCTGGCTTCAGCGAGGGGGCTGAATGGCCGCGCTCCTTCCCCTTGACCATGCTTGTGTTTTTAGGCTATCACTGGATTGTGCGCAAAGCGTTGGTGTATCGGATCTATCCAACCAAGAAACAAGCCACCTTGCTGCAAGCCACCCTGGATGAGTGCCGCTGGCTCTACAACCACCTGCTGGAAAAGCGTAAGGAGGTCTTATGAGCAAACCGGCAAGGGGCTGAGTCTGTATCAGCAGCAGGCAACTTTTCCTGCCCTCAAGCGAGAACGCCCTTCTCTCTTGAACGTGTCCTCTCAGGTGTTGCAGAACGTCGCGGTCCGCGTCGATCTGGCGTTCAAGGCGTTCTTCCGGCGGGTCAAAGCGGGCGAGAAGCCGGGCTATCCTCGCTTCAAAGGCCGGAACCGCTATGATAGCTTCACCTATCCCCAGTTCGGCTTCCGGATCGATGAGCAAGGGAAACTCTACGCCTCCGGGGCGGGCACATCAAGATCGTCTTACACCGCCCCTCGAGAGGCAAGCGCAAGACATTGACCATCCGCCGCTCTTCGACGGGCAGGTGGGACGCTGCGTTCTCGGTGGAGTGCGAACCGGAAAGACTCCCTGAGAACCCCCATCAGGTCGGGATCGATGTGGGGCTCCACACCTTTGCCACTCTCTCGGATGGGACGGCCATTGCCAATTCCCGTTTCTTCAGGCAAGAAGAACAAGCTCTCGCCAAAGTGCAACGCAAACACAGCCGGCTGGCAGAGGGAACGCCTGAGAGACGCCAGCACGGCAAAGTCATTGCCCGTGTGCACGAGCGGATTGCCTTCCGGTGCAGGAACTTCACGCACCAGCTCAGCCGTAAGATCGTCAACGCCTCCGGCTTCGTTGCCGTTGAAGACTTGCACGTGAACCGCATGGTTCACCTCCACTGTCTTGCCAAAAGCATAGCAGATGCTGCGTGGTCGGCGTTCCTTGCGCAATTGGCCTACAAAGCGGAAGAGGCTGGTAGGACCTTTGTCAAAGTCAACCCGGCCTATACGAGTCAGACAGGCAGCCAGTGGGGACATCGGCAGGAGATGCCGCTTGACCAGCGCCTCTTCGAGTGTCCCTGCTGTCATGCTCAACTTGATCGCGACCTCAATGCGGCGAGAAACATCAAATCTCTGGGGCTGCAGAGCGTGGGTTTGCCCCTAGAAGCCCCCGCCTTCAGGCGGGGGGAGTAGTCACTGTTGTCCTTTTCCTTGCTCCCCGCTCTCGTTAGAAGGACCGTTGGCGGTCAGGTTAGCCAGCCAGGGCGGTAGGGCAGAAGCTCCCGGCTCTGTCTGGCGCTCGCTGGTGGCAGATAAAGAGCTAGATGGACCTGACATTTCCGGCTGTGGCGAGAGCTGAGGCGGCGTATCTTGAAGGCCGCTTCCGGGAGCTGAAGGCATGCCCTCTGCCGGTACCAGGCTGGTAGTTGGGAAGAGGAAGTTCCCATTGAAGGGGCTGGTGCCGTGGGGCGGAAAGGCCAGGTTGGAGGCCACCGGTAGCTCGCCCGTGGTAGGCATCAGGCTGGTAGTTGGGAAAAGGAAATTGCGCTTAAGACGACTGGAAGAGGCGGGGCCGCCACCAGTAGGGCGGGCAGTGGCTGGCCGGCGGGCGGTGTCTTCCAGCGCCCCGGACGAGAGGCTGGTCTGCCTGTGCTGGCTTGAGGCAGAGCTGCCTGGAGTCACCGTCAGCCCGGTCGGCACAAGAGGCAGCTCGTGAGCAAGTGGACCTGGCAGGGGCGAGGGCGTGGTCAAAGGAGCTGCCGGCTGCATCTGTGTTGGCGCGGCAGCAAAAGTCTCGCTGGGCGAGGCTGTAGGACCAAGATGAAGCGGCGGCTGTTGAGAGGCAGCGGCACCGGCAGCGGATGGCTGCCAACTATTGTTGAGCATCAGGCTGCTAGGACTGCCCTCCAGGGGGAGAGGGTTGCCCGCCAGGTCGCGATCACCGGCCAGGCTCTCCGCGCTGCGGGTGCGGCGCCAGGGGCGTGCCCCGGAAGCCAGGCGTGTTCTCGGAAGTGGCTCTGGAGCAATGTAGTGGCGCAGGAGCAAGACCCCTACCAGGATCAGCGCCAGGAGCATCAAGACGGCGCCCGTAATCACTGGGAGGAAGCTCAGGTTATTGCTCTGAGCAATGCGCGTCGTTGCTGCCGTATTAGAGTTGTTGCTCTGCTGAGCGCCAGAGCCGGAGTTGTTTGACAAGGTCGGAGAGGCGGTCGGCGAGGCGGTGGCCCGACTCGTGGCGGTGGCCTTGGCGGTCGCCGTGGGAGTCGCTGTGACCAGAGCGGTCGCCGCGGCGGTCGCCGTGGGTAGAGCAGTTGGCGCGACCGGGCGCGTCGGCGCCGGGGCGGGTGTGCTGGTTTTGGTTGGCTGAGCCGTCGGCGCAGATGTGGGAGAAGGAGACGGAGTCATCGGCGGCACCGTCGGCGAGGGAGTCATCGTGGGAGGCTCCGTCGCTGTTGGATTAGCCGTCGGCGTCTCGTCAAGCGGCTGCAAGAGCGGGATCTGCGGGCCTGACGCCGCGTACATCGGCACCAGGTTGGCCAGCACGCCGATCACGGAAATCGATAGCAGGCAGGCACAGAGCGTGAGTGTGAGCGTTCGCAATAAAAATTTCCCCAGATCGGGGTCAGTCTGTCTAAACATCTATCCCTACCTCTCTGCACCGGCGGTCGTTGCCGGTCAGCGGTTGGTGCGCACGAGGCGCCGCGTGCTCGACATGGAACGCGACCGGCAGGCGCAGGGCGATGGCTCGCGGCTCATTCCTTGGCTTCCACTCTTGGCTGCGCGCTTTCTTTGGTGAGCCACCATCGCCCTAGAGGGGAGTATAAAATATGCGTCTCCGATGGTCAAGCAATCTGAAGAGGATATCCAAATGTACTAGTCGAAATGTGAATGTTTAGGACCCTTTGACCTTGAGCGAGCCTGCGCCATCCAGATGGAAAACGCTCTTCTGCAATTCTACCAGCCAGGACGTTGATCACACACCCCTCTGGTTCTTCCTACCTCACACTCTCTATTTATTAATAAGTTTATTTAGATCTATAAATTAGATTGAAAGAACCATGGGTCGGGCGTGCGCTCATGGCCTTTGGCGGTCAGCCCCTTGCAGCCCTACCTGTTTGGCCCCTCCTCGGTCCTGGTGATGCCAGCCACTCCGCTCGAACTGCTGCAGGGCAGGGTGCTCACACTACACTAAAGGAAGCGGCCTGCTATGGAGAGCGACAGCCGTCCGACTGGCGAGATCGATCTCGTGACCGGTGCCTTCAGCTACTCGGGTCGGTATATTACCCGTCACCTGCTAGCGCGGGGCAAAAGGGGGCGCACACTGACTGGCCATCCGCAGCCTGGGCATCCATTGAGCCGCCAGGTGCAGGTCTTCCCGTTGGCCTTTGAGAACCCGCACCCCCTGCAGGAGGCTCTGCCTGGGGCGCGGGTCCTCTACGGTACCTACTGGATTCGTTTCCCTTATGGTCAGCAGACCTGTGAACGCGCAATCGGGAATATGCGCCCTCTCTTCGTGGCGGCGCGTGAGGCCGGTGTCGGGCGCATCGTTCATGTGAGCATGACAACATCCCAGTCTTTCCTCGCCTTTCCCCTATTTCTGTGGCAAGGCTCTCCTTGAGCAAGGGTCAGGTGAGGGTGATCTCTCCTACGCAATTGTGCGCCCGAAGGTCATCTTGGGCCTGTAGAAGGTTCTGATCAAGAATATTGCCTGGCTCCTCAAACACTTCCCGTGCTTTGCCTTTTTGGGGCTGGTGACTATCGTCTCCAGCCGGTCTATATGGAGGACATGGCTGATTGAGCGGTGCAGGCGGGAGATGGGCGAGAGAACATGATTGTGGAGGCTGCTGGCCCGGAGATCTTCACCTATAGGGAAATGGTTGCTCTGATGGCGCGTCCTGGGACGGCGTGTCTGGCTGGTAGCTGTGCCACCTGCGCTGGTCTTAGCTCTGGGCAAGCTGATCGCTCCCTTTGTTGGGGATGTCCTGATTACACGCGACGAGATCGCTGGCCTGATGGCCAATCTTCTGCTCGCGCGAGGCGCCCACAGGTCTGGCCCATCTCGCAGACTGGTTACAGGCTCATGCGGCGGAGGTAGGCCAGCGCTACGCTTCAGAGCTGGCTCCTCACTATCGCTAAGCCCTGGCTAGCAATTGGGGGACCGGTGCTGAGCGAAGGAGAGCACAGGACCGAAGGGTACGGACCTGGTCCTGTGGGCAGGTCTCCTGACTCCTGCTGTCCTGCGGCTCTCCTTTGTTCAACCTGTTCAGACCGATCGGCGCGCCCCAATCGGACCTTCCCGCCGACTACTCTTGTTGAGGTGAGTTGCTCTGACTGCGGCCAGGAAGAACCGAGAGGCCGCTTTGGGCCTGGCGCATCAAGGCCTCCAGCTCAATCTCTGTTGGGGCCGCATCAACCTGCTCTCCTGGCGCTTCCGCAGCGGACAAGAAAGTCGCCTCCTCCGTTGGCTGTCTGGACTGTGGGCTATGTATTCCTCCCGGTTGTAGGCTAGAGAGAGGCAGGGTTTCGCCCTCTTGAAGGGCGCGGAAGCCTGCTCCGGCTGGTTGCTGGCGAGGTTGCCGATACCGCAGAAAGCCGCCAACTAATCCAAAGAGGAGGAGGCCACCGGCTATGGTGCCGAGCATCCAGGCCAGCACATTGCCGAATGGCGAAGGCGAGCTGGCTGAGGCCGACTGTTGAGATTGGACTCCTGTATTGGTGCTGGCAGTGGCGATCGCCGGCATGCGGTTGGTGCTGGTATCGGCTGTAGGACTTGGCCGGGCAGGCGTTGGCGTCAGCCTGCTTGTTGGCGTGGGAGAAGGGGTGGCCGTCGCGGTGGCGAGCGGGGTCGCTGTTGGCATAGGCACAGGTGCGGGGTTAATGGTGAATGCGACGCTGGCGCTCAGCGTGGCAGGTGAGCCGCTGCCGACGCTGGCTTTGATTTGAGCGGGACCGCTCAGCCCGTTTGGTATGGTAAAGCTGTGGGTGAAGTTCCCCTGGCTATCGCTGGTGACGCTCCCCAGGCTTATGCTGGTGCCGCTGGCCTGCAGCACCAACGTCACCTGCGTGCCGCCAGGCAGAAAGTTGCTGCCGATGACGGTGGCCGTCTGTCCCGCCATGGCCTGTGTTGGGCTGATGCTCAGCCTGGGAGAAGCGCTTGACAGCAGGGTATAGCTCCCTGCCGTCGTGGGCGTGACGCCCGTAAGGGCACAGATTTTATACGTGCCTGGGGTCAGGTTGCCTGGCAGGATCAACCAGCCGCTAAAGCTACCTCCCTGCACCGTGCCAGGCTGGCCGTTGCTTACCGGGGTATAGCCTAGCAAACAATCCTGCTCACTGTAGCCGAAGGAGACCTGGGTGCCGTCGCTGAGCTGTGTCCAGCCCGAGCCGCTGACGCTAATCACCGTTCCCGCCGGCCCCGAGCTGGGGCTACTGCTAAGCGTCCCACTATCTCGACTGGCTGCCCGGGCTGGGGCGAGGCTGCCCATAGCAAGTAGCCAGGTAACAAACAGTCCGATCAAGAAGAGGCCCAGCTCTCTCTCTGGTCGACCAGGGCGCCACATGCGGCACTGGGCTTGGGCTTGCTGCCAGGGACCTCGCTCATAGGTCTGTCTGGTAGCGCGAGGGGCTACCATTCTCTCTCTTGCGTGCGCCATTCTGCCGCTAAAATAGCTCCCGCGAGCGGGAGCCTGGCCGCTGTGATGTGCGGTGATTGTGTATAAATCCATCCTTATTCAGTGTAAGGATGCATTTCCCTATGTGTCAAGAAAGCGTGCATGGGCCTTGCCAGAAAGGCTATGCCTCGACCAGTTCGATCGACACCTCGTAGCTGAGACCTGCTGGCGTGCCGCTGGAAAGGGCAACCTGCTGACTGTGCAGGTCGCAGGCGCTTTCTGCGTAGTAGTCGAAGTGCACGGGAATGGGTACCCCCCCGATCGGCTCACAGAAGAGGATCGTGCGGCCAGTTGAAGAGAGATAGCTTGTACGCAGCGCATCTCGATAGTACTGGCCGCTCAGCCCGGTAGGCTGGCCATTGTAGCCAACGAGGTCGTTGAGGCAGAGAATCGTCATACTCCAGGTACGTCGGCCTGGTCCAAGATCAACATAGGCTTCACCTCCGTCGGCGCGCACACTCGCCCGACGAATCCTTGGCTGGATCATGCGGTAACTGCCTGGCTTCACAAAGTAGCCAATGCCGTCCAGGATAATCTCGCAATCGAGACCGATGGTGGGCATTTGCCTAACCCTCCTCGCTGTAACGACCGGTGACCTCTCTGGAGTGACCCTTCGCTGGACGAACCCCTGGAGCCGAAGCCGAGACCGATGGCTCTTTCTCCACGATGCGACTGGCCTGCGTGCAATAGCCACAATGGTCGTGGATGCTAACCAGCTCTCCCTCGATGGTGATCTGTAAACCACGCTTTTGCAGCGCCAGACGGATAGTGCCGATGATCTGGCTCAGGCGCAGATTCTCTTTCTCTAGCGTCTCCAGGCGGTCCTTGAGGGTATCGATCTCATGCTGCATGACGCTGATCACACGCGCCTTGACCTCATCGGCAGTGCGTGCGAAGCCATGATGGTAGGCCAGGAATGCGCCTGTAATCAGCGCCAGAGTGATGAGGAGGTTCGTGAAGCTCAGCAAGTCTTGCATCGTTTGAGCTACTCCTTTTCGACTGTGTAATAGAGGAATGACTGTCTTTAGAGGCGGATCCAGCGAGCCGGGACGTCGCCCCAGTGAACACGTGCTGCGCTGGCGAAGTCGCGCTGGTTGCGGATCTCCTGCAAACGCGCCTCGAATTCGGCGCGACGGGCGACGATGGTCTGTTGCCAGGAGCGGGGGATAGCGGTATCGTCGAAATGGTCGTGTAGTTCTCCGTCTTGAAAGCTGAAGTTATCGTTCGTGGGTACCTGGTAGGCCTCCATCGCGTAGAGGCTGGCCCCCAACACAATCAGATCGCGGTGCATCTCGGGAATAGTGGAGCCACTGGCATCGAGCTGGTGCCTGGTCGCGTAGAAGATGCGCATCACGAGGGTGTTGTCTGGCGGCAGCTCGGCACTGGAGAGTTTAAGGGTAAAGGTGGGGGTCTGAGAAGCAGGTTGCCCTAGACCACTTCCAATGCTGCCCTGCGGACCAGGATTGCCGCCTGCTGCCAGGGCAGCGCTGCTATCGAAAAGATTGGAATATTCGGCGAAATCGCGCTCCTGGGGAGGCCAGAGCATGACACCGCTGGTGTTAACGGTAGGTGCTGCTGGCCTGCCAACAAGAGCGCTGTCGGCTAGCGTATCGCAGTAACTGCTGGTAGTAGTGTCAGCCAGAGTGGCGAGCAAGAGCAAAGTAGTGCCATTGGCTTGGGTACGATAAAGGTTGCGCCCGATGACGCTGTTTAGGGCACTGCTGGGCTGCGCTGGCCTGAGAGGGATATTGCTCAAAGTGACGCTTCCATTGTTGGAGACCGAGACACTAGTCACCGGTGAGGGCGTCGTCTCTCCGCCCTCGCTCAAAAAAGTGATGGCATACTGGTAGAGGCCAGCGCTCAGAGCGCCGCCACTGCCAGAGCTGGCGCTCAAGCCACCTGGAGGCGGCTGAAAGTAACTTCCATAAGCCTGCAACGGGTAGATAATACGTTCGATCCACCAGACAGGAAAAGCTGAGTTCCAGGGCTGGGGATAAGGATAAGTTCGTTGGTAGGGACGCGTGTTCATATCGCAGTAGCTGATGTTAGGATAGTATTGGCTGTAGCGGGTCACAGCCTTATTGATGGCCCGCTCAAGATCAGCGTTCGACCAACGCTCATCAGGACCAGCGGGATCGAAGAGGTCGAGGCGTAGAGCATTTTCAATGTCTGTGAGGTTCATCTTGCTGATAGCTCTCCTTTCCGCTCTTTGTAGAATGGGGAGCAAATCGTGTCCTGAGCGAGGAGAGAGGGAAGAACCCACTCAAGAGGCGGGGCCTCAAAGGAGCTGATCTCTCCTCGCTACAGGGCGATAGGCATAATGGCCTGGCTAGCTGAGGTAGCCACAGGTCGTAAGCGTCACTGTGCAGGTCGCTCCGACAGCCCGAATGTCAACCTGTCCATTGCTGTCAAGGGGTAGGATGGCCTGACCTTGCCAGCGAGCTGCCGTCGAGAGCAGGTCCCCGCAGGTAACCGTCTGGGCCAGATTGCCACCATGCGGAGCAATATCCAGATGAGCTGGCTGACTGCTGGCAGCAAAGGAGATTTTGGCCAAAACAGCCAGGGCGCTGAGCGGAATGCCGCTGTTGCCGCCAACCAGCGTAAAGGTAGCGGTAGCTCCATTGCTGATAGCGATGTTATTGAGCTGTTGCACCCCACTCACCAGGGTGAGACGCCCCGGCGGTGGTGAGGGCAGGCCGCTGAGACCGTTAGCATAGGTAGCAATGACTACGGCATCCTGAGGATTCTGCTCATCGAAGAAGAGCACTGCACACAGGGCCCCGACCAGTCCGCTGCTCCCATCAAGGCTATTGGCCACTGGTATACCCTGGAGTATGTGAGAGGTGGCCTCAAAGAGCAGCACTGAGGCCTGATATGTGCCTGGATTGAAGGACTGAATGATGCCGCGTCTGATAGTAACTCCCATGCTTATTATATCCTTTTTAAGTCTTTTAACTATCAGACATCTCTAGCTCCTAAAAGGGGACAAAGAGCTAGGAATCGTTCGCTCCCTGACCGGGCTGGGGTGCCATGTCAGGATTGCCGCAGGCGTGGAAGCTTGCTGCCGTATAGCTCGTGCCGAGCAGAGCATTAAGGGTGGCGGCGATGTTGGCAAAGGTCTGGCTGCCGGATGGATCGACGCGGCAGAAGATGCCATCCTGGGGAAGAACGGCATCGCTCGTCGTTTGAAAAATGCACATGGTGCGTGGATTGAGGTAACTGCCTGCCGGAACCGTGCTGCCACCATTGTAGCGTCCATAAGCGAATTCGAGGAGATCCATCATTGTGTGAGCCTACCCCTTTCTTATCTTATCTTCGCTCTGAGTCACCATGCGTGCTTGCCAAGAGAGCGTGCTCGCTGACTAGATTTCAAGCCACTTCAGGGCAGCGGCCCAGCTATTGCTGCTTGTCGCCAGGTAAATTGCCAGGCCGGTGCCTGGTGGCAAGATGACCAGAGCGCCGTTGCTGAGAAACTCAATGGTGGTATTGGAGACGAGTAGCAGGGTATCGAGCTGGCTCCCCACTGGCGTGAGATTGTTGTTGCTCATGCTGACACTGGCAACGCTAGCGGGACCTCCGGCCTTTAGATTGAGAGGAGTGAGCGCTGTGCCCAGGGCTGGATCGCTGCTGGTCAGGTTGAGCTGATGCCAACTTGAGGCGGCCTCGGCCACACGTGCAGAGAAGACGAGCAACGTTTTGCCGGAGCCGCTCGGGTTGAAAAGGCTGAGGCCGGTCGTTGCTGTGGCCGTGCTGGTCTGTTTGCCGGTCGTTGCACTGTAGCCCTGCCCGTTGCTCAACCATTCGTTGAACTGCTGACGCACAAAGACAGGGTTGCTGACACCAGGCGCGGCGCCGTTCCACTGGGCGATGTTAACCTGAGTGCGCCCGGCATTGTCGAGTAGCAGAGGCGTATCGCCGGCAATGCTGCATTTACCGTAGTTAGAGACTCGCAACTCGTTGCTGCTATCCAGGCCCGGTGCGGCTCCACCAATCTGCGCGACGTTGATGGCCTGGTTCGGGACTAGTTGCAGGCGCCCATTGCTGTCGATGGCCAGCAGGTTGCTGCCAGTGCCATCAGAGACTCGGACCTGTCCGATGAGATTGCCACCGGTGGGCAGGGCAGGCAGGCTGTTGACGTTCACGATCTGGCGCCCGGCGTTGTCTAACAGGACGGGGGTATCACCGGGCGCGCTATTTTTGCCGTAGAGGCTGACGCCCAGACGGTTAGTGCTGGGGCCATCGACCTGGGGAGCGACACCGTTAAGCTGGTTCAAATTGACATTCTGCTCGGCGGCGGCGTTGAGGGTGGCGGTAGTTTTCAGATTGCCCTGGGCATCGAGCTGCAGGGCCTGGCCCAGGCCAGTGGGATTCAGGCCGCCGATCAGTAGCGACCCGTCACCGTTGAGGTAGCCTGACATGCTCTTTTCTCTCCTTTGAGCCTGACTAGATGCCGCGATAGAGGCCACGGTAGTCGACGACGGCGCCGCCGTATTCATGGCGGATCTTGTACGAGATGACGTCTTGGGTGAAGTTCAGTCCGTAGAGAGGCTGATCCTGAATGTAGAGGACAGGGTTGATCTGGCCACCCACAAAGCCAATTTCGATCGTATCGACTTCCTGAGGGTCGGCTACTAGGAACCACTGGCTCGGGCTACTTAGCTGAGGCGAAACGATAGGGGTGACGTAGCCCATCATAGGGTTGATGTCGTTGTTGGGTGAGCCGGGAATGCCTGCCGACCGCGTGGCAATCATGGCGGTCCATTCTAGCTCAGGGGGAACAACCAGGTAGCGCGGACGCAGTCCGATGCGCTTGCCAGCAAAGTTGGTTTGCTCGCGCATGGTCGTGACCCCAGCTTGCATGGCAACGGTCGAGAGGGCGGCGTTGCCAAGATTGTTATGCGGGTTGCCGGTCGTGAAGAGCGGCGCCCCATCGTAGATGGTGGGGTTGCCTGAGAGAAAACTGTAGACGAATTCGGCCAGAGTATAGGCGGCGGCAACGGCCAGCTTAGTGGGGATCTGGCGAATGGCCATCAAATCATCGTTGATGATGGTTTCGCGTGAGATGGTAACCAGGTTGCCGCGCTTCATGGGCACGTAGGTGGCCGCCGTATCGGTCAGACTGAGGGTGGTGTAAGCTGCGTCCTCGGCCACGGTTGAGAGACTCCCAAAGGCTCCAAGGCGCACTCGTGTCTGCTGCTTGAAATCTTTGATCGGCACAATGGTGCAAAATTTTTGCCACTCCGCTGGCCAGGCCTGGTAGTCTTTCAGAAGACGCTTGTTCATAGAAGTGCCGAGCAGGTAGCTGAAGGAGGCGGTGGTGATGTCTCCTTCGCTGATGCGCATAAGGGGGGCATGCTCTCCGATACGGATCTGGCCGAGGAGGCTGCGCTCGGAGAGGCCACTGACGCTCGGATCGCCGGTGACCCGGGCGTAGGCTTCGCGGATGCTGGTGAAGCCGCGGATGTTGCCCAGGCGGCTGGTGTCGATCTCCAAATCGAACATGCGATCAAAGGCGGCCTGGATTTTTTCTGCCTCGGTGATCTGCTCGCCGATCTCGGGGCGAGCGTAACCGTGGTCGCGCACAAGACCAGCGGTAGCCAGCTCGGCGAGCATACTGCGTTGTTCGGCAATGGCCTCCTCTAATTCCGCAGCCTCGAAGAGGCGCCCCTCGTAGCGGCGGCGCAAGTGCTGCTTGACAATTTCGGGCAGGTGAACCTCCTGCAAGCGTCTTTCCAGATTCAGACGAGAGCGCTCGAGACGCAGCTCATGCAGAAGAGCCTCTAAGGACGGATCGGGCGCGGCCATGACCTCCTGCTCGCGGATGGGGTTGGCCTGGCTGATCGAAAGGTTCTGGCTGTCTGAAGTGCTCATAGGGCCTCTCTGAGGTGGAATGGAAGCCGAGGGCTTTTGCAAGCAGCCCTCGGCTTCGTATTCGTGGGAAGGACAAAGGTCGTGAATGATGCGGCGGATGCCTCCGCCGGCGCTTGGGCGAGTGACGATGTCGCAGGAGTTGAGGGCGCTGACGCTGATCACTTCTCGCAAAGGACGGCTGTTGCCGTTCTGGCTCTCACGCATTTGCCAGGTGCCATAGATGTCAATCGAAAGGCCAATCAGCCCCGGTTGGCCCAGAGAGCAGGCTTCACGGATCAGGCGCCAGAGCCAGTCGGCGGATTCGAGAATGTGCAAAGTGGCATCGACGCGCCCATGCTCGCCGGCAGTGGGTGGCACGTAGTGGGGAGCACGGTAGAAGCCGACCATGTCCCGCACAGAGCGGGCAAGGCTCTCGCTATCGCTGCGGGCGTGGTCGACGTAGGCGTGGGCGCTCTCAAGCAGAGCGGCAATCCGCTGCAGGATAGCCTCACTATAGTAGTAGCCGTTGAGGCTAGCGCCCCCGCGAATGATAGTCACCAGCACCTCACGGCGCTCGTCCTCTGGACTGAAGTTCTGCTCTTCGCGAATAAAGCCGTCGATACGAATGCGCGCCTGGGACTGAGTCAGGCCGGGGCTCTGTTCTACCTCGGCTGGCTCCTGGTCTGTCCCGCTGAAGGACCGGGAGTGCTCAGTCGACATAAGGGACCTCCCGCTCTGCCTGGGGCATGTTCTCTGCGCTGAGAGCTAGCAGGAGCGGTGCCAGATGGCGCAGGCGATGGGTCATATGCTCTTGGGTGGTACGCGTCTCGTCGTAATGCAGGTTCGCAGGAAGCAGCTGAGCGTCAGCGCTCCGCTGAACGCGGGCTGCTATATCCAAAGCGAGTGTGGCAGGGACTGCTCCCAGCACTGGTGCGACCGTTACCGGGTCCGCAATGTGCGTATTAGCGGGCGGATGTGACAGATTGGCTGTTAGAATGGGTTCAAGCAAGCTGGGCACAGGTGGATCGGGCAGGTGGATAGGAAGCTGGTCCAGAAGGTCGGAAGCTGGCAAAGGCAGTGAGAGAACGGGTGGATCGGGTTGCTCTGGATCGGGAAGAGCGAGCGTGGGCTGGTCAGGAGGTTCTGGTGTGAGCGAGGGGAGCTGAGAAGCGGTGGAGACTTGCTCATCGGTCATGAAGGGACTCCTTTTCTTCTCTGGCGGGGCGGGCGGCTGCCGCCAGAGATGTGGGATTGGGGCGCTTCCTCTGGATCGCGCTGCTCAGGAAGAGGCAGCTAGCAGCGGAAGGATGAGGAGAAATCAGCGATGCAGCCGCGAAGGTAAGGTGAGCGTCGCTTTGCAGGCACAATCGAGAAAGGACAGATCATGAGTGGGCGCGAGAGGGTACACTCACCACTGCCTTGCCCGAACGTGAAGGGGCACGCCGGGGGCCGTTTCGTGGTTGCATCGTGCGGCGGCAAGCCAGAAGAGCTTACCAAAGGACAAGTATAACGGTGGTCTGGTTAGAAGTCAAGTCTAAGCATGGCCAGCACCTCATTTGGCTCGCTCCCTGGGAGGCTACTCGCCAGCCATTTCTCACCTTGACAGTTCCTCTGTCATCGCCTATACTTGGCTTAGCTGGCAGTTTGCCACCTGCCACATCCTCGCCTACTGCGCACGGCTCGGGCGACCGTTGCACTCGTGTCCCCTGGCCGTGCCGCGTCTCGTTTCCTGTCTTCTCCAGATAAAGACCTGCTGGCGGCTCCGGCGAGCGCCATCGGTTCCCGCCGCTCTTCTTGTGCCGAGCCTGTCCGGTCGGTCCATCGCCGCCTCAAGAGGAGAACCCGCATGCCCTCTGACTTCTCCCTGCGCAGCTTGCTTGCCAGACGACTGGCAGCTTTATCGCGCCGTTCCGGGGCCGTTGAGCCCTCTCTCGTCGCCGGACCTCCTCCCGACGAGCGCATCAGCGAGCAGTACAGTCCTGCCATCCTGGCCTCTGGTTCCACGCAGGAAGACTGGTACTGGGGGCGGCTCGCCAGTGGTGGTGAAGAAGACTACTTCTGGCGCCGTCTCTGCGATAACTGGTATCAAAAGGATCCCCTTCCCTCGACCTACCTTGAACTCCATAACCTGTGCTACGAAGCCTACAATGCTAATCCTCTGGCCTTTGCCATCATCGAAATCACCACCAGCTTCGTCATGGGGAAGGGCGTCACCATTGCGGCTCGTGATCCGCGGGTGCAGCGCATTCTGCTTGACTTCTGGCATGATCCTGAAAACCACATGGAGACGCGTGTCTACTCCCTGTGTACCGAACTGGCTCTCTATGGTGAACAATTCATCCGTTTCTTTGTCAACCCCTACAGCGGGCGAGTCACCATTCGCCAGATTGATCCCTCGCTCATCGACCAGATTGAGACCGATCCCGACGACGTCGAAAAACCTCTGCGCTTCCATTGCCGGCCCATCGGTCCC
The DNA here is from genome assembly GCF_042408735.1 of Thermogemmatispora sp. Lineage (GTDB taxonomy): Bacteria > Chloroflexota > Ktedonobacteria > Ktedonobacterales > Ktedonobacteraceae > Thermogemmatispora. The sequence continues at coordinate 29,540 of NZ_JBHOQV010000128.1, forward strand.
TCGTCCTGTCTGGAGAGCGGCCGTGGCCTGAGCGCCTCCCTTTCCCTTGACGCAGGGCGAGAGTCAGCCGCAGCCTCTCTCGAAGGGCAGTGGTTCAAGGCTGGGGAAGAGGTCCTCCAGTTTGCCATTAACAAGGTGTCCAGTGCTAAACGGGGCAAAAGCGATCTGGCGACTCTTCTGCCCTGGTTGCGCCGCTACAAAGACTGGCTGACCGACCGCGTGCGCATCAACAAGTACAAAGGGGCCTTCTTATGGGATGTGCGCCTGCAGGGGGCTGATCGCAAGACCATTGAGCGCAAGAAGATGGAGTACAGCTATCCGCCGGAGCCGGGCAGTGTGATCATCCACAATGAGGCCGAGACCTGGTCGGCCGTCAGGCCCGAGATCAACGCCAACGAGGCAGCTGAGGATGGGCGCGCCATCAAGCTGATGATCGCGGTCGGGGCTCAGTTGCCTGAGCACTATCTCAGTGACGGCAGCTATGGCAATCGGGCCACTGCCGCCGAGATGGGCCTGCCAACCCTGCTGAAGTTTCAGCGTCGGCAGTATGTCATGCGGGCCATGTTGCGGGCCATTCTCGACCGCGTGTTAGAGGAGGCCTGTCGTGCCGGCGCGCTTGCTCGCGAAGTTGACAGGCACTACGACATCATCTTTCCCGAGATCGAGGTTACCGATCACGCCACCCTGGCCGGGGCCGTGCAGATGTTGGTCTCGGCCCTCAGCGCCGCTAAAGCCGAAGGCTGGGTCAGCGATGAGACGGCCATGCGCCTCATCTTCCAGTTCGCCGGCGAGGAGATCGACGTCCACGAGGAGAAGGGGCGGATCGCTCGTCGCGTTGGCCAGCTCTAGATCGTCTCTGAGCTATCCCCGACCGCTGGTCTGGCAGAAAGCTCCCCCCCGGCTCACTCGGGCTCTCTGCGGCGAGGAGAGGGAGTCTGCCTGTCTGAGTGAGTGCTTTGCCTTTTGAGGCTTCAGCGCCTCGGAAAGGAGTTGCATTATGGCCCTTGCGCGGGCTGCTGCTACCCCTTTGCTTTTTGGCCGCTCTCGGTCTGGCTATAGCCGCTCGGGAGCGGCGCCATCTTCAACTGCTGCCAGTTCCTCAGCTCCCCGGCTGACCAGGCTGACTGATCGCCAGGGCCTGACCCCGCATGCCCGCCATCAAGGCTACCCGCTGGCGCGCTATCATCAGCATCGTAGCCTCATTCCAATGGCCTCCTCTTTCCGCCCCTGGCCGGGTGAGGAGGACAGTGAGCAGGAAGACTGGCCCCGCGTCTGAAAGCCGGTCCAGCTTTGGCTTCCCCGACTTGTCCCCCCCAATGCTCCCGGCGTTCCCTCTCAAAACAGAAAGGAGGCGCAGAGCTTATGCCGCTTGACTCGCGTAAAGCACAGCATCTGCTTCAGCTCATCAACCGCAGTTATGTAGGACGACAACGCAGCCTTGTGGCTGTTGTTCTCGGCGCTGGCGGCTACAGCTACCGTCTCGTCCAGGGCATTGTCCGTCCCTTACGTTGTTCTGATCCCCAGATCTATGACAGCAGTGGCCAGCCTCCGCGACACGAGGCAGATCTCTTGCTGGTTGTTCCGCTCGGTACCGACTTTACTGGCGTCGTCTACCTGGCTGATTGCGCTGTGGCCAATGCCGGGGCTGTAGCTGCGGCTCCTAAGTATGAGCTGATCGAGGTTGTTCCCATCGGCCTCCTGCCCGGTGGCACCCATCTGCGCGCGCTTCTGCGCCGCCTACGCTGATTCGCTGGCTCACATCGCTGAGCGAGCCAGGCCGAAAAGCGGTGCGATTGTCTACCGGCTCCGCTCATGGTGCACTCTTCTTGAGCATCTGAAATTGGCTTTAGAGCGTCGGGCATCTTTGAGGGGGCGAGCATGCCTGCATCTCGCCGATGCTTCCTGTCAGGATTGCACCTTCGCTGGTGTCTGCTCAACGACCTTGCTCTTTGTCTCAGGCCGACCAGGGTCAGAACAGCATCCCGCTCAATCGCGGCCCGCAGTAATAATCGCGAGGCCGGGGCACCTGTTACCTGGGTGGGAACTGTCCGTGCCTCGCCTCGCTTCGGGGCCGGGCGCGGGCAGAAGAGTGATGGAGGCAGGATCGGTTCAGCTAGAAAAAGCCTCTCTTTAGGTCAAGCAGGGTGAGGCTGGCCTCGGTTCTGGGGAGCGCTGCTATCTCAGTAGGGCCGGCCAGATGAAGCTTTCTCCCTGTTGTCGACCGGGGACAGGGAAGAGAGGTCGCTGCGCTTTGGTTTGGAGAAAAACGCAGCTCCCTCGTTCTATTACAGAGGACCAAACGTTGTGCTGGCCGGCAGTGTCGGCCAGCGTCAGGTGGGAGAAACGGAAGGAGGCGGGAGCCGTGCTAAGCAGCCCATCAACCAGGTGCCGCCCGACGCTGCGTTTAACGTTGGAGGCTCTTGAAAGGCGCATAGAACTGATCACGCTGCTCGTACTCCTGCTTATCGCCACTCTCAGTGGTTGGGGCCTTCTCTTTCTGCCCGGTACCATTCCTATTCACTACAGCCTCAGTGGCTCGATTCATCCCGACCTCAACGGCAGCAAATGGATTCTGGTCCTCTTCTTCCTGCTTGCCCTGGCTCTCTACGGGCTGCTCAGCCTGCTCAGCCGTTGGCTGCGTAGCTTACACTATCCTCTAGCGACTTCCACTCAGGGCGTCGAGCGCCGCTATCGGCTCGGGCGTTTGCTTCTGGCGGGGTTAAAGCTCTGTCTCAGCATCCTCCTGGCCTATCTCTCATGGATGTTTATCCAGGGGGCCACCGGTGGCCTCAACGGCTGGATCTTCCTGGGCTTCCTCTTTCTGGCGGGCCTTCCCCCGCTGCTCGTCATCCTCTATTTTATCCAGGCCCAGCGCCTACGCTAGGGTCTTTCCTCCTGAGCAGGCCACCGGCTCAGATCAAGGCAGCAGGCCACCGGGTGGGAGTGGCTTCAGCCAGCGGTCCAGGAACAGATAAGCTGCCTCCTTCGCCTCGGACGGAAAGATGTGGCCGCCCTGGAAGACAAAGTAGCGGAAGCGTTCTGGCACTCCCAGCTGAATATAGAGACTCTGAGCGTAATTCACCATAAAGTAGAAGCCATCGATGGGCAACAAGGGATCCCCTTCGCCGCCTACCATCATGAAAGGCGTTGGAGCCAGGGAGCCAAGCAGGTCATCCATATCTGCCACATCGAGCAGGCCCGGGATACAGTTGGCCAGGGGCTGACTCAGCCCATCGCGCAACAGGGATTTTATCAGTGTCAGCCCGCAAGAGGCCACTCCGGCCATCACCCTGGCATCGTACCAGGTCAACCAGAGGGCCTCAAGGCCGCCCAGCGAATGCCCGATCACTCCCAGATTTTGCTTATCCACCTCGGGCAGCGAGCCGAGCAGATCGAGGCTACAAGCCAGATCGTGCAGGTACTTCGCCTGCAGCGAGGATCCCTTCAGCAAGCGCTTGGTGAACTCGAAGCGCTCGTAACTCTCACCTGTCAACGCCGCTCGCCGGCGGCGGATCTCCTCCGGAGGACGACGCTCCTCATAGCAGAGCAGATCGGGACAGAGCACCACATAGCCGCGCAGGCAGATCTCTCGTCCATAATGGAACATGGGATCACCACCAATCCCGGCTACCTCTCCTTTCCCCAACTCGCAGTGCTCGCTATCGCGGTGAATGGCCAGGACCGCTGGCCAGCCCTTCTTCGGCTTCTCCCCCTGCGGGCGCAGCAACCAGGCCGGCATGATCTCGCCCGGCTCGACCATGTAGGTGACGCGGGTCCGTGTATAAGCGCCCTCATCGACAGGCTCCTCGAAAACGGCCTCCAGAGGTACCTTCGAAGGGAATCTCCCCAGACGTGCCATGATCTTTTCTCGCAACAGCCGATTCTCCATCTTTTCTCCTCTCTTTCTACCTGCAATACCATCTAGCCAGACCCTGGCCGACCTGGCCTTCAACCCGGGTCAGCCCCCAGCCAACCAACAACAAGGGCGCCAGCTTGCCGCCAGCTCACCGCCAGCGAGAGATCCTCGCTCAGAGAGTCCTCGGCAAAGTGGTCCTACCTGGACCTTCGCCGCCTACGGGCTAGCCGCCGTCCCGCGACAAGCGCCTTCCAACGCTGTGCCTCGCAGACCCTTTCTGAGCCGCTCATTTCTTGTATAGCATAAAAGATGTGAATTGTATGATATGCATATTGTAATGCACTGCTTTAAGGATTGCAAGCCTCAAGCCTTGCGCCTACCAGGCCACCTTGTCAGAGAGCAGGAGCTGCGGTAGTGTATTACCAATGGGGCTGAGCGTGAGAAGAAGCCGCAAAAAAGCGGCCGGTGCCAGTCCCAGCTGACCACACCAAGGAGAGACTGACCATGATGTCTGCTCATGCGCAGACGACAGGGCAGATGGCCGGTCCTGCGACCTTGCCCGAGAGAGAGAGAGCGGAGGCGGCCATCATCGTAGATAGATTGTCCAAAAGCTACAACGGACGACGTGTTGTAGACGAACTGAGTTTCAGCGTGCGGCGTGGCGAAGTCTTTGCCCTGCTGGGACCCAATGGGGCCGGCAAGACCACCACTGTTGAGACCCTGGAGGGCTACCGGCGTCCCGACGGGGGGAGCGTGCGTGTCCTGGGACTTGATCCGCTTCGAGAGGCCGCCCATCTCAAGCCGCTTATTGGCGTGATGCTTCAGCAGGATGGCCTCTATCCCATGCTGCGCCCCAGAGAAGTACTGCGTCTCTTTGCCGGCTACTATCAGCAGCCCCAGCCCATTGATCAGCTCCTGGAGCGTGTAGGCATCGATCCTGCCACCAAGACCAATTGTCGCCGGCTCTCCGGTGGCCAGAAGCGCCGTCTGGCACTTGCCCTGGCTCTTGTCGGTAATCCTCAGCTGCTCTTCCTCGATGAGCCGACGGCGGGCATGGACCCCCAGGCCCGTCTGGCCACCTGGGAGATCATTCGTGACCTCAAGGCTCAGGGCGTCACCATCCTGCTGACCACTCATCTGATGGATGAAGCCGAGCGTTTGGCCGACCGAGTGGCTATTATCGATCATGGCCGACTCATCGCTCTGGACACCCCCGAGCGGCTAACCGGCGTCCACAGCGCGACCGTCGTGCGCTTCGTCGCTCCTGCCGGCCTCGACTGCCAGGCTCTGGCGGCCCTGCCGGCTGTCCAGCGTGCCGAGGAGGTGCGCCCTGGCAGCTACCTGCTCGAGACAGAGCCGCAGAGCATGCCTGCGGTACTGGCTGACCTCACGGCCTGGCTGCGCGACCGTGGCATCACCCTGACTGAATTGCGCGTCGGTCACGGCTCGCTCGAAGATCTCTTCTTGCGCCTGACTGGAGCGGAGATGCGTGAATGAAGAGGTTGGAGATTCCCAAGCGCTAGATGTGGAGGAGAAAAGATGACAACCCTTGCCGAGACAAGAAGCCCGAATGGGGGAACGCAGCCGCAGCCGTCGCGCGCCGCCCCCTTCCTCCGCCAGGTTGGAGCCCAGATTACAGCCGAGCTGCTGCTGACCTCGCGCCGTGGCGAAAATATTCTTGTCACGCTCATTCTCCCAGTGATTCTCCTGGTCTTCTTTGCCTCACTCAAGATCATTCCTGTGAGCACAGGCTCGGTGATCAACTTTCTGCTCCCCGGTATTCTAGCCCTGGCGATTATGGCCTCGGGCATGGTCCACCTGGGCATCTCAACCGCCTACGAACGGTACTACGGCGTTCTCAAGCGTCTGGGAGCGACGCCTCTCCCGCGCAGCGGCCTCATCGTGGCCAAGATTGTGGCTGTGCTGCTCCTGGAGGTCCTGCAGGTGATCCTGCTGGTGGGCATAGCCCTCCTCTTCTATGGCTGGCGTCCCGTCGGTTCCCCCGGCCTGGCCCTGCTCGTCCTGGCCCTGGGTACGGTTACCTTCGCGGCTTTGGGCCTGGCGATGGCCGGTAGCCTGCGCGCCGAGACCACTCTGGCGGCGGCCAATGGCCTCTATCTGCTCTTCCTGCTCATCGGGGGCGGTATCCTGCCCCTCGACCATCTGCCAGCGCCTCTAGCTGCCCTGGCTCAGTATCTGCCGGCCGCAGCCTTCACTCAGTCTCTACAAGCGGCCATGACTGCCGGAGCCCCTTTCCCGGGGACCGCTCTGCTGACCTTGCTGATCTGGATGGTCCTGATCCTGGCGCTGGCCATTAAAACCTTCCGCTGGGAGTAGACCATACTTGCGGGAATAAATTAAATCACCTCATTGTTTTTGTCAGGTGGAAGCCCCAAAAAGGGAACACAAGCAGAAAACCTTTCGCCAGCAAAGCCGGATAGCTTGACGAGGTGCATGCAAGGCGCCTGGCTTGCCGGCGGGCAGGCCAGGCGAGCCGTGAGGTGAGACCTGGCAGAAAGTCTGGGGGCCTCGCAACGTGCGGGAAAGGCGGGGAAGCCCTGACGATCCGTCCTACAAGGAGGTGAGCGGCTATGGTCGACATCATTCGCTACGATCCTTTCCGCGAGGTAATCAGCCTGCGGGATGCCATCAATCGACTCTTCGAAGAGAGCTTTGTGGCGCCCATTTGGCGGTGGGATGAGACTTCGGTGGCCATTCCCATTAACGTTCGTGAGAATGAGCACGGCTATCAGGTTCAGGCGCAGGTTCCAGGCGTCAAGCCGGAGCAGCTGGAGGTGAACGTCACAGGCAACACGCTGACGCTCAAGGCCGAGGTACCGCGCGAGGAAGTCCAAGAGCAGCGTGGTCAGTGGCATGTGCGGGAGATCCGCAGCGGGAGCTTCGCGCGCACGATTACCTTCCCGAAGGATATCGACAGCGGGAAGATCGAGGCCAGGTATGAGAACGGTGTGTTGACCGTGAACGTCCCCTTCGGCGAGGCCAGTAAGCCGAAGAAGATCCGCATCAAGGCTGCCTGAACCTGAGAGCCGTTCGGGGAGCTGAGATGCAGTGAGGCTGAAGGCGTCTCAAAGAGGGCCAGATCGCCCTGACTAAGGCGAACCCCTCACCGTTCTCTGCCAACGGTGAGGGGTTTCTTTCATTCAGTATCCTCACGCGAATCGATGCCCCAAGCGGGTCAACGTTCCTGGTGTCCCCGACAGGAATCGAACCTGCGCGCCCGGTTCCGGAGACCGGTGCTCTATCCACTGAGCTACGGGGACCTGCTCACCCAGAATTATACCATATCTGTCAACGCGCGTCATCACCTCCCCAATGCTCAGGCCGGCGACGTCCTGAAGCGCCCTTTCCTCTTTCGTAACCTCTGTCACCGGTGGCGCTTCGGGGGAGCAGCTCTTTTCCGGACGTCTCATTCCGCCGCTCTGATAAGGCGCCTGTCCCGCCAAAGGTGCGCTCTCCTCTCCTCATCCTCCCCTATTACTGCTTGCTTCTTAAGTTTCTATGCGACTTATCAGCATCATTATTAGATTGACACATTTAGTTATTGACAGATCGTCAAAGGCCGTGGTACCATGCCCCTGTATTTTCTGGGAACAGAGAGTAGGTAGAAAGGGTTTGGGTCATGCAAAATAGCTACCAACATCCATCCTGCGAGCGTTCTTCCCCCACATTTCCCCCCGCTCCTGGCAGCGCTCTGCGGCCCGGTGAGGTTGTGGAAGCCGCTGCTGAGAGCCACCAGGGTCGCATAGAAGAGTTGGCCCTGGCTGAGACGCTGGAGCTGAGCGTCCCGGCTACTGTGAGAACGTCCAGAGGACGACGGCTACGGGCGGTGGCGCTCTTTCTCTCCTTTGTGCTGGCCTTGACTCTCTATTTGGTCTGGCAGGGGGCGGCTCCCGCCAGGGCGCCCTGGTCGTCGCTTCCCTCTGGGAGCACGCCAGTCTCCCCGGAGCCTACGGCGGAAGAGGGATCGGGCGCCGGGCTGGCCGCTGCGACGGCTACGGCGCCCTCGCTGGCCTCGACGCCGGCGTCTGGCATTGTGGTCTATATCGTGGGAGCTGTACGCCATCCTGGAATCTACAGGCTGCCGGTAGGCGCCCGTATCTACCAGTTATTGCAGGCGGCTGGCGGCCCGCTGCCCGAAGCCAATCTGGTGACTCTCAATCTGGCCGCTGTGCTTCACGATGGCGAGGAGATCTATGTCGCGCGCGTTGGGGAGATCCCTCCGCTGATTGGGAATGGCGGCTCTACTCTTGACAGCTCCAGTGCGGCTACCCCCGCTGCTGCCTCTGCTCCGGTGAATATCAACATCGCCAGCGTCGATGAGCTGCGCCAGCGCTTGCATGTCAGCGCAACGACTGCTCAGAATATTGTCAACTATCGCCTCCAGCATGGCCCATATACGGCAGTTGAGCAGCTTCTCCAGGTGGTTAGCCGTTCGATTTATGACCGGATCAAGAATCTGGTGACCGTCTGAGGATGGCGGCAGAGAAGGGGGATGGCTGTGTTGTCCTGGGTGGCTTTAGAGGGAGGGCTACTGCGGCTGCGGAAGCTGCCGCTGATGGTGGTCTGTTCGGGCTGGCTTGTGGGCCTGATGCTGGCCTATTGGCTGGCGCTGCCTGCGCTCTGGCTGCCATTGCCGATGGTAGCTGTCCTGCTGGTGCTCCTGGTTGGTTGGCGCCGCTGGCCTTTGGTCGCTGTCCTCTTGCTCTGCCTCTCCGCGCTGCTCTGCGGAGCGTGGCGCATGGCGGTGGCCGACCCTCGTCACGATCCCGAGGCAGTAGCCAGCCTGCTCCGCTCTGGCAGGGAGAGCGGCACGGTGGTGATTTGGGGCGAGGTAAGTGCTCCTCCTGCTCTGGAGGGCCATGCTCGTCGCCTGCTGGTAAGCGTGGCAGAGGTGAGCGACGATGGCGGCTTGCGCTGGTGGCCGCGGCATGGTGAGATCGCCGTGCTTAGTTCTGGCACGCTGCTCGATGATCCCTATGGGCCTGCTTACGGCGATGAGGTTGTCTTGCGGGGACGCCTCCAGCCCCCTGCCGCTGGCAGCTCGCCCGATCTGCAGGCGGTGATGGCTTTCCCGCGTCTGACGGTGAAAGGGCACGGAGGAAATCCGCTGCTGGCCTGGCTCTATGCGCTCCGCTTCGCGTTGGCCAACGTGGTAGGAAGGGCCTTGCCGCAACCCGAGGCCGCTCTTCTGGTGGCGATTTTGCTCGGCCTGCGGACGCCTGCCTTGCAGCCGCTGACTCCTCTGTTCAATGTGACTGGCACCGCGCATTTGATTGTCCCAAGCGGCTTTAAGGTGACGCTCCTCGCCGGCCTGGTAGGGCTGCCGCTGCGCCCTCTGGCTCGCCAGATGCCTGATGCCTGGCTTCTGCTGCCGGCCCAGCGTCGGCGTGCTCAGCGTCGGCTCTGGTTCCTCTGTGGGCTTCAGCTCCTGGCGATTGCTGCCTACACCGTCCTTAGTGGAGCTGGACCGGCAGCCTTGCGCGCCGGTTTGATGGGGGGCCTGCTGGTCCTGGCCCCCAGGTTGGGACGCCGCTACCACGTCTATAGCGCGCTGGCGGCGACGGCTCTGGCTATGAGCCTCGTCGATCCCTTTGTTCTCTGGGATAGCGGTTTTCAGCTCTCCTTTTTGGGGACATTGGGAATTGTCCTTCTCACCCCTCTCTTCGCCCGTCCTCTGCGTCGGCTGGAGGATCTTCCTTTGGGCTCGATGCTGGTAGAGTCCCTGGCAGTGACGCTGGCGGCTCAGCTAGCAACCTTGCCTATTTTCGCACTGACCTTTGCTCAGCTTTCGTTCGTGGCCCCCTGGCCAATCTGCTGACAGTCCCTTTGTTGGAGCTGCTACTCTTGCTAGGGGCGACTATCTGCTTGCTGGGAATGCTGTGCTTCCCTTTGGCGCTGGTGGTGGGCTGGCTCTCCTGGTTCCCGCTGCATTATGTGATCGGCGCTGTGACGCTCTGTGCCCGCCTCCCCCTGGCCTGGTTGAGTACAGCGGGGTGGCCGCTCTCGGTCCCGCTGGCCTGGGGCTACTATCTGGCGCTGGCCAGCGCCCTTGGACTGGGTTGGCACTCTTATTCGCGGTGCCTGGCCCCGTCGGCAGGCGCTGGTCCCAGATGGACACAGGCGGACCACCCGCAGTCGGGCAAGGGACATGGGCGCGCTCGTGGCTTGCTGCTGGGGACCCAGATGGCTCTGGCCCTCTGGCTGCTCCTGGCGACCGGCCTGCAGGCTCTGCTGGGCGGCGGCGATGCAGGACTGGTAGTGACCGTTTTCTCGTTGGCCGCTCCCTCGGGCGTGAGTGGCCCCGCCATTTTGGTCCAGATGCCGCAAGGAAAGATCTGCCTGATCGATGGCGGCCCCGATGCGGTAGCCCTCGCTCACGCGCTCGACCGGCGCCTGCCTTTCTGGCAGCGCCGCCTCGATTGGCTGGTCTTGTCCTCTCCGCTGCTCTCGCATCTGGCGGGCCTCCAGGATGCAACGGCCCGCTTTGAGATAGGCCAGGCTCTGGATGGGGGCGTGCTCCATCCAGGGACGGGCTACGCTCTCTGGCGTCGTACGCTCCGAACCCGTGATATCCCCTATCGGACGCTGCGTCAGGGTCAGGTGCTTGGGCTGGGGCAGGATCTGCGCCTGGAAGCCCTCTGGCCCCCAGCTTCCCTTCATCGCGGAGGAGATGAGGCCCGCAACAATGCGCTGGTCCTGCGCCTGGTCACCCCTGGCCTGCGTATCTTGCTGCTGGGAGAGGCCGCTCAGAGCGCCTACGCCCTCAATGGTCTGCTGGCCACTGCCCGCTCGACCTCCTTAGACCAGGTGGATGTGGTTCTGGCCGCTCTGGCTGCTGACCAAAAACCACCTCCTGCACTCTTCCATCTGCTGGAGCAGGTGCGACCCTCTCTGCTGGTAGTAGATATACCACCCGATCGCCCGGCTGGTCGCCCATCGCGCTCTCCGCTTCCAATCCCTTCGCCGCCTCCAGTGAGGACGCCCGCAGCTCGGACGGCTGGGTCTTTGCCCTCTTCTGTGCCTGCCTCGCTGGTCGGCAGAGTGTTTTGGCTGAAGGCCCCTGCAGCCTTCAGCCTTCAGCGCCGCCCCCCCGGCTGGTCCTTTGGCCTGGTACCTCCGTGAGTGCAGGACTGACCGCCTGCCTGGAAACTGAGCCTCCGGCCTGAAAAGTCGACCAGGGGGTAACCTCCTCAGAACAGGCTGGTTCAAGACCAGGGAGGCAGGTGAAAAAAGCGGAATGCTGGAAGCTTTCGGTCGAGACTGTCGGTGGAGACTGCCTTGCAACAGTCTCCGCGGAAGGAAGGCCCGCACCGGGGCCAGACTCACCGTCGTCAGTACGCTGACTTCCCACGGAGGAAGAGGATAGGTACAGTATGGCGTTCTTTGCCTTCTCAGGCTGATCTGTTTTGCAGAGTCAGGCGCATAGTGATATGCGGCCTACGAGGAGCACGAGTTAACAGCCCTGTTGCTAAGGCAGCTTTTCATGCTATCATAGGGGGGACTCGTTGATAGTTAGTAAGACAGAACGAAGGAGCATTGACCCCTTATGAGCCGCTGTGAACGCTGTGGCTACGATAGCCCCGACCATGTGGCGATCTGTCCCATCTGCGGCTCGGTGATTACCTCCTCCGGCCCCTATGCCCCCCTGGGAGGCTCGGAGCTGTCCGGGAGCGTGAGCGAGCCATTTTCTTCCTATAGCACTAGCGGCTGGGGAGAGGTCGGCTCTGGCTCGCAGGCCGATGTCTGGCCGCAGCAGTATTATGGACACTATGCGCCGCCTCAGCAGGTCAACGTGACGGTGGTCCAGCCCCAGAAAGAGGTGGCACCCCTGATCGTCGAGCTTTTGTTATCCCTGCTCTTGAATATCTACGGGATTGGCTGGTTGATGGCTGGAGCACCCCTCGCTGGGGTCCTGCTCCTGGTCGGCAGCATTGTCATTGCCTGGCCTCTCCTCCTGATTTCTCTCTTTTTCTGGCCCGTCTGCTGCGGCTTAAAGCTCATGCTCATTGTGGGACTGGTGATCAACTCCGTGCTCTTGAATAACTATCTGGATCGCCGAGCAGCTAGCCGTTTATTGCAGGTCCCCCCACCGCTCCCACGCCAATGGTAGAATCGGCGACAATGGATGGGGCTGCTTTCTCGGCGCGAAAGCAAAGGTACCAGAGAGGCTCTGGAGCAGCAGGAAATGCTTTGCATCCTACTTACTTACAAGAAACTCGCCGTTGGCTAGCCTTGGGAGTGCAGCCGCCCCTTCGCCGGTGCGCTGGTGACACCTTGTCCTGGTAGCTCGCTCGTCAGGAAATGATCGGTGGAAGCTGGAAGCAGTCAGGCCGGAAAGGCCAGGCGCCGGTACTTCTCTCGCGATTCCAGCCAGGCTTCATCGGAGAGGCCCAGCCGCTCGCGCAGCGTCTCGAAAGAGACGCCTGCTCGAAGCTGACGGACAGCGAAGGTATCGCGCAGCAGCTGCAACGTCACCCGCTTCTTGATGCCGGCCGCCTTGACCGCGCGCGCCAAAATATAGTTGAGATTGCGGTCGGTACAGTTGAAGAGTGTCTCACCCGACTGGTGCTGGTATTTGCGCAAATATTCCCGCACGATCTCGGTAAACTCAGGTGGCAGCGCCAGACTGCGCTCTCTGTGCTGCTTGCCCGTAGAGGGGGGGAAGTGGACACTCACCAGCGGCTGCTGGGGATTGGAGAGGTCAATGTGCTCCGGTTTGAGAATCATGATCTCTTCTTTCTTGAGGCCCGCGTGCAGGGTCAGGTAGATCAGACAGAGGCAGCGTACGTCGTCAGCCGCCGCTTTGAGCAGCCGCTCGATCTCTTCATCGAAAAGAAGCTCCGGCAGTGGCGGCAGCGGGCGCTCCAGAATAAGGCTGGCCGAAGGATCCTCGCGGATCACCCCCTCACGCGCCAGCCAGGAAAAGAAGTTCTTGAGAAAGGTCACTCGCCGGGCCATCGTCTTGGGTGCCGGCGTATGGTCCTTGTTGCCGAATTTCAGCTTCATCAGCCAGTCGACGAGGTCTTCTTTGGTAATCCGGCCAACGGGCGTCTCCGGCCCCATGAATTCGGTGAACATCTTGAGGTCAGAGAGAAAGCAGGTGACGGTGTAGTTCGACTTGCCTCGTAACTTTAGCTCCTGCTGATAGGGCAAAGCGCAGGCTGCCAGACTGGACTGCTCCGTCAACGGCTGGGTACGCACCAGCGGCGGATACGGTACCTCGCCCGGGTCCACCGGTTCGGTAATGACCTGCGTCGTGCCCGGGAAAAGACCACTTTGGACCACAACTTGCTCTTCTTGAAGTCGGCTCTCCGCTGGCTGCTTCTTCTGACTATCCTCGTGCATGAGCTGCTCTCCGGTGGTAGTTTCATGCTCTGGAGCTGTTCTTTTCGTGTTTCATTATAGCAGGAGAAGCCTGCACTGTTCAACCTTCGCGCTCGCTTCCCGTGACTCCTTTCTCCCGCCCGCCTTTTCTCATGTGGAGGCAGTCATGCGGTTCTCGCTGGCAACAGCTAGAGAGGATGGCCTCTTTAGCTGAGAGAGGAGCAGAGGGGTGACCTGGGCTGGCTGGCCTGAGGCGGCCCTGGGTTGGCGAGAGGACTCTTGGCTAGCCCGATTCGGGCAGGACGGGCAGGATGGCTGCCTGTGCCTGTCTTCTCCTCTCCGAGGGCCCCTGATTGTATGAGCGCCTGCGGCTCTTGGACTCCTGGAGGTCTGTCAGAGCGCTGGCGCCGACGGGGGACCGCTCTGAGAACAACCCGGACTGATAATGAAGATAGCCCTTCGCCGTTTCCAATGCGCGAACTGACCTGCGGGGGAGCAGCTGGTTGAACCTGAACGTGACGGCAAGAAAACAACAGACCTCTCCCGAGTTGTCCTGACCTTGGGAGGAACAATCGGTTGAGGTCCTCTCGCAGGCGTGCTCTTAACTTAACGCTTTAACGTTAGCTTGCTATAGTAGCGGGGTGCGACAGCGGGCCTGTCCCCTGGCGAATAGGGGAGCTGGTCGAAGCAAGAAGGCCATTCGCTCAGACTGCTGCATTGGACTGAGATCTGTCAGCCGATTCAATCCGACCCGACCCATCGTCAGCGAATCATGCCAGCTCGTTTTCGTGGCCTTCTGACCTGCCTTCTCCTTCGGCTTTTTCCTCTCGTTCTGGGTTGCTGGCCTCCGCCGTCTCCTCACTCCCCGGGGAGAAAAGGGGGGCTTCCAGATCCTCCGGCTCAAACTCCTCCTCGTCAGCCTCCTCGCTCTCCTCAAGACTGACCGCCCGTCCCCAATCGCTATAGCGCGCCGGTCGCGACTCCTTCCAGACACGGATGGTAGGTCGCATAGCGGGGAAGGTGCGCAGTCCCTCTGGTGCAGCAGGGCCTTCGAGCTGAGGCTCGTAGGCCGGAGCGCTCTCCCGTACCAGGACTTCCTCCCCCCAGGCCATAGCGTCGAAGCCTAAGCGACGCAGATCCATGACCATGCCGGGCCAGGTATCCTCTGGGGCAATGGCCCACCATTCGCGCCCCCACAGGCGTACCGGGCGAACCCGCAGAGGACGATTCAGATCCCCCAGAGTAGCTAGCAACGACGAGCGCTTGCGTTCCGCTTTTTTCATAGCTTGTCAACCGTCCTTCCCAGGACTGAGACCACCTGCTCTGGTCTCTTCTCCTGGCGCCGCGCTGCTGTGTGCAGTGTGCCTCAATGCTGCTTGCCAAGCAAGGCCAGGAGAGTCGGATCTGTATCCTTCCGCTATTTACGATACCACATAACCCGGGCCATTGCCAGTAGAGGAGGGCGCCGCTGGCCTCCTATCTCGCGCCCTACCTCGGGAGCGAGAGGCGTCGGCTGGCAGCGCCCTCGTGAGAAAACCTGACCGGCTAGCCGGTCACCAGCCGGCTCTGGCTAGGCCGACTGGCCTGACCGCTGGCCTGGCTCTGACAGCCCAACACGGGCGATGATCTCTCCATCGTGCCACTCTGGTGGACCTTCAAGCCAGCGCAGCATGCGCTGATAACGCTGGTCCTGCTCCTGGCTGCGAGCATTGGCCAGGTAAGCTTCTCTGTCGCTGAAAGCCACAGCGATATAGCATTCCTGGGCATCGGCATCCATGCGGTAAACCAGCGTCGCGACGGTTCCAGGCACATGGGCCTGCTCAAACTCGCGTAGCTCTGCCAGGAGCTGCTCCTCTGCTCCTGGCCTGATCCGGCAGTGGGCGACGGTTCCGTACATGAGATTTCCCTTTCTGAACTACAGTGCAAGACATTGCCGCATCGGATACCGGGCCGATGCTGTTGTTGTACCCCCTAACCCAGGTCCCTGGCAAGCACAACCACAGCCTGGCCTCAAAAGAAAGCAGCCAGTCAGCCAGCCAGCCTCATGTTCTCGCTGGCTAACTGGCTGGCTGACTGACTGAGTGGCTGGCTGTGGCCCGTATGGGTGGCCGACAGTAAAGCCGGTGCAGGGCTGCGAGCGATCTACGCTCTGTCGCTTGCTGATCAGCCCAGGGCGTAGATCGCTAGATTAGTGTAGACCACGTTGGCATCGTTGTCGCCCGGCGTAGCCAGGAAGGCGATATTGCCTTGCGCGTAGGTACTGTCATTGACCGTCGTCAGATAAACGTTGTTGACATAGAAGGAGAGGCTGCTTCCATTAGCAATGATTTGCAGCGTATTCTGTACGCCTGTTCCCGGCCGGAGAGCAGAGGAGCTGGCCCAGTCGGCGAAGGGTTGTGCGAAGCCCCCGTCGAATCTGGCAAGCCGATAGCGGCCCTGACTATCGACCTCGAAAAGGTAACCTGAGAAGAGATTGAAGACGTTTGGACCCAGGCGCACAACAACCCCGCCCGAGGCGCCACTGAGAATCTTCATCTGCACACTGAGGGCGATATTCCCGTAGCTATAGTTCGCCTCATGACAGAGACGCTGCGTTGTTGTCAGACTGACAGCCTGCACGACGTGGTAGCCGTCGCCTCCAAAGAGACAGTGGCTGCTGCGGTCCCAATTTGCCTGGCTGGTTGCCGGGTTATCGGCACTGGTCAGAGCGTCGCTATAGACCAACCTGCCGGCGGTGGCGGTCTGCCAGACGGCGGCGGTAGCCGTGGCCTGGGCCTGGACGGTGGCAGTAGCACCGGCAATGGCCGTCTGTGTCGCCTGGGCCTGGGCCGCGGCGGTAGCCGTGGCCTGCGTCTGGGCCGTGGCAGTCAGATCAGGTGTGGCTGTGGGCGTCGGCTGCTGTTCGCTTGTCTGACCACTGGTGGCCGTGGGCCTTCCGTTGGTTCCCTGCGGTGATGAGGAGAAGAAAGCCAGCGCTAAGGGAATCGAGACCACGAGGAGCAAGACGAGCGCCAGGGTGACCACAAGCAAACTCCGCCGCGTGGAGGAGGCCCTTGGGGGTTGCCCATAGCCAGGATAGCCTGTGCCTGTTGGGAGGCCTGCCGCCGGAAAACTGGCTGACTGCGCCACCGGATAAGAAGTTGGTTGAGGAGCCACCGGCGCGTGCACGCTACCCATACTGCGCAGGACCAGCGGCTGAGGCGCTCCCCCAGCTCCCGCGTTATAGGTGCTGGCCTGGGCCCAGTCCTGGTAGTGCTGGGCTGTGGCTCCCTTGGTTGCGGCCCGGCTGCTGCTGGCAACTGCCTGACAGAAAGCTTCGGCCAGCTCGCTGGCGCTGCCATAGCGCAGCTCTGGTCGCTTCTCCAGTCCCTTAAGGATCACCTGTTCAACTGCGGGGCTGAGGTGGGAGACGTAGAGATGGGGCGGAGGGGGCGGCTTGCTGATGTGCATCGTGACGACCGCGATCGGATTCTCGGCGCTGAAGGGCAGGCGCCCGGTGACCATTTCGAAGAGCAGGACGCCGAGCGAGTAGAGGTCGCTGCGCACGTTGGCCCGGTTGTCTCCCTCGAACAACTCCGGCGCAACGTATTCGACGGTCCCAAGCACGTTCCCGGTGCTGGTGAGCTGGGTGGCGTCGCTGGTGGTGCGCGCGATGCCAAAATCGGAGAGGTAGCAGTGCCCCTCGGCATCCAGGAGCACGTTGGAAGACTTGATGTCGCGATGGATGATCCCCTGACGATGGATATAGTCGAGGGCAGCGGCTATCTCGCGCAGGCTGCGACAGACCTCGCTGAGGGGAAGCGGCCCCTGCCGGATACGCGCCCGCAGCGTTCCTCCCTCCATAAATGGCATCACGATGTAATACCAGGTCAGGCCGTCGATCTGACCCGAGCCGGTGTCATAAATCGGCACCAGATGCTCGTGTTTGAGTGCAGCCATCAGGCGCGCCTCGCGGATAAAGCGCCGCAGCAGCTCCTCGTCCTCGCGCTTGAAGATCTTGATCGCCACGGTACGCTCAACCGCCAAGTCATAGCCCTCATAGACGTCGGCCATGCCGCCTTTGCCAATGAGCCGGCGCAATTCATATCGATCGAGGGTTTTCCCCTCCAGACCTGCCATGCATCTTCTCCCGATTTAAGTCTCACGGTCTCGGTTAATTCTATCCCGCCCGTCGCCAGGTGGCATCTCCCTATAGATACAACGGTTGACCCTCCCGTTCGTTACTTGATCCAGCCTCGCTTGATAAGAAAAAGCAGTAGCGGGGCCATGACCGCACGGTAGAGCAAAAGGAAGCCATAGGGAGAGACGATGAAAAAGCCGAGACAAAGGAGGATCAAGGATATGTTCGACAGCAGCGGGTTCCTACTCGCGAGAGAGGAATCGGAGAGGGCCCTGGTGAGAGAGAGTAGCAGCCTTCCTGCGATGCAGGTAAACAGGGAGGCGGCCAGGCCGACGCCAAGTCTCAGGCCCTGGGAGGCTTGCCGGAGAAAGGCGCGATAGCTGACGATTGGCCGATAGAGGGGGTGGGCCGCGCGGATGGCTTTCAGCAGCCGCTTCTGTGTCTGTTTGTCGTTGGGGTCCAGGCGAATAGCTTCCTTAAGGACGTGCAGAGCCTCCTGTGGCTGTACCTGTCTATGGAGCAAGAAGTCGCCGTAGTCGCTGAGGATCGTCGCATCCTGGGGGGCGAGTGCCAGGGCGCGGCGATAGGCCTGGGCTGCCAGTGCCAGGTTGCCATCGGCAATGGCCTGCCTGGCAAGCAATGCCTGGATCTGGGCATCCTCGGGATCAAGTTCAACGGCCTTATAGACATAGGGGCGCGCTTCGTCTGCCAGAGGCACCGGATAGGAGAGGTAGATCGCTCCGAGAAAGTAGTAGGGCCAGGGGTGGCTGGGATCAAGCGCTATCGCCCTTTGAAACTCGGCCCGAGCCGACGAGAGTTGCAGCCTCCTGCGCAAGATCATCCCGTAGAGCAGATGCAAGGCACAGGATTGCGGGTCAAGCCGCAAAGCCGCCCGCACAGCTTGCTCAGCCTGGGCAAGGTCCTTATTCCGCAGAGCGGCTATGGCCATCAGGGTGAGCGCTCCTGTGTTCTCAGGCTGGGCCTGCAAGACACGGGCGATAAACTCCATCGCTAACTGGGGACGATCGATGTTCAGAGCAGCGATGGCTTTCTTATAGTATTCGCGCGTAAACCCGTTGGGGCTTGCCTGAAAGTCCTTTTCCTGCTCCGTCATAATTACCACTTTGTCTTCTGCAGAAAGCGAACCACGTCGTCGTAGAAGCCTCCCTCGTTGCTATAGGTAGCGTAGTTTTTGGCGGTGGCGAACCATTCGAGGGTCGAGGGACGGACCTCTTTGAGGGCGGCCTGGAGGTCGGCGGTGCGCAGGGGACGCGGCTTCCCGGTCTTGAGCGCTTCGCTGAGCACGGCATCTGTGGCGCGCTCGCAGACGGCTCGGATATCGGCGCCGGAGAATTTCTCCATCTGCCGGGCGAGCTGCAGGTAATCGATGGCCTCGGTCGGTTTGTCGCTCATATGGATGCGCAAAATCTCGCGGCGTGCCTCCAGATCGGGGGGTGGCACAAAGATGATGCGGTCGAAGCGCCCGGGCCGTCGCAGGGAACTATCGACGAACCAGGGACTATTGGTAGCTCCCAGGACCAGAATCTCGCTGTTGTTTGCGGTGATGCTGTCCAGTTCGAGCAGGAGCTGATTGGTCAGAACGCGCTGGCCGTGATGGCGCATTTGCTGCCGGCTCCCTCCAAGGGCGTCTAGCTCGTCGATGAAGATGATCGCCGGCCGATGACGTCGCGCCAGCTCGAAGATGCCATGAAGATTCTTCTCGCTATTCCCAATGTACATGTCAAGAATGTCATGGATGGCGATGGGAAGAAAGTGACACTGGCTTTCACCAGCCGCCGCCCTGGCAAGAAGGGTCTTCCCACAGCCGGGCGGTCCATAGAGCAGGATACCGCCACCGATGCCTCTCCCAAAGCGGCGGAAGAGGTCCGGATGTTGAAGCGGATAGAGAATCTGCATACGAATCTGCTCTTTGACTTCCTCCAGACCACCAACATCCTTGAAGCTGATATTGGGCCGCTCGACTAGCCCTTGATCGCTCTCCCCTCGCTCCTCCGCCTCACTGAAGCGGAGAAGACGCAGCCTCGGTCGAAGCGGCGCGCCTTGTCTGAGCAGTTCCTCCTCGTAGATGCTGTCTGCCAGGCTTTCATCGAGGCCAAGGGCCTGCTCGTAGTAGTAGACGGCGCGCTGATACTCCTTGCGCGCGAGGGCGTTCCTGGAGAGCAGCAGGTAGATCTCGGGGGTGGCTTGCTGGGCCAGGGCAGTCTGCAGGAATTGCTCCGCACGTTCGAACTCGCCGCGCTGCTGATAGGCCCTCCCGAGCTGTACCCGGCTCGCCTGGTCGTTGCTGCGCTCTAGCACCGCCTGGAACTGCTCGATGGCTTCCTCGATGCGGCCCAGTCGGAGCAGCAGCTCTGCCAGATGCCTGCGAAGAGGTACGTTCTCGGGACTGACGGCCAGTGCCTCTTTTAATGCAGCAATGGTGCGCTCGTCTTCCTGATACGTCATTGCCTTCTCTATCTCGCTGAATCGTGGACTGTCAGGGTAGCAAAACCTTCTTCTCTTTCTCTGGGAGATGACCTATGCCGAGGCAGCTTGTCTGGTCTCTTCTCCATCTTACCCAACTGTATGCCCCACTGCGCCGCTGGCAGCTTTGCCTGTGCCATGATAAACTCTTGCCAGCTTTTGCTCCCTGAGACGCGCCTGCTCGGTCATATCCCTGTTAACTTTAGCAGCTCTGTTGCTGAGATGCAAGAGCGGGGAACTTTCAAGCTCCTGATCCTGGACTGGAGCCGCCTGAGATTGACCTCTGTCTGGGGATGCCGCGTTCCTGACTGACTGGCTGGCTGGCTGGCTGCATGACGAAACGCTGTGGCTGTCGCTCTCGTCGGGAGAGCGAGCAGAGTAGGCGCGGTGGGCGTAGGCTGCTTTTCAGGCAGCCTACGCTCGCACGTAGATCTGCTGCTGCTCGTCGTAGCGGTAGACCGCGTTGCCTTTGTGGAAGGTCAGGTTGCCGTGGGCGTCCAGGGTGAGCCAAAGGAGGACGCGGGTGCCCTGGGGGAAATGCAGAGGAAGCTTCCAGTGATCAAGGCTGCTTGGCCCCACAACGCCCAGCAGCCAGGCCCCTCCGTCGTCGTCAATGGTGTTGGGCTGGAAAGCATCGCAGGAAGGCGAGTGCTCGTCGTAAGTGTCGTCGATCTGAATCTGGCAGGCGTGCAGGGTGGCACCGTTGAGCGAGGTCTGAGGACTGGCATAGGGGTAGGTGCTCATCCCCGCTACGTGGGCCAATGGATAGGTGGCAAAGGCCCAGATCCAGGAGCCGTTTTGTACGGGCAGCGTGGTGGTCGCGTCAACGTTGACTTCTACGCCGGGGGCGATACGCACCTGCATAGTGCATCCCTGGGAGCAGTCGATGCCCTGGTCTGGCGGCGTCGGCACAGGAATGAGCGGCGTCGGCAGAACCTGGGGCGGCGTGACGGGCCGCGCCTTGAGGATGATGCCACCGAGGGCCATCAAGGGATACTGCGGTGAGAGGCGGATGACCATCCCCGGCTGAAGCTTGTGGCAGTCTTTGCCGATGGCCGCACTTAAGGCCCGCACGGTCTCAGGCTTGGCATCGCTGAAGATCTGACTGGCGTCAGCCATGTGCATTTGAACGGTCAGAATCTCGTCGCAGTTGTCCCCTTCCTGAACGGTGTAGAGCAGGGAACCCGGCTGCGGCAAGGCCCGCGCAAAGGCCGGATAGGGCGTCGGCACCGGGGTCGCCGGTATCCCAAGCGCGTAAAAAAAGCCGCTGATGGCCGGCATGATGCGGTCCCCCAGGCGGAAGCTATAGCCGAAAACGGGAGTAACAATAGCTCCAAACAAAATCAGGAGCAGCAGCAGCTTCCAGGGTACAAGACGCAAAAGCGAGCGCAATGTGTCGCTTGCTCGCGGGCGTGAAGGCATGCGACTGGCCATAAGGTGCTCTTCCCCTCACTTCATGCCGTCTCTTGGCATGCTGCTATTATAGCAAGACGGTGCTCTACTGGCTATCGAGGGGGACCGACAGGCTCCTCTGGCAACGGAGGATGACCCCTATTGTTATTCTACCAGGCGTGCCATGCGAGCGAGGCCAGGCGCTCAAGAGAGGCCGGCCGGTCAGAGGCCCTGCGGAGGAGGGGTAGCTCTGCGGGCAGAGGCTGGCTGACTGGCCGGCCATGCGAGGGGGCCAGCGCTGGCGACTGCCCGCGCGAGGCCCTGCCTCTCTAAGGGAGGATCCAGGTGCCGGTGCGTCCGGCCAGAGCGCGTCCAATGGCCTGGGGACAGGTGAGTAGAGCCGCGCCGCCACCGCGCTCCAGATAGCGAATGACGGCGCGAATCTTGGTGTGCAGGCGCTGGCTGGCAAAGTATCCGGCGGCCTCGTGCTGACGCAGCTCGGCGAGGGTGAGCATATCAGGCACCTGATTTCCCCCAGCTTGCTGGGGGAAGAGTGGCACCTTCTCGGTTGCCGTGGCAATCAGGAAGAGGTCGGCGTTCAGTTGAGTGGCCAGAAAGCTGGCGGCTAGCTCGCTCTGGAGCCTGACCTCCACTGCCTGCAGACGTCCCTCTCCGTCGCGCACGACGGGGGTGCTGCCGCCGGCAGCGGCGATGACAATAAAGCCTGCCTGAAGCAGGGCCTTGATGGCTTCCTGCTCTACCAGCTCCCGCGGCTCGGCCTGTGGCCCATCCCTGGCCTCCAGGCCCTGGCTCGCTGAAGCGCTCGCCTGGGCCTCTGCCTCCCGCCTCACCTCGGCTCCGGCCGGGCTGACGACGACGCGCGTGAGCAGACAGACACTGCGGCGATTGAGGCCGCGCTGCTGCAGCTCGGCATCGAGCGATGTCTGGATCAGATGGCCTACTCTCCCCTGAAGCTCCGCCGCGCGACTCGCGGGGAGACAGCGGCTCATGAGCAGCTTCCTCTCAGGGAGCTGCCCGTCCGCTTGCTCGCTCTGGGGGGCATTGTCATGCGTAATGACAACGCTCCAGCCGTTGACTATCAGGTCGACGCTGTACTTCGCTGATGCGCATATGGCCTCAAGCTGCCCAGGCCCATCCCTGTCTCCCTCGTCTTCGATGAGTGCGTTACCGCCTATGGCAACAACAGCCAGCTTGCTCATTGAACGGGTATCCTCCTCGCTCGGGTAATTCTCTCCGCTGGCCAGCAAGCATCTGCGGTGGTCTTCTCAGGCACTGACCTGCAGCTCCAGGGACTGCAGTCCCTCGGCGCCTCTGGCGAGCGTGACAGGCTCTGCTTCTCGCTGCTCGATGGCCTCGCCGTCGCGCTGACCGCTGGCCGTGGCGAGTAGGACCACCATCTCGTGGCGTTTGATCTTGTCTTCCTCCAGCAATTGCCGCAGGGCTGCGTAGGAGGCTGCCCCCGCCGGCTCAACGAAGATGCCGGTCAGGGTTGCCAGCTCCTTGCGGGCCGCCCGCAAAGCCTCCTCGCTGACGGTGATCCCGAAACCACCGCTCTGGCGCACGTGGCGCAGGGCCATTGCGCCATTGTGTGGTTGGCCGACCGCCAGGCTCTCTATCTGCGTGGTGGGGGCCACGGCCTCGGGTTGGCGCATAGCCTCATTCTCGAGAGCGCGCACGAAGGCCGGCGCACCTTCTGTCTGTACGGCGATGAGGCGCGGAATTTGACGGACAACCCCAAGCTGGCGCAGGTCCTCGAAACCGCGATAGATGCCGCTGATCAGACCACCGTCAGCTACAGGGATCAGGATAGCGTCGGGAACTGCATGTCCCAATTGCTCGGCAATTTCCAGGCCAACGGTTTTGAGTCCCTCGACCATATAGGGATTGTAGCCGATGTTGACGTTGTACCAGCCGAATTTGCCTGTAGCCTCGACGCTCAGCTCAAAGGCATCGTCGTAGCTCCCGTCGACGGCAAAGACCTTGGCGCCGCACAGCTGCAAGGTCCCCGCTAGCTTACGAGCGCTGCGCCAGGGCAGCAAAAGCTGGCAGCTTAGCCCCACTGCTGCCGCCTGCAGGCTCAGCGCCAGGGCGCTGTTGCCTGTGGAGGCACAGATGAGCCTGCGCTCTTCCGGCAGAGCCAGGCTGGCCGCGACAAAGGCCGCACGGTCGCTATAGGAGCCGCTGGGATTGCGCGTTTCATCCTTCAGCCAGAGGTTGCGCATGTTCAGGTGCTTGCGCAGGCGCTCTGCCGGATAGAGCGGCGTTCCCCCGACGATCAGCGGCGGCAGGCGATTGCCGTAGGGAATAGGGAGGAAGGGACGGTAGCGCCGGATTGATGGGTCGCGGCTCTCGGCATGGTAGTTCCAACGAATCTGGTCATAATCGTAATGAACCAAAAGAGTGCCCTGGGGACCGCAGTTCGGGCAAGTGTAGTTCACGCTGCCCGGGGTATAGCTGCTGCCGCAAAGAACACATTCCAACTTCAGAATATGGCTCGCTAACAGCATAGAACCTGTCCTTTATGTTATGTAATGCAGTAAAGCGAGATGAGTAGTAGTGGGCTGGCTGACAAGCGCGGCTCTGGCCGGCTGCCAGTCTTCTTGTTGAAGAGAGAGGAGAGGAAGAGCGTTCTTCCTCCCCCTCATACCACCGTTTGCTATTATGGCACATAGCTTAGCCTGACCAGGGAGCGATCGATGCTGCTGAGGCTGGGACAGCCTGCCAGGGCCATCGCCTGCTCCAGCTCGTCGCGCAGAAGGGCCAGAACCTCGGCCACGCCCTGGGCTCCATTGACAGCCAGGCCCCAGAGGGGTGGCCGCCCAACGAGTACGGCCCGCGCTCCCAAGGCCAGAGCTTTGAGAATATCGGTGCCGCGCCTGATCCCTCCATCCAGGTAGACCTCGCAGCGCCCCGCCACGGCTTCGACGATCTCGGGCAAGACTTCGATGGTGGCAGGTACGCCATCGAGCTGGCGCCCTCCGTGGTTCGAGACAATGATAGCGTCGACACCATATTCGCAGGCTCGCTGCGCATCCTCTGCTCTCAAGATACCCTTGAGAATAAGGGGTAGATGGCTGAGTGAGCGCAGCCAGGGAATGATCTCCCAGGTACAGGAGGGATCTGGGAGGTCGCCCTCGCTCTCGTTCTCAAAATTGGCCTTGTAGGTGCTGCCGGTGAGGGGATAGCGCGCGCTGCGCTCTTTGTTTCCCCAGCGGGGCGTGTCGACCGTTAGGACCAGTCCCTGATAGCCAGCGGCTTCCGCCCGCGTCACCAGACGCTGGGCGGTGGGGCGCGTTGTAATATAGAGCTGGAACCAGAGCGGGCCACCAGCCGCAGCGGCGACTTCCTCGAGACGGCGGTTGGCCGAGCTGCTTACAATCATCAGGGTGCCGGCCAGAGCCGCGCCGCGCGCCATCTCGCACTCCCCCTCGGGGTGGGCCAGCCCCTGGAAGGCCGTGGGTGCGATGAGGATGGGCATCGGCAAGGGGGTGCCCAGGACCGTCGTCTTCATCTCGATCTGACTGACGTCGACTAGCACCCGTGGTCTGAGTTTGATGCGTTCGAAGGCGCTGCGATTGGCCCGGAGTGTCACTTCGTCCTCGGCCCCACAGGCGTAATAAACCCAGGAGCCGGTTTCCATGCGCTCGCGGGCCAGAGCCTCATAGTCGAAGACATTGATCAGGTCCATCCTGCTTTCTCACCTCTCTGCTTTCTGACTGGCGTGCCCTTCGCTCTCTGCTCGGCGGCTCTGCGGCTCGGCGGACCGAGAGGGCGCTACTTTGCCTGGCCCGCTCGGGCTGGCGCTGGAGGAGGATCAGCCCGGTCTGCCCGCCGCTTGCTGCCTGGCCAGATAGAGGGAGCGCAGCACGCGCTCGGGTGTCAGCGGAAGCTGGCGCAGGCGCACGCCGATCGCTTCGGCCACGGCATTAGCCAGGGCCGGGGCCACTGCAGCGACGGCAATCTCGCCAATATCGCGGATGTCAAGCGGGTCAGCGCCATCGCCCTCGAGCAGGACAATGCTGGTCTCTGGCATGTCGCGGGCGCTCAAGATGCGATAGTCGTTCAGATTCGTCGTGAGCAGGTTCCCCTGCTGATCATATACCATTTCTTCACATAGGCCATAGCTTAGTCCCTGGGCAATGCCACCTTCGATCTGTCCCTCGGCAATGATGGGATTCACAATGTGGCCGCCGTCGATCGCCGAGACGACCTTGAGTACGCGCGCTGCGCCGGTCTCGGTGTCAACTTCAACTTCGACCCCCTGAGCAGCAAAGGTCGGAGCCTTGCAGGGTGCGCTCCAGGAGGCCGTCGCGCTGATGACCCTTGGCTGCTCGCCATAGAGGGCCTGGAGAGCCACCTGGGAGAGGCTCACACTCTGCCCGCTCGGGGCGCTGATCAGGTAGTCTGCCAGCGAGAGGCTCTCGGCTGCTACCCCGAGCAGACCTGCAGCTGTGATGAGCAACTGTTTCCGCACCTGCTCCGCTGCTTGCCTGACGGCGTGAACGCAGGCGTAGAGGGAAGCCGAAAGGTCGCTGCTCGTGTCGAAGGGGGTGCTGTCGGTATCGGAAGCATGAACGAGGATATCCTCGGGACGCACCCCAAGGACGTCGGCGGCGATCTGGGCCAGGATGGTGTGACTGCCGCTGCCATTCTCGGGAAGGCCGATGTGCAGGTGGAAGGAACCATCCTCGTTGAGCTTCAGGGTGGCGCCGCTCAGTGAGGGCTGACGAGGGTCGGGCAAATGCATGGCCAGAGCGATGCCGACGCCACGCTGGATGCGCCCACCTGGTCCGCCGGTCTTCTCCGCCTGTCGGCGCTTTTCCCGCCAGTTCAACTGCTCCTCGACGATCTGCAGGCAGTGCGACAGGCCACAGTGTTTGAGCCGCACCTCTGCTGTATGAGTGGAGAGCCGGCCTGCTGGCTCTCCAACAGCGTCGTGGCCGATTCTGGCAGGTGGGAGGAAGGGATAGACGTCTCCCTCTTTGAGACAGTTCTTGCGTCGCAGCGCCAGGGGATCCATGCCTAGACGACGCGCGATCTCATCCATGTGGCTTTCGAGAGCAAAGAGACCTGCCCAGGCCCCATTGCTGCGCCAGGCCCCGGCTGGGGGGAGATTGGTGTAGACCGCCTGTGCGCTGTAGCGCAGGTTGGCAGAGGGATAAAGGGGCAGGCTGTTCTGCCCGATCCCGACGGCCAGCGAGGCGGCCTGGCCGCCATAGGCGCCGGCGTTGACTAATACCAGCATCTGGTTGGCAACGATGGTGCCATCGCGCCGGAGGCCCGTCTTGAGGCGAATGATCTGCCCTGGCCCTACGCGACTGCTGCGGAATTCATCGGCGCGACTGTATTCGAGGCGCACTGGACGATCGGTGGCCAGGGTGAGCAGAGCGCAGAGGTCTTCAACGATGAGATCATGCTTGGCGCCGAAGCCGCCTCCCACGCGCGGAGCCACAACGCGAATCCGACGCGGGGCCAGTCCGGTCAGGGTGGCTACGATACGCCGGACGTGATAAGGCACCTCGCTGCTCGTGCGCACGACAAGGCGGTCATCCTCATCCCAGTAGGTGAGAGCGACGTGGGGTTCTAGGGCGGTATGTTGGATCTGAGGCAGGACGTATTCGCCCTCTACGATTAGCTCGGCTCCGGCGAAGGCCCGCTCGACGTTACCTTGCTCAAACTGGATGTGAGCCGCGATGTTGCGGTTGGCGTCATAGATGTGGTACGACTCTGACTCTGGGTGGAGACGCGGTGCTCCCGGCTCTAGAGCCTGTCGGGGATCAAAGACGGCGGGTAATGGCTCGTAGTCGACCCTGATCAGTTTAAGAGCCTGCTCGGCGATTTCTGCCGTCTCGGCGGCAACGACTGCCACGCGATCCCCTACGTAGCGGACGATGTAGTCCAGACAGTACTGGTCGTGTGGCCCCGGCTCAGGCCAGGGACGGCCCGCGCTGGTATAGGGGAGGCGCGGAATGTCTTTGTAGGTGAGAATGGCGTGGACGCCCGGTAAGGCCCGCGCCTCGGTGGTGTCGATTTCCCGAACGAGGGCGTGCGGGTGAGGACTGGTGAGCAGACGGGCGTGCAGGAGACCGGGCAGGTCATAGTCATCGGCAAAAGCTGCTTTGCCTGTGACAAGCTTGGTGGCATCGATCCTACGCTCGGGCCGTCCCATCATGATATGCACGCGCTGCCTGCCTACAGGCCCCTGCTCGGCGGGCGCCTGTCGCTCGGGCAGCTCCAGCGGGGCCCGTCCGGGGTCCCAGGGACGAGTACGGGCCCCGCTGTCGGGAATGCTGAGCGGTTCGATGTCTTCGCCCCTCAGGAGCGCTGCGGCGCGCTGTACGGCCTGGACGATCCGGTTGTAGCCGCTGCAGCGACAGAGGTTCCCCGCCAGGGCTTCGCGAATCTCTTCCTCGCCCGGATTGGGATTGCGCTGCAAAAGTGCGTAGGCTGAAAGCAGCATCCCGGGGGTACAGAAGCCACAGTGGACGGCCCCTGCATCGATGAAGGTCTCTTGTAGAGGGTGAAGGCGGCGGAGCGAGCCAAGCCCCTCTACCGTGGTCACTGTCGCCCCGGCGGCCTGCATGGCCAGCATGACGCAGCTCGGACGCGGCAGGCCGTCGATGAGAACTGTGCAGGCCCCGCAGTGCCCGTGATCGCAGCCGTGCTTGACACTGTAGTAGCCCTCGCGCCGGAGGACATTGAGCAACAGCTCGTTGGGCGCAACGTCGAGGCTCTTGATCACTCCATTGATGCGCAGTTCTAGTTCCATGAGGTTAGGCTCTCCCTTCCGAGGAGGTAATATCGCGCCAGCGGGCTATGTTGGCGGCCTCTTCAAGTGCCCGGTAGGCGAGGTTGGCCCCGCAGACGCGCCGATAGCCTGAGCTGGCTCGGAAGTCGGCAGGAGGACGGAAATCGGCCAGGCCAGCCTGGATGGCGGAGGCCAGCAAGCGGAGGTCCTGGACAGGTTGCCCTTCCAGCTGTCGCTCGATGGCTGTCAGGCGCTGTGGCTCCAGATTGGCACCGCCCAGCGCCAGACGAACGCTGCGATAGCGCCCGTTTTCGACCTCCACCAGAGCCGCGGCGGTGATCAGGGCTACGTCGACAGCGCTGCGCCCAACCCGCTGCAAGGCTGTACCCCAACCACGGCCTGGGGGAGCGATCTGTACCTCGATGATGAGTTCCTGGGGGCGACGTTCTAGTAAGAGCCGATGGTAGGAGACGCGCCGCTCCTGCTTTCCTTTGTAGGTGACGCCCGAGAGGGCGAGGCCCGGGCGCTCCGGCGTTCCTCCACGCAGATCGACTTGCGTCTTCTGGCCGGAGCGCAGGACGATCTCGGCATCGACAACCGCCAGCGCGGTCAGCAGGTCTGCCTGGGCGGCTGGCCCGAGCGCCAGCGTGCCTCCAAGGGTGGCGGCGTTGCGGATCAGTGGCGATGGAGCGGAGTAATGAGCGGCCTGAGCGAGCAGGCCGCCGAGAAAGCTCTTGAGTAGCGGCGCCTCCGCCATGCTCTGCAAGGTGGTCATGCTTCCGATGCGAATCCCTCGCTGGTCTTCTAAAATATAGGCCAGGCCCAGGTCGCGTAGATCGACCACGGCCTGGATGCTTTCGTCGTTCTGGCTCAGCAGATGGGTGCCGCCGGCCAGGGGCACCGTCTTGATGTCAGGACGCGAGAGCAGGATGAGCGCGTCATCGACGTCCTCAACCCAGTGATATTCAAGTAAGTTTGGCAGCATGCTTATCCTCGGACTTTCCTTGCCTCAAGGCTCGGCTGGGCAAATCGGGAGGAAGGGAGGAAAGACCCCGGCCCGCTCTGCCCGCGTGCTGACCTGGTGTTGGTTGATTGGTTGGCTGGCTAACTTTGCAGTGGCAGCGGCGCGAAGCGCTCAACGTCGATCAGTCCTTGATCGGTGAGCTTCAAAGCAGGAATCACTGAGAGCGAAAGGAAGCTGAGGGTCATGCAGGGATGCTCTAGGGTGCAGCCAAGGGCCGCGGCTGCCTCGTCGAGGGATCGCAAACGGGCGACCAGCTCAGAGATAGGGGCGGCTGAAACCAGGCCCGCCAGGGGAAGGGGAACGCTGGCGCGCAGCTCGCCATCAACGACAAGGGCAAAACCTCCTCCGATCTCGGCCAGGACCTGGGCGGCCTTGAGAATGTCGTGGTCGCTGACGCCTGCGATGACCAGGTTATGGGCGTCGTGGGCAACGCTGGAGGCAAGCGCCCCACGCTTCAGCCCCAGACCCTGTACCAGTCCCAGACCAATGCGCCCGCTGGCGTGATGGCGCTCGATCACTGCGAGCTTCAGAAGATCGCGCTCGGGGTCGGCAACGATCTCTCCATCGCGCAGCGGCGCCTCTAGCTGCAGGTGCCGTGTGACGATCTGGCCCGGCTCGATACCGATCACCGCTACTGGCCCAGGCCGGCCCGGAATGCGCAGGTCTTCTTGCCGCAGGGCCGCTATCCGAATGGTGTTGCTCAGCTCCTGTGGCTGGCTGGCCCGCGGCTCGATAAGTAAGCGCCCTTCCTGGGCGACCAACTGACCGCTTTTATAGACCGACTCCACCTGGAACGTTGTGAGGTCGTCGAGCACGACCAGGTCGGCCACCGCTCCTGGGACGATGGCCCCTCGGTCGAAGAGCCGGAAATACTGGGCCGTGTTGTAGCTCGCCAGGCGGATGGCCTCCACGGGGTCCAGGCCCAGCTCGATCGCCCGCCGCACCATTGAATCGATGTGCCCGCGCTCCAGCAGGTCCAGCGGGTCTCGATCGTCGGTGACAAAGAAAACCCGCGGGGGGTGCAGTTCCTGGATCAGCGGGAGCAGGGCCTCTAGATTGCGGGCCGCCGAACCCTCGCGAATCATCAGCCACATGCCCAGGCGCAGACGCTCGCGGGCCTCGGCAGGGGTGGTACATTCGTGGTCCGATAAGATGCCAGCGGCTGCGTAGGCGCAGAGGTCCCGCCCCTGGAGTCCCGGCGCATGCCCATCAACAACCAGACCGTGATTCAGGGTGGCGGCGATTTTGGCAAGTACCTGGTCGTCGCCGTTCAGGACGCCGGGCATGTTCATCATCTCCGCCAGCCCGAGCACCCCCTGCTCGTCCAGCAGGGGCAGAAGATCGCTGGCCAGGAGCGCGCGATAGGGCGTTTCGTATTGCGAGGCGGGAACGCAGGAGGAGAGCAGGACAAAAGCGTCCAGCGGCAGGCCCCGCGCCATCTCCAGCACAAAGCGGATACCGGCGCTCCCTAAAACGTTGGCGAACTCGTGCGGGTCGAGCATCACCGCCGTTACACCACGAGGAACAACCAAACGGGCAAACTCTGAGAGAACAAGCATCGTGCTCTCGATGTGCATGTGCCCATCCATGAGTCCCGGAGCGAGCCAGCGGCCCTCAAGGTCGCGTTCCTGCTGGCCGCGATAGCCTCCTGCCGGCTCGCTAATGCCGGCGATGCGCCCGTCGGCAATGGCGATATCGGCGGGGTAGCATTCGCCGCTGCAGACATTGACGAGCCGGGCATTGCGCAGGACCAGATCGGCAGGCTCCTCTCCTCGGGCCACGCGAATGCGCTGCCGGAGTCCTTCCACCGTGTACATCCAAGAACCTCCTGGCCGGAAAATAGGCTGCTTGAGCTGCTTGTGCACCTCACCTGTCGGGGATCAGTTGACACCTCTGGAGAGCGGGCGTGTTCCGCGTTGACTTGATCGTTCATCTGCTTGCTTGGTCGCTGGTCCTTCCGCCACCGCTTGGGCATCCCTGCTATCACGCCTGCTATTGCCGCACATGGTAGCAGAAATATGGCCTCTCGTCGAGGGGGAGAAGCCCCTCTTCGGAGGGGGAGAGGCCCCTTACAAGAGCGCTGCTTTTTCTGCTACCGCTACTTTCTGATGCCTGGACTGGCCGGACCTGTAACGTGAGAGCTGGCTCGGATGAAAACTCTTCTGGGTGAGGATAAACGGGCTGCCCTGACTGAGCCGCCGCTGGCTGCTGATGGGGGACCCGCCCTGATCATAGCCTCGCTCTTCTCTCATTATGAATATATTCAACTACCAGGAATCAGGGAATTGGATACTATGTTGCAAAATGCACAAACTGCCATGCCGTCCGACGCCAGATATAGGGAGCCAGCAACCGACCTGGCTTTGCGCACACGCGGCCTCACCAAGCGCTATGGCCAGCGCCTGGCCGTAGCCGATCTGAATCTGGAGGTCAGGCGTGGCGAAATTTTTGGCTTCTTGGGGCCGAATGGGGCTGGCAAGACGACGACGATCCGGATGCTCTTGGGCCTGATCGCACCGAGTGCTGGCAGTGTTGAGATCTTGGGCCAGGATTTGCGGCGTCAGCCGGGCCTGGTGCTGCCACGTGTGGGGGCCTTGATTGAGACGCCGGCCCTCTATCTGTACCTGTCAGCGCGCAACAATCTGCGTGTCATGGCCAGCGCTCTGGGGGGGGTTCCAGAACGTCGTCTTGATGAGGTGTTGGAGATGGTGGGCCTGCGCAGCCGTCAGAAGGATCGTGTCAGAACCTACTCGCTTGGCATGAAGCAGCGCCTGGGCCTGGCCCTGGCCCTCCTGCATGACCCCGAGCTACTGATCCTCGATGAGCCGGCCAATGGTCTCGATCCCGCCGGCATCGTCGAGATGCGCGATCTGTTGCACAGGCTCGCCGCCCAGGGCAAGACGATCTTCATCTCTAGCCATCTGCTCAGCGAGGTCCAGCAAATCTGTACCCGCGTGGCCATTATCAGGCTCGGCAGGCTGGTGACCGAAGCCAGTGTGGAGGAGCTGACACGCGGGCAGGGCGAGTTTGTGGTGCGGGTAGAACGGCCCCTGGAGGCCCTGCACCTCGTGCGTGGCCAGCCCTGGGGAGCCGGTGCACGCCTCAACGAGAGCGGTGAGCTGATAACACCCGCTCCCGGCGGACGCGGGCGCGAACTGAATCGCTTCCTGATCGAAGCTGGCCTCATTCCCGATTCCCTGGCTCCCGCCAGACTCGACCTGGAGCAAGTCTTCCTGCAATTGACGGGTGAAGATATTGCTAGTGGAGGAAAGGTACTGAGGTAATAACAATCATGAAAGATGTCTCACTCTCTTCGAAAGAATGGGGTAACCAGAGGCCAGGCCTGGTCGCTCTCAGTGGACCGCGGCCCCGCTTCTGGGGATTGATGCGGGCCGAGCTGCTCAAAATCTCGCGCCAGTGGGGTACCTGGCTTTTGCTGATGCTGACGCTCTCTTTTGTCGCAGGCTTCTATATCATTGAGGCAACGCAAAGCTCTCTCGGGGAGGAGATTCGGCGGGACCCTCTGCCCTATCTCTATCTGCAGCTACGCGGCCTCGATATATTGCGGGTCTTCGCGGGCGTCTTCCTCATCGTCGTGGCGGCGCGCTGCGTTGGCCTCGAGTACCAGCTTGGCACCATCCGTATTATCCTGGCGCGCGGCGTTGGACGCCTCCAGCTCCTTGCAGCCAAGCTCCTGACCCTCTCGCTGATTGTCCTGCTGACGCTGGTCGTCGGCCTCGCTGAGATCGTCATCTGCTTCTGCCTGCTGACGCTGCTCCTCTCGGGCAACCTCAATGTACTCTCGGCTGCCAATGCTACCTTCTGGCACGATGCCGGCTTCTACACTCTGGCTGTGGCCAGCAGTATGGGAATCTCGGTCCTGATGGCCGTGGCGCTGGCGGTGATCGGACGCTCGCAAACCTTCGGCCTGAGCGCCGCCCTGGGCTACTTTCCTGCCGATAACTTTCTGGTCGCCTTGCTCTACTTTGCCTTCAGGCTGACCAATAACCAGTTCTGGCAGGATGTTTCCGCCTATCTGCTTGGCCCCAATCTCAACGCCATGGGCATGGTTGTCACTCATGGTCATGCTTTTTCGATGGGAACGGTCCCCTTGAACATGCAGCTAGTCGACGCACGTCACATCTGGCTGCTCCTGCTGGTCTACGCCCTGGTCTTTCTCGGCGTCTCGCTCTACTTGACGCGCAGCCGCGATATCCGGGAGTAGCTGGCTGGCCTCGTTCCCCTTAGCCCGTGCCGAGCAACCAGCCCAGACGAGCCACTCCGGGCATACTGCCGTAGGGACTCTCCTTTAGACGCTGGTAAAGAAGATGGAGGTAGGCTAAGGCCCGGCGGGCGTTGAGGACGCGGGCTTCGCCAGCGGCCTGAATAGCCAGGGTCGTTGCCGCCTCGTACTCCTTAAGCTCCAGATGGGCCAGGGCCCGGTAGATCACAATGAAAAGCCGGCGCGTTATGAACAGCGGCTGCGTCTGCTGGCTGGCCTGGTCTAGCTCGCCGAGAGCCTGACGAGCCTGACCCAGGGCCAGCAGCGTTCTGGCTCGACTGAGATGGTAGTAGCCGGGGTCGGCGGCAAGAAAGTAGGGGTCCTCTGCTTCGCCGCTGTCGCTCAGTAGTCGGCCTGCCTGGTCAAGCAAGGTGAGCGCCTGCTTGCGTTCAGACTCGTCTCTGGCCAGGTGGGCCAGGATATGTGCGGCCTCCTCCAGCACAAAGCGCTGAACAGATGGACAGGTCTGACCCAGGCGCTCCAAAGCCTCGTCGGCGCGTTGACGGGCGGCTTCCGTTTCTCCCAGCTCGAAGTGCGCGATTGCCTGCCCAATCAGAGCATTGGCCACCAGATCGGAAGGAACTCCCTCCGTTGGCTGCTGCCTCTGGCGGCTGGCCTCCTCACAGCGGCGGGCGATCGCCAGGCAGAGCTTGACAAAGGGCAAGGCACGGGCTACCCCATAGAGGTCGGCCAGACCATCAGCTACTAGTTGCGCATAGTTGAATTCGAGACGTAAAATGCTTTGCAATAGATCTTCATGGATGAGGGGAGCGAGGCGTCTGAGATAGGTGAGACGGCGCAAGGCCCGTGTCAGTAGCTCTGGTTGCCGCCGAGCTCGGAATTCGGCGTAGAGTTCGGCTTGCTGGCGTTGGTAGGTGATCAGGAGGTCTTCATCGCTGTTTTCACTGACAAGGAGGAAGGTGGGAGGGGGGGGAGAAGCAAGACCTGGCGCTGGGGGACGGCGCACGTCCAATCCCAGTAGATGGGGAGGGATGCCCAGGATGGCGGAGAGCATCCGCCGGCGTCGCGGGGAGTCCAGATAGTCGCTGCGATTCTCCATCCGCCGGATCGCTAGTTCTGAAAGGCCCAGGGCCTCCGCCAGGTCGGCCTGGGTCCAGGACCGCTCGCCGCTTTGTTGGCGCCGGACCTGCTGCAAGCGGTAGTACTTGATGACGGCCCCAGGCAGCGGATAGCCGTCATCGCCGGCCGGAAAGGCCGGATAGCCATCTCGTACCCACCAGGGCGGCGAGCCGGTGAGGCGCGGATGCTGCGGATCAAGCCCCAGCAGCTCCGGCGGGATGTTCAGTACCTCAGCCAGTTGACGCCGCCGCTTGAGGGAGTCAAGCCCCTGTTGCTGCTTCTCCAGATGGTAGATCATGCGGGGGTGCACACCCAGGCGGCGCGCCAGTTCGGCCTGCGACCAGCCCTTCTGCCGACGAAAATGCGCGACCACCTGCCCCGGATCTGGATAGTGCCCGTGTTCGTCTTCGGGATCAAAGGCCCCGTAGATCCGCCACCACTCAGCTACCATGCTGCTCTTCCCTGCCCTTTCTGCTTCTGCTCCTGAAAGCCTCTCTTCTTGATACACAAGAAGGAGAGCGATAATTTGAATATTTCAATCACAATGTATCATTGTAGCTTTTCAGCCATAATTTTGCAAGCAGCCCGCATTTGGCTCGTATACTTCCCTGGCTTTGTAGACTGGACCTGGGCCAATTTGGGGCTGGCGATACGGCTGTGCCGCCTGGCGGTTGATTAGCGCCTCAAGTCTCGCGGCGAACGACTTCTCCACGAGCTGAGAGCCTGATCCGCTGACAGACGAGGCTCTCCTTGCAGCCAGTGGAACAAGCGAGGAGCGAGGTGGTTCGCGCGGGTCGTTGCTGGGAGAGCGGCGACCGTAGCAGCGCTCATACTCAGCGCCGTCAAAGTGCCAGTCACCAGCGTCCAGGTAGCGTCAGAGAGGGCGGGACTCCACGAGTGGGAGAGGATTCCCAGCAGCGCCAGCGTGCTTCCCACGGCCCCCATGAAGATGCCGGGCCAGAGCAGCCAGGGGGAGACGGTCGGTCCCCCCAGAGCTGTGCGTGGCTGCGAGCAGGAGAGTAGCGCCGTCACGTAGAGACCGAAGAAGGCAACCATCAGCCGCAGCAAGGCCATCGTTGCCAGGAGCAAAGGAATTCCCAGTGCGGAGGGGAAGGTCTCAGAGGTCATCTGAGGCAGCAGGACCAGGACAGCACTGGCTAGCAGGCCAGTGAGCGTCGTCTGAACAAGAAAAGCGCGCCACGGGACCCGTTCGCTGTTGAGCCGCGCCAGGCCCGTTGGCAAGAGACCATCCAGACTGGCCACGAAGAGCCAGCGTGTGCCGGCGGAGGTGTGGACGAAAGCCGCGCAAAGGTAGAATGCCAGCAGGCCGACGAGGGCCAGATTACTGGCGGCATGTCCCAGGACCATCTCCAGTCCCAGATCTGGGCCGCCCGCGGAAGCGACCACGCTGGAGAGGGCCACCAGCAGATAGCTGC
Organism: Thermogemmatispora sp.; assembly: GCF_042408735.1. Classification (GTDB taxonomy): domain Bacteria; phylum Chloroflexota; class Ktedonobacteria; order Ktedonobacterales; family Ktedonobacteraceae; genus Thermogemmatispora. Next base: position 65,328 of record NZ_JBHOQV010000128.1, read on the forward strand.
CACCGGCGAGCAAGGCCCCGCCGAGTAGAGGGCGGCCCGGCGCCACCCCCGGACGCAGCTCGCCTGCCATGCTCAGCGGGACGCTGTAGCCCAGATAGAGGAGAATGGCCAGGCTGCCGGAGGGACGTGATAGTCCGGCTACAGACCATTCTGGGCGCCAGAGAAGAGAAAAACGCCAGGCGCGCTGGGGGAGTAAAACAAGGCTGCCGATTCCTGCCAGGAGCACAATAGCCAGCATTAACGCGCTGAGGGTGTTGACGATCCGCTGCACGGTGCGCTGGCGTTGCCAGCCAAGGGCCAGCAGCAGTACCAGTAGAGCCATCACCACCAGCCCGCGCTGCCAAGGCTCAGCCAGCCAGCCGACTCTAAGACCCTGCAAGGTTGTAACGAGGCTCACCAGCGCACTCGCGGCTGCCAGTAGACCCGGCAGCCAGTCGCTGATCCCTACCACCATGCCCCAGTAAGGTCCCAGTAAGCGTGCGGTCCAGGCATAGAGTGCCCCTTCAAAGGGAGCCAGAGACAGCAGCTGCCAGACGGCCAGTGTCATAGGGAACAGGAACGTCAGCGCGCCCAAGACGGCGGCCAGCCAGGCAAGCGGATTTTCCCTGACCAGCAGGATCAGCGGACCAGGGGCGAACAGCGCTGCAAAGTGCAGCAGACAGAGATCGAGCGATCCAAGAGGCCGTGGCAAGGCCCGTCTTGTATAGTAGTGGGAGAGCGCTGGCGGGCAGGCCATCCGGAGAGTGCGGCTCAGCGGCCCGCTCTTCCCCGTCTCAGCCCTGGCATCCCTGCCATGTGGTTGCTGCCCTATCATAACCTATTCCTCCTTCCTCTTCTCCTTCCACCCTGCGCCTCCGTGTGCCAACAGATGAGGAGATAGCGGACATGCGAGCGATCAGACTACGCAAGAGGCTGATCGCCTGACCGCTCTCGCATTTTACACAAGAAACACTTTCATTTATATTGTACTCGAGAGAGTATAAGCCTCAGAAACCAGCAAGAGTGCGCTCTCTTTACCGTACCTTGACAGCGGGGGGAAAGATATGCTCTTATAGAAGGAACAAACAGCCGAGAGCGTCAAGCTGGTACTCTGCCTGGACGCTCAGGAACAGGCCCCGACTCGATCGGCAAGTGGCCTGCTGAAGGGACCTGCTGGCCGGCTGACGGCCCGCCCCAGGCGATTGGCAGCGCGACGGACCTGGTCGGTCTCGACCGGTGCGGTGGAGGGGGCGGAAAGGTGCCAGGGAGAGAGTTGCCGTCGGAGCAACGACTCGAGGCAGCGCAGCACGGAAGGACAGGCGTCCTGCCTGCCTGCCTGCATGCATGCTTCCACCTCAAGTCTGAGTGAGAGAGAGAGCAGGAGACCCCAGGAAGCGGATCCCCTGAAAGTGACATGATCGTCCCTGGGTGGGCCGGACAGCAAGACGGGCCAGCGACCTCCCGGCTGCAGCTTCCTGCCCTGCCGTTAGTGTCTTCTTGGACAGGCCAGGCGAAGAAGGAACAGGCCCAACAGGAAAGTCTCATATCCGGTGCTCGTCTACCCTGCAGAGGAGGAACGAGTGGCCCGGCACAGCAACCGATGGAACTCCACAATCTGGAGAACACGGGACCACGTGCCGGGCGTTTGCGTATGTTGTAAGGAGGAAAGGAAGGAGAGCTATGGCCGAGGCTCATACTGCAGAGACCGTCGACGACCTGCAAGCGCATCCTGCCGTTGCCCCAGCCGAATTTGAACTTGATGGGCGAGAGAAATTTGTCGGCGAAGGGCTAACCTTTGACGACGTCCTGATCATCCCAGCAGCCTCGCGGGTCTTGCCCCGTGACGTTTCAACCAAAGCCCGCCTCACGCGCACCATCAGCGTCAACATCCCCATCGTCAGCGCCGCCATGGACACCGTTACCGAAGCGCGCATGGCCATTGCCCTCGCGCGCGAAGGAGGCATCGGCGTCATCCACCGCAACCTCTCGATTGAAGACCAGGCCCGCGAGGTTGATAAAGTCAAGCGCTCCGAGTCGGGCATGATCACCGACCCTGTCACCCTTGGGCCGCAGGCCTCCCTCCGGGAAGCGCTGCTGGCCATGCAGCACTTTCACATCTCGGGCATTCCCGTCGTTGAGAACGGCAAACTGGTCGGGATTCTCACTAACCGCGACATCCGCTTCGAGACCAATCTCGATCGACCCGTCTCTGAGCTGATGACGCGCGACAACCTGATCACTGTGCCGGTTGGCACTACCCTGGAACAGGCCCGCGACATCCTCCATCGCTACAAGATCGAGAAGCTGCCTGTGGTCGACGAGCAGGGCATGTTGCGCGGCCTGATTACCATCAAGGACATCCAGAAGAAAATTCTCTACCCCAACGCTGCCAAAGACGAGTACGGGCGCCTGCGCGTCGCGGCAGCCGTAGGTGTCGGACCCGACACCGATGGGCGGGCCGGGGCCCTGGTCGAAGAAGGGGTCGACGTCCTGGTCGTCGATACCTCGCACGGCCACTCGCAGATGGTGCTCGACACAGTGGCGCGCCTTAAGCGCCTCTTCGGCAGCCGCGTCCAGATTATGGCCGGCAACGTCGTGACTGGCGAGGCCACCGAAGCCCTGATCCAGGCAGGCGCCGATGCCGTTAAGGTTGGCATTGGGGCCGGCTCCATCTGCACCACGCGCGTCATCGCCGGTGTGGGCATGCCCCAGATCACCGCTATCTACGAGTGTGCGCGCGTGGCCCACCGCTACGGCGTGCCGATCGTCGGCGATGGCGGCATCCAGTACTCCGGCGATATCGCCAAGGCTATCGCCGCAGGCGCCGATACCGTCATGCTCGGTAGCCTCCTGGCCGGCGTTGACGAAAGCCCCGGCGAACTGATCATCTCCCACGGCGAGCGCTTCAAGGATTACCGCGGCATGGGATCGATCGCCGCCATGAAGCAGCGCAGCTACAGCAAGGATCGCTACTTCCAGGGCGACGTCGGCGACGAATCGCAGCTGATCGCCGAAGGCATAGAGGCGCGCGTTCCCTACAAGGGCATGTTAGGACCGCTCGTGCATCAGCTTGTCGGCGGATTGCGCCAGGCAATGGGCTATGCTGGCTGTGCTACTATCGAGGAGATGCAAACCCGCACGCGCTTTGTGCGCATTACCAGCGCTGGCCTGCGCGAGAGCCATCCCCACGATGTCATGATCACCAAGGAAGCGCCCAACTACGGCACCAAGTTCCGCTAGAAGACCTGAGGTGGCAGCGGTCGCGCGACCGCTGCCACCTTTTACCTTGTCCGCGCTTCCGCTCCTCTAGCCCTCTCCAGACAGGTTCTCTGCGCGACTGCCGGGCGGCCTTTCCTGGCCCCGCAGCCGCGCCAGCTCCAGCTCAACGTTGATCAGCCGGCGCTGGAAGGCAGCGGCCACCTCGCGCAGCTCGGCCAGTTGCTGCCGTAGCCCGGCGCAGCTGGGATCGCTGCCAGCACCGGCGATCGCCCGGTCGGCCTCGGTCGCTCCCCCACTGCTGGCCAGGTAGGCAAAGAGTTCCTCCCAGGGGTAAGGACCTGGGCAGTAACTGCGCCTCTCCGGGTCAAGCGAGAAATGACCCGTAATGCCTCCCGTGGCATCGGCAGGACGCCGCGGGATATGATGCCGCTCACAGAGGTGGGCAATCAGCAAAAAGCTCGCGCGCTTCTGCTCCTCGGTCAGCTCATCGCCATTGTCGCGCCTCGGCTTGTGATGCTCTATCGAAAGCGTCAGATCGTTGGGATTGCCGACCGCTTGCCACCAGCGATCGTGCCCTCGGGTCACGGCCCCGTTTCCCCAGGCCGCGTCAGCCTCACGCACGAGCTGGAAGATGCGCCCATCGCGGGCGATCAGGTAATGGGTGCTCGCCTCCGTCTCGGGACGCTGGAAGAAGGCCACAACTTCCTCCGCGCTGCTGAAGCCAGCGGTCCCATGCACAATGATCCAGCGCGGTCGCCTTCCCCGCCGACCAGGGAAATAGTTGGGGGAAGGGCACCACAGAGCGCCAGGTTCATCCCCACTTCCCCCTCCAGTACTGACGACGAGATTGCTCAACTGATCCTCCCTTGGTATACTTATAATCGATCCCTGGCTTAATTTTGAGAGAATATTCAGGGCCTACATTATTTCTAGTTTGCCCTGGCCAGGGCCTCTACCGGTTCGAGCAGGCTGACTATATTGCTCATACATCTACATATAACCATTAGCCAAGAAGTCTCACCTGGTTGCGCTCCCAAGCCGTATCGTATACAATACCAGCAGTCCCCGTACGGCAGAGCATAGGCGGGAACAGGCTAGATAACTAATAGCGGCCTTTCCTCATCCACCTGCCGCGAGGTGTCACCTGTTTGGACGTTCGACTGGCTTCTTTTGCTCGCTAGCCGCTAGAGAAGGCTGGGTAGTTCTATCTATACGATCGACCGACCGACCCATTGCGGTGGTGCGTTCCGTGAGAGACGGAGGAGAGCATGGTTGACCTGAAGCAGGCGCTGGGCCGCTTCTTAACCATTCCTGGTGTGAAGATGGCGATCCTCGTCGGACGCGATGGCCTGCTGATAGAAGGGGTTCCCCGCGATAGCAAAGAGGATCTGGAGGCGGTGGGGGCCATTATGACCAGTGGCCTCAGCTCGGCCGAGGCCCTGGGGCGCGAGATCGCTCGCGGCGGGCTTGTGGGCGCTCTCGTCGAGTTCGAGCATGGCCTGGTGAGCGCTGACCCTCTGGGCGATTTCGCTCTGATCGTCACCGTCTTCGATTCCGCTTCAGCTCTGGGGCGGGTTCGCCATCTGGTCAAAAGTAGCCGCGATGAGATCCTCGAAGCGCTCGATATCGCCTGATCAGGTCCTATCGCTCGCTCGCTTGCTCTCTCGCTCACCGGCTGGCTCGCTCATCCATCGGTGCTCGTTGGCTCTTGCCTGTCTTGACTGTTATTCGTTGGCTCGTTCGTTCGTTCTTCTTTCTTCGGTTTGTTCATGACGCCCGCTGCTCGCTGGCGCTCATGAAGCCGTGCCCGTGCTGTGCACGCTAAGCTTGTTGTACCGGACCGGAGGCGGCGCGTACATGGAGCAATTATCGAATCTGGTCATTTCCGATCATGAACTTGAGGCTATTCGGGCAACACTGAGCAAGTTGTTGCACGATACCAGCGCGTCCACTGTGATGTTGCTCGACAAGAGCGGCCAGGTGATCTCTAACTTTGGCAATGGAGTGCGCCGCAATGTGACTTCCCTGGGCGCCTTGCTCGCCGGCGCGTTCTCTTCCTCTCGCCAGGTGGCCGAGCTGCTCGGCGAGAAGGATTTCCGTACCATCTTCCAGCAGGGTATGCATGAAAATATCTATACTACCCTGGTCGAGGAACAGTGGCTGCTGGTGATCGTTTTCGATAAACTGACTCATATCGGCCTGGTCAAGGTCCTCTCTAAGAAAGCTACCGATGAGCTGGTGCGCGTCCTGGCGCGCGTCAAGGCCGATACGTCTCGCCGAAAGACGTCCGTGATTAACGTCGAGTTCCGTTCCTCTGTCGAGGATACGATCGATTTGCTTTTCCGCGATTAGGGCCTGCTTCCGAGGTATTTGGTTTCTATGGCTCTTATCAATATCGCTACTCACGAGATCCATTGCAAAATCGTCTACTACGGCATTGGATATTGTGGGAAGACTACTAATCTGCAGTACGTGTATAAGAGCATTAACCCCGCTATCCGCGGCGAGATGCTCTCTATCGCTACTGAGACCGAACGCACGCTCTTTTTCGATTTCCTCCCCCTCGACCTCGGTACGGTGCATGGCTTCCGCACTCGTTTCCATTTGTATACGGTGCCCGGCCAGATCCTCTACGAGCGCACTCGCCTGGCGGTCCTCAATGGCGCCGATGGTATCGTCTTTGTGGTCGATTCTCAGGCGGAAAAGTTCGAGGAGAATGTGCAAAGCATCGCCGAGCTGGAGATGTACATGCGCCGCCTCGGCAAAGATCTCGGCCATTTCCCCTTCGTGATGCAGTGGAATAAGCGCGATCTGCCTTCTGCTTTGCCTGTCCACGTGCTTGATCGCTACCTGAATCGCCGTCGGGTGCCAGCCTTTGAGGCGGTGGCTTCCAGTGGCATCGGCGTCTTTGCTACCCTGCGCGCCATCAGTAAGAGTGTGATCGCGCAGCTCTAGCCATTGCCCGCACAGGCCGCTCGCAGAGATGCCTGCAGCCAGTCTCTGCCTGACCTGGCGGCCCAGCTCAGGCCCGTCCCTGTTAGTGGTGCGCTCGTGGGGAAGCCAGCGGCGGATGGAGGATGAAGGTGGGACAACGAGGGGGCCAGAAAAGGGGCCGTCTGGCGAGAGGTCCATCTGTCGGCTGTTTGTCGCCCTCCTGCCCAATCAGGCCGTGCCCACATGCTGATCTATGGTATTGATTTCACCAGCGCTCCCTCCCGTCGCAAGCCGCTAGTGGTCGCTCGTGGACAGCTAGAAGGCGCGCATCTGACCATTCTTGATCTGGTAGGCTGCCACGACTGGGCGACCTTCGAGGGCTACCTGCGCCTTCCTGGTCCCTGGATCGCAGCCCTGGACCTCCCCTTCGGCCTGCCCGCTGCCGTGGTGGCCGCGCTCGCCTGGCCAGCGACCTGGGCGGACTATGTGGCAGTTGCTGCCCGCCTTGAACTATCGGCCTTTCTGGCCCTGCTCCAGGGTTACAGCTCGCGACAGCCTGCAGGCCAGAAGCTGCCGCGCCGCCTTACCGATGTCCTGGCTCAGGCTCGCAGTCCTCTGATGTGTCAGCGCGTCCCCCTGGCGCGCATGTTCTGGCAGGGGGCGCCGCGGCTCCTGGCCAGTGGCGCCTGCATTCTGCCCTGCCATCCAACGGAGGACGGGCGCTTTGTGCTCGAGGGCTATCCCGCCCTGGTAGCCCGGTGCTGGCTGGCTCGCCAGCCGTACAAAGGATCGAGGCCCGACCAGAGGGAGGGGCACCGGCTGGCCCGTGCTCGCCTGCTGGCTGGCCTGACCTGTGCCGGGCTGACCCGGCGCTATGGTCTGACGCTCTCTCTGGGCGAAAGCTCCCGCACAGTCTGCCTGAATGATTCTAGCGGCGACTATCTCGATGCCCTGCTCTGCGCCGTACAAGCGGCCTGGGCAGCCCGCATGAGCGGGGCTGCCAATGCTGCCACACCTGAGCAGGCTCGCCGCTCTCTCTCTGCCCTCCTGCCCGCCTGTGACCCCAACGAAGGCTGGATCTTTGATCCCGCCCTGGCGGCCAGCCCTGGCGGTGGAGAGTAAACCTACCCCTCTTCTGATCCGGCCTTCAGTCGCATCTCAGACCAGCACGCTGATGATTCCGGCCAGGGTCACGACTACCCCGATAAGCGCTGTCACAGATGGGACCTCGTGAAGCCAGAGAATGCCGAGCAGGATGCCACCAGTCACCTCCTGTGTGGCGATCAGATTCGCGTAGGTGGCATGCAAGGTCCTCAAGGAGGCATTGTAGAGAGTATGCCCCAGACCAAGGGGCAGAATCCCCAGGGCAAGCACCGCGCCCAGGGCTGGCAGAGGATAGGCATGGCGAAAGGCAAAATAGAGCATCACCGGTAATAGCCAGAGCGCCGCCAACCCGTAGACATAAAAGGTATAGCGAAAGAGGGGATGGCGATCCCGCTCGCCGCGCCCGACGATCGAGTAGATCCCGTAGCAGATGGCTGACAGCAGGGCCAGGCCATCGCCCAGCAGCATGCAATGGCCCTCTTGTGGCTGACAGGCGCTATAGTGAGGCTCAAAACCCACCATGAAAGCCACTCCGATGATTGCCACCGCGATGCCGGCATATTTGCGCCAGGGCAGAGCCTCGCGCAGAACCAGAGCCGAGAAGAGGGTCACAAAGATCGGCGAAGTGTAGACAATAGCCAGCGAGTGGGCGATCGTCGTAAAGCTCAAAGAGGCGATGTAGCAAATAAAGTGCAAAGCCGTCACCAGTCCATAGAACAGGAAGCGCGGCAGTTCCCGGGCGCTTACCAGCAGCGACTGGCGCGTGGCCAGTCCCAATAAGAGCACCAGCAGCGCTGCGATAGCCAGACGCCAGAAAGCAATTTCGACAGAAGTAAAGGGCGTTGCAAGGCGAATAAAAACGGGGCTCGTCGAGAAAAAGAAGACCGCCAGGCAGGCGAAGAGCAGACCCTGCCAGGAGCGGCCTGTTGGGTAGGTACCAGCGGGAGCCGTGGCCTCCACGCCAGTATCTTCGGGGGAATGGGACTTCATCATGTTCCTCCTAGCCTGGCCCAACCAGCCACCTGGTCGGGCTGCATGAGGTAACAGGGTCGCCTCCACAAGGCCGGACGGCGCATGAGCGGGAGCAGATGCCCGGTCAGCGGCAATCGCTCCCGCGCCGAGATCGGCAGGGCATCGCTGGCGGCTAAGCACAAGCCGTTCGCCGGTGTCCCGCCTGTTCAAGCTGAGGCGAGCGAGGGAGGTCTGATGGCGACCAGTGCGCCTTGGGAACCCGCTCTCCGCCGGCGCTCGCTCCCGGGCTACCGGTCTCCTGGAGGCATGGGCCAGGGCGGCTGACTCCTATTGATTGAGAACGCTAAGGGCGTAGGGTTGCAATCAGGCGCTTGGGATAGAAGAGGAGATCGATCCCATCGATCGGGTTGCGTACCAGCACATCAGCGGCTTGCAAAGCCTCGCGGGCTACCCCCTCTGGTCCCAGAATTGCCACGCCGATCGCCGCTCGGCGCAGCATGCCAGCGTCGTTAACACCGTTGCCAAAGGCGATCACGTTGGCCGGACCCAGCTCTTCGACATAGCGGGTCTTCTCTTCTCCACTAGTGATCACGTGCAGCGGCAGACCCAGGCTCCGCTCCAGGGCGGCCACCTGGCCGTGGGTTGCCGCGGTGAGAAGGTGAATAGAGAGAAAGCCTGTCAGGCGCTTCAGGCGGCTCACGGCCTCTGGCCACGGTTTCCCATCGAGGGCGAGTGTCCCGTTGATATCAAATACGGCGTGCTTCAGCTCAATGGTTTCTCTTTGCGGAATCTCGATCCTGATCATCTCTATCGACTACAGACATCATGGCGCTTATGAGAATGATAGGGCTGACCGCGGCCCGACCCCGTGGCTCTCGGCAAAGCAGCGGGGCCGAAGTGGGAGCGGCAGCCAGATCAACTAACCAGCAGCTTGCCAGACAAGCAGTCCCTGGCTTTCGTCGCCCTGCCCAGTGCTCTCAGGGGGCCTGCCCTGGCGATCTGGACCAGGCAGAGCCTCTGGAAGGCCCTTCGCCACGATCCCTGTCTTCTCCTGTCCGCGCCGCCCCCTGCCCGCCGACAGAAGGTGCCTGTGACATGCTCTCTCCATCTGGGGCTGCTCAGGCGGACCGACCAAAACGAGCAGCGGGCCAATCCCCACTGCGATCTAGCCGGGCGAGCCAGAGAGATAGTCAGCCTGGTAGCCTCTGAGACCCCTAAAGCCAGCACTATCAACCTGGCCTCCTCTCCCTCTCCCTCCTCCCTCGGATCAGATTGGACAATGCTGGCTGACGGTCTGGGCCAGACTGGCGTAGGCGATCAGGTAGTGTCTCGGCGGATCGGCGGAGAGGCAGACCCAGGCCGTAAGCAAGTTGGCGCACAGCCTTTCTTGCAGAGGTGGACGGGTCGATAGACGACAGGCGCGTTCACCTGGGGAAAGGCCCCAGGCCGGGCCTGGCTTACGCCCCTATCTCGGAGAAAGGCCCCGCGCGGTGGGTGACCATCTCCAGCAGGGCCTGTAAGCCCTCCTGGGCACCTCGACGCTGGGCCGCGCTCAACGTCGTGGCCGCTTCAAACTCGTCCTCATCCAGCACCTGTGTCCCTCCCTGGCGATCGACCCAGACGTCGAGAAAAAGATCAACCTGCTCAATACGATCGTCCCGAATCACCGCTGGCTCGGCGATATTGCAATACCAACCCTTGCGCTCACCATCCTTGCCCGCAATAGCAAAAATGTTGAACCAGCGATCAGTATAATAATACTCCGTAAAACAGTCGCCCGTTTCGAAGCGCACGTAGCCAAGATCTCGATCGGGCCATGTCCAGAAGGCGCGGATGATGCAGGTGCGCGAGGTGGCAGCGAGCACCTCACCCTGATAGGAGAAGAGCGCCTCACCCTGCGGATTTTTCTTAATGATGGTGATCATCTTTGGCGATCCCCGTGGTGATCCCCGTGGCAATCCCAGACGAGTCGGGCTCTGACCTGCATGACTCATCCGTCCTGGGAGAAGGGTAGCAGCAAGAGCCTCCCTTGTCAAGTGGCGGAAGAGCCACAAGAGAAAGCGGCCATATCTGTATTGCAGTAGAAGAGAGGATTACAACAAAATAATAAGATATTGACTGCACCTCAAGTGGCAGGGACTGGGCGGTGTCGGTCGGCCCCCTGGCATGGGGTGGAAGGCTGAGAGCCTGGAAACCGCAGAAGACGCCTTGTTCTACTCGCTTGCTATGCTATACTAACAGCGTATGCTGAATCTCGACCTACTGCGTCAGCAACCCGATCTTGTGCAAAAAGGACTGCAGAAACGCCAGGTCTCAGTGGCTTTAGAAGAGATTCTTCGTCTGGCGGAACAGCGCGACGGCCTTGCCAGGCGTTGTGAGGGACTGTATGGCTCCCTCAAACAGGTGCAAGAGCGTCGTCGGGCGGCCCCTGCCGGAAAGCATGCCGAGCTTGAGAAGCAGATTGCAAGCCTCAGTGAAGAGATCCGGGCGCTAGAGCTGCAGATCGCTGACCTGGAGACGCGCCTGCGCCTGTTGCTCTTGCCGTTGCCCAATCTCCCCCATCCTGATGTTCCCACCGGCTTCATGCGTTCGGCCAACCGCGAGCTGCGCCGCTGGGGAGTGCCGATGAGCTTCTATTTCTCGCCGCGCTCCTATCGCGAATTGGGCAGCGGGTTGGGTCTGATCGACAGTGTTGGCGGCAGCCACCTGAGCGGCAGCCAGTTTGTAGTCTTGAGAGGCGCCGGGGCGCGGCTGCTGCGTGCTCTCGTCACCTTCGCCCTCGATTTCTTCACCCGCGAGTGGGACTATAAGGAGGTGCAGCTCCCCCTCCTCTTGAAGTATGGTACGCTGCTGGCCGCCGGCCAATTTCCGTCCCTGGAACCCCACAGCTACAGCTGCCAGGCCGATGAACTCTACTTGAACCCTGGGGGTGGAACACCTCTGGTGAACCTCTACGGCGGTACGGTTCTTGCCGCCGAGAGCTTGCCCCTGCGCCTGGTTAGCTGGACGCCTGTCTTTCATCGCGATGGTGGCTCTGCCTCGCTCCCCCCAAGCTCGGCCCGTCTGCCCTGGCACCAGCTCAGCGAGGTGCAGCTACTGCTGATAGTCCAGCCAAACGAATCGTATGCCCTCTTGCAAACCCTCCTCTTGCAGATTGAGATGCTGCTGCAGCGTCTGGAACTGGCCTATCGTGTTGTCATGCTCTGTAGCGGCCTGCTCCCCTTTGCGGCAGCCATGACCCTAACGGTCGAGGTCTGGCTGCCCGCCCAGCGCCGCTTCCTCCCCCTGGCTGCCGCCAGCAACTATGAAAGCTTTCAGACCCGCCGCGCGAATGTCCTCTATCGCTCTCCCAGTGGCCAGATCGAGCATCCTCATAGCCTGGGGGCCTGTGCTCTGAGCATTGAGCAGACCCTGGCCGCCATCCTGGAAGTCTATCAGCAGGCTGATGGCAGCGTGGTGGTACCCAAGGTCCTGCGCCCTCTGATCGGCCTCTCCTTGCTCACTCGCTGACGGACGCGATTCTAACAAATGTTTGTTCTCGCCATGACAAAGTACTGACTATGTCAGTCATCCTTGTTGTGCAATGCATGGGACAATGACCCAAATGGCATGTTCACAAGGCCGCCAATCTTCCAAATTGAAACCGCTTGTGGTAAACTATCTAGCGGAGGGGTGGCAGAGCGGTCGAATGCAGCCGTCTTGAAAACGGCCGGGCGATGAGCCCCGGGGGTTCGAATCCCCCCCCCTCCGCCCTGCGTTGACGGGCGGTGGCTGCCCCGTGTCCATAGCTCGGGGGTGCTGTGGGGCAGCGCAGTTTTGTTTTTGCGCCACTGGGGCCAGTGGATAGGATCATACTCTTATACCCACATGGTCAAACAAGGCTGTTTGACGCTAACGCTGCTCAACGTTGTTGAATTTGACTCGGGTCGTATTCTGTTTGTAGATATTGCTGATGTCTCTCACGCATGCCGTGCTTGCTAGCGGCCAGATGCCTGCTTGCACGCGTGCAGGCAGCAGGGGCATGGCGACGACAGGCGGTGAATTGCTGTGTCTACGGTGAGTTTCGCGACGACGTTAGATCGGGTCAATCTGGCTGATCTCTTGCGGCGCCTGGAGGCCCATGAGAAAAGCGGGATGCTGGTCGTAAAACAAGGCTCTCTCTGGGTGGAGCTCTACTTCTGCCAGGGGCGCCTGCTCTGTATTGGTCCTGTTCGCGCTCAGCTAACGCTGGGTGACCGCCTGATGCAGGCCGGAGTGATCTCTCAGGCCGCTCTGGCTCATGTGATGGCCGTCCTGCGCGAACGTGGCGAGGAGCCTGGTGAGACCCGCATCGCCCTCTTGTTGATGGAACTGGGTTACGCCACGCGCGAGCAATTGCGCGCCTGGGCCGCGCGCGAGGCCTCCCGTGTGCTTGATGTCCTGCTCTCCTGGCGTTCCGGTGAGGTCTATTTCGAGGAAGGGCGCACGCCCCCAGCCTCTCGCCTGTTGGTCTCCCTGTCTCCGTCGGCTCTCCTGCCCTCAGCGCCCGCTCCCTCTGCCCCTGTGTCAGCGTCGCAGCCCGCTCCCAATCCGATGCCGCCCGCTGTGCCCGCGTCTATGCCTGCGCCAGCTTATTCTGGTCCGCTACCTGCTCAGGCCCAGGCCGAGCAGCCGCCGTTGTCGCAACCGCTCCAGCCTGCCGGCCAGAGCCAGGCGGCCGCTCACGAGCCTTCGCCAGCTTCTCAGCCGCGCGTGACCCAGGCCCTACCCGAGACTGGCGCGTCGCCTCAGCGTCAGGAGCGCGGACGTCTTGATCTCAGCTCGCTCTTTGATCCCGATGCTCTGGCACGCCTCTCGGCAGTTGCTTCGGCTGTCGCTCCCTCCGGCTCACCAGCCAACGTGGCGGAGACTGCTGCTACCCAGCGTGAGCCTGCCGCTTCCCAACAGGTCGCCTCGTCGGCCTCCGCGGCTCCGGCCAGCTTGCCGGCCCCGCGTCCAATCACGACACCCTACACGCCTCGGCGGGTCGATGTCTCTTTTATTCCCCCTGATCTCAAACTGACGCCTCCCGATCTCCAGTCCTGGCGGTCCGCCAACGTCGAGATCCCGCTGACTCCCGATGAGTGGCGCGTCTTTAGCTGTTTGGATGGAGAAACAACTCCGTTGCTGCTGGCCCAGCGTCTGGCTATGCCGCTCGAGCAGGTCTACGTCGTGCTTGGGGAGCTGATGGCCCTGGGCCTGGTCCAGAATCCGTACGCTATGCAGATGCAGTACCCCGTTCATGAGCTGTCGCCCGCCGCTGTACCTCCGATCGGTGGCCCCTACGCCCCGCAGCCCCAGATGGCGGCTTCCGCTCCCTGGATGGCTGCCCAGGGCCAGGCATGGCCAGCGCCTCCGCAGTCCCCTGCCCAGACGACGGGGGCATTCGCTCCCTCCCCTTCCGCGGTCCCACAATCGCCCATCTATGTGGAGACCGAATCGCAGTGGGGCAACGGTGGCAATGGAGCGCGCTTTATCGTGGGACGTGGCTGGGGAGTTCAGCCGACAAGACCGCTCTCGCCTACGAATCCCGCACCGCAGCCCCCATATTCCGCCTCGGTATCGGTTGGAGGCTCTCAGCCCGGCAGATAGTCAGGGGCGAGTGGGTGAAGAACGGGCGCCCCTGCCTCTCCCCGGCGGCGCCCCTCGTCGTATCATCGCTCTTGCTGGCCTGATCCTCCGGCTCCTCTAGGCCGTTGCCCCGGCCCCCAGGCAGAGGCGTCGGCTCTCGATTCGACTGGATTGGAATAGAAGGGTGGGGATGATGTCGCAGGGTTCTGATCCGCATGAGGCCCCTCAGCCTGCCGCAAGCTCGCTCGCTATCCATGAGGAAGCGCTAGCTGACCTGGAGCGTCTCGGCCTGGTTATTGGGCGCAGTCGGGCCATGCGCCAGGTTGCTACCCTGATTCGCCAGGTTGCAGCTTTCCCGACAACAACGGTCTTGCTCCAGGGGGAGAGTGGCACCGGCAAGGAAGTCATTGCTTACGCCATCCATGCCCTCAGCGGCGGCTCCGAACGCCAGTTCGTGGCCATCAATTGCGCGGCCATTCCCGAAACCTTGCTGGAGACCGAGCTTTTCGGTGTGGAAGCTGGCGCCTATACCGACGCTCGTCTGACGCGCGATGGCTACCTGGCTCGGGCAGATGGTGGAACCCTCTTCCTGGATGAAATTGCCTCCATGCCTCTCGTGCTTCAGTCCAAGCTCTTGCGCTTCCTGGAAACCCGCACCTTTCGCCGCGTCGGAGGCACCAGCGAGATCCAGGTTCGCCTGCGCGTCATCTCGGCCTCCAACGTCGATCTGGCGACAGCGGTCGCCCGACGGGAATTCCGTGAGGATCTCTTTTATCGGCTGAAGGTCTTCACCATTCAAATTCCTCCTTTGCGCGAGCATCCTGAAGACATCGCCCCTCTGGTCGAATACTTTTTGCGTCGGCAGGGAGGGCAGCCTGCCGAAGAAGGCCGTTCATTGCGCCTCAGTCCCGAAGCGCTGGCCCTGCTCGAACGCTATAGCTGGCCGGGCAATGTGCGCGAGCTGCGCAGCGTCGTCCAGCATGGCCAGATTATGTGCGAGGGCGATGAGATCCGCGTTGAGCACCTGCCTGCCTATTTGCAATCGGCCAGCAGTGGGGCCTTACAGCGCCTGCTGGAACTCAAAGATCAGCTCCACTTGCCCCCTGAAGGGGTGAACTTAGAGGAGTTTCTTGCTGAGATCGAGCAGCGCTTTGTACAGGAGGCTCTGGAACGCTGCAACTACAACCAGGTGCGAGCTGCGGCCCTGCTGGGCCTCTCGCGAGACCAGCTACGCTACCGCCTGACGCGGGCGGGTGCGCAGCACAGTTGGAGGCGTCGCCAGAGCACAGGCTCCCCACAAGCTCGCCCATCCTCTGGCCGAACGCCTACCTGACAATGGCTGAGAGGCGGCAGAAAAAGAACTCACTCCTCTGGCCAATCGAGCATGAGCGCCTGGGCCTTCTCGCCGGGCTTGAGGGTGTGGCCGCCTTCTGGAACGATCACCAGAGCATTGGCATTCAGCAGCGAGGTCGTAATATGCGAGCCTTGCTGGCCGGTTGTGCGCGCTACAAAGCGACCCTCCTCCCAACGCACACGGGCGCGCACGTAATGGCGGCGGGGAGTGCGCTCGCTGACCCCGTCCTCGACTGTGACCTCCACCTGGGGACGCCGCAGATGACGGTGGCCAAGCAATTTGCGGATGAGCGGTCGCCCAAATAGTTCGAAGGTCACCGCGGCTGAGACGGGATTGCCAGGCAGCCCTAGCAGAGGGACTGACCCGATGCGACCAAAGGCGAGCGGCTTGCCGGGACGCATGTTGATTTGCCAGAAGTCGATGGCCCCCTGCTCGTGCATGATGCGCTTGACCAGGTCAAACTCGCCGACCGAGACGCCCCCCGAGGTGATGATCAGGTCGTACTGCATGGCCTGACTGAAGATCTGGCGCAGGCTCTCCTCGGTATCGCGCGCGACCCCCAGGCGCTGCGGCTCGGCCCCTGCCCGCCGCACTGCCGCCTCAAGCAGGTAGCCATTGCTATTGCGAATCTTGCCCGGCTGTAGCGGCTCCCCTACGTCGATGATCTCATCCCCCGTGCTAACGATTGCCACGCGCGGACGGCGAAAGACCTTCACGCGGGCTCGTCCTACCGTTGCCAACACCCCGATCTCCCAGGGACCAATCTCGCTTCCCTGGCTCAGGACGAGCTGTCCGCGGCGGATGTCTTCGCCGGCAGCGCGAATGTTATTCCCTGGGGCAACCTCCTGCAGAATCTCGACCCAACCCTCATCAGCAGGATCGCTGCGCGTTAGCTCGATCTGGATAACAGCATCGGCTCCGCGCGGTACCGGGGCCCCAGTCATGATCCGCATGGCGGTGCCTGGCTCAATAGCTTGCTCCGCTACGTAACCGGCAGCGATCGTACCGATGACGCGCAGACGCGCCGGGCGACCGCCCTCCATGCGTGTGTCGACGCTGCGCAGAGCATAGCCATCCATTGCCGAGTTGGCGAATGGCGGGAGATCTTCCTCCGCCGTGATCTCCTCTGCCAGGACCAGGCCCGCAGCTTCCGCCAGGGCGACGGTGATGGGAGGTAGCGGCTGAATGATGGCCAGCATGCGCTCCTGGGCTTCCTCTACACTCATCATAGGCCCTATTCCTTTGCGCTGTCTTGGCTCGCTCCCCGCAGAGAGAGGTCAGTGGGGCGAGCGGAGAATACAGAACAGAAGACCATGATCGCAGGACTGGTTGACGAGTCTGCCAGTCCCCCCGCTTCCATGCGAACCAAAAGCAGAGAGCCTGGCAAACCGAGCAAGAGGAAGGTCTGCCAGGCTCTCCTGACGATGTTCCTGGTACCTCGTACGGGATTCGAACCCGTGATCTCCGCCTTGAAAGAGCGGCGTCCTAGTCCGCTAGACGAACGAGGCCCAACGACCGCCGCGCGCTCGCCTTGCGCTGGGCGCTGAGACGGCATCGCGTATGCGTCATCTGGATTGTACTGTATCTGGCTCGTTTTGTCAAGCGGATTTTGGCGACGGGACCCGCTGGGCTGCTCAGGACCGCTGAGCGGCGACCGTGGACCAGTGCCATTGCTGGGGACAGGTGTAGTCGAGAACGGCCACGATACCCGGACCAGCCACGGCCACCACGACGAACTGGGGCACGCTCGACCCCTGGAGCTGGTTCTGGCGATCGGGTAGCTGGATGCTGATCCCATCCAGCTCGTGAATGTGAGAGATCTGGGCCTCGAAAGTGGCCAACTGGCGCAAGATAACGGTGATACTGAAGCTGAGACTGTGGTCGGAAGCATCAATGGCCACAAGGTGGGGAATAATGGTATCCTGCGCGTCGCGAAAAGGGTCGTGAAAGCTGAAGTCGGTCTTGTAGGGATTGTCTGGAGTGGCGCGCAGGTAGGCATAGGCCTCGGCACAGAGATGGTACTTATAAGCGCTATTGGGACTGCGTACGAGTTGAACGTGCGGCGGCGGTAGGCGCCTCTGCGTCGTGGCAGGGTGCAGCTGATGGATAAGCACCAGGATGCCTGCCAGCAGGAGCACCAGCGCCAGGGGCACGGCCAATAGCCCCAACTGCCAACGCTGCTTCATGGCGGCTTCCCCTTCCAGGAAGGAACCGGCAATCAGATCATTCCTGGCGCCTCCCTTCCTGGCTGGGAAAGGGTGCCTTCATCGAGCGCTCTCACCTCCCCGCCCGGCTCACTGGGACAAGGAAGGGGAGAAAGAAAGCCCCTCCTCTCCGCGCCCGCCGAGCACTCTTCTGCGTCACCAGGCAGCGATAGTTGTCTGTCTATCTAACGGCTGGCCTGAGAGGAGCGCGGGCGTGAGCGGGCAAGCGTAGAGGTGGTGGAGCGCTGAGCAGCCCCGGCCTCCGTTTCAGGCTCCGGTTCCAGCAGCCTGGCCAGGCTGATCAAGAAGGCGATCAGGATCAAGACATGGAGAACGGTGCACCAGAGACAGATGGCGTGCAGGCGGACCAGCTCGACGTAGATCAGATAGAGGACGGTGGCCATCCCAGCCAGCGACCAGAGGAACTGCGCAGGGCGGAGCCAGCCAGGCTCTGAGGAGCGCAGTAAGCTCACCAGGGCCAGCCCGGCCAGGACCAGGCACCAGCCGAGGCCAGGTAGCGAGATAGGGAGCGTCGTCCCAGGTACGACGGCATAGCTGCTGTTAAGCACATGGGCACAATCAATCGCGCCCGAGGCGGGGCAGACCAGTGGCGCGTCCTGATAATGGACGATGGTCAGATAGATGGCGTCCCCCATACCCGCTAATGCGAGCAAAAGAACCAGGAGCTGCAAGCCTGAACGTCGTAGCAACAGTTCCATTAAGTCAGACTCTTCGATGTAAAATCGGTTACAACAGCACTCTCTGTAGAGAGGATACTGCGCTCTCCACCCTCTGTCAAGGGTCAATCAAGTGCTAGAATGAGGTAGAACTCCCTCAGCTTTTGGGCCGAGGAAGCGATTACTCGCTTGCTTACTATTTGGCATGGAGGAGACCAAGATGGGACAGCGCATTATCCAGGTCGATGCTTTTACCGCTCGACCGTTTGCTGGCAATCCGGCGGCAGTTTGTCTATTGGAGGAGCCGCGCGATGAGAGCTGGATGCAGCTTGTGGCGCGCGAGATGAATCTTTCAGAAACGGCTTTCCTGCTCCCCGAGGGAGATGGCTATCGCCTGCGCTGGTTCACGCCGACGGCCGAAGTCGATCTGTGTGGCCATGCCACCCTGGCCAGCGCGCATGTCCTCTGGGAAGAAGGCGTGCTGCCGCCGGCGGAGCCGGCCCGTTTTTATACGCGCAGTGGCCTGCTGACGGCCCGTCGTCTGGACGGCTGGATCGAGATGAACTTTCCTGCCACGCCGGCCACGCCAGTGCCCCCTCCTCTGGGCCTGAGCGAGGCCCTGGGTGTCAGGCCGCGCCTGGTGGCCAGAAGCCAATTCGACTATCTGATTGAACTGGAAAGCGAGGAGATGGTGCGTGCTCTCCGGCCCGACCCGACTCGCCTGCTCGCAATTGAGGCTCGGGGCTTCATTGTCACCAGCCGGGCCGAGAGTAGCGACTACCATTTCGTCTCGCGCTTCTTTGCCCCCAGCGTAGGGGTTCCCGAGGACCCGGTCACAGGTTCGGCTCACTGCACGCTGGCACCTTTCTGGTGCTCTCGCCTGGGGTCTTCAACGCTCACGGGTTACCAGGCCTCTGCTCGCGGTGGTCTGGTGCGCGTGCGCCTGGATGGCGAGCGGGTCTTCATCAGTGGCCAGGCGGTCACTGTGATGCGCGCCGAGGGCTTCTTTTAGAGCGAGACGGCTGACCCTGTCTTTCCGGACGGACCGCCGGCAGGGAGGGCCCTGGCCGCGTAGGCTAGCGGAAGACGTAGCCCACGCCACGCACGGTCTGGATCAGCTTGGGTGCTGCGGGGTCCTCTTCCAGTTTCTCGCGCAGCCAGCGGATGTGAACGTCGACCGTGCGAGTATCGCCAGCGTAATCGTAGCCCCAGACGTGATGCAGGAGTTGGTCTCGGGTAAGGACGGTTCCGCGATTGCGCACAAGATAGACCAGGAGATCGAACTGCTTCGGCTGCATTTCGATCTCCTGATCGCGGCACCAGACCCGTCGCCCTGGCAGGTCGATGCGCACAGGCCCGGCGATCAGCTCTCGCGGGCTGCGCCGTGACTGCCCGCTTGCCTCCTGAACAGGGCCGCCCACCTCGGCCTGCACCTGCGCAGCGGGATAGGAGGCGCGGCGCAATAAAGCGCGCACGCGCGCCAGCAGTTCTCGGCGCCCGAATGGCTTGGTCACGTAGTCGTCTGCCCCAACTTCGAGACCCACAACCTTGTCGATCTCTTCCCCGCGCGCCGTCAGAAGCATGATGGGGATTGTGGCTGTGGCTGGCTCCCGGCGGAGCCGGCGACACACCTCTAACCCATCGATCTCTGGGAGCATGATGTCGAGAATAATCAGGTGCGGTCGCTCGCGTCGCGCCAGCTCCAGAGCGGCCTTTCCATCCAGGGCGGTGACTACCTGGTAGCCCTCCTGCTCCAGGTTGTAGGCAATGGTCTCAACAAGCACCTCTTCGTCATCGACCACCAGAATCTTCTCTCGTTGACTTTTGACCATCTTGCCGCTCTCATTCCTAACTGAAGCGCCCGCTGATGTAGTCCTCTGTCTCTCGCTTCCGCGGTCGCTTGAATAGCTCGGCAGTTGGCCCGTATTCAATCAAGCGGCCGTTGAGAAAGAAGCCCGTGTATTGTGAGATACGGGCAGCTTGAGACATATTATGGGTAACGATCACAATGGTATATTCCTTGCTCAGTGAGAGCAGCAGCTCCTCGATCTTGAGCGTAGCAATTGGGTCGAGGGCCGAGCACGGCTCGTCGAGCAGGAGCACCTCGGGGCGCAGGGCCAGGGCGCGAGCGATGCACAGCCGCTGTTGCTGGCCGCCCGAGAGGCCGAGGGCAGAAGCTTTTAAGCGATCCTTGACCTCGTCCCAAAGGGCGGCGGCCCGTAGACTACGTTCAACCTCCTCCTGAATCTGTCGGCGCGGCTTCCTCTGGATGCGCAGACCGTAGGCGATATTCTCGAAGATCGACTTGGGAAAAGGGTTAGGACGCTGAAAGACCATGCCGATGCGCTGGCGGAGACGGATGACGTCGGTGGCGGGATCGTAGATGTTCTCTCCGTCGAAGATGGCTTCCCCCTCGATGCGGGTCTCAGGAATAAGGTCGTTCATGCGATTGAGCGTGCGCAGGAACGTTGATTTCCCGCAGCCCGAAGGCCCAATCAAGGCCGTGATCTGCCGCTCGCGAATCGGCAGCGAGATATCAAAAAGGGCCTGTCGTGCTCCGTAGTAAAAGTTCAAGTGCCTGACATCGATAGCCAGGCCGGCCCTCTCGTTCAGCGGCTGCCCCGGCTCGACTGCCCCAAGGGCATGGCTCAGCCCAGGCCTGGCCAGGGGCGTCTCGGATTGCTGGCTGGCGAGACGCCCCTCTGTCGCTGGCAGCCGCGAGTATGGCCCACTCATATTACTCTCCATTGCCCTTCCTCGCCGCTGCTCCGGCTAGAGAAGCTGATACTCCTTGTGAAGTGGGATCGCCGTATCTACGATCAAACGGTTGTTCGTCACGATCAGGCGAATGTAGCGCCCAGCGAGAGCCTTGCTGATAAAGTAGGGGCGCCCTTCGTAGGAAATGTGGCCGCTGCGGGCCACTTTCCGCGAGAAGATGCTGACGCCCTCTGGGAAGGTGTTCCCCGTGGTACTCAGGTTATGTGTGCTCTCTGCAGAGGTATCCTTCACGGTAATCCCCTCTCTTGTAGCTGTCTTGACCAACTCGACTAACCGAAACGTCCACTGATGTAGTCCTCGGTCTCCTTCTTGCGCGGGTGCGTGAAGAGCTGTTGGGTCTCTCCCTCTTCGACGAGGTGACCATGCAAGAAGAAGGCCGTGCGGTCCGCGATCCGTGCGGCCTGCTGCATGTTATGGGTCACGACGACGATGGTGTACTGTCGCTTGAGGTACGTGATCAGTTCCTCCACCTGGAGGGTAGAGATCGGGTCGAGGGCCGAGCACGGCTCGTCCATGAGCAGGACCTCTGGCTCCAGTGCCAGGGCGCGGGCAATACACAGCCGCTGCTGTTGCCCGCCCGAGAGGCTGGTCGCTGGGCTATGGAGGCGATCCTTGACCTCCTCCCACAGAGCGGCTTGCCGCAGGCTGCGCTCGACCAGCTCCTTGAGCCGGGAGCCGCGCAGTCCCAGATTGAGACGTGGTCCGATAGCCACATTCTCAAAAATGCTGCGTGTCGGCAGCGGGTTGGGCTGTTGGAAGACCATGCCGATGTGGCGCCTGACGTTCATCGGGCGAATGCCACGCCCGTAGATGTTAAGGCCATTGGCGAGGACTCGCCCCTCCACCCGGGCCCCGGGAATGGTCTCATGGAGCCGATTCAGACAGCGCACCAGGGTCGATTTGCCACAGCCGGATGGCCCGATGAGGGCTGTGACGCTCAGCGGGGGCACCGTCAGGTTGATATCAAAGAGCGCTTGTTTCCGCCCATACCAGGCGTTCAACCCCTCGATGCTGAGGGCCATGCCTCCCTGGGTTGGCACGCTGCTCGTTACCTGCCCCGCAATGACCTGATCCATTGACGACCTCCCTTCTTGACATCGTCGTGCTTGCCCGAGTCCTGCTGCTTACCGCTGTTTGAAGCCGCCCGTGGCCAGGCGCACAGCCAGGGAGGCGAGCAGGATCAGGATGATCAGCACGAAGGCGCCTGCATAGGCTTGATTGACTTGTTGCTGATAGGGACTAAGGGTGAACTGGAAGATGCGCAGTGGCAGGGCATCGATCGGCTGCGTGATGTCCGTGTTCCAGAACGTCGTCCCAAAGGCGGTCATCAGCAGGGGGGCTGTCTCTCCGGCTACGCGGGCCATCGCCAGGACCACGCCCGTGATGATGCCGTTGCGGGCTGCCGGGAGGACCACTTGCAAGATGGTGCGCGCCTCCGTCGCTCCCAGCGCCAGCGAGGCTTCGCGCAGTTCGCGCGGTACCAGACGCAGCACGTCTTCGGAGGTGCGCGTCACGATGGGGATCATGATCATACCGAGAGCAAAGCCGCCGGCCAGACCCGAGAAGGTTTGCATCGGGATGACTATCAGGACCCAGGCCAACAGGCCGAAGATGATGGTCGGGATGCCGTTGAGGACGTCGACCAGGAAGCGCACTCCCTGAGCAAACGGGCCACGTCCGAATTCGGCCAGGTAGATGCCGGTAAATAACCCGAGCGGGACGCCCATAAGCGCTGCCAGGCCGATCAGGATCAGGCTCCCCTGGAAAGCTTCACCCATGCCGCCGCCCGGCTCGCCGTTGGGCGTTGGTAGCTGGGTGAAGAAGTCAGGATTGATGTAGCGCAGGCCCTGCCCCAGCACGTAGCAGAGCAGGTAGATGAGCAGTCCTACAGCGAAAAGGGCTGCCAGAGTCGTCAGCAGAATCACCAGAGCGTTCAGCAGGCGCCGCCGCAGGTTCAGGGAGGAGCGTGCGGCCAGGAACGGGTGAGTGCGGCTCTCCCCTGGCGAGAGAATGGAAGAAGATGTGGATGAAGATGTAGGCACGCTCATGGGCGCCCTCCTCTGCTTCCTTTGGCCTGACGCTGGAGGCTCGCGATCAGCCAGCGCGCCAGGATGTTGGTGATCAGGGTGATGATAAAGAGGATCAGGCCGGCCTCGATGATGGCCGAGAAGAAGAGGCCGGGTGTTGCCTCGCCAAACTGGTTGGCGATGACGCTAGACAGGGTATAGCCGGGAGTGAAGAGGCTGAGGCTCGGCTCGTTGGCCTGGTTGCCGACGATCATGGTGACGGCCATCGTCTCGCCGAGGGCCCTTCCAAGAGCAAGAATGATGCCGCCGAGAATGCCGACGCGCGCGAAGGGTAAGACGGCATGGCGAATGACTTCCCAACGGGTCGCTCCCAGCGCCAGCAGGGCCTCGCGCTGGGAGACCGGCGTTACCAGCATCACTTCGCGTGAGACCGAGATGATGAGGGGGAGAACCATCATGGTCAGGACGATGCCAGCTCCCAGGTAGCCGACACCTTCCGGCTCTCCCTGGAAGAGCGGCAGGAAGCCCAGGTGTTGCTGGAGCCAGGGCTCGCCAGCGTTGTGCAGCCAGGGGGCCAGTACGAGAAACCCCCAGAGGCCGTAGATGACGCTAGGGATGGCCGCTAGGAGGTCGATGAGAAAGGCTAAGATGAGCCGCAGGGGGCGAGGACAGAAATCGACCAGGAAGACGGCGGCTCCGATCCCCAGCGGTACGGCGAAGATGAGGGCAAAGGTCGAGGTGATGAGGGTCCCAAAGATGGCCGGCAAGACCCCGTAAACCTCGTGTACCGGATCAAAGGCTTTGTTGGTTAGAAAGCTGAGGCCGAAGCGCCTGATTGTGGGCAGCGAGTTGCTGACGAGAATCCAGGCTGTGCCGGCCACCAGCCCGAGAACGATCAGGACAAAGAGCAGCGTGATGCCTCGGAAGAAAAGGTCTCCGGGCCGCTGGGCACGCAGGACTCGTTGCCAGCGTATCCACTGCTGACGTGCTTTGCTTGGGGTGATTCTCTCCTGGATCATTGGCTCTCCCCTGGCTCTCTCTACCCTGCTGAGGAGGCAGGGGCTGATCTTCGGCAGATGCAGGCCCCTGCCCGTGCTAGTGGATCTTCCCGATTGCCTGGCCGATGGCGCTCTCCGCCAGCCAGCTCAGCCTTCAGGAGCCGCTGTAGCAGGCATTGCCGCCGCAGCGCATGGCCTTGATCTGGGCCTCGTCCTTGCTGACGATCGTGTCCGGCAGGGGGACGTAGTTGAGCGGCTGGGCATATTGTTGCCCGTCGTGGACCATCCACCAGAGGAGGCGCGCCAGGGCTTGCCCCTTGTCGCTGTTGCTCTGGTTCTGGTAGACGACAACCCAGGAGAAGCCAGTGATGGGATAGGCGTTGTCTCCGCTGCCGTTAACGATGTAGAAGCGCAGGTCGCTCGGGATGTTGGTGAAGCTCTCGGCGTCGGCTTTGGCGCTGTCCAGCGAGGGCGCGACGAATTTGCCGGCGGCGTTCTGGAGGAGTGCGTAGGGAATGTTGTTGGCGAGGACGTAGGTCAGCTCAACGTAGCCAATGGCACCATCGGTGTTCTTGACCTGCCCGGCAACACCAGAGCTTCCTTTGGCCCCTACACCCGTTGGCCAGTTCACGGTGGTGCCTGCTCCTACCTTGCTCTGCCAGTCTGGGCTGATGGCCGAGAGATAGTGTGTGAAGATGCTGGTGGTGCCGCTGCCGTCAGAGCGGTGGACAACGGTGATGTTCTTGTGGGGCAGGTTGACGCCGCTGTTGATGGCTTTGATCTGGGGGTCATCCCAGCTGGTGATCTTGCCTTCGTAGATGGCCGCCAGAATCGGCCCCGTGAGCTTGAGCTGATTAACTCCGCTGAGGTTGTAGGAGATGGCTACTGCTCCGATCGTGATCGGAATGTGCAGAATCGCTCCACTGGTGCTTTTATTAAGCTGATCGTTGGTCATAGGCGCATCGGTAGCGCCAAAGTCGACGATATGCTGCAAGAGGTTATTGATGCCGGCTCCACTACCCACCGCCTGATAGTTTACGTTGATACCACACTTGACTTTGGGATACTCCTGAAACATCTTTGAGAATAGAGGATTGTCAAACGTCGATCCAGCGCCCGTAAGCTGCTTGGTCGAAGGGCAGGTATTGGCGCTACCCGTGGTGGTGCCGCTGGAGCTGTTGTTGCTGTTGCCGCAGGCTGCCAGCAAGCTGAGCAGACCTACCAGCAGCAGGGCGCTAAGATATCTCAGTCGCGGGCGCCCTCGGTGGCTGGGCGAAGGTTTGTTGTGTGTCATAGTGCTGGTTTCCCCTCCTCAGTGACGCTGCCGTGGGGCAACGGCAGCGAAAAATAGATCTGCGAGTCGGCGCTCAGGTCGCCTTGTCAGCCTCAGCTGGAGCGCTGTTCGGCTTGGGCGCGTCCTGGCTCTGGCTCTTTTCCACACCACCCGAATTGTACAGTTCTCGCTTTAATCATGGTTTAAGGCGCGGTTAAAGCCCTTTAAGGCTCCGTTAAAGTTTGCCGAAGGGATAGGCAGGCTCTGTTAACGTGGGAGAGAGGCCAGGCTCGTGGGCCTGGCTGAAGGTCTTCTGCGAAGAGGTGGAGGGGCCTGCGGCCGACGGGCGGGGCGTGGGGGAGGCCCGCCGTGGTGGCGCCTTTGGCCGAAGAGGTGCTGAGGGAGAATTTGCGCTCTTCTCTCCCCACGGCGGGCAGGCGCAGCTAGATAGCTGGATTGTTAACTTTGAAGGTGAAAAAAGCAGATCAGGCGGCGCTGTGGCCCGGGGCTTCAGGCCAGGTGAGGACCGCTGAAGCATCGCTGCTTTCTGGCGGGGAGCTGGCTAGCAGCTCTGCCGCTGATGGATGCGGCCTGGAACGGTCTGCCTGCCTCTCCAGGCGCAGGCCGCTGCTCTCGCCATTGGCCTCAAGGAGGAGGCAATCGCCGCGCTCAATCTCGCCGCGCAGCAGCGCCTCGCTGAGGCGATCCTCCACTTCGCGACGGACGAGCCGCCGCAGGGGATGTGCTCCCTGGCTGGGCCAATGCTCTTGACTGCGAGCAAGTAGATACTCTCGGGCTGCCACGCTGATTTCCAGGTTGATGCCGAGTCTGCTCAGATCTCGACAGGTGGCGTTTAGCTGGTGATCAAGAATCTGAGCGAGATGCTCTTCTTTGAGCGAATGGAAGGGGATAAGGGCATCGAGTCGGTTAAGAAGCTCGGGCCGAAAGGTACGCTGCAACAGGGCAAGCATCTGCTGCTCGCTTTGGAAAAGGCTTTTCCTGGCTCCAAAGCCAACGGCTTGTGCGGGAGTGCTGGGCAGGCTGGTTGTGAGAATGATGATGGCCTCGCGGAAGTCCACCAGCCGACCTTGTCCATCGCTCAGGTGCCCGTCTTCGAGCATCTGGAGTAGCAGGTCGAGCAGGACCGGGTGGGCCTTTTCGATACCTTCAAAGAGAAGGATGCTGGCCGGGCGATGGCGAATGGCCTCGCTCAGGAGTCCTGGCTCTCCGTAGCCCTGGTAGCCTGGTGGACTGCCAAGCAGACGCTGTACCTGCTGACGCTCCATGAAGGCGGCCATGTCCAGGGCGATCAGGCTGCGCTCGTCTCCAGTCAGGACCTCCGCCAGAGCGGCTGCCAGGTGACTCTTGCCGACGCCACTGGGACCAATGAAGAGGAAGGAGGCGGCGGGACGGCGCGGGTCGCGCAGGTTGCTACGAGCACGACGTACGGCGCGGGCCACTATGCTGATAGCTTCCTCTTGACCGGCGACCTTTTGCCGCAGTAAGCGCTCTAAGGAGAGCAAATAGCGGGCCTCTTCGCCACCTGGAAAGGTTACGCGCAGGCCGGTCCACTGAGCCACTACCGCGGCGATGGCCTCCTCGTCAAGACGCGGGCGCTGGACTGGCGCGGGTGAGTCAGTGTTTGGGATGCCTGGCCTGCTCTGCCGTAGCCACTCGCTCTCGATGGCCAGGGCGCGGCGCAGAAGCTGCTGCTCCTGCCGGCGCAGCTCTAGTGCGGCGGGAAAGTGTTGCTGGTGAACGGCTGCCTCTCGTTTCGCCCGGAGGCGGGCCAGGGCCTCGTGGAGTTGGCGCAGGGCCACTGGTGGCAGGGCCTGACGCATGCGTAGCGCGGCGGCTGCCTCATCGATCAGGTCAATGGCTTTATCTGGCTGGGCTCGCCCGGCAAGGTAGCGTCCTGAGAGGCGCACCGCCGCTTTTAGGGCCTCATCGCCGATGACAACGCCGTGAAAGGCCTCGTAGCGTGGGCGCAGCGCCTCCAGGATCGTCAGGGTCTCAGCAGCGTCCGGTTCGGCGATCACAACTGGCTGGAAGCGCCTGGCTAGCGCGGCATCGCCCTCAAAGTGGCAGGCGTACTCCTCGAAGGTCGTGGCTCCAATGCATTGGAGCTGCCCGCGTGCCAGCAGCGGTTTGAGCAGGTTGGCCACGTTAGGAGCGCTGGCCGGCCCTCCAGCGCCGATCAGCATATGGATCTCGTCGATAAAGAGCAGGATATCGCTGGCCTCTTTGATTTCTGCTACAATGCCCTGGACACGTTCCTCTAGATCGCCGCGGTAGCGCGTGCCAGCTAGTAGCAGGCCGATGTCGAGGGCCACGACCCGCTTCCCTTGCAGACCTTCCGGTACGGCCCCAACGGCAATACGGGCCGCCAGACCCTCGACGATGGCCGTCTTGCCGCTGCCTGCCGGCCCCAGCAGGAGCGGGTTGTTCTTGGTATAGCGCAGCAGGATCTGGATCGTACGCCCCAGTTCCGCCTCGCGTCCGATGAGAGGATCAAGCTGGCCCTCCAGGGCTGCCAGGGTCAGGTCGCGGCTGACGCTGTTCAGTTCTGGGGTACGCTCGTAGCGTTCGCGGTAGGCTGATTGGGGATCACCGGCTACGCTGGCCGATTGGCCTGGCTGCCTATCAGGGGTCGAGCTGTCCTCTAAGCTCGGCCTGCTCGCCTGGGAGATGGCGACCGCTGCTGCTTCTGGGGGTGGAAGCGGCGTTGTCAAAGCCTGCAAGCGCGCGCGCACGCTGGCACAGGTGACGCCGAAGCCTTCTAGCAATCCCTGAAGCAGGGCGCCCTGCCGATCCTGGACGCTGAGCAGGCCCAGGAGCAGGTGCTCGGGACCAATGGAGGTTGCTCCGAGCTTGCTGGCATGCAATCTGGCGGCGCGCAGGGCTGCCTGCAGGGCCGGGGACAGTCTCTGGCGGCCTCGATGGACAGGCTTGCGCGGTCGATCCAATGCCTCAACGATCTGGCGAAGCAGGGTGGGCCGCAGCATGAAGGAAGTCAAGAGCTTGCCAATGAGGGGATCGTTGAGACGCAAGATGCCAAGCAGGAGCTGCTCATTGCCGATCAGCCTGCGGTGGCGCTTGCTGGCCTCTTCTCGCGCATAATGCAGTGCCAAACGGGCTGCTGGTGTATAGGCTTTATCAAGATCTTTCATTGATCTGGCCTTGTAAATCATCTTCTGCTGGCAGATAGTCTTAAGGAAGCACAAGCGACCCGCTGCCTCCTCTCTTCCAGCTCGCTCCCGGAGCCTGACCGCTGGCGCAGGCCAGGGACGGCTGGACAAAAAGGCAGGGGCCTCCGTCAATAACTCAGCAGTAATCGATAAGGATAAATATCTCTACAATATCTCTTGTCGGCAGAAGTGGCCGGTCTATTAGAGGAAAGTCGCTGGGACCTGCCTATCCTATGAAGGGACCTCGCCAGAAGATGGCCGGAGGAGGGTTGCTCTTGCTTCCATCTGGCCGGGCAGTCCGCTGGTCCCCCTCCCGAGTCACTCAGCGAACGCGGCAGACGCGATAAACTGGACGCCTTGTCCCGTATGTGCTACGATTCTCTCGCAAACGCTATCTGAAGTTGCAGCTCAACTAGAGTATTAGTTGATAAGACAAGGTAGAGCAGGGACAGCCTTAACTGTCTCTGCTCTCTTCTTGCTGGTCGGCTCCTGCTCAAGGGGGCTAACCTCGGGGCCGACCGCCTTGCGGCCAGGGAGGGAACCACCCGCTCAGGGCCGCTGGCGTTGCTGCTGCCGCTTAAAGGAATTCGGAGGTCGTTCTCGTATGAGTGAAGAGCAAGAGCAAACGCGCGTACCGGGCCGCTATGGGTTGGATGAGATTGCCGCTAATCGGCTGGAAGCCTGGCCCAACCCCAACCCAGAGCGCGACTATGTGATTCACCTGGAGATTCCTGAGTTTACCTGTCTCTGCCCGCGTTCAGGCTTCCCAGATTTCGCCACAATCGTCATCGATTATGTCCCTGATCGCTCGGTGGTTGAGCTGAAGAGCCTCAAGCTCTATATCAATGGCTACCGGGACCGGCAGATCAGTCATGAAGCTGCCACAAATACTATTCTGAACGACCTGGTGACCCTGCTGGGACCGCGCTGGATGCGTGTGGCCGGCGACTTTAATGTCCGGGGCAACATTAAAACCATTATCTTCGCCGAATATGCTGCCCCTGACTATAGTGGTCCCCGCTCTGAGTATCGGCGCTACATGACGGGAAGCGGCCTGTAACTGCTCTGCCGGCGCTGCGAGAGAGGAGAGAGCCAGGCGCACACCTGGCGCCTGGCTAAGAGGGACCCTTTGCCGCCGCTGGCCAGGCAGGAAAGGCGGGGCGCCTCCTCTCTCGCCTGGCGGGCCAGCCCTGGACCCTTCAGGTCAGGACCAGCCATTCACATCAGCGGGAGAAGAGAATCGGGCTAAAGTTAGTCTGATAATCAAAAGTATCAAGCTGCTCGTGCTTTTTGAGGAAGTTGACGACCAGGTAGGTCAAAGGGGTTGCCACGACCTCATAGCCAACCTTGAAGAGCCACTGGGTGAGCATGGTCGCCAGCAGCTCAGCGGGTGGAATCACTCCCCAGAAAGCGATCGTAATAAAAATCAGAGTATCCAGTCCCTCACCTACGAAAGTTGAGCCGATGGTCCGTGTCCAGAGCCAGCGCCCCTTTGTCAAAATCTTGAGTTTGGCCAGGACAAACGAGTTGGCGAACTCGCCGCAGAGATAGGCCACAAAAGAGCCAAGTAAGAGGCGCGGCGTAAAGCCGAGAATGGCGCTATAGGCGGCCTGTCCTTTCCAGAACGGGGCTGCTGGCGCTAGTCCCCCCAGGAAAATCGCGATTACTGCCAGCAGATTGCAGGCAAAACCAAGCCAGATAACACGCCGCGCGGCGGCGTAGCCGTAGACCTCTGTCAGGACGTCGCCAAACAAATAGCTCAGGGGGAAAACAATAATCCCCGCCGGTACCAGCAAGCCCACCAGACTGATGATTTTGACCGCGATAATATTTGCTGTGATCAGGCAGGTCACAAATAATGCCGCGATGGTTACGAACCAGAACGATACTCGCAATTGAGCCATCCTTTCTTCTCTGTTTGCCCACGTTTTCCTGGGCAAGATAGAAATCTGCTGTCTATAGAAGATTATTTTTCTTGCCCGCCTGCCCGTCTGGCTTCCCCACCAGCCCCCTCTGCTTGCGCGGTCAGCGAGCAGGGCAGGGTCAGCAGACAGAGAGAGAAGAAGGAGCCATCCTCTGGCAGCCCCGGCCTGGTCGAGAAAAGGTCGCTCTCTCTTCTCTTGTACTGGAGACCTTCACAGGTCGTCCCTGCCTGCGTACAATATCAGTACACTATCAGGTGCCGGGAACAGTCGCGAACGGAACTATCCTGCGGCGATCGCGGGCGAGCCTGGTGTCGCGAGCCTCAGTCGGCGTTATCCAGGGCCGCTGGGGCTATCCGACCGACACAACTGAGAGCGCCGCGCTGCCATCACATAGCTCGCCTGGCCAGAGCGGTAGAACGGCCAACCAACAAGAGGAGAAGCAGACATGTCGCGACCCAAAGCCATTGCCATTGTCAGCGGAGGTCTTGACAGCGTGACCCTGGCCCATCTGCTCCATGCTCAGGGCTATCAGCTCCATTTGCTCTCGTTTGACTATGGACAGCGCCACCGCAAAGAGTTGTTGTTTGCCGAGCGCTGTGCCCGTCGGCTAGAGGCCACCTTTTCCCTTCTCGACCTCCGACAGCTTGGCCAGCACTTCAAAGGTTCGGCCCTGACCGACGAAAGCGTAGCCGTGCCTGACGGCCACTATGCAGCGGCTAACATGGCTATTACCGTTGTCCCTAACCGTAACGCCATCATGCTGGCTATCGCCTATGGAATTGCCGTAGCCGAGGAAGCGGAGGCGGTCGCCTTTGCGGCACATGCAGGTGATCACTTCATCTATCCTGACTGCCGTCCGGCCTTTATCGAGGCCTTCGGGGCCATGCAGCGTCTCGCCGTTGAGGGGCACGGTCACCCGCGCCTACACCTGGAAGCGCCCTTTGCCCATCTCAAGAAAGAGCAGATTGTCCGTCTCGGCGCGGCGCTCGGCGTCCCCTTCGCTGAAACCTGGAGCTGCTACAAAGGAGGCGAGAAGCACTGTGGCACCTGTGGCACCTGCAACGAGCGCAAAGAGGCTTTCCTGCTCGCGGGTGTTCCTGATCCCACCGACTATCTCCAGTGAGCCGGTCCTGGGCGAAGGGGAGGCGCTATCCAGGACTAGCAAGCACAGCTCAGATCAAGCGCGGAAACTGCCTCTTCTGCCATCTCCTCCTCCCCACCAGGCCCTGAGAAGGCCCGCGGATTCTCCAGCGCCTGGTAAATGATCGCCTCCACCTCCGCCAGGCTATTGACGCGCACCAGCGCGTTACGGACATATTTGGCTCCTGGGAAGTGGCCCAGATACCAGCCCATATGTTTGCGTAGCTCGACGAAATGGTCCTCGCCTTTGAGCCGGGTATAGACGCGGGCATGCTCCAGCGCCATCAGCAGGCGCTCCTCGCGGCTGGGATTGGGCGGAGGAAGATCGGCCTCCGTTGGCTCCAGGCCGGCCTTGAGCAGGCTCTTCATGCGCTCGCGCTCGCGGAAGATCCAGGGATTGCCCAGGCTGGCGCGCCCGATCAGCACTCCATGCACACCTGTTTCGCGAATACGCCTGGCAGCCTCGTAGAGCGAATGGATGTCACCATTGCCGAGAATCAGCGTATCTGTCTGGCGCACGATCTCGGCGGCGCTGGCGATCGCCTCCCAGTTCGCTTCTCCCTTGTAGTGCTGCACTAATGTCCGTCCGTGCAGCGAAATGGCAAATGGCTCGGTCTCCAGCAGGTGCTGGACCCAATCCCTGATGACGATCGAGTCATAGCCCAGGCGTGTCTTGACCGAAACCGGGATCAAGCGTCGCTCGTGGCGCGGCTGGTCGCCCCAGAGATGGATGCGCTCCTCGTTCATCTGCCGGATGCGCTGGATGCGTTCCGGCTCCATCCCCAAATCCTCCAGCGTCTGGCCGTTGGCCCAGTCACGCACTCCGCGCTGGGTGGCGCGGATGATCTCTTTCGCCAACTCGGGAGTGCGGATCAGGGCCGCGCCGCCGCCACGGCTGGCGACGCTCTTGGCCGGACAGCCCATGTTGATATCGACGCCGTCGAAGCCCAGCTCGCAAACCACATGAGCGGCGCGATAGAAAGACTCAGGATTGTTGCCGAAGATCTGGGCCACCACGGGCCGCTCGGCGGGCGTGTAGAGAAAATCGCGAAAGATGCGATCGCTTCCTCGCCAGAGGCCCTCAACGTTGGTAAACTCGGTAATCACGAGATCGGGCCGCCCATAGAGACCGTGCATAGTGCGGCATGGCGCGTCAGTCACTCCGTCCATCGGAGCCAGGCCAACAATTGGCTGTGGGATCTTCTCCCAAAACGATGGGTATCTTGCCATATCTCCCTCTGGTGCCACCTTCCCCTACCGGGTTGGCTGTGTACTGAGATACCAGGTGCCGGTCTGTAGGGCCGCACCTGGCCCAAGAGACCACCTGTAAAGCCCTTCTCTTTTTTTAGTCAGTGGACCCACGCCGCAAGGCGGGAGCTTGTGTCTGTGCTCCGCCGCAACTCCGAATAGCGTTGCCGCCGTTCGGCTTTGGCTTCCTCCGCACGACACATCTGGGCGCCCTGACAAGACGCCCCTGCTCATCCAGTCTTGCCGGACAGGCAG
The DNA here is from genome assembly GCF_042408735.1 of Thermogemmatispora sp. GTDB lineage: Bacteria > Chloroflexota > Ktedonobacteria > Ktedonobacterales > Ktedonobacteraceae > Thermogemmatispora. The sequence goes on from NZ_JBHOQV010000128.1 coordinate 98,192, forward strand.
CGTTCGCTGTGCAATGTTTCTGTCTGGTGCCAATCAGATCGGCATGGAGGGTATAATATCAACTCTGACAGACGAACAGCAGGCCATGTTTGGGACGGTTGCCATTGGCAGTGTGCCCACGTCTGGGACAGGCCTTGCTGGTGTAATGGACGTCCACTTTGCGCGCCTTCCCGAAAAGAAGGAGACGCCCTTGTCGAGTTGCGCGGTCACGGCCAGGTAGCGTTGCCCGATATCCACGCCCGCACTCTGCTGATGGGTCTCGGACTCAGGTACAGCCACCTCGATTTCAGGCGTGACGAGCAGGTAAAACTGTTTTCTGGGCGTATCATACCGGAGCTTAGCGGCTCCGATAGGTGCCCCCTGCTGAAATCAAGGCCACAGGCCTGTGATAGCGGGAAATGCATGAAGGAGTGTCGCATTCCTCCCCCTGCTTGAAAGCAGGGGACCCCTGTGGCATATCGTTGATCTACCTTCCCACTGCGATTATAGCTTTATCGTGACTCATCTGGCAAGTCGCCTCCCTGCCCTGCACCTGGCTGCCTGGCATCCAACGGCTACCTTGGGATATAATGAGCCGCAGGAGCAGTGGCGCTCGTTGCCGCTTCGGGACCGCAGAGTCTCTCGCTCTGCCACCCAGTCTGGATCTCCGGCTGCAGTAAAGGAGTCTACGCGCGATGAATTTCTATCTGACCGAAGAGCAGCAATTAATTCGCGACACAGCAAGACGCATCGCCAGGGAAGTCGTTGCGCCTCGCTCAGCCGAGCTTGATGATACCGGGGTCTATCCCGAGGATATTTTCCAGGTCTACAAGGAGACCGGCCTGTTGGGCCTGGGCTTCCCCGAAGAGCTGGGGGGCAGCGGTGCCGGCATCTTTGGGCTAGCGCTGGCCATTGAAGAAGTTGCCAAGGTCGACAATGCCTGTGCCCTCATCCTTCTCCTGACGCGCCTCTCGACCAGTGCCATTCTCAAGGCGGGCACAGAGGAACAGAAGCAGAGATACTGTGCCGGAACGGCTCGCGGTGAGCTACGCGGCGCCTTCGCCCTCACCGAGCCAGGGGCCGGCTCCGATTCGGCCAATATTGCCACTCGTGCCTTACGCAAGGGTGACGAATATATTCTGACGGGCACCAAATGCTACATTTCGGGTGCCAGCGTCGCTGATTTCTTTCTTGTCGCCGCCAAAACCGATCCCCAGGCCGGTTCTCGCGGCTTCAGCGTCTTCATCGTCGAGCGCGACACGCCTGGTTTCCGGGTTGGCAAAGAGGACCGCAAGATGGGTGTCCACGGGGTGCCTACTTGTGAGCTGATCTTTGAGGAAGCGCGTGTGCCCGCTCGCAACCTGGTGGGACGGGAGAATGACGGTTTCAAGCTCATCATGTGGAACCTGAATTCGGTACGTCCCTGCGTGGCGGCCCGCGGTGTTGGCACCGCTGAGGGAGCTATTCAGTATGCTGTTGACTACGCCCGCCAGCGCCAGACCTTCGGCCAGCCGCTGATCGAGCACCAGGCCATTCAGATGATGATCGCCGATGTGGCCATGCGCATCGAAGCCTCACGCTTACTAACCTACCAGGCCGCCCTGCTGGTCGATGAAGGAAAAGCCGATCGCCAACACGCTCACTTCCTCTCGATGGCCAAGGCTTTCGCCACAGAGACCGCCGTTGAGGCTTGCGATAAGGCTCTCCAGATCATGGGGGGCCTGGGCTACATGCATGAGTCACTGACCGAGCGCTTCTATCGCGACGCACGCCAACTCACCATCGTCGAGGGCACCAGCCAGGTCCAGCGCCTCATCATCGCCCGCGCGGTCAAAGATAACCTGCTCAACTGGTACTAGTCCCTGCCTGGCGCGTCTCCTGTTCTTCCTCTTTTCTCGACGCGGAAGGGGAGACGCGCTTTTCAGGCGGCCTGTGCTTGTTTAGCAAGACGGCGACGAATAAAAGCTGCGATATGCTGAATAGCCTGTTTCGCTTCTGGCATCCAGGGAACCCCGATTTGCCAGACGTGCCACATTCCTTCCCAGACCTCCAGCTCGACGGCCACCCCAGCCTGACGGGCGCGTTCTGCGAAGGCTACCACATCGCTGAGCAGGATCTCGTCGCTTCCCACCTGTAAGAGCAGCGGTGGCAAACCATGCAGATCGGCATAGAGCGGCGATAGCAGCGGCTCCGCTGGATCGTGGCCCCCGACGTAGGCCGCTACCAGAGGACCAATGGTCTCGGCGCGCAGAACTGGATCGCGCTCGGCATGCGTGCGCAGCGATTCCCCCTTACCGTCAAGGGCCGTGGCGGGCGAAAGGCAAACCGCCGCGGCGGGCAGAGCCTCGCCGGCGGCGCGCAGGGCGAGCAGGGTCGCCAGCACCAGATTGCCGCCGGCCGAATCACCGGCTAAGACTATTTCCGTGGGGCGGCAGTGCTCCCGGAGCAGCCAGCGATAAGCGCTCAGCGTGTCCTCAAGCGCTGCCGGAAAAGGGTGCTCGGGCGCCAGTCGATAGTCGATGACCAGGGCGCGCAGCCGGGCCGCTGCCGCGATGCGCGCTGCTAGGCCACGATGGCTGCGCGGTGAACCCATGACGAAGGCTCCCCCGTGGAGGAAAAGCAGGGTGCTCTCGCGGTCATGAGCAGGCGGCAAAAGCCACTCCGCCGGAACGCCGCCCGCGACGACCGGCTCAATACCTGTGCCGCGAGGGATCGAGAGGGAAAGAAACCAACTGCCTTTTTCCATGCTGGCCCGAAGCCGGGCAAGGTCGACATTAGCTCGATTGCTGAGCGAGCCAAGGCGCACGAGATGACGAAAGAGAAGGCTTCGCAGGCTGGGCATAGCGCGCTCTCTTCCACTGGCCCTCTTCTGTGCTTACTCGCTTGTTCTGTTTTCGCAGCACGCGCAAGCGGCCGGCTGCTCATTGGCAAGCCGGCTGGGAAGGAGCCAGGGCGTTATCCGCTCCCTCGCTCTGATAGTCTACGATTCTCCACTGGTGATTGCTATCCTCCTGCAGGGTGAGCGTTAGGCGATAGCTGCGCTGGAGCTTGCTGCGAGTGATCTCGTAGGTAGAACTCCAGCTATTGTCCTGCATGACAGTCGTGTCCTCGACTTGCTTATAGTCTACAACTGGACCAAAGCAAGCGTCGTAACGCTGGGCCTGAGCGATAAAGCTACTCTGGGCGCCTGGCTGAAGCGTCATGGGGGGACCAAGGTAGCGGTAGGCCTGAGCATAATCCTGGGTGCCCAAGGCGGCCAGGAAGTTGCTGGCTGTCACCGCGGCATCCTTGTTCAGGCTCAGGCCTGTCTGCAGATTGACAGCGGCAAAGACGCCCATGAAGCCACAGATCGCACAGATGACCAAGCCGGCGGCGATTCCCAACCATAGCCAGCCCCGTCTGGGTCTGCGAGGAAGCTCCGGCTCAAACTCTGCAGGGAACCAGGCAGCAGATCGACCCCTTGCTGCCGACCGGCGGCCGCGACCGCTGTGGCCGTTGGCCCCCTCGGTTATGTCGAACTCGGCAAAATCCTCCTCATAGCGCTCCTGAGACCCTTCATCCCAGTCCCTGCGTCCTGGCATGCAATCCTCCCGCCGTGTTGTAACAGCATGGCGTTCGCTCACCTGCTATCCAGCGATGCCCTGTATCAGGCAGCCTCTGTGTCCAGGCTTTCTCGCTTGCGCCCGTGCTGCCCTTGACTGTTTTCCTTAAGGACATTATGTGTGGAGAAGCTCTCGGAAAGCAAGCCGCTTCGACCAGATTTTGTCTGGCGGGCTGAGAAACATCCGGCCAGCCTATCTCTGAACCAGGATCACCCCGCTCAGGTGGGCGCGGGCGCGCTGTAGTTGCTCGCTGGCCTTTTTGGTGGCCATGCGCGTGCTGCCTCCCAGAACAACCACCAGGAAAGTCTGATCGACGCAGGCACCCACAAGCGAAGCGTCGCCGCCTTCCAGAACCGGTGTCCCCTGCACCACCAATAAGCCTGGCTGGCCCTGGCCCTCCTCAAGAAAACGCCGCAGGCTCTGCAGCAGCTCCGGCAAGCGAGCCGCCTGCGGCGCCAGGCCGTGGGGCATCCTGGCCGTGCCGCTGCTCAGCAGCCAGAGGTGAGGTACAAAGGTTGGCACCAGGTAACGGCTCACCTGCTGTGGAGCCAGAGCCTGATCCTGCAACAGCAGATCCGAGAGGCCCGGCCCCTGACTCACGCCAAAGCGCTGGCTCAATCCGGGATGGCGCACATCGGCCTCGATCAGCACCGTTGGCAGACCACTTTGAGCCGAAGCGATGGACAGATTAGCTGCCACTGTCGCCTGCTCTTCTGGATGAGACGGACTGGTCAACAACAGTGCTAACGAGCGCTGCTGGCTCTCCCAGTTCAGGCGAATCGTTGCAAAAAGCGAGAAGACTGCCTCCACATAGTCTGAACCGGGATCATAATCGCATAACAAAGGCTGCATCTGCGTATGTGATTCACCCACGCTACAATCTCCCGAGTTGCCAGACGGCTAAGCCCCTGCCTGGATCGGCTAGCGGCTGTCGAGCAGAGAACCGCCGTCCAGTCACCTCTTCGTTAGTCGAGTCGCTTCTAGCTAGCTCACAGCTTGCCTCTTCGCTCCTCTGGCGGTCCGCTGATCGGGGAGAGAATCCATGCCATCCCCCTTTGATTGGCTCAGTCACCGATCGAGGACGAGGAAGCTGCAGGTTCGCGTGCTGTGAGCATCTTCACCGGCTCAGGAAACTGGAGCCGGTGGAACCCGTCGCTCTGCGCTGCGCTCCCCAGCCCGTGGCGCTCTGGGTAGCTCCCCATACACTGGCAACTGCAGTAGCTCGACGACCTCCTCGGCGCTGCGTAGACGGTCATCCAGGTAGTCTACCAGGAAGGCCAGAGCCAGACCGATGATCAGGGAGACGAGCAGAATCGCGGCCAGCAACGTCAAGCGATTCCCCGCCGAGCCAGAGCCAGGTGCGGGGTCGGAAGCCGGGCTTACCAGGCGCCCGATGGCTGCCGGCTGCAACTGTTGCCCGTTAACAGCGGTGCCCGGCGTACCCTCGATAATATAGTCGAGATAGGTATTCAGATGGCTCGTCAGTACCTCGCCCACGGCGTTGGCAATAGCCCAGGCTCCCGGGGCGGTGGGCCAGCTCACATCGATGGTCACCAGATTGTGCACTCGACTGGCCGACAGCGCACCGGCGATCGCCCCTGGATTCTGCCAGTCTCCCAGGTCCGGATTGCTGCCGTAGCGTGCCTGGATAGCCTGCATATCCTGTCCGATCTGATTGGCAACGGCCTGGTCGAAACCGGGCATCGTGACCACACTCGGCACCGCGTCGGCCAGCGCCTCTGCAACCTGCATATCCTCGATATAGCTAGGAATCATGCTGCGAGGAGCCGGTTGCAAGCCCACCTGAACCGTCACCGTCGAGTGGTAGGCTTTCAGCGCACCGGGCGTCTTCCACAGATGATAGCCCTGATAGGCAACATAGAGAGCAGCGATCGCTACTACCAGGATAACGAGCCAGAGACGACGCCTGACGACACCCCAATAAGCTCGCAATTCCACGATTGACTATCCTTCCTCTCTTCTTCTCCTCTTCTTCTTTTCTTCTTTTTTCTTTATCAGCATACACGTAGTCAGTGGAGAGGCGGCCTGCTGAGCCGCTATTAAGATCCGGGGGTTCCTACCTGCCCCGGTGGTCGGCCTTGCGTTGCTGCCGAAGAGAGAGCCAGAGCCTGCTCGCCCGACCGGCGCTCGGCCAGCTTCGCCTCGATGAATTGCTGGATGCGGCGCTGGAAGCGCGGCTTATCGAACTCCAGAGCGTGCTCACGGATCGTATAGGGATCGAAGGCCCGCTCATCGAAGGTTGCCAGAACGGCGGCCAGGCTCTCCACCGTCTGCTCGCGGAAGAAGACCCCGGTCACGCCCTCGATGACGGAAGCCAGGGCCCCCCCAGCTCCGTAGGCGATCACCGGACGACCCGAAGCCTGGGCCTCAAGCGGCGTGATGCCGAAATCCTCCTCGCCTGGAAAAATCAGGGCCCGGCAGTGGGCGAAATAATCCAGAACCTCGGCATCGCTGAGCTGACCGGCGAACTGGATGGTCGGGCCGGCCAGGCGCTTCAGGCGCGGCAGATCGCGCCCCTTCCCGATAATAACCAGCGGCAGGCGCAGGGCATTGCAGGCCTCGATGGCCAGGTCGATGCGCTTGTAAGGAACCAGGCGGCTGACGATCAAAAAATAGTTGCCTCGGGCCTGCGGCTCGAACTTGAAGCGGCTGGCATCGACCGGAGGGGGGATGACCACCGACTCGCGGCGGTAGTACTTGCGAATGCGCTCCGCCACTACGGGAGAATTGGCGATAAAGTGGTCAACGCGGGCCGCTGTCACCTGATCCCAGAGGCGCAGGCGGCTGATCAGGAAGGGCAAGAGGCGGCGGGCCAGCCCTCCGAGCTGCTCGCGCTCCACATACTCCTCGTAGTTCCAGCACCAGCGCATTGGCGTATGGCAATAGCAGATATGCAAGGTCTCCGGGCGTGTGACGATCCCCTTGGCGAAAGCGCTGGAGCTGCTGAGCACCAGATCGTAGCCACGCAGATCCAGGCTTTCCATCGCGTAGGGATAGAAAGGCAAATAGGGCTGGTGATGGCTGGTCACCAGCGGAAATTTCTGCATAAAAGAGGTACGTATGTCCATACGCCGAAACGCGGGATCGACTCGCTTCGGGTCATAGATAGAAGTATAGAGGGGGGCATCTGGGAACAGCTCATGCAATGCCAGCACGACGCGCTCCGCGCCCCCCATCTGATTCAGATAATCATGGACGAGCGCCACTCTCATCGCTTTTAGTATGCACCCCGCCTGAAGATAACCGCTGGAATAGTACCCAGCAAGATCTGGAAGTAGAGGCGCAGCGACCAGTTTTCTATATAGTAGAGGTCGAGAAGCACGCCCTCGTCGAAGCTCAGATCGCTGCGACCGCGCACCTGCCACAGGCCCGAGATCCCGGGCTTAATAGCCAGCCGGCCCTTCTGCCACTCCTCGTACTGGGCGACCTCGCGCGGTAGCGCCGGGCGCGGGCCAACCAGGCTCATCTCTCCTTTGAGCACGTTGATGAACTGGGGAATCTCATCCAGACTCAGCTTACGCAGGAAACGCCCAACCCGCGTTATGCGCGGATCAGCCCGCATCTTGAAGAGCGGGCCTTGGGCCTCGTTGCGGTCGAGCAGTGCCGTCAACATCTGATCGGCGTTCTGGTACATCGAGCGGAACTTATACATCTGGAAAGGCTTCCCGTTCAGCCCGATGCGCGTCGACTTATAGATCACCCCGCCGGGCGAATCCAGGCGAATGGCCAGAGCGATGCAGAGCCAGAGTGGGGCTCCCAGAATCAGAACCAGGCTGGAGACCGCGATATCGACCGCCCGAGTGACGGCGCGCTGCCAGCGATTGAGCGAGGATTGCTTGATGCCGATGAGGGGGATCCCCTCAATCGACTCCATATCGATGCGCGAGAGGCTTAGCTCGTAGAGATCGGGGATCAGCTTAAAGGAGGTGCCCAACCGCTCGCAGAGGCGCACGGTCCTGATCACCTGCTCATGCAGGTGAGAGGGCAAAGCGATGATTACCTCATCGACCTGCATGGAGCGGATGGCCATGCCCAGGTCATCCAGCGTGCCCAACATCTTAAAGCGGCCGAAGTCGCCAGGCGGATTCTCCAGATCGTGGAGAAAACCCACAATCGAATAGCCCAGGCTGGGATTGGCCGTAATGTGCTGCATGATCATCTTGGCCAGGCGACCTGAACCAACCACTAGCACCCGCGTCTCTCCCAGGCCAAGCTGATAGAGGGTGCCCATGATCGCCGAAGCGATCAGGCGTCCCAGGCAGAGCAGCACGATCGAGGTGGCCCAGACAAAAGGTACCAGCAAGCGTGAATTGGCTGTCGGCTGAAAGACGAAGTAGTACGTGATCAAGAAGGCCATGCCGAGCGTCGCCGAACTCACGATCGTCCACATCTGGCGAAACCAGGTTCCGGTCAGGCGCAACCGATAGAGGCCGCGAACGGCGAAGATAGCGATGGCCCCGATCACGATGCCGATCTGCATCTCGGTCAGTTTATCGATAGGAATAAAGGTGGCATGGCTGGGGCCGGCGTCGGTCAGCGCGCTGCGCAGGCGATCCAGCCAGGGGCTTTCAAACAGCAGTTGGAAGCGAATCAGGTAAGCGAGGTAGAACGAGATCGCGACTAATGTCGCGTCCAGCAGCATCATCACGATGCATTCCAGGATGCGCCACTGGCGCCGGTGCGAGCGTCGCTGAGAGATGATGCGCGTCAGTTGGCCAGTGGCTCCCGTTACTCCCATCACCCCCGTGGTGCCCATCATCGTACTGGTGCCGGCGGCTGCTGCTGGTGCTGCGGCCGTCTCTGAAGACCCCGCTTGCGCGGCCAACGGGCCCGCCTCTGACCTTCGGGAGAGCTGTGCGTGTGAGAGTTCGCTACCTTTCACGGCCATAGTCCTGCTTTATTCAACGTTTTTCTCACTCCAGTGAAGAAACATGTCGCTCCTCGTGCTGCGGCCACGGCTTGGGCTGGGGTGGCTGCCTCGGCTCCTGGCTGAGGGCCTCCTCATAGACGGCTCGCATCTGGCGAGCCATGGTGCGTAGCGAGAAGCGCTCTGCCACCGTCCTGGCCATTGCGCGGCAGTGCTGCCGATAAGCCTCGTCGCTGAGTGCCCGATAGAGAGCGTTCGCCAGGGCATCCACATCGCGTGGCTCGACTGTCAGGGCCACGCCGGCACCCGCTTCGGGCAGGCTGGAGACAGTAGAGGTGACCACCGGCAGCCCACAAGCCAGCGCCTCCGCTACCGGCAGTCCGAACCCTTCATAGAGGGAGGGATAAGCAAAGGCCGTGGCTGCATGATACCATAAAACCTGCTCGCTGTCCGCGATGAAGCCCGGGAATAGGACTTCTGACTCAAGCCCAAGGCTGCGGACACGGGCAAAGATCGAGTCATAGAGCCAGCCCTTGCCGCCCGCCAGCACGAGCTTCTCGCGAATCCCCTGCTGGCGCTTCAGGCGAGCAAAAGCTTCAATCAGCGTATCAAGATTTTTTCGTGGTTCTAGCGTCCCAATGTAGAGAATAAAACCGCTCTCGAGTCCATAGCGCGCGCGCAGCGCCTGGACGGCCTGCTCATCGCCGTGCGTGGCGTTGAAGCGGGCATCGATACTGGGATAGACGGTACGCAGGCGTTCCGCTGGCAGAGAGAGCAGCTCGATGGCGTCGCGTCGTGTGCTTTCCGAGACGGTGACAATCAACCTTGCCCGGCGCAGGCTATGCAGGGTAAAGGTGCGCTGATAGAGCCGTTTCGGGCCTGTCAGAACCTCTGGGAAGCGCAGAAACGCCAGATCGTGGAGGGTGACGATCCCCCGGCAGCCCGCCGGTAGCCGAAACGGAAGCACATTCACTGGCGAGTGCAGCAGCTCAATCCGGCGCTGACTCAGCTCGCTCGGTAATTTCAGCTGCTCCCAGGCCACGCGCATCGCGGGCCGCTCTTCCGGCCAGGGTGCGCTCACGTAGGTCAACTGGGGGTGGCGCGCCACTGCTGCCAGCTGCTCTGCCACCTCTTGACCATTGACAAAGATAGTATAACTATGCTCACCAGGCTCCTGAGCCAGCCCCTCCAGCAGTCGGCGAATATAGCGGCTCACGCCACTGTTCCGGTAGCCCTGACTGTAGGATAGGAGCTGTGCATTGATCCCAATATGCATAACGGCCACTGCCCCTCTCAGAATTGCATATTCCCTATTCTATGCTATAGCAGCCGCTATAACCTGCCAGAAGAACGGCTCGCAGGCTAGCCTGGTAACAGCTCTGGGCCTTTTTCGCCCGCCCTTTGTCGGCCCGTCTGCCCCAGCCAGGGGCAACCGCTCAGTCCAGCTCAGCTCAGCCTCATTTCACCTCTCTGTCGCCTGTCTCTACTACCCCATTACGGTTATAACGCATGGCCCGGTCCTTTAGACACAAGGGACCCTCCCCCTCTTCTAGCCGCTCTCCCGCGCCTGCCGGCGAGGTCAGGCCCTTTGGGAGCCGGCTTTCAGGCCGGTTCCTGCTCCAGATTGATCCACCCTGAGTGACCCTGACCTCCGGACCACTCAGGCCAGCTTTCTTGACCAGAGCCCCTTGCCTGTATACAATGCAAAAAGGGAAGCACTCCTCCTCCTGGTCGGGCTCGACCCAGGGTGGACTGGCCGTTTCCTGTCTTGGTCAGGCAGCCAGGGAGGAGAGGGAGAGCAAAGAGGACGGCAGCCGGACAGGACAAGCGCCGCGCGGGAAGGGGTGGTGCCGGCGGCGGAGTGAAGTCGGAAAGTCAGAAGGTACCGCCCAGGCTGGGCCTGGCCCGGCAAGGCCCCTTGTTAAAGAATACCGAAGAGGAGGCGCATGGAGCGGCTGCGGTGGATGGCGGCAAGCCGGAGCCTGTCCTGGTGAGGCGGCTTCTACTCGGCCTTACTATGCCCTTTCCCATGCGTTGCGTTTTTCTCGGCGTCGGTGTAATATAGCCTAAAGTCTCGGAATTGCCTAGTGTGCACATCACTCAATCGCGAGCTATCAAGTACGGGAGAGAAGTGCTTTGGCCAAACAACTCCGTCTCGACGT
>NZ_JBHOQV010000140.1:0-2043 GCF_042408735.1 Thermogemmatispora sp.
TGTGTTCGGCTTGAAGAGACGCCTGTAAGGTGTCATCTGCAGCGCAGGGACGTCTCGGAAATGCTTCTGGGGAAGGGAGCCTTACATGCTTGTTTTGAGACGCAAAGTTGGTGAAAGCATCATTCTCGGTGGGGTCATTAGTATCTCGGTCCTCGCGGTCGAAGGGGAGCGCGTGAAAATCGGCATCAGCGCTCCGCCAGAGGTGACTATTGTGCGCGAGGAGCTGTTACGCTCGGGACAGGATCAGCACCAGCAACCGACAGCTAATGCCTCGACCGTAACCAATGCTCCAAGCGTACAGCGCTCGTAGCGGTTCATCTATCCATCCCATCTATTCATCCATCTGATCGCGGAAAGAGAAAGAGGGGTCCCCGGGCTGGTAGTGCCAGCGCCTGCTCGGGGACCTCGCTTTACCTTCGTTCCTCTCTGCCGAATCGGGAGGTGGTCCGCCACCTGCGGGCAGGGCCAGCTCCTCCCCGCGGTCTGATCTCCAGACCCCAAGCCAGGAAGGGGCTGGCAGGGCTAGACCTTCTCCCCTTTCGTCGGCTGCTCCTCTGGAGCGACCCTACTCGCTGGGGGCCTCGACCTTGTAGCCGTTGCTCGGCTCCAGGGCCTCCGCGCGCTCTGGAGCAGCCTGCGGCTCCTCACCACGGATAAAGGCTTCGGTCATAGCGCGGGCCACATCGTCCGGATACTGCACCGGGGGCGACTTCATGAGGTAGGCACTCGGCCCGATCAGGGTGCCGCTGAGGCCACGGTCCAGGGCCAGTTTGGCCAGACGCACCGCGTCGATGACAACTCCGGCAGAGTTGGGCGAATCCCAGACCTCCAGCTTCAGCTCCAGGTTGAGCGGCACGTCGCCAAAGGTGCGCCCCTCTAGCCGGATGTAGGCCCACTTGCGGTCTTGCAGCCAGGCCACGTAGTCAGAGGGCCCGATGTGGACGTTCTCCGGCGACAACTCGTAGTCCAACTGGCTGGTGACGGCGTTGGTCTTGCTGATCTTTTTGGACTCCAGTCGCTCGCGCTCCAGCATGTTGTAGAAGTCAGTATTGCCGCCGACGTTGAGCTGCATGGTACGCTCCAGACGCACGCCACGGTCGCGGAAGAGCTTGGCGAGGACGCGATGGACAATGGTGGCGCCTACCTGGCTCTTGATGTCGTCGCCAATCATCGGCAGCCCGGCCTCCTTAAAGCGCTCCTGCCAGTACTGCTCACGGGCAATGAAGACCGGGATGCAGTTGACAAAGGCTACGCCAGCCTGCAGGACCTGCTCAACGTACCATTTGGTGGCCGTCTCGGAACCCACCGGCAGGTAGTTGACCAGCACGTCGGTGCCGGTGTCCTTGAGGATGCGCACGACGTCGTCGGTCTTGCCCGGCGCCTTGGTAATGACTTGCGAGAGATATTTGCCCAGCCCATCGTGGGTCATGCCCCGGTAGACTTTGACCCCCAGCGGCGGCACGTCGGCAAAGCGGTAGGTGTTGTTGGGGGCAGCATAAATGGCCTCGGCAAGGTCCTTGCCAACCTTGTTCTGGTCAATATCGAAAGCTGCCGAAAATTCGATGTCGCTGATATGATAGCCCCCCAGAGTGACGTGCATCAGCCCCGGCACGAAGTCGTCCGGCTTGGCGTTGCGATAATAGTACACTCCTTGCACCAGTGAGCTGGCACAGTTTCCAACGCCAACAATGGCTACACGAACTTTCTTCGATCCTGGCATGATCGTTCCCTTCCTCCTACTAAACTAGCTAGCTGATCAAGATGTTGCATGCGCTGCTTGACTACTGCGCTGCATAAATACGCAAAGATGCCCACTCCTACCCCTCAAACGACCCACACGACACAGGAGTTGGTCCTATCGCTCTGCTCGCTGAGTTCAGCTCTGAGCCTGGCCGCCGACAGCGCTGTTGCCGCCAGAAAAAAAGATGGTGCGGAGAAGAGTGCGAGGATTCCTTTCTCTGGAGGTAGGACTGCTTCGGATTCCCTCTCTGCCAGATGCATGCACCTCCTCACAAATTAGCAGGCTGTCAATATTATACTATT
>NZ_JBHOQV010000143.1:0-11491 GCF_042408735.1 Thermogemmatispora sp.
TGCTCACCAGAGGGGCCCGCCGCCCCAGCGCAGAGCGGAGTTCCCTCGTCTGGCACTACGCACTCTCTCCGGCTCACTGATCCTGCAAGAGCAACTGCTTCTATCACAGAGTATAGAAGGCACCAGCACACACAACCAGTAGCAGCCCGTATTCATCCCGTCCTCATCGTGTTTCCCGTTCCCTCTCGTTTCCCCCTGCTGCCGCTAACCCGCCTCCTCTCCGACCAGCCTTCCACTCCTCAAACCTCGCTGCCGCTCCGGCAGAGCCAGTCCCATCGGATCCTTTCCATCTCCGCTCCGCCTCCGAGGTTGTGAGAAGAAGCAGATGCATCCTTTTCTAGCGTACCACACGCCAGAAAGCTTTGTCTACTCCGTGATCACTATCGCTCCCTCTCACCTGCTCAAGCACCCTCCTGCCCAGAACTCCGCTATCACCCTCTGGCTGCTCCCTACACGCGACAGAAGGACCAGGTCCGCCCATGCCAGATGCCGCCAGCGTTCGTACACTGGTTGGCGGGCCTCGTCGAAGCCAGCACCAGCACCACCCTCGTTCGCAATTTCTCTGTCTCTCATTGACTTTTGTCACTCAGTGACATTATAATGCCAGCAGACACCCTCGCAGGCGGAGGCCACCGGCGGCGCCGCCGGTGGCTGCCGATCGTCTTCATCGAGGAAGGGACGAGCCTCAACGCCGTTCTCGCTCGTGGAGGACCATCCAGAGAAGGAGCACAGACTGATGCGCACCAAGCAACAGCCCGCCCGGAACACCACCTGTCCAGCCAATGTCGCCTCCGACAGCGAAGCGGGGACCAGGCTGAACAGGGCCATCCCCACCATCGGATCTCTCGCCACCTCCCGCCACAACCCCAGCCACATTGATCTCACGGCTTCAGTCGCCCAAAGTGCCCCCAAGCCTCGGAAGCGCCCGCCAGCCCCTGATCCGGATGGTCTCCCCGTGGTCCGCTGGCCAACCATGCCAACCCCCTCAGAGCAGCGAAAAGGCAGCTCCCTCGCTGCGACCTCTGAGGCTGAACCAGGTGGCGCCGCGGCTCCATCCTACAGCAGCGGTACCCAACATGGAGCTGTCGGGCCAGTTGGGCTGACCAGCGACCTCGCCTTCCCCTCCAGAGAGTTCAACCCCGGCGGCAGCGCGGCCCGTCCCAGAGCGATCGTCCCTGCCAGCGACCTGGCGGCACTTGGCACCACCACTGAGAGCGTCCAGCAGGGCAGCAAGTCGCCTCCTGTTTCCAGGTCAGCGCAATCCGGCGGCCCACCTGCCTGGAGACCAGGAAAGCCAGTGCTAGCAACGGTGCCATTCTGCCAGCCGATGGCGACTGGCTAGCTACCTGATCCCTTTCTTGTTTGCTTGCTTGTGCGAGCGCAGCTGATCAGCTCCAGCACGGCTGCGTTCCTCTTTGACTTAAAGAGAGGTGCTCTCATGACCGACTGGGATTGGACGTTCGATCTGGTCGTCGTTGGTAGCGGAGCCGCCGGCTTGACGGCGGCTGTCACGGCCCGCCATCGCGGCCTATCTGTGGTCGTACTGGAGAAGACCGCCTATTTCGGAGGATCGACTGCCCTCTCGGGAGGAGGGCTATGGATTCCAAATAATGCCTTGATGCAACGAGCCGGCATCAGAGACTCCTTCGAAGCTGCCCTGACCTACTTACAGGCCACGGTCGGCGATGAAACCCCGCGCGCGAAACAGGAAGCGTATCTGCGTGAAGCCCCGCGCATGCTGGATTTCCTCATCGCCCAGGGACTCCGCTTCCGTCGGGCCGACGGCTATGCCGACTACTACCCCGAAAAACCTGGCGGTCATGTTCGCTCGCGACTGGTCGAGTCCGCCCTGATCTCCGGTCGGCCTTTGGGAAAACTCTACCCCCTGATTCGCTCCCGAGAAGGTCTCGCCGGCAAGCTGGCCCTCACCACCAGCGAGTACCGCGCTCTCGGCCTGGCCCTGCGTACCCCCGGCAATTTTTTACGGATCACAGGCGTCATGGCCCGTAACGCCTGGCAACTGCTGACGAAACGCCGCCATATGGCCCTCGGCAAGGCCCTGGTCGGGCAACTGCTCATGCTGGCAGACAAACTTGGCGTCGTGCTCTGGAACGAGAGTCCGATGCACGAACTGGTGCTGGAGCAGCAGCGGGTCAGGGGCATTGTCGCCACTCACGAGGGCCGCAAGGTACGCATCCAGGCACGCCGCGGGGTCTTACTGGCCGCCGGCGGCTTCGCTCATAATGCCCGCATGCGGCAGCACTATCAACAGGCCCCCATCGAGACCACCTGGACCTCGGCAGCCCCTGGCGACACCGGCGAAGTGATCGAGGCCGCTCAGGCTATCGGCGCCGACGTGGCCCTGATGGAAGACGCCTGGTGGGGACCTACCTCTCTGCCAGAAGGCGTACCGATGTTTCACGTCAACGAGCGCTCGCTACCAGGATCAATCATCGTCGATCAGGCAGGGCGGCGCTTTATGAACGAGGCCCAGTCCTACACCGACGCCGTCCACATCATGTACGCCCATCACCGGGAAGTGCCCTGCATCCCGGCTTACTTCATCATGGACAGGCGCTTTCGCCGGCTATACCCGTTCGGCATGGTCCCGCCAGGCCTCACGCCGCGCAAACTGCTGCGCGACGGCTACTTTATCCAGGCGCCGACGCTCGAAGCCCTGGCCCAGAAACTGGGCATCGACCCCCAGGGTCTCCAGGAAACGGTGAGCCGCTTCAATGCCTTTGCCCAGAGCGGCCAGGATCTGGATTTTCACCGAGGGGAGAGCGCCTACGACCGCTACTACGGAGACCCGACGGTGAAGCCCAATCCCTGTTTGGCCCCCCTGCAGGAAAGTCCATTCTACGCGGTAAAGCTCTGGCCGGGCGATCTGGGCACAAAAGGCGGACTGGTCACCGATGAACGGGCCCGCGTACTGCGCGCCGATGGCTCAGCGATCGAGGGATTGTACGCCGCGGGCAACACGACAGCCTCGGTCATGGGCCACTACTACCCCGGCCCCGGCGCAACCATCGGTCCGGCCATGACCTTTGGCTACATCGCAGCCCTCGACATGGCCACAACCCCCCTTCCCTCCACAACCTCCTCTACACAGGCGAGCGACGGCACACTCGCTGCCCCAGTGTCCGAGCACGCCGGTCAAGCTCGAACAGAGCAGTGAATAGAGCCAGACTTTCGGGGGCTGCCTCTGCCTTCGCCCGCAGCCAACGAGCGCGGTAGAAGCACCCCCACCATTTTCTTGGTCGCCTCCCTCGGCCTACCTGTCTGCCCGAGTAGAGCGACTCTGGTCCAGCGAATGAGACTTGACCAGCGCCTGGCCGCAATCATTCCCCAGGACCCTGGCTTGTCCAGGGACGGTCTCGTGCCGCTAGCCCGACTAAGCTGGTGGCTCAGTCCCAGCCAGCCAGGATATAGACGCCCGACGCCTACTGACAGCGGCCCGTAGTCCCACAACAAGGCCCCGAAACCCTCCGCTCCCGGCGGGCCGCCGCGGCCAGAGGTCCTGGATAGGGACGGCTCAGGCGAGTCGACACGGGAGAAGGGCCTGACTCGTGCCGAAGGCAGAAACGATCGGCAGCACGGCAGAGCTTGACCTCTGCCCGGAGAGAGAAGGCGGAGCCGGAGAGAGACGCACATGAGCAGGCCGAGGCTGAACCCCGAAGGCTGCTGTCCAGATGCTCATCATCTGTCGTTGATCTGCCCAGCGGGACTGGACTATGGTGAGGCCGTGAAAAACGCGAATGTATGGCCGCTTCGCCTGCCTCTCTCAACGGCAGGCGCTTCTCAAGGCAAGGGAGGATCTACAAGGGGAATGTCCGCGATGCTTGCACGCCTGCGCGTGCCTCGGCCTCATTGGTGGCAAACAGTCGGCATCTGTGCCGTACTGCTCTGCCTTCTTGTTTCAGCACTGGTGCTGCTCAACCCGCTAGCGGCGAGCCAGGTAGCGGCGGCTGGCAGCCTTCAGGTAACAGTCAACGCCAACCAGTCGCTGGGGACCCTGACCACCTTAAGCCGGGGCCTCAACACCGCCGTCTGGGATAGCAATCTGCTGGATAGCGCAGCCAACAGCGACATTAAGAACGCTGGCATTGGGATGCTGCGCTTCCCGGGCGGCTCAACCTCCGATGTCTACCACTGGCAGACGCATTCTCTGGTCTCCGGACAGGGCTGGCTCGATCCCAACAACACCTTTGACGCCTTCATGGGCCTGGTGCAGTCCGTAGGAGCCCAGCCGATCATCACCGTCGACTACGGAGCTGGCACCCCCGCGGAGGCCGCTGGTTGGGTCCAGTATGCCAACAAAGGAGGGCCTGGCTACAACGGCCCCGTCCCGACCTATCCCGGGGCCAGCAGCACGGGCCACACCTACGGGATCAAGTACTGGGAGATCGGCAACGAGATCTATGGCGACGGCACCTACGGGGCTAGCTGGGAGTATAACAATAACCCCCACACCTCGGCGGCCTACGCCAACAACGTGGTGACCTACAGTCAGGCCATGAAGGCCGTCGACCCAACGATCAAGGTCGGGGCCGTCCTGACGACGCCAGGCAATTGGCCCGACGGCGTCACCAATTCCGCCTCGCCTCAGCCGTGGAACCAGACAGTCCTTTCGACCGCCTGCTCGGCTATCGACTTCGTCATCATCCACTGGTACCCGCAAAATCCCGGCAATGAGTCGGACTCGGGGCTGCTCGCCTCAACCAGCCAGATCCCGAACATGGTCTCGACGCTGCGCTCGGAGCTCTCCCAGTACTGCGGCTCCCACGCCAGCGCCGTTCAAATCCTGCTGACCGAGACCAATTCGGTCTCCTCCAATCCTGGCAAGCAAACGGTCAGCATCGTCAACGCCCTCTACGAGGACGATGACTATATGACCTGGCTGGAAAATGGGGTCACCAGTGTCGACTGGTGGACGCTGCACAACGGGCCCGTGGCCGGTAACACCAGCTCGTCGCTCTACGGCTCAGCCCAGTACGGCGACTACGGCGTCCTGGCAAATGGAGGCTGTATCAGCGGCGGACCATGCGAGCCGGCGGCCGATACGCCTTTCCCGGCCTACTATGGTCTGCAGATGCTCTCTTATCTAGGCAACGCCGGCGATACGATGGTCTCTTCGGCCTCCAACCAGACGCTGGTAGCCGTCCACGCGGTGCGACAGGCCAATGGCAACCTGGCCGTGCTGCTGATCAACAAGGACCCCAGCAATAGCTATAATGTGACCTTCTCGCTCAATGGCTATAGCCCTGCCTCCAGCGCCCGCGTCTATACCTACGGCGCGACGAGCAGCTCGATCAGCTCGACGGTAGTTACCGGGTCGCCCGTGCCCAGCATATCGATCGCCCCCTATTCACTGACAACGGTGGTTTTCACACCGGGCAGCAGCGCAACGGCGACCCCGACATCGACACCCACGCCCAGGCCAACAGTCACTCCCACGACGGCCCCCTCGCCCACGCCAACACCTACGGTGGCTCCTTCGCCGACACCCACTCCTACCGCGGCGGCAGGTCTCAGCTGCTCGGTACACTATGCGGTCACAAGCCAGTGGCCAGGCGGCTTCAGCGCCAGCCTGACAATTACTAACACTGGGAGCACGGCCATTAACGGCTGGACGCTGCAATTCACCTTCCCAAGCGGTCAGAAAATCACCCAGCTTTGGAATGGCTCCTACACGCAGTCGGGGAGCACGGTAACCATCACCAATCTATCGTACAACGCCTCCATTCCACCAGGCTCGACGCTCGGTTCCTCGCCTGGCTTCAACGGAACCTGGAACGGCAGCAATGCCAGCCCGACGGCCTTCACCCTGAACGGGCGCGCCTGTAGCGTCGTCTAGCGACCAGGCAGGGCACTTGTCAACGGCGAATCGCCCTTACTGTGCTGATCGCCAGGAGCGTTGTACTTCCCTCGATCTACCTGGACCGCTCTCGGGCTGCCTTGGAGAGCACCTCTCAACAGAGCAGGTGTCTCTCCGAGGCAGCCTTTTGCCTGGCAGAGATAGACCGCTAGAGACAAGCAGACCGATCCGGCCCGGTGATTGTCTCTGGCCACCAGTAGTGCTACAATTGGCCCGCCTGGCACACTGTGTTGATGAGGTCGCCATATGCCAGTTTTCTCTTTTCCTTGGGCCGAGTTCGCCCTCCTGTGCGGGGGAGCGCTCTTTAGCCTGATCTGCGTCACGCCCTATCTGCTGGAACTAAATCGCGAGGCCTTCAGGCGGGCACAGGAGCGCCTGCAGCGTCCTCTATGGGTGCTACTCGTCCTGCAAGGACTCCAGAGTAGCATCTTGTTGATTGCAGCGGTTGGCCTGGGCCTCCCGATGGCCCACAGTCTCGGTTTAGGGGCTCCTTTACTAGAGGGCCTACTGATGGGCAGATCTGTGAACAGGCAAGCCCAAGCGCTCTTGGGGCCAGCTCTGCTGCTCGGCCTCGTTCCTGCCATCCTGCTGCTGATTCTGGAAGGGCTGGTTTTTTGGCCGCGGCTGCCCCAGGCAATGCGGGCGGCCTTCCCCATTCCCGCCCTGTGGAAGCGCTTGCTGGCCTGCTTTTACGGAGGGATTGCGGAGGAGTTGCTTTGTCGCCTCTTCTTGCTCTCGCTGCTGGCCTGGTTGGTGGCTTTCATCTGGCGTGGGGCGCAGGGCCAGCCGGCGCCTGGGGTCTTCTGGCTGGCCACTGTCGTGGTGGCTCTCCTCTTCGGGCTGGGCCACCTGCCCGCTACTGCCGCTGTGGTCAAGTTGACTCCCCTGCTCGTCGGGCGAGCACTGCTGCTCAACGGCATCGCTGGGGTCGCTTTTGGCTACTTGTTCTGGCACTACGGCCTGGAGGCCGCCATGCTGGGACACTTTAGCGCCGACCTCGTAATGCACGGCCTGGGAGACACTATCGCCAGAGCGCTTCGAGCGGCGGAGGCAGCTAAAGCTCAGCCCGAGCACGAGTCGCCATGAATCCGGCCAGCCAGCGCAGCTTCTCAGGGTTGACCACGCCGTAGATACGGCTCACGCGCCCTCCCCGCAGGTGCAGCAAGATCACACCGACGGGCTTTCCCTGGACCAGGCCAACGATGGCCGGCTGCCCATTGATCTCAGAAAGCACTGGCTCTAGATCGGCGGGAAACCACTTGCGCAGCGCTCCAAACATGCCACGAGCCACACGCCGGGCCCCCTGAATCGGCTTCAAAGCGGCCCTGACCTTGCCGCCGCCGTCCGTGAAGAGGATGGCCTCGTCGGCCAGCAAGCCAAGCAGTCCCTCGACGTCTCCCTCCGCGGTCGCCTGCATGAAGCGGGCCGTGAGTTGCTCTTGCTGGGCCGGAGGAACGCTAAAGCGTCGCTCGCTCTGACTCAGGTGCTGGCGGGCCCGATGCAGCAACTGTCGGCAGCTCGCGGCATTGGTGCCGAGGATTGCAGCAATCTCCGGGTATTCATAGTCAAAGACCTCGCGCAGCAACAGGACAGCTCGTTCTCGGGGACTGAGCTTCTCCAACATCAGGAGAAAGGCAAAGGAGAGCGATTCCGCCAGCTCTGCCGTGGCCGTCAGCTCGGGACGCTGCCCTGTGGCCACTGGTTCGGGCAGCCACGGACCAACGTAGACCTCGCGCTGCGCTCGTGCGGTCCGCAGCTGATCAATACATAGACGCACAACGATGGTGGTCAGGTAAGAGCGCGGTGACTGCACGGCCTGCTCATCGGACTGCAGCCAGCGTACGAAGGCCTCCTGGACTACATCTTCGGCTGCACTGGCCTCGCCGAGCATGCGGTAGGCAATGGAGAAGAGCAGGAGCCGATACTCCTGAAAGATACGTCCGGTTTCTTCGTTTCTCTTCATCATGCGCGCTTGCGAATTGCCAGAAAAGCCTGTGGCGGCATCCCTCAGCGGGCGTTTTCGCCAGCAGGCAAGAAGCTCTGTCGCGTGCTGCCGCGAAGGCAGGCACCTGACAGAGCATACCATACTTGACCTGTCCTCTGCTCCCTATCAGGCTCGCTCTAGGCCGCCGCCCTGAGCCGGTGGGGGCTTTGCCGTCCGGCCAGTTCGGCAAGCAGTAGCAGGGCTGCCTGGCGGGCGCTGGCAAAGCAGGCATCGGCGAGATAGCCTTCCCGACCGACCCAGTCACCCGCCAGATAGAGACCCCGAATATGCTCCACCCGCGGCTCTGGACGGCCCGCAAAGCCGGCACTCTCGGCGAGAGGAACGGCCCCCGTAACCAGCAGGCGGGGCAGGAAGAAGCGCTTGATCACGAGATCGCGCCAACCCGGTTGAGCCAGATCGAGCAGCTCCTCTAGCTCGCGTTCATGCTCGCGGGCCTCTCCGGGATCGGTTGGATCGAGGTAGCGAACGGCGTGCAGTAGGGCCCCACCCGCCGGAGCAACGCGGGCAAAGAGCGATTGGGCCGAGTAAAAGCGCGGCTGATCCAGGTCGAGAGAGACTGGCCGGGCAGGGCACGGCAGGCGCTGCAGAGCCACGTCGAGGCAGGCTACGGGCAGGGGCCTCAGCCTTCCGAGACGCTCTCTCAGCAGAGGATCGGGGAGCAGGCGCAAGACATCCGCCGGCTCGATCGCCAGGAGAACAGCCCGCGCTTCGCACAGATAGCCCTCGCTTAGCTCGAGTCCCCCAACCCGTCCATCGCTCTGGGCCACCGCCGTCACACGCCTTCCTGTGTAGAGACGGGCCCCAGCCTGCTCGGCAGCCCGGCGTAGCCCGGCGACCAGCGTCTGCCAGCCCCCGTCGATATAGAGCACTGGCCGTTTCAGCGAAAGCTGGAGCTGTGTTACCACCGGCTCCATGCTGGTCAGCTCTAAATTGGCGCTATAGGTCAGGGTGCGAGCAGAAGCCAGCAAGAACTGGCGCACATCCTCGTGTCTGACATGATCGTCGATCCATTTCTGTACGCTGAGATCGGCCAGGCTCTGGGGCTTGTGCAGCGCCAATCTGGTCAGGACTCTCAGCAGCTCCATTTTTTCGGACCTGCTGAGGAGAGCTGTGGTCAGGAAACTGGCAGGATCGGCTGGATAGGCAAAAAATCGGCCATGAGACAGAACCTGCACCCGGCGCGGTGAGCCGGCCTGGAAGCTGATGCCCAGCTCGCGCAGGACCCGGGTCGCTGCGCCGCCGGGATAGAGGGCATGCCCCCCACGGTTGAGGCAGTAGCCTTGATAGACCTGCGTGGCGGCACGTCCCCCTGGGCTGGCTGCCTTTTCAAAGACGGCTACCTGCAGGCCGGCCCGCGCCAGGTAGACGGCAGCCGTCAGCCCCGTCAGGCCAGCGCCGACGATGGCAACATCTGTCTGCATACTCTCTCCTCCCAAACAGGTTTGATCTGATCTTCACCGATGACGAAAAGCAGACGGAACATCCCCTAGATTTGTGACATGGCGCCGCCGCTCTAGTCTGCCAGCTCTGCTGAAGGTCTCCGCTCATAGATCGCATGGCCGTCGCAGCCGCCAGGAGCGCAGAGGGGACCATCTGCGGGCAAGCAAGATGGACAATCTTTTGCGCAGTAAGTCTGGCATCCAGGTGACTGGTCGCTTATTTGGATAGCCAGGCGAGTTGCTCCAGGGCGAATCGGCAGAATCGCTCTGGTCACCCTTCCACGGCAAGGCTTGCTGCTGGTACACTTGAGGAAGAAGAGTCAGGGAGCGTGATCCTCATGCCTGTCTGGGCGCTAGAGGAAGATAAGCTGAGCAAGGAGCATCATCAATGGCAGAGTCGGACAGCACTTACCCGATCGATCCTGAAAATGCTGGTGAATTGGCTCGCCTGATGCAACAAGATCGACTGCTGACCGAGAGCATGGGCGGCCTCCTGCCAGAAGAAGACATCAAGCTGCCAGAAGGTGCAAAGGTGCTGGATCTAGCTTGCGGACCTGGGGGCTGGGACCTGGAGCTGGCCTTTCTCTATCCCAAGGCCGCTGTGGTTGGGGTAGATATCAGCCGGCAGGTGATCGAGTACGCTCGCGCCCAGGCCTGGTCGCGCGGGCTGGAGAACGTGCATTTTGAGGTGATGAATGTGATGGAGCCACTGGCCTTCCCCGATGGCTCCTTTGACTTGATCAATGGCAGGCTGCTCGGCGGCTTCATGCTGCCAGCCGCCTGGCCCAAGCTGCTGGCTGAGAGCTATCGATTGCTAAAGCCTGGCGGCATCTTGCGTCTGACAGAAATGGAGACGCCCCTGACGACCAGCCCGGCCTACGAGCGCTTCGCCTCGCTGGTGGCCCAGGCCCTCAAACGGGCCGGTCAAAGCCTCTCTCCAGACGGACGCCATCTGGGCACTATAACGGTCTTACCCCGCATGGTGAGACAGGCGGGCTTTGAAGGTGTGCAGAAGCGAGTCAGCGTTATCGAGTGGTCGATGGGAACTGAGGCCCACTATCCCGTCTTTAAAGACTATCTGATTGGATTGGAACTCGTCCAACCATTCCTGGCCAAAGTAGGAGTGGCCACGAAAGAGGAGCTGGAATATCTGTATCAGTTGACAGTAGCAGAGATGCAACAAGAGGATTTTTCTGCTCTGTGGCCACTGTTGACAGTTTGGGGACGTAAACCGCTGGCTACTGGGGAAAGGCCGGCAGCTTCTGAGTCCACCTAAACTGAGGTCGGGTGCCAGGCCGGGTCCGTATTTCTTCTTTCGAGCGAGTGGTTCCTGGCAGCCAGGCAGAGCGGCCAAACTTTTCGCTATCTGGTTAGTCGGCCGCTGCAGCAAAGGCGGCAGACCCTGCGGCTGGCTTCTGCGCGCTCCGGCATTGCTCGCAACCAGAGAAGCCTTGCGCGCCTGCTCACAGGCGATGATCGCCTGCCTGGCGTGATAGCTCAGGGCAGCCTTCCCGGCATACCTGCCGGCCAGCCATCGTCAATTCGATCCCCTGTGTTGGTGCTGGCACTATTCGCGGGCCTGACCAACCTGGCATCAGGACGCACCTGCCTGGAGGCTGAGCGACCAAGAGTCTCGGGCCAGGGAACTGGACTGGTTTGGCTGGCTACCTGGGGATCTCCAGGGCATGAGGATGCAAGCGGGGTGAATAGATATCAGGGGAGCAGGAGCGCCTTCTGCCCGGTAGATCACTCGCCGGTTAGCCCAGCCTGCCAATCCTGTAGAGATCGGCAGCATTGCTCCTGGCTCCCTTCCACTGCATAGCCTGCTTCTGGTACACTTGAAGAAGAAAAAGCGCCAGGCCACAGCATCTGGCGCTCCCGGCAGGCCAGGAAAGGCGTCAGCCAGAAAGAGTCGCGAATGAATTGGGAATTCTCTCTGTGACAGAGCCTGTCAGCATTGATGCGCTCGCTTTGGAAGACGCGGGCGAGCCGGCGCACCTGATGCAACGGGATCACCTCCCCGGCGAGGGAGACTGGAGGAGCGGACACCTGAGGAGGCTGACACACGGCCCAGTCGGTCATCCCCTGGGAGAAGAGCCTCCCCCAGACCTGCGCTCTCCGGCACATTCAGCCTGTCAACTTCATGGAGGATCTATGGATGAACCCAGA
>NZ_JBHOQV010000091.1:0-10046 GCF_042408735.1 Thermogemmatispora sp.
GAGCGCGCTCAGAGGCCGTGACTCTGGTCCTCCTTAGCTCCACAGCAGGGGCCGAAGGAGAGGCAGCAGTGGCAGAAGCCTCAAGGTCGAGCGCAGGCGGCTTGACTTCGGACGAATCACTCATCGTTGCCTCCCACTGACGAGGCGGCGCTGGAGCCAGCGAGTAATCAGGGCATCAAGAGTTACCGCCGCCAGAATAGCGGCACCATCGATAGCCTGCAGCCAGAATTGCGAGAGCTTGAGCAAAGTCAGAGCATTATCGATGGTTCCGAGGACGATCGCGCCAAGCATGGCCCCCAGGATTGTTCCAGAGCCGCCGAAGATATTGACCCCGCCGACAACCACGGCGGCAATCACCTGCAGCTCCAGGCCGGTCGCCGCCCCCGAATCGACCGTGGCAAAGCGCGCTCCCCAGAGCACGCCGGCGAAGCCGCTCAGGAGGCCACACAGCAGGAAGGTCAGGAAAATCAGGCGCTCGCTGCGCAGGCCCGCCAGGCGTGCCGCCTCGGGATTGCTCCCCAGAGCATACAGCTCGCGCCCACCGCGGGTCGCTCGCAGCAGATAGGCAAAGATCAGGGCGATGGCTGCTGCAAAGACGATCAGGGCTGGGATCCCCAGAACATGAGTCGTGGCCAGGGCCAGAAAGCTATCCGGCACATCGTAGGCGCTCACCTGCGTTCCGCCGGCGATGTAAGAATCCAGGCCGCGATACAGATAGAGCGTCCCCAGGGTCGCCACAATAGCCGGGACGCGCCCCAGGGCCACGATCAGGCCATTGATAGCCCCCAGCAAGGCCCCCAAGGCACAGCCGAGCAAGACGACCAGGATCACCGGCATCTGCCGGTCATGCTTGAGCAGATCGGCACAGACAAAGGCCGTCATGCCAACGATCGAGCCGACCGAGAGATCGACATTGCGCGTCAGAATCACCATTGTCTCGCCAACCGCCACGATCGCCAAAATAGCGATCGAGAGCAGGATCTGCTCGAAGTTATCCGCTGTCAGAAAGCGCGGCGTCTGCAAGCCGACCAGGGCAATGATCACGAGGAGCACGACGATCAAGCCCAGCTCGCGCACACGGCCCACCAGAGCCACCAGGCGCTTGCCACCCAGGCGCGCGCGCCAGCCCGATTCCTGCAGACGGGTCGTTGTTGTGCTCATGCGCTCACCTGCTCTCTCTGTTCTGTCCCGTTGCTGCCAGCATG
Source organism: Thermogemmatispora sp. (assembly GCF_042408735.1). GTDB lineage: Bacteria > Chloroflexota > Ktedonobacteria > Ktedonobacterales > Ktedonobacteraceae > Thermogemmatispora. The sequence continues at coordinate 1,206 of NZ_JBHOQV010000091.1, forward strand.
ACTTTCTCCTGATCGGCCTCAGCGCGACTGAACAGTCCGCTGACCCGCCCCTCGTGCATGACGAGGATGCGGTCCGACATGGCCAGAATCTCTGGCAGCTCGCTAGAGATCAGGAGGATGGCCAGGCCACGCGCGGCCAACTCGGAGATAATGCGATGGACCTCGGCCTTGGCCCCGATATCGATACCGCGCGTCGGCTCATCCAGAATGAGGATGCGCGGCTCGGTAGCCAGCCATTTGCCCAAGACCACCTTTTGCTGATTGCCGCCAGAAAGCGCGCGCACCGCCTGGGTCAAGCGCCCACCGCGCACGCGCAGGCGCTCCGCATAATCGGCAGCGACCTCCAGTTCCTGGCGCGACCTGATGAGGGAGAAACGCGCGATGCGTCGCAAAATAGAGAGAGTAATATTGCTGGCAATCGAGAAATCGAGGATCAGGCCCTGCTGATGGCGATCTTCTGGAACATAGGCCAGGCCATAGCGCATGGCATCGCGCGGCGAGCGGATAGTGACTGGGCGCCCGGCGATGAGGATCTCGCCGCTCTCGGCCTGGTCGATGCCGAAGAGCACACGCGCCACCTCGCTGCGGCCCGCGCCCACCAGGCCAGCCAGCCCGAGGATCTCGCCGCGCCGGAGCTGGAAGCTCACATCTCGAAAGAGGCCGGCTCGCGTCAGATGGCGTACCTCCAGAACCACCTCGCCGATGACCGCCTGCTCTTTGGGGAAGAGGGCCTCCAGCTCGCGCCCTACCATATGACGAACCGTCTCTTCAGGAGTGAGCGTCTGAGCGGGGGCCGTGATCACGCGCTGACCGTCGCGCAGGACTGTGATGCGACTGGCCAGATGAAAGACCTCCTCCAGACGATGACTCACAAAGAGGATCGCCACCTGCCGCGCCCGAAGCTGCTCAACAATTGCGAAGAGGTCCTCGACCTCACGCGGGGAGAGCGAGGCCGTCGGCTCATCCATGATTAAGACGCGCGCCTCTTGCGATAAGGCCCGCGCGATCTCTACTAACTGCCGATCGGCCACCGAGAGACCTCGCACCGGCAGATAGACGTTCAGCTCCACGCCCAGCGACTGCAGAAGCTGCTCTACCTCGCGATACATGCGACGCCAGTCGATGCGTCCCAGACGATCGCGCGGCTGATGGCCCATAAAGACGTTCTCGGCCACATCAAGATCGGGGAAAAGCGTCGGTTCCTGGTGAATGACGGCGATGCCAGCGGCCTGAGCTTGGGCGGGACCACGCAGCTCGACCGCCTCGCCATTGATTTTGAGAAGGCCAGAATCGGGGCGGTGCACGCCTGCCAGGATCTTGACCAGCGTGCTCTTGCCAGCACCGTTCTCACCCACCAGAGCGTGGACCTCGCCCGCATAGAGGCTCAGGTCCACCTCTTTGAGGGCCTGAATGGCGCCAAAACGCTTGCTTACGCCGACCAGCTCGATCACAGGCACCGCCGCCTGCGGCGCAGCTAGTTCCATAGCTCCCCCTACTGAGTGTCCTTCGCTGACGATCAGTTCTACATTCGATTCCCTGATCAGTCCGACGATCAGGCGATTGGCCAGTCAGCCAGTCTGGTTTCTGGTCTGGTCCGGCTGAGCTGGCCGGGGTATATGGGCCGGCTGCTAATTGAAACGTTTCAATGCTGAGAGTATAATCGAGACCAGTCCGATTGTCAAGGGGAAGAGCGCTCTTTTTCACAGGAGGGTGACAGGCGAATAGCCAGAGAGCGGACCGGTGTGGCATACTATCATCTGATGATACGGGTGGGTCGGGTCGGTCGGCCAGTCAGACGAGGGAGAGGCTGCGGACCGGTTGGCGCTCGCTGACTGGAGGAGATCGGCCCGGAGCGCCGGAGGACAGCCACAGGACCTGGCTCCGGCGCTTGCAGGAAATGGTCAGGGCCGACCGGTGGCGGCAACTGACCCGCCGGCGGCGCCAGGGAACTTCGCCTTACCATCGCCATCCCTGATGGATTTCGCTTCTGTCTACGGAGTGCGTGCATGCCAAGTATTCGTGAGGTAGCCGAGCGGGCCGGTGTCTCGCTCGGAACCGTCTCTAACGTCTTGAATCATCCTGAGCTAGTAGCGGAAGAGACAAGGCAGCGCGTGCAGCGCATCATCGACGAGCTGGGCTTTGTCCGCAACGGTTCGGCGCGTCAGCTCCGCGCCGGGCGCAGTCTCTACATCGGCCTGGTGGTCCTTGATGTGGCGAATCCCTTCTTCACGGAGGTGGCACGCGGCGTCGAGGACGCGGCCAACGAGGCTGGCTACGTCGTTATCCTCTGCAATTCGGACGACTCGCCCGAGCGCGAGGCCCATTATCTGCGCGTGCTGGAAGAGCAGCGCGCGCATGGCCTGCTGATCACGCCTGTCCTGGACGACCATACGCATCTTTATCGCCTGCGCAAGCGCGGCATCTCCGTGGTCTTGCTGGACCGTCCAAGCCGGCAGCCGGACCTGTGTTCGGTGGCCGTCGACGATGTACACGGAGGCGAGCTGGCGGTGGAGCATCTGCTGGCTCAGGGCCATGAGCGCATCGCCTTTGTGAACGGCCCTCACTCGATCCGCCAATGCGCCGATCGCCTGGAAGGAGTGCAGCGGGCGGTTCGCGCGGCAGGCGCCGACCCGGGCCAGGTGGTCCTGGAGATCACCATGCCTTTCTTGAACGCGCGCGAGGGAGAGCGCGCCGTCGAGCAGATTCTGAGTGTGGACCCCGCCGAGCGCCCAACGGCTATCTTCTGCGCTAACGATCTCTTGGCCCTGGGAGTTATGCGCGGCCTCACCAGGCGCGGCTTTGCCATCCCGCGCGACTTTGCTCTCGTCGGCTACGACGACGTGGATTTTGCTGGCATGCTCTCGACCCCGCTGACCTCCGTGCGTCAGCCCAAGTATCAGCTTGGCCGCAGCGCCGCCGAGCTGCTCCTGGATGAGGCCGACCACGCCGCAACCCACGAGCACCGTCAGCTCACCTATCAGCCGGAGCTGATCGTGCGCGAATCCAGCAGCTACCGTCGCCCACGACGCTCTGGCGCCAGTCGCTCAGCCTCTCCCGCTCCTTCTCCCTGACCTACCTCTGACCCTGCCTTCCCTAAGCAACCCTTCCTTCCTTCGCCTCCGGTGTCCACCCAGCGCTTAACGCCGCCTTTCAGCCAGGCGGGCCAGGCGCTCACCCGCCTGCAGCAAGGTCTCATCGTTCTTACAGAAGGAGAAGCGCAGATAGCTGCCGCCGATGTGAGCGTGGGCGGGACAATAGAAGGTCTCAGGAGGAATGCCGGCTACTCCGATCTCCTTGATCAGATAGCGCGCAAATTCAAGCGGCGTGCCGTCAAAGATCGAGGAGAAGTCGGCCAGGACAAAGTAGGTGCCCTCGGGCACGCGATAGGGCAGGCCGGCGGCATCGAGGGCCTGCAGGAGTAACTGGCGCTTGCGCTCGTACAGCTCCTTGAGATCGCGATAGTAGCTATCGGGCAGGTTCAGGGCGTAGGCGATAGCTTCCTGGGTGGGATGGTGCACGGCGAAGGTGATGAACTGGTGGGCCCGGGCCACGCCGTCCACGAGGTCAGGATGCCCGTAGACCCAGCCGATCTTCCAGCCGGTGGCGCTAAAGGCCTTGCCCGAGCTGCTGACTGTGACGGTGCGCTCAAACATGCCGGGCAGGGTGGCAATGGGGATGTGGCGCGCCTCGTCGAAGACCAGGTGTTCGTAGACCTCATCGGCGATCACAGTGACATCGTGCTCGATGCACAGTTCAGCGATGCAGGTTAGCTCTTCGCGCGAGAAGACACGCCCACAGGGATTATGAGGTGTGTTAAGAATGAGCGCGCGCGTCTTGCGCGTGAAGGCGGCGCGCAGCTCAGCGGGGTCGAAGGTCCAGTGAGGCGGATGCAGCGGCACGTAGACAGGCGCGGCGCCGGCCATGAGGATATTGGGCACATAGGAATCGTAGAATGGTTCGATAACAATAACCTCATCGCCGGGATCCACCAGTCCCAAGACGGCGGCAAAGATGCCCTCGGTAGCTCCCGCGGTTACGATGACGCCACGCTCGGGGTCGATGTCAAGGCCATAGAAGCGCGCCGCATGGGAGGCCACGGCGTGGCGCAGCGTCGCCGTCCCCGGCCCCGGAGCGTACTGATTGTACTGACCGGCCTGCAGAGCCTCGATCAGCCTGGAAACGATGTCGGAAGGGGAGTCAAAATCGGGCTTGCCTTGCCCCAGATTGAGGGCGTTATGCTGCTGGGCCAGGACGTTGATCTCCGTAAAAATAGTGGTCCCAAAGCTCGCTACACGCCGAGCAGCAGTAGCCATGCCTGTATGCTCCTCAAAAAGAGTTGATCAGTTGAGACTATTATACCTCTCTGGTATACTCCCAGTATATGCCGCCTGGGGATGGGCAGAGGAGAGCAAAGGGGGGAAGGGAGGGCTTGCTGAGCCTGCATCTGAGCCGCCAGACGGCCTGCATCTCTGAGTCGCAGTTGGGCCGGCGCCTGAGCTGGTTCGCCTCCTGCCTCTCAGACCAGCCTCAGCAGGTCTGGCTGGCATCTAATAGGGGGTCAAAGGTAGCAAGATGGCTGTGGTGAAAGGATTGTACACCGTTGACTTGTTGAAGGACCAGCGCCTGAGCATCATGGGCCATCCAGCGGGCGGCGCGCTACTGGAACAGGCCATTAAGATGCTGCGCCAGGCGGGGGTAGACGTTCTGGTTTCGCTTCTGACAGGCGAGGAGATTGAAGAGATCGGCCTCCAGCACGAGGCGCAGACCTGCCAAGAGCAGGGGGTGCGCTATTTTCATTTTCCGATTGCCGACCTGCAGGGGCCGCCCCTGGACGGGGCTATTCAGGACCTGCTGAGCGAGCTGTATGGGCTGCTAGAGGCTGGCCTGCATATTGCCATCCATTGCCGGCTCGGGATCGGGCGCTCGGCCATGATTGCTGCCGCGCTGTTGGTGCGCGCGGGCTACTCGGCGCCGCTGGCCGTGGGCCTGCTCTCCTCGGCCCGTGGCTGCTTTGTGCCACAGACCCCAGCCCAACTAGAGTGGATCGAGGCCCTGGAGCGCTACTATCGCCGGCAGGGCCAGCCCTTTCTTGACGACGATGGCTGAGCGAGCGGGGCGAGGCGCTGTCCGCTCCCACTGAAGCGGCCCCAGGCTCGCTGCTCGCCCGCGCCTCCTCAGCAACGGCGGGCGGTCAGAGATCGCCAAAGACCGGCTGGCCGCCAACGATCGTAGCCTGGACGCCGTTGCTAACGAGGCGCTCCGGCGGAATCTGGAATGGGTCTTCTGGTAAGACCACGGCATCGCCAAATTTGCCGACACTGAGCGAGCCTCTATCTGCCTCTTCGGCCCCGGCGTAGGCTGCCCCAAGAGTGTAGGCGTAGAGGGCGGTGCTCAGCGGCAGAGCCTGCTCCGCCAGCCAGGAAGGGCGCCCGCTCTCCGGATCGGTGCGTTTGACGGCCGCGTAGACGATGCGCAGTGGCTCAAACAGCTCGACGGGAGCATCGGAGCCAAGGGCCAGCGGAATGCCCCGCTCAGACATGCTGCGATAGGCATAGGCTTGCTTGTGGCGTGGCCCCCAGTAGCGCTCGGCAATGTCGCGGTCGGCAACGGCGTGGTAGGGCTGGATCGAGGCGATCACCCCCAGATGGCGCATCCGCTCCAGATCGGCAGGCTGCACCAGTTGCAGATGCTCAAGGCGATAGCGCAGCCGTCCTCGCGCCCGCCGCTCCTGCTCCGTGAGCTGCCGCCGAGCCAGCTCGATGGCGTCAAGCGCCACACGCGCCGCCCGATCGCCTATGGCATGGATGGCAATGATCAGATTCAGCTCGCTTGCCTCCCTGACGAGAGCACGCATCTGCTCCTCGGGAGTAGCCAGGATCCCATAGTTGGAGGCACTGCCCTCGTAACTTTCGAGCATGGCGGCGGTCTGCGAACCAAGCGTGCCATCGGCGAAGATCTTGATGCCGCCGATGCGCAGGAAGGCATCTTCCTCGTCGGCCTTGAGCACACCGGCGCGCAGCTCGGGCAGAGGATGGCGCTGGAGGATCATGCGCACGCGCAGTGGGAGGCGTCCCGCTGCCCGCAGGGAGGCTAACAAATCGTAGGTGGCGCGATCCTCAATATCGTGGATGGCCGTAATCCCCGAGCGCAGAAGAGAGGCACAGGTTTCTTCCAGGAGCTGGCGCGCCAGGGAAGGCGAGGGAGAGGAGATCAGGCGAGCCACCAGCTCCATAGCCGCCCCCTCCTGCAAAATACCGGTCGGCTGGCCACTGCCATCGCGTAAAATGGCGCCCCCGGGCGGATCGGGCGTTTCAGCGGTGATGCCCGCCCGCGCCAGGGCCAGCGAATTGACCCAGAGCAGATGACCGTCCTTACTCCAGAGCGCGACCGGATGCTCTGGGGCCGCGGCATCCAGCACCTCCCGAGAAGGAAAAGCGCGCGTTGACCAGCGGTTGCGGTCCCACTGGCCACCCACGACCCACTGACCAACGGGCGTGCGGGTAGCTCGCTCGCGCACGAGCTGGGCCACCTCATCGGCACTGTTACAGGCCGCCGCATCGATGTCGTGGGAGCGATAGGCTGTGGCTAGCAGGTGGATATGGGCATCAATGAAGCCGGGCAAGACCGTCTTACCGCGCAGATCGATCAGCTCGGCCTGGCCACCAGCCGCCCGACGCACCTCCGCATCATCGCCGACCGCCACAATGCGCCCGCTCTCGCGCTCGACTGCCAGAGCCTGCGCCCGAGGTCGGGTCTCATCCATCGTATACAGGTTACCATTGAGATAGGCTATTCGGCTCATGCTCAACGCCATCCTTTATAGAGCTGGGCTGGCTCTTCATCGCGTACACGCTCGCCGCGCCGCCCGGGACGCAGGGGCGAGCTAGCGCGCAGAACCTTGTAACGACTGTTGCCACCTACTTCCTGGACCTCCTCAAAGCACTCCTCCAGCACCGGCTCATACTTCAAGAAACGATTGGCCACCAGATAGAAGCGTCCCCGGCGCGGCGTCAACAGGCGCGCGCCTTCACGGATAAAGCGCTCACCGACGGCCTTGGTATTGACTCCCCAGACGTGGAATGGAGGATTGGTGGCAATCAAGCTGAAGCGCTGCCCGCTCACGGCGCTAGTGGCGTCGCTGGGGAGCGCCCGGGCATTGGTCAGGCCCTTCTCCTGCAAGCGCTGCCGCGCCAGCGCAACCGCTGCCAGACTGGCGTCGACCAGGGTCACGCTCCCCTTGCGCGCCCGCTCGGCAATATGAAGACCAATATAGCCAGCTCCACAGCCGAGATCGAGTGCCACATCGGTCACATAGACCTCCAGGACGTCGAGCAGGAGGCGCGTCCCCTCGTCCAGCTCGCCGCCCGCGAAGACCTCACGCTGCGGCCAGGAGGGCGGCTGCGAGGAGAGAGGCGTCTCCGCGGTCTTCTCCGCCGCGACAACCCGCCAGCCCTTGCTGATCTCCAGCGTCTCCAGATTGCCAAAGTACTCGCGCATCCGCCGCGCAATCGAGAGGATGCCACGATCTTTGGCTCCCGTGACATAGAGGCGCCCACCAGGTTTGAGAGCATAGCGAGCCGCCTCTAGCCCGTAGTAGACCCAGGCTTTGGAGGGCTGATAGAGCAGATTCATAACCGCCACATCTATGGTATTCGGCGAGGTTTCTCGCGTATACTCATGGAAAGGAACATGTTCTAGCTGGCTGCGGGCAGGGACAGCGTACGCTTGCTCAAGGGCACCGACGTTGTCTTCGGCCAGAACGATTCGCCCACGGCTGAGCTGACGCGCGGCAACCTGAACAAAGGGGTCCGCCGCCGAATTCAAGATCAGTAAGCGCTGCTCAGCATGCAGTGGAACATTGTCAGCCAGGAGTTGAGGATGGAGCATACGCATGGCCCTCTATGTTGATACTGCTTTGATAGATGATATCACGAACGTGGCCAGCACGGTACCTCTGGCTGGCGCGACCACCAACCCTACGCTGCTGCTGGCCGCCCGCGAGCGCGGTCAGCGGCTCTCGCCTCACGAGGTGCTGCAGGCGCTGTTGGAGCGACTGAGCGGCCATGTCTTTATGCAGCCGGGCGCCAGTACGGAGGAGGAGATGTATCGCGAGGCCCTCAGCTACATCGAGATGGCTCCCGAGCGCGTGATCCCCAAGATCCCCATGAACCAGGTGGGAATGCGCGTGGCGCGCCGCTTGAGCACCCAGGGCTATGCCCTGGCCTTCACAGCCGTGACCACGCTCCCCCAGGTCTATTGTGCTCTCCAGGTGCACGCCGATTTCGTGATCCCCTACTACAACCGCCTGGAACGCTCCGGGATCGAGGCCGCCACACGCATCGCTCAGATGGCCTCGCTTTGCCGCTCGCAAGAGCCAGGCACAACGCGCGTACTGGTGGCCAGCATCAAGACAGCCGAAGAGGCCGCCCGCGCCCTCCTGGCCGGCGCCCATGATCTGACCGCCCCTCCCCAGGTCCTGCTCGACCTGATCAGCGACCCCCTGAGCGAGGAGGCTATCCAGCGCTTCAACCGCGACTGGGAGAAGATGAACAAACTGTAATCGTTGGCGACCCGGTTCTGTGCTCAAACGATGAAAGAATCGTCATGATTTGCCCTCCCACGTTCATGTTATTCTCATGGGAGCGCGCTATTATGTAGGCGTAACGAGCTTCAGAGAACGGTTCCGCGGGCGCGAGGCAAACGTGGGGGGATAGTAGAGAAACGGGACTCCTGGGGTCAGGTAACGTGGCAGGGTGGCACGTCTCTCTGGGCAGTTCTCCGTCATCTCACTACTACTACTTGCTCGACACGGATCGGCGCAACGTGGTGAGGGTGGTTACT